>NZ_BAAGXG010000019.1:0-102167 GCF_054779955.1 Spirosoma arcticum
AAGGTAATCAGCTCGGCTTCAACAAGATCAATATGCTTTTCTTTGCGGCTCATGCCGCTAAAATAGTTGATCTATTCTAAATTTGCCTAATTACTTAATAGCCTGGTAATTTTTAACCAGGTCTTTAATAAGGTATTTCACTTTTACGCCATTCCGCCGAAAGAGAGCAACGTCCTCGTCGGACACTTCACCCGTGAACACCTTCTTGTCTTCGTAACTGAAATGGTCCACTTCCAAACCGTTATTGAACAGGTGTTCGAGTCGTTCCGGGCTAATCTCAACCCTAACGCGGTGGAAACGGCCCGTCTGAGCCTGACAGACCGATAAGGCCACCAATGCCGTCCATAGTAAGACAAACGCGTATAGTTTTTTCATGGCACAAATAGAATTTATACGTTAGTGAGTAACAATTTATGAAACGAATTAGTTTTTTAGTTAACTTAAATGTAATCTAGTCAATTTTATTTTTTAAAAGATAACTATAAGTTAATTAAATGTAGCCAATACTTAAGATCTGCATAACAGGAAGTAGACGATCTCGTCAGCGTATCGTTTGCTCCAGCGTGTCATTGCGCTGGTAATAGCCATGTTTGCTTGGGCGAAACCTGGTCAGATGGTGCATTTCGCTCATTCTTGCCGTCAAAATTTTGTACCTTTGCACCATAATCTGAAGCAAAAAAATACACCATGATATCGGTACAAAACGTCTCTCTTCGCTACGGAAAGCGGGTGCTGTTTGATGACGTCACCATAAAATTCACGTCCGGCAACTGTTACGGCGTCATTGGCGCTAACGGAGCCGGTAAGTCCACGTTTTTGAAAATTCTGTCGGGGGAAATTGAGCCGCAAACCGGCACCGTTACCATGACCCCCGGCGAACGGATGTCGGCACTAAGTCAGAATCAGTTTGCCTTTGATGAGTTTCCGGTATTGCAGACGGTGATTATGGGCAACAAACGCCTGTATGACATCATGCAGGAGAAAGACATCCTCTACGCTAAGACTGACTTCACCGATGCCGACGGCGAAAAAGCGGCCGAACTCGAATCAGAGTTCGCCGAAATGAACGGCTGGGATGCCGAGTCTGACGCGGCCAGTCTGCTCAGTGGACTGGGCATAAAAGAAGACCTGCACTATGCGATGATGTCAGACGTGAACGGCTCCGAGAAAGTGCGCATCCTGCTTGCTCAGGCACTGTTTGGCAGTCCCGACGTGCTGCTGCTCGATGAGCCGACCAACAACCTTGACGTGGAGTCGGTGCTGTGGCTCGAAAACTTCTTAGCCAATTTCAACAACACCGTCATCGTCGTATCGCACGACCGGCACTTTCTGGACCAGGTATGCTCCCAGATCGTGGACGTTGATTTCAGTAAGGTGAAGCTCTTTGCCGGTAACTATTCGTTCTGGTACGAGTCGAGCCAATTAGCATCGCGTCAGCGGCAGGACCAGAATAAAAAGACGGAGGATAAGCGCAAGGAACTCGAAGAATTTATTCGGCGATTCTCGGCCAATGCGTCTAAATCGAAGCAGGCCACGAGCCGTGCCAAGCTGCTCGAAAAGCTAACCATCGATGATATTCAGCCGTCGTCGCGGAAATATCCGTACGTGAATTTCAAACCTGAGCGCGAACCCGGCGACCAGATTCTGACGGTCGAAAACCTGACCTATACCGCCGAAGACGGTACGAAGTTGTTCGAGAATCTGTCGTTCACCGTCAACAAGCAGGACAAGATATTCCTGTTCAGCCGCGACGGACTGGCTATTTCGGCCCTGCTGGACATTCTGGCTGGAGAGCGCAAAGCGGATTCTGGTACGTTCCGGTGGGGTATTACAATTACGATGTCGTACTTCCCGAACGACACCGAAAAAGATAAGTTTTTTCAGACCGATCTGAACTTGGTCGACTGGCTGCGGCAGTATTCGGTCGAGAAAGACGAGAGCTTTATCCGGGGTTTTCTGGGCCGGATGCTATTTTCGGGCGAGGAGTCGCTCAAGAAAGCAACCGTGCTGAGCGGGGGCGAAAAAGTGCGGTGTATGCTCTCGAAAATGATGCTGTCGGGCGCCAACTGCCTGCTTTTGGATGAGCCGACCAACCACCTCGATCTTGAATCCATCGAATCGCTGAACAACGGCCTGATCGACGTGAAAGCGCCGGTGCTGTTCACCTCCCACGATCACCAGTTTGTGCAGACGGTCGCCAACCGCATCATCGAAATCACTCCGGCAGGCATCCTCGACAAGCTTATGACCTACGACGAATTTCTTTCCGACGCCCGCGTGAAGTCGCAGCGCGAGGAGTTGTACGGAGCGTTGGCATAGTTGCGGATAAACCCCTTATGCAGTTTATGCGATGCGGCAAGCCGATTAGTGAATTTGTCGACCGGTTTGGCTCCAATTGACAGATTGGTGTTTATGTCCGTGAGGGGACGGTTGCGGTTGGTAATTGGATCATGAACTCGGTTCCCTGACCTTCCCGACTTTCCACTGTCAGGCTGCCGCCATGCCTTCTACAAGTTAGCTACTTCTGTCCAGGGGAGTAAGCTCATTCGGTCATTGACCAACTCGTTCGTATTGCCGCCGTGTACGAGCAGACATTGGCTGTTCGGTTGAAGTTTTTGCCAATACTTTAATCCACGAAACGAACCGGGATTGACGGTAGTGCCGGATTTCAGTTCGATAGCTACGGGTTCTGATTCCCGGTCAATTATCAAATCAACTTCATTACCAGCACTATCTCTAAAGTAATACAGACCTTCGTTCAGGCCAGCGTTACTCGTATTCTTTCTTATTTCTGATATAATCCAATTCTCGAAGATGGCCCCGTACGCAGCATGGTTTTGCAAACCCGTTTCACTTTTAATGCCCAACAGGTAGCATAATAAGCCGGTATCATAAAAATAAAGCTTGGGGCTTTTTATCAGTCGCTTATTCATGTTGTTGTACCAGGGTTGCAACTGAAAGGCGATATAGCTATTTTCCAACAAGCCAAGCCAGGCTAAAATAGTCTTGGTATCCACGCCCGTTTTCTGGGCCAGATCATCTCGATTCATGATTTGGCCCGCATAATTGGCGCACAAAAAAATGAATCGATTAAAGGTAGCGAGGTTGGTAATATTTCGTAATAGCCGGACATCCCGTTGCACATACGTTTGCACGTAGCTGTTCATCCAGGTGGTAGCGTTAAGTTTTTCGTGCCATATTTCGGGATATCCCCCCGTCAGGATATGGGTGTTTATGTGGTTACTGGCCAGCTTTGCCTGAAGTAATTCGGCATAGCTCAGTGGCAAGAGTGATAAATAACCAGCCCGGCCAGCCAGCGACTGCGAAACCTGTTCCTGCAACAAAAAATTATTGGACCCGGTCAGAATGAACTGACCCCGTTGCGAATTCGTATCCAGTATTTCCTGTAAATAGCGAAAAACGTGCGGTGTTCGCTGCACTTCATCAAACACAGCCCCATTGGTATACTGCGCTAAAAATGATTGAGGGTTTTGTTCGGCTTCATACTGTACCGACGGATTCTCAAAGTTTACGTAGGGTTTATGCGCAAATAACTTTTTACTCAACGTCGTTTTTCCGCTTTGGCGAGGGCCTGTAATGCACAATGCCCTAAATTTAGTAAGTGCCCGTTGGGCTTCTGGCCAGATTAATCGGTCTATCATACATAATCCATTTTTCACAAATCTATGTAATTATGGATATTGATTCCATTTTTACAAATTTATGTAAAAATGGAATTGCCGGGTATGAATAAACAGAACCTATTTTCCTGTTGTGGTCACGAACAGGGTAGTCTCACCACAAAAGCCGTTCCCTCACCCGCCTGACTTTCCACCGTCAGGCTTCCCCCATGCCCTTTGGTGACAATGTCATAGCTCAATGACAGGCCCAATCCCGTGCCTTCGCCGGTGGGCTTGGTAGTGAAGAAAGGCTGGAAGATTTTGGCCTTTACCGCGTCAGGAATGCCCGTTCCGTTGTCGCTCACCCGGATTTCGGTTCGCCCATTGACTTGAGCGCTGGTAACCGTTACGGTAGGCCGGTAGTCAAGCGGGGCTGTTTTCTGCTTTTGCTGGACGGCGTAAAAGGCGTTATTATAGAGATTCAGCAGCACCCGCCCAATCTCCTGAGGAACCATATCGACGGGGCTTAAGTCTGCCTGAAATTCCGTTACTAATTCAGCATTAAAGTCTTTGTCTTTCGCCCGCAACCCCTGATAAGCAATTTTTAGATACTCATCGGCGAGGGCGTTGAGATTGGTGGGCTGCTTTTCGCCCATGCCGGTGCGGGAGTGTTCGAGCATACCCCTGACGATAGCCGAAGCCCGCCCGCCGTGATGGGTGATCTTTTGGAGATTTTGGGTGAGGTCATCGGCAATGGCTTTGGCCTGGTCGGTGTCGCCCCGGTCCAGTTCTTCTTTCAACTCACTGACCAACTCGGTGCTGACTTCCGAGAAGTTGTTGACGAAGTTGAGCGGGTTCTGAATCTCGTGGGCGATGCCAGCCGTTAGTTCGCCCAGGCTGGCCATCTTCTCTTTCTGGACGAGTTGGGTTTGGGTAGCACGTAGTTCGATCAGGGACTGCTCTAATTGAGCGCTTTTTTGATTGATCTCTTCTTTCTGCCGTTGCAGGATGGTGTTGGCTTTCTGTTTCTGGAAATACCCATACATAATGAAGCCCAGCAGAGCCACCAGCAAACCGACACCGCCCAGCAGATAGGTTCGTTGTTGTTTTTGCTTTTGGAGTTGGATAGCTGAAAGTTGCTGCTCATAGCGGAGGACCGTTTCTTTTTTGTCGAAATCGTACTGAAGCGTGGCAACGGCAATTTGGTTGGTGTTTTGCTGGTTGATGACCAGATCTTTGGTTTTGATGAAGTCTTGATAACTCGCCAAAGCGGCCTGTGGATCGCCCAGCGCGTCCTGAATCTGACTCCGGGTTTGATAGGCTCGATACAGATAGGGTAAATCGCCCCGTTCTTTGGCCAGAACGACGGCACTGTCGGCATAGGCGCTGGCTTTTTTTAACGTATTAGCTTTATCACTCCTTAATAGGGTAGTTAAGAAAGTGGCGTTGCTGTCCGTGGCGATTTTCAAATACAGCTTACTGAGGTTGTTATAACTTCTTACTAATATGATTTTATTTCTGCTTGCTTTACTCAGCTTCAGCCCGTTTTGCAGATAGGCGAGGGCTTTGGGATAATCGGCCAGATTGAGATAACTCTGCCCCACGTTATCGAAGTTTAATTCCTTTTCTGCACCTCGGAACCCCATGGCGTCATTTAGTTTCAGCGATTTTAGCCGATAATCCAGCGCTTTGGCATACTCACCTTGTTGATTGTATACGCCACCAATATTATTCAGCCAAATCACCACTCCGCCTTTATTGCCTAATTCCTCAGCACCTTTCAGTGCTTTTTCATAATTGGCTAAGGCCTGGGAATAATTGGCCAGGTTAACGTAAACTAAACCCACATTGCCTGTTATCCTAGCAATCAGGCTTTTGTCTTTTATTTTTTCGGCTATTTTCAAGCCACTCAAGTAGGCCGTCAGGGCCTGGGGATAATCGGATTTCATGATATATTGGTTTCCCAAACTAGTATAGGATTTTGCCATGCCTTTTTTCCAGGCCAATCGTCGGGCCAGTGCCAAAGCCTGACTGGCATAGCTGATACCTTCATTGGGGTTAATGTAGGAATCGTAATTAGTTATCAGATTCAGTAGATTGACCCGGTTGGTATCGGGCTTGGCCCGGGGTAATTCGACCAGTAGCGAATCCAACTGGGCTTCCCATGCTTTGGGTTGGGCGAAGGCAGGGCCATACGCCAGGGAAAGGAGAAGACTAATCAGGATAAGTCGGAGCATGGTGGGGAGGTCAGGAGGAGAACATGAGCAATGTAGTACAATAAAGTCGGGTTAGGCCTACATAAGGGCTGGTGCCGTTGTGAGCGGCCAGAAACCGGATCGTTCCACTGGTTTAGGTAGCGGGGTGGGTTTCTGTCGGTCAATTAGTCTGTAAACTTTTCCCAGCATGACTACGTTGAATTCACGTAAAGTGTCAGTAACGTTACTGACACTTTGTTGGCACTCCGTATGACGAACGTTCGTAAAAATCAACCGGTTGAGCCGGTCAATAGCCAGCCACCGATGCTGTCTGCTGATACAACGGTTCGTGTACTGCCGGAGCGAACAAGTCCCTTCGAACTTATCACACGCTCCCGCTTAGGCATAGGCTATGGGCAGGTGCGACAGGTAGCCACCTTACTGGAACTGACCATCCGTGAACTATCCGTACTGCTGTCGATGAACGAGCGAACAATGGCCCGGCGGTTAGTGAGTGGTTCCCTGAACAAGGTAGAGTCCGAACGGCTGTTGCTGCTGGAGGCCTTAGCTGCCCATGGCCTGCGGGTGTTTGAAGACCAGGGCAAGTTTAATCGCTGGTTGCGCCGACCCTTGGAGATACTGGACGGCCAGTCGCCTTTACAACTGCTGGATACGGCCACCGGCTTTCAGGTTGTTGATCAGGTTTTGGGCCGCATTGAATACGGGGTCTACAGTTAAGCATGGCCCTGGTTTATCGCATTCAAAAAAGACAGTTTGTCGATTCGGTGTTGACGGGTGAGGGTGCCCGACTCAATGGCGGACGCTGGAATCCGCCCGGAACGCCCCTAATCTACACCTCGACTACGCCTGAACTGGCCCTGCTGGAAACGCTGGTCCATCTGGACGGAACGCCAATCCGGGATTTGCCGCCTTTCGTTCGCATCAGCTTAGAACTGCCCGACGTTATTGAGGAGATCCCGCTATCCGCTTTGCCAACGGGCTAGGACCAACTCAAGTATCCCGATACCTTACCATTCTTTTTGTTGTCCAGGCTGACACCAACCTATCCCGCGCTGGCTTTCCTGATTCCGTCGGTGATCCTGAAAAACTCGCCCTCTCGCAATGTTCTTATCAATCCGTTGCATCCGCTTATCAGCCAGGTAAAAGTCGTAGCCGTAATCCCTCACGAGTTTGATGAACGTTTGCGCAGGTAGCTGGAACATTGTATCATGGTGAGAATTTCCTTCGGTGCGAATTTGTCGCTCAATTCGGGCAATAGTCGGCGGACGGTGGGTTATCTTTACTGATTGACTCACCGACTGATTCACTCACTGACTGTCGGACTGATACCGAATGACGTTTCTTCAACAAGCAGCCCAACGAATTTTCGATACCCACGGCCCCAGTCTGAGCGAGGTTTGGGTGATTCTGCCCACGCGCCGGGCCGTTTCTGTATTTTTAGACGAATTGGCCGCGCTCTCCGACCGGCCCTTTCTGGCTCCCCACGCATTAGCTGTCGATGACTTTATCACGCAGTCGGCGGGGGTGCAGTTGATCGACTCGGTCAGCCTGCTGTTTGAACTCTACGAGGTGTTCCGGGAGATTGACCCATTAGTCGAGTTTGAGCAGTTCATCGGCTGGGCGTCGGTGCTGCTGGCCGACTTCGACCGCATCGACCAGTACCGCGTCAACACCCACGAACTGTTTACCTACCTCACGGCCGCTAAAGCCCTCGAACGCTGGCAGGTCGACAGGCCCGCGTCGGCGAAGCCCATCGTGGAAACGCCCGGCACGTCGCGCTACTTCAAACTATTCGAGAACCTGCACACGGCCTACCACGCGCTGCATCAACGCCTGACCGCTCAGGGATTGGCCTACCGGGGTATGGCCTACCGAATGCTGGCCGATAACGTGGAGTCGCTGATTCGGGATAGCATGGCCTACGAACGGGTGTATTTTGTGGGGTTCAACGCCCTCAGCGCGGCCGAGGAGCACATTATCCGGGTGTTGGTCGATGCGCAGAAAGCCGAACTGATCTGGGATGCTGATCCGTATTACCTCGACGACAAACGGCAGGAAGCGGGCGATTTTCTGCGTCGCTACCGCGATAACGGGTGGCTCCTTTCGAAAGACAACAAACAGCATATCCGGCAGGAGAATAACCTGCTCGGCACCGAAAAAAACATCCGCGTCATCGGCGTTCCTAATGCCAGTATGCAGGCGAAAGTAGCGGGGAAACTATATCAGGAGTGGCAGGCAGGGAACGGAAAAAGGACAGTGGAGAATGGTGCTGACCGCTCCCATTCCTCTCCAAAAACCGCCATCGTGCTGGCCGATGAGACGCTGCTGGTACCGGTGCTGTACGCGCTGGACGAAAACGTGACGGATCTGAACGTGACGATGGGCCTGTCGCTACGGTCGTCGCTGCTGTTCACGCTGGTCGATACGCTGTTCGAGATGCAGCGGACGGTGCACGAGTTCCGAACGAAAGATGGCCGTGATTTGCGCATTCCGAAGTTCCACCACCGCCACGTCGTCAAACTGCTTAATCACCCATTCGTGAAGCAGTATGAGCGCATTCACGGTTGCCAGTCGCTCGGCGAAATTAACGAAAAGGGTGACTTTGTGCCGCCTGAACCCCTGTTTCAGTGGATTGCAAAGACTATTGTGAAGAACCAGCGGGTGTACCTGACCGAAAAGGATCTGCACGAACTGGGACAGAACGATCCGCTGATTCGGGTGCTGTTTGCCCGCTGGCCCAACGAGGAACCAATGAAGGCCATCCGCACCCTCTACGCCCTCATCGACCTGCTGCGCGACGTTTATCGCGACAGTCAGGACGCCATCGAAACCGAATACCTATACCTGTTTTTTTCGCTGCTCCGCCAACTTGAAACAACCCTAAACCGGCAGGTCGATGCCGAAGGCAAGGCTGCGGTGACGGTGCGGAGTTTCCGGCAGTTTCTCTACGAGCTGATCCGGCAGACAAGCATTCCGTTCACGAGCGAAGGGCGGAGTCAGTTGCAGGTGATGGGGATGCTCGAAACACGGGCGCTGGACTTCGACCGGGTCATTATTCTGTCGGTTAATGAGGGAATTTTGCCGCAGTCGCGCAATCTCAACTCGCTGATTCCGTTCGATATAGCGTCTGACCCGAATATAAAGTTGCCTACCTATCGCGAGCAGGAGTCGGTGATGGCGTATCACTTCTACCGGCTGCTCCAGCGGGCGGGTGAAATTGTGCTGCTCTACACCACCTCGACCGACGCCTACGGCAATAGCAAAGGCGAACGAAGCCGCTTCATCCGGCAGATCGAACACGAATTAGTGCCGCGCTCAAAAGGCCTGATCCGTATCAGTCACCCGACGGTGCGCTTCGGTCAGGCGGGCACCGAAAAGATCGCGAACCTCACCGACCTCAGTGTTCCTAAAACGGAAGCGATCCGGGCCGACCTTATTAAACTACTCACCACCAGAGGGTTGTATCCGTCTTACCTGAACCAGTTTGTCAGTTGTTCCATGCGGTTTTATTTCAGCCGACTCGTGAATATCGCTGAGGAAGAGGATATCGAAGAAAAAATGGGCGCGGCCGACTTCGGAAACTGGATGCACTTGGTGCTGGAGCGCTTGGATAAGGAATACCGTCTGAAGAATTTGCCGGTTGACGAAGCTCTGATTGTGCGGCTGCTCGAAGACGAATTTGCCAACACCATGCGGGGCCGCGTTATTGAGTCGGGCATCAACCTGCTCCTCTACGACCTGGCTAAAAAGCTGATGCTCGATTTTCAGCGTCAGCAGAGTGACCTGACGGGCCTGACCGTCATTGGTACCGAGCAAACCTTAGACACGTACATCGACGTACCACTCAATGGGCACTTACCAAACCAACCCACGTTGCGGGTGCGCATCGCCGGAAAAATCGACCGGATTGAGCAGTACGGCGGGCAGATCAGGATTGTGGATTACAAAACCGGCAGTGTTAAATTAGATAGCAAAACACCTAAAGACTTAGCCGACAAACTGCTGAACGATGGCGCAGCGGACAAAATGCGGCAATTGTGGCTGTACCGTTACCTGACCCTCAAGAATATCCGCGACTATGGTGGGTTGCCCCTGAATCGGGATATTGCTGACATTTATCCCGCTGGAAACATGCCCGTAGAAGCCGGGTTTTATTCATTCCGCGACATACCCGGTGGTTTCAAGACGAATCCGGTCCGCTTCGGCGAGGCCGATACTCCCGAACAGTACATTCAGCACTCGGAAGACCTGCTCCGCCAGCTTGTTCAGCGCCTGTTCGACCCCAGCGAGCCGTTCCGCAAAACCGACCAGATCGAAACCTGCCAGTACTGCGATTTTAAAGGCATTTGTGGGCGGTAGGTGAAGGAAACACAAAAAAAGGCTGATCGTAGTGCGACCAGCCTTTCCGGTATTGAATACAACCTGAATTGAAAAAAGTAATGTTTGATACCCCTCCGTTGGAGGAGGTAAGTGGCTCAAAATTGGTAAATAAAAAGATTTAATACAATAATTCGAGTAAATATTGTAAGCTGTAGTTTGATGCGGTATGCCGAACTACCGGAATTTTGGCTTAGTAATCAACTGATTGGACGAAAAAAGACCACTGTTCAGTGGTCTTTAGACTTTTGATCTGGTTGTTAGTTTTGGCGAGATCAACCTTAAACAACAGCAACTTACCCGTGATGCGTTGGTATCAGGTTGAGGCTACATGGAATAATACGCCTGCGGAAGAAGTTTATCCGGCACGGTCTGGAACTCAGTCATTGTCTTGAGGTTGATCTCAATTGTGCGGGCAATGGTTGTCATGGGCGTATCGGTCGGCTTGTTTTCGAACGGGTCCTGCAACTGAATGGCGCTCTTCTCGATCAGCAGGAAAGCCGCCGAAATCAGTGTCACAAGCGGCACATCTAAGTAATACAGATCCGCGTCGAAGCAGAACGGCAGAATGGCCGCAAAGAGATAAATGAACATCTGCATGTTGAAGGTGTAGGTACGCGGGAAAATGGTGTTTTTGATGCGCTCACAGCGGCCCATCGAATCGGTCAGGCTGGTCAGAGTTGTGCTGAGCTGCACCATCTGAAAGTCGGTTAGCCGTCCCTGATCGTAGAGCCGACGGATGGCTAATCCGTGACCCAGTAGCAGGGCATTGGGTTTATTGTCGAACCGCAGCACCTGCCGGGCATCGGTCGGGGACAGAAACTCGTACAGCCGTCCGCTCACGTCGGCCCCCCGCAGGACGTCGCCCAGTACGAAGCACCACGCGCAGTGCCGCTGCACAAACTCGTGAATAATTTCCTGACGCTCCGGCCCGTCGGATAGAAACATCTGAAGCTGACGGATAAAACTGCGGCTGTCGTTAACAATGCCCCCCCACGCAATCCGGGCTTCCCACCAGCGCTCGTAAGACTGATTGGTGCGGAAGGCGAGCAGGAGCGAAATGCAGGTGCCGAGCAGCGAGGGAATAGCAATGGGAATGGTCAGAAACCATAAACCAAAGACCAGCTTGATAATGACGACGATGTTGGCAAAGATGAAAACAAGTAGGACTTCCCGGCGGATTTCGCGGAAAAGAAACGAAAACGGAATTGGTTTTTCTAATAGCATAGTCAGGTCGAAATGGTCCAGAAAGTCCGCGTGGGCGTACTGCCCGCTAATGCGGTTGATGCTGGTCAGATCAGTAAATAAATGGAACTGAAGAGATGATTGAGTAAGATCGGACGAACGAGAGTGGTCGTTTATTCAGTTCGACAACTCATAATCAATGTGCGTACCGACGGTGGCATTACGCCATGTGACGCGGGGGAGGGGCAACGATTTCCACGACGGGCGTGGGAACGTGGGTGGTCTGAAACGGCAGGAGTTTCGTGACTACCAAGGAGTGAGCGGGTGTCGAAAAGGGCGCAAATACAAATGACAGTGTAGCAATGTACTCTTCTTCGAACTCAGTCAATGACGAATTATCGTCCGGTTCGTCGTGTTCGGGCACCGCGTCGGTCATGCCCAGGCATTCTTCCAGCACTAATTCACTCAGGCTTTCCATATCATTCACGGATAGGTCTTCGCGCTGTTCGCCCTGTAGCGCACGCCTTGCATACCCGTCGGGCGCGTCAACGCTCATGTTAATGACGTGTAAGGCCATCAACAGGCAAAATAGCCGGTGCAATACGGTATGGTGCGCTTGTTTAGCCATAAACCCTGTGAACGAGTCAGCGTGTACAACTCAGATTGACGGTGTGCTGTTCCAACTTAGCCGTACAAGAGCCGAATTAGTGGCTTTGGTCTACTTTTTTGTCAATATAATGCCAATGGCCCACGTCTGAACGGGGCCGCCCGTGCGGGCGTGGGCTGATACAGGATGCACACCTTGGCATCAATTTAATAATGCCTGCCTTTAGTGATTCATTGCTATCGGTTACGCTTTGTATCAGCTCACGCCTTTGGCCGTGGGCCACCGATTCATTTCAGCACAAAATTGTACGTTAGCGACAAAATCGGAGCCGCAAAGATCTGGAGTTTGTAGCCCTGCGTTTGCCCGTCTTCGGTGCGGAAGAACACGGAGTAAGCATTTTTGCGGCCGTAGAGATTGTAGACCGTGAAGACCCAGTTGCCCTGCCAGTGCCGGGCACGCATAGTCGGGTTATAAATATTCCACGAAAAATCGAGCCGGTGGTAGTCGGGCAGGCGGGCCTGGTTGCGGTCGTTGTAGTACGGAAATGGCTGGCCCTGGCTGATTACGTAGCCTTCGGGTGCGGTGTAGGGCCGCCCGGTGCTGTAGGCCAGCGTGAACCCGAACGTGTTGTGCTTATCGGCGACGATGCTGATCGACGCGTTGACGCTGTGCGGACGGTCGTAGTTGGCGCGGTACCAGTCGCCCCCGTTGATGCGCTCCCGAATGCCAACGCCGTCGCTGACCTGGTTGAACGTGCGGGCGTAGGTGTAATTGAGCCACCCGGTCAGTTCGCCTTTTTTCTTAGCCAGCATCGTCTCCACGCCGTAGGCCTGGCTGCGGCCCTGCAACAACTGCGTTTCGGGGTAGGCCTGGAGCAGAAAATTAGCCCCCGGTTTGTAGTCAATCACGTTTTGCGTCGCCCGGTAGTACGCTTCGACGGACAATTCGTAGCTGTTCTGCTTTATATTCTGAAAATACCCGACCGATACCAACTGACTAATCTGGGGTTTTATATTCGCATCCGACGTTTTCCAGCGGGCGGTGGGCAGGGGCGTGGTGGTGTTCGTGACGACCTGCAAATACTGCCGCATCAGGTTATAGCCCACTTTTACC
This sequence comes from Spirosoma arcticum, assembly GCF_054779955.1. Taxonomy (NCBI): domain Bacteria; kingdom Pseudomonadati; phylum Bacteroidota; class Cytophagia; order Cytophagales; family Cytophagaceae; genus Spirosoma; species Spirosoma arcticum. The sequence continues at coordinate 13,119 of NZ_BAAGXG010000019.1, forward strand.
GACGAATTCGGACTTAACGCGTAGCGGATGCCGAGCCGGGGTTCAAACCCGCCGTAGGTGTTTGCCACCCGCCCCGGTCCGTAGCGCACGGAGTCGACGACGGAGAAGTCGTCCACCGCTTCGCCGGATGCATACCGGCGCACCAACGACGGCCCCAGCGATAAAAACCGCGAGTAGCGCAGCCCCGCCGAGATGGCCAGATTAGGACTAACCGCAAACTCGTCGTCGGCGTGGAGCGACGCTTCGAGCGCGTTTTCGGTGGGTGTCGTTATGGTGTTTACGCTGGGGCTGGTGCCGGGTAGCAGCGTCCCCGGCTCCACGCGGTAGTGCGTGGCATCGACGCCGAACTCGATTTTGTGGTTGGTCAACTGGTAGTTCAGGTTCGATTTGGCCTGCCGCTGTACGATGCCCGACCGCAGGATGACCTTGTTATCCGAGTTGAGTTCGGGCGACAGAATCCGGGGGACGTAGCGGGCGTAAATAACCGTCGTTTGCAGGTTCAGGCGGGGCGTCAGCACACTCAGCCAGCGGGCCATGCCGTTGATTGTTTTGTGGTCGTACTGGGTAGCCGTGCCGTTGACATTGGGCAGGTTGCCGAGTAGTTCAGTCTGGAAAAAGTCGTAGCTGCCGTAGCCCGTCGCCGTCAGGGTGTTGCGGTCGTTGATCCGCCAGAACGCTTTTATGACGCCATCGCCAAATTTGGCCTTTATATTGTCTAAGCGCTTCGAGGCCAGCGGCAGCAGAAAATCGTTAAACGCCCCGCGCCCGGCCACCAACACCCCCAGTTTTCCCTTCACAATTGGAATTTCGGCCATGAGCCGGTTCGATACCAAGCTCACCCCGCCCGTCAGTTTGAACTGGTCGAGGCCGGGATTTTTGAGCGACACGTCCAGTACCGACGCTACCCGGCCCCCAAACCGGGCTGGTACGTTGCCTTTGTAGAGATCCACGCCGTTCATGGCATCGGGCGGAAATACCGAAAACAGCCCGAACATGTGCGTCGGGTTGAAGATGGGCGTGTCGTCTAACAGAATCAGCGTCTGGTCGGTGGTGCCACCCCGGATGTTAACCCCGTTGGCCGCTTCGCCCACGCTCGTTACGCCCGGCAGCATCTGCAATCCCCGCAGCAAATCGACCTCGCCCAAGGCGGCCGGGAGCCGCTGCAGCGTTGAGACGTTGATCTGGCTGACGCCCAGCAGCGGTTGGCGCACCGTGCGGTCGAAGCCCTTGCTGGTCACGACGACCTCTTCCAACTGGCTCGATACGGTCACCATCAGCCCATCGACAATGGTTTCGTTCTCCACCAGATCCACGTTCTGCCGAAACGGAACGTAACCCACACTGCGAAATACGACGACGTGATTCCCGATGGGCAACCGAATGGAATAGCGTCCGTTAGCGTCGGTGGTGGTGCCAGTGAGGGATCTGCGGAAGTCGACCACGACGGATATACCGGCCAGCGGCTGATTACTGACCGAGTCGCGCACGGTGCCCTTCAGCGTCACGATTACCTGGGCGTGGGCAACGGTGGTCAGGACAAATAAAGAAAATAGTAGTACAAATCGGGTCATTGGAATAGTAGGAATGAGTCAAGCTATAAACGGTTTGTTTCAATTCACTGATTCCAGCCCGGTGGTGTTACGTCGGTGCGGGTTCGACTGGGTATGCACAACGCCGACGGGATGCCGGTCCGGGTGCCGTCAGGGTTGAAAGCTAAGCTGGGAATGCGTCGGTTCAGGGCGTAAAAAAGTCCCTGAAACGAGCCGGTTGTCACGTTCTGGCGGGTGAGTTTGTACGGTTGAGCCGCTACCGACGCGGCCGAGAAGTAGCCCACCACCTTCTCGCGGTCGTCCGTCAGGTTACGCACGTTGCCCGCCAGGGGGGCCGGGGGCGTGTCGGCCAGCGTTCCGGTGTTCTGGGTCTGATCGGCAAACAGCTTGTAGTACCGATAGGCGTTGGGCGACAGCGACAGTTGCTCGATCACCAACGACGCCGGATCGCGCTGGTAGATGGGAATGCTGGCTACCTTCCGGCCCACCTGCAACTGCCCGTTGGCGTACAGATCAGCGAACGTGTTGACGGCGGTGCTGTAAAATATATCCCAGCACACGCCCCGGCAGGGGTAATCGAATACGGTGAACCGGTCCAGCGTCGAGTCCCGGACGCAACCGAGCACATTGATCGGCCCGCTCCCGACGGGGCCAATGTCCACAACTTTGTAACGGCCCTGTTCGCAGGTGGCGCACCACGACTGAGATTCGTAGAGTCGCCAGCGCCACAGGTAAAAATTGGTCTGCCCGGCGGGGTCCTGAAAATCGACGTAGACATCGTTGGTGGGCACGGGACGGCTGTCGGCGGTGGTCCTGATGCCCTGCGCGTTAAACTGATCATAAACTTTCGAAATGGGCGGCACCGACGCCATCGTTTCCACGGACGATTCGTACGGTACGCCTTCTTCGGTGCGAAAACGGAGTTGGTAGGTGTTGCCCACCCGCCCCTGGAAATCGGCGGGAAACTGGTACAGACCGGGTTGCACTTCGCTCAGGCGCAGGGTCGTCGTAGCGTTGACGGTGACCGTGACGGCAGCTCGCTGAATGGGCGTACTGGTGGTGCTGTCGCGGCTGGAACGCGACCGGCTAATACCGATGGTTTGCAGTCCGGGCAGGTCTGTCACGACGCCATCGATCACGAGCAGGTTGGTATTGGGGGTAAAGGTGGGGTCGTAGGTGTTCACGCAGGCGTACAGGACCACCAGCAGACCAATGACGGCGAGAGACGTTCGTTTACGGGTAATATATCTGTTCATATTCTTACTGACCGGCTCCGCTGATGGCCGGATACCGTCCTGCTACCCGGTTCGGCTGGGCCAGCGCGGGGCTGGAGACAATGATACCATCTGTTTTGAATACCCAGCGCTGAATTCCGGTGTGGGCGTCGAGTGCGTAGAAATTAAAGTCGTTGCTCCCGACGTACACTGTTCCGCCCGTCACGAGGGGGGTGGAATAAATGTCATAGTTCGTGCTGAACGCCCAGCGCCGGGCACCCGTGCCCTCATCGAAGGCATAGAGCGAGTGGTCGCGGCTGGCGATGTAGACAAGCCCGTTGGCCACCACCGGACTTGAATAAATGCCCCCATTCGTTTTCGCGGCCCACCGCCGGGTACCCGTCGTGGCGTCAAGCGCGTACAGATTACCATCGTAGCTGCCGATATACACCCGTCCATTGGCGACTACCGGGCTGGAGTCGATCAGGCTGCCGGTTTTGAAGGACCAGCGCCGTTTGCCGGTTAGCGCGTCGACGGCGTAAAGCTGATTGTCCTGACTGCCAACGTACACGATTCCGTCGGCCACCACCGGGCTGGACAGGATGTAATTATTCGTTTTAAATACCCATCGGAGTAAACCCGTAGCGGAATCAACGGCGTACAAATTAGTGTCCTGACCGCCGATATACACCAGTCCATTGGCTACGGTCGGGCTGGAATACAAGCCGAAGTCAGCCCCAAACCGCCAGCGCAGATCACCCGTAACGGCGTCAATGGCGTAGAGTTTACCGTCCTGACAGCCCACGTACACAAGGCCATCGACGACCACCGGGCTGGAATACACGAACGCCCCGGTGAGGAACTCCCACTTCTTCAGGCCCGTCGTCGCATCGATTGCGTACACATTAAAGTCGTTGCTGCCCACGTAAACCACGCCGTTGGCGACCACCGGGCTGGACTGAATCGACGTGTCGGCCCGGAACGCCCACCGCTGAACGCCCGTCGTCGTGTCAATGGCGTACAGGTAATTGTCGAAACTACCCACGTACACCACGGGCAGCGACACCGTGATGGAAGCAGGTGTGGTGACCGTCGCCGAAACGGGGGGCGTGATGGGCGCGGGCGCAGGATCAGATTGCCGACAACCGGTCAGAATGCCGCCCAACAGAAATAGCCAGACGACAGCGACCCAACGCCTGCCAACACGACGGTTGATGGGTACAGTGCCGGAACGGTTCGTTGTCATGATTAAGTCAGTTTTTAAAGCGCCACGACAATCTGGTAAACGTACGTACCCACGGACGGTCGGCCGCTGCCGCTTCAGTCCGTGACCGGCAGCATCTACTATCACGGACTGAAGCGGCAGCGGCCGACCGTCCGTGGGTACGTACGTTTACCGAAATCCCTTCGGCGCGATGGGTGTGCGGTTGCGGCTTTGCACACAAATTGCCGACGGGACGCCCTGCCCGTAAATCGACAGCGTTACCGGGATTGGTCCCGTTACGCGGGGCGGCTCCACGTTCGGCATTCTGCCGGTCTGGTAAAAGAACAGGCCATCGAGCAGACCGCCCTGCGTGTTCCGGCGGTCGAGGTAGTACCGGTTTTCGGAGACGGACGATGCTGAGAAATAACCCACCACATTCTCCCGGTCGTTGGCCACGTTCCGCACATTGCCCGCCGTGGGTGCGGGTGGGCTGTCGGCGAGCGTTCCCGTATTTTGCGTCTGGTCGGCAAACAACCGGTAGTACCGATACGCATCCACCGACAGCGACAACTGCTGCATGACCACGAGTGTCGGGTTAGTCTGCCGGAGCGGAATCTTGGCCACTGGCCGCGCTACCTGTGGACGCCCGTTGGCGAACTGGTCGGCGAAGATGTTGACGTCGGTGCTGTAGAAAATATCCCAGCAATACTGGAAACAGGTGTACTCGAAGCGCTCGAACGTGCCCAGTTTGTTGTCGGGGACGCAGCCGCCCGCCAGTTCATTGCCCAGGTCGGTGAGGTAGTAGCGCCCCTGCCGACACGAGGCACACCAGGTTTGGGGTTCGTACTGCGTCCAGCGCCACAGGTAAAAGTTACGCTCACCGGCGGGGTCCTGAAAATCGACGTAAATGTCGTTGGAGGGGATGTAGCCATCTTTTGTGACCTTCTCGATGCTGCGCTGGTTAAACTGATCGTAAATTTTCTGAATCGGCGGAACACTCGCCATCGGCTCCGTTGTCGACTCGTACCGGGTTCCGTCGGCGGTCGTGAACCGCAGTTGGTAGCGGTCGCCCACCCGTCCCCGGAAGTTATCCGGCAATTGGTAGCTGCCCGGCTCTTTCAAGTTCTCGCGTAGGGCAGTGGCTCCTCCATTCACCAGCACCTCGACGGTTGCTTTGGTAAGGGGCGTACTGACGGTACTGTCTCGGTTGGAGCGGGACCGGCTGATGCGGATAATCTGCGTTTCGGGCAGATCAGTGATAATACCGTCTACCACGAGCAGGTCGGTGTTAGGATTGAGCTTCGGATCGAACTCGTTCACGCAGGCGCTCAGGCTGAGTAATAGGCCGAACAGGAAGACGAAACGGTTAATTTGGTAAAGATAATTGGCCATAGGAAGCCGAATTTTAGTGTGTAGGTGTTTGAGTGTTTAGGTATGTACGTGTTCACACTGGCTAACAAACACTAAAACACCTAAATACCCATTTTATTCTTCCTGCACGGCCATCGGCACAAAATGCTTCTGGTTGAGCGGCAGGTTGGCGGCTGTCCACTCCACATCGCGGATGAACGCCGATGCCCGCACGGGGCAGTTGGCGACGCGGCAGTAGTGGCAGCATTCCTTCATGCAGGGATCGGTATGCACGAAAATTTCAACCTCACCCTGGAAACCGGCCTTCAGCGTATCCTCAAAATGATGCACCTCGTCGTGCACCTGGCTCAATTCCCAGTAGTAAGGCAGCGTTAAGTGGCAGTCGATGTGCAGGTCGGACCCGTACTTCTGCACGCGCAGGTTATGCACGTCGATCCAGTTGCGGTCTTTGTGAACGTTAAGCAGTGTCACTACGCGGTCGAGGGTGGGCGCGTCGGTTTCGTCCATGAGCCGGGCCACCGACTGCCGCGTGATCTGAGAACCGTTGTAGATGATGACCACCGCCAGCACCAGCGATAACGCGCTGTCGATCCAGCGCTGACCCGTCAGCACGACCAGGCCTACTCCCACCATCACGATGACGCTGCTGAAGGTATCGGTGAGCAGGTGCCGTCCGTCGGCGGTGAGGGCGAGCGAATCGGTCTGTTGGCCCGACCGGATGAGCCGCCAGCCCACAAAGCCGTTGGCTGCGGCCGTGACGCCGATCAGCACGAGACCCCAGTCGAGATTGTCGAGTTGTTTCGGGACAAAAAAGCTCAGAATGGCCTGCCAGATGATGACCAATCCCGCCGACAGGATCATGGCACCCTCAAAACCTGACGATAGAAATTCGATCTTACCGTGGCCGTAGGGGTGGTTCTGATCGGGGGGGAGTCCGGCTAAGTAGATGCTGTAGAAGGCAAATCCGCTGGCAATGACGTTGACGATGGACTCGATGGCATCGGTCAGGATGGCCGTTGATGCCGTCAGAAAATAAGCCGTAAATTTAACTACCAGCAGGACAATGCTCAAGCCGAGCGAGATGCCTATCCAGCGATATTTAACCTGTTGCGGTGTAGTCATGGAGTGAAAAAGGCAGAAACCCGGCATCGGCTGTCCGGGTTTCTGCTTTCAAAGTTAGCCATTCGTAGCGTAAAAGTCCGTAGTTTTGGCTGTATGAACGCGACGGAAAACCCCTGGCAAACGCTCAACTCAGCGGTCAGGTATGAGAATCCCTGGCTGACTATCCGCCATGAAGAGGTCGTGACGCCCGCCGGAACACCCGGCATCTATGGTGTCGTTAGCTTTAAGAACAAAGCCGTTGGCGTCATCCCGCTCGACGCTGCCGGGAACACCTACCTCGTGGGTCAGTACCGTTATCCGCTCGATGAGTATTCGTGGGAGATTCCCGAAGGCGGCTCCCCCCTCGGCACCGACCCGCTGGAATCGGCCAAGCGCGAACTCAAAGAGGAGACCGGGCTGGAAGCGGAACAATGGACCAAAATCGCCCGCATTCACACGTCCAACTCAGCCACCGACGAAGAAGGGTTCCTGTACATTGCCGAAGGGCTGGTGCAGGGCGATCACGAACCCGAAGAAACTGAAGACCTGCGCATCTGGAAGCTACCCCTCGCCGAAGCCGTTGACATGGTCATGGCCAGCCGCATCACCGACGCCCTCAGCGTCAGCGGATTGCTGATGGTGGCCCGGCTTAAAGGAGTTTGATATCGGTTTGTAGTTTGTAGTTGGCTGACGCATTCAGATTATGCCTCAGCCAACTACAAACCACAAACTACAAACCACAAACCAACCCCGTGTTCCTCCCCCTCCTGTACGGTTTCTTGATTGGTATCGCGTTGTGTCTGACGTTCGGAACGGTGTTCTTTGCACTGATTCAGAACAGCGTCGACAACGGGTTTCGGTCGGGCATGAAAATCGTGTTCGGGGTAGTTGGCGGTGATCTGTTGTTTGTTCTGGCCGCGCTGCTCGGTACGTCGTTCATTCCGAAAGTGCAGGGATTCGAGCACCTGATGGCTATTGTGGGTGTCCTGTTTCTGACGGCGATGGGACTGGTCAACATCCTGAAAGGAACGCCCCGGTTAGCGTATCCCAAAACCCGGTTCGGCAACGCCGTTTACTACGTCTCGACGGGCTTTTTTCTGAACGCGCTGAACCCCATCAATTTCATTTCGTGGGTAACCATCGTGGCCTACATCCGGTCGCATCTGCACTACACGATGGTCCAGCAATACGGATTCATGGGGGCCAGTCTGCTGGGTGTTCTCGCGACCGAACTGGCGCTGGCTTACTACGCCAACCGGCTCAAACGGCTCTTTACGACCCGCGTGGTCACAATTTTCAACCGCGCAACGGGGGTTGTATTTCTGGCCGTAGCCGCTCAGATCGCCTACACGCGTCTGTACGAACCCATCTCAACGATGATGGAAAACTGGTAGAATTCCTTACTAAATAGGGGAAATCTCCTCTTTTTTGCTGCTGCTCAAAAGTCGTATTTGCCGCCAGTGTTTCTCCCGCTTTAAAAAGACAGGGTGAGGACCGATAACGTCAAACTGCCCATGAGCGCGATAGCTGACCCAATCGAACGAGACGACAACGAAGTCCGCCAACTGCTGGCCGGGATGCTTGAGGTGGGCGACAAATACGTAGCCCAATTAGGTACTGCCCCGACCGTGTCCGACATTTTTGACGAGGAAGGTCACCAGTACGTCAATCTAGTGCAGGAGGGTGGGGGTATGCTCGGCATTGCTCTGCTGGGCTACACCTACGTACTGGAGCGAGTGGGTATCCGGTTTCTAAAACTGGCGGGTACCAGTGCCGGGGCCATCAACGCCATGCTGATGGCGACCGTGCGCCCAACCAAAGCGGGCACCAGTCAGCCGGATACTACCGTATTGAAATCGCCCATCATCATGTACTACTTAGCCCGCCGGAAGCTATTTTCCTTCGTCGATGGCGACCCGCTGGCGAAGTGGCTGATGAAGACGGCCCTTGATTACGAATCCTACGTAACCTGCCTGTTCAACTCGGTTCTGTTCGGACTGGGTGTCAGCCTGAGCATGATTCTGTTCAGCAGCCTGTTGTGGTGGGATGCTACCGGCGTGACCATTGTGGGCGTACTCATTGGCCTGGTAACAGCATTCATACTGGCCCTGGTCCTTTTTGGGCGGGGATTAGTGAGCGACGGGGTCGTTACCGACTACTTGAAAAGCGCCTTCTTTCGCCGACTATTCGGCTTCGTTGTGGGCGTGCTCATCCTCGCATTTCTGGTCGTTCGGTTCGCTACAATGCCCTGGCTTCAGCTTGTCATCGGGTTGGGACCAATTGCCTTTTGCACGGGCTGGGCTTTCTGGCTGGCCCGGCAATCGTACAAAAAGCAGTACCTGCGGTTTATTCAGATTACGGTGGGCATGATTTTAGCCGTTGTGCTGCTGAGTGGTTTGCTAAACAGTTGGCACGGGGTGTGGTCTTTCGCGTGGCCACCGCTCCGCTTCGATCCGTCCAGCAAGCCTTTTCCGTACAAATACCTGTCCATTGCCGGTATCTCGCTGCTGCTCTATCTGTTCTTGCTGATCGGCAGTGTCCTCCTGTTTCTGCTGGCGAAGTTTACGGGCAGTAATTTTGGTATAAATCCGGGTAGCAAATTTCGCGACTGGCTGGTCGACCTCATGGAATTCGGCGACGTTCGGTTTGACGTTCCCTCAACCGATGGCAAGGCAACCCAAACGCTGACCCATTCTCACAATGGAATCAGGACGTTGAGCGATTTAGAAACCAAGTTGAGTCTCATTCCCCCGCTCAATTATAAACCGGACAAGACGTGCTTTGAGTTGATTCCTGAACTTGAGCTAACCGACACGAACGAACTGGCGGGGTTGTACTATAATCCCACCAATGCTGATCCCGGAGAGCCACCGCTGGCACTCATTACCACCGAGATTGCCACCGAGAATATGATTATGTTCCCCAAGATGTGGGAACTGTTTTACGAGAATTCGGCCCGGACGGACGCCGACGAACTGCGGCCCGCCGATTTTGTGCGGGCGTCGATGTCGATTCCCGTCTTCTTCGAGGCTTTTCGGGTGAATCCCATTCCCAAGCAGTCAACCCGGCAAACGGAATGGGACCGATACCTGCGCTTCGACAAGAAAAACGTCACCGACAGCATCACAGAAGCTGTTTTTGTGGATGGTGGGTCGATCTCCAATTTTCCCATCAACGTGTTTAATCCGGCCAAAGCCAGCGTTCCCCGCCTGCCCACGTTTGGTGCCCGGCTCCAGGGCCGGGCACCGGAGGGTTCGCGCGGGGTGAAAAAACTGGCCGACATCGCCGGGTCGATCATCAGTACGATGCGGGCGCACTTCGATAAGGATTTCCTCATTACCCACCCGCAGTATGAACTATCGTTAGCCGAGATTGACGTACAGGGGTTCAACTGGCTGGATTTTGATATGGAACGAGAAAACCAGATCCGGCTTTTTGAACAGGGCGCTAAAGCAGCCGTTGAGTTCCTGCGAGATTTTGACTGGAACCTGTACAAGGCCAAGCAGGTCGCTCTGAACTTAGGCGTAGCCCCCGACAAGGTACGCGTCGCCGACTCGGTGGATAGCGTAGCTCAACTGATTCGGGCGGTAAAAGCCAAGCGTGGGTTGTATGACGTTCAGCCGCAGCCGTAATCCATACACGTGCCTGCCCATGTGTAACTCTCCGTTTCTTTGGCCAATGATTTTTGCCGTACTAACGCTGTTGGTGTCGGTAGTGATGGTTCGTTACAAGCCGACCGTTCAACCCCCAATTCCGGCGAAGCAGCCGATGCTGGACTTTCAGTTTGCCACGTCTGCCGATGCTGTCAACGCCTTGTTCATTGATCCACGAACGGGCAAACCCGTAACGGCCTACGTAGATAAGATGCGCTCATTGAACCAGATCGACTTCCTTTACATCGCCCTCTACACCGCCTTTAGTTTCTCCTTTGCCCAGCAGGCTAACCAGGCCTATCCGTCTGTCTGGGGGCAGATTGCCCTGTTTGTCGCGTTCGTACCCGGCGTTTTCGACGTGCTGGAAAATATCCAGTTGTTGAGCATCCTGAAAAGCGTAGAACAGGGCCCGAATACCAATTACGAACCGGCGTTGACCCGTCTTGCCCGCTTCACCTGGATCAAATGGATAACCATCGGCTGGTTGCCGATTCTCTTACTCCCCTTCTTGTGGCACCAAGGCCTGCCGTCGAAGTTGCTGGGATTGCTGGCGATTGTCGTCGCCACGGCGGGCGTGGTCGCCCTGCTGAATCGTCGGCGAGTACCGGTGCCCGCTGCCTACGTAACGTTGGTATTCGCTGTATCGGCTCTGCTGAGCGTATACGCAATCGTCCGGTGCCTTGTTCTGTATGCCAACCCTCTAACAGCGTGGCTTTAATCACCGCGTCCGATGGTGAGGTGCCCGCTAACGCAACGCTTGTCATCAGCGTATCGCTCAGCGCCATAAATCCTCCGTGATCTCGTCCCAGGAAATATCAAATTTATCGCTGGTGAGGTCGAGGAAATCGAAACGGGTGGATCGGAATAAGACCGCAGCACAGAGCGGGGTCAACAGGGAAATCAGGAACATTTTCATGATAGTTCGTTACTGCGATGGTCCGCCAATGCGATGGTCCGCCAGTGCGGTCGATGGGGGAGTACAGCGTTACGTTGATTTAGTCGAGACGAAACGTAACGAGGAGTTCAACCAAGTGAGAAACCGCCATCCCCGCCCGGTGGGCCGGATACCAGCGGGGCATCAGTGCCACGGCCCGAAGAGCCGCCTGGTCCAGCAGCGGCCCGTGTGATCGCACGACCCGAACCTCGTTCAGTTGACCGTTGGGGAGCACCCGAAACAGCACCCGTACCGCCCCTTCGATCTGGGTCTCCCGAGCCGACAGCGGATAAAGGTCGAGGTCGCTTAGGTAGGTTTCCAGGGCCTGCTTACCTCCGGGAAAAAAGGGCAGGTTGGTAAGGGGCGCAAACTCGTCGGATTGTTGAGCAGATGGCCCCGGCGCCTGAGTATTGGGGGCTATCACGGGCGGCTTGCCGGTAGCTGTCGATGGCGAGCCTGGTAGCTGAGCAAAAACCAGTGTACTCAGTACCGTTAAATAAGCGGTGGTTAATGTAATTCGTTTCAACGCGTGAAGGTGTTAGTTTTAACTTGTGTATGAGATTATTACCGATGCAAAATTCCCGATCTCTCCCGTCAAAAAAATCACCGAAATCCGTGATTTGCCGTCACTGAATTCAGTGATTTTTGGGTTAAACAGGTATTGACACGTACCGACGGAGGGGATTATGACCGTTCACTGTAGCGTATGAGATCGTTTCAAAAAGTAGGGTTGTTGCTCGGCTGGCTGGGCTTGCCCGTCTCGTTGCAGGCTCAGCATTACGATACGCCCCCGTTTAATTTCGACCGAAGTACGGACCAGGTGTATGTGGATAGCCTGTTGCGGGCCACCCGTACCCGCTTGCTGGGTCTCGACCAGCTACGCCCAACGCCGACCGTCGATACGGCTCGTATGGAGTACCTGCATTTTATGGCGTATGTCCACTACAGCGGCATGGCCCACCGCGACAGTGCGCTGCTGGTGGCTAACCACCTCATCCGCATGGCGGAGCGCAAAAAGAACGTCAAGTACCAGATTAAAGGGTTACTGCTGACCGAACGTTACTACCGCTCCCTCCGGACGAACTACCCACAGGCGATCAACCTGAATTACCGGTTGTTGTCGCTGATCGAAACGTCCCCTCAGGTCTACGCCATGTACTACTGGCGGATTTACCGGAACCTCGGTAACGTCAGTATGTCGATTGGCGAGTATGGCGACGCCGTGGCGTATTTGCAGCAGAGTATCGCCTGGTTTGACAAAGACAAAAAAATCGATCCTGTTCATCTCGCCAGTCTCCACCAGTATCTGGCCACTGCCTATAAACAGCAACCGCAATTGGACAAAGCCGAAACGCACTTCCTGCTCGCGTGGAAACTCCTCAACCAGAGCAAGGCGTCAATCTCGAACAAAGCCTACCTAACCAACGACATCGGGCGGTTGTACAACAGGCAGCAAAAACCGGCTCAGGCCGTTCCCTATCTTAGCCAGTCGGTGGCCTACTGGGCGCAGCTCAACGCGCCCATGCCCCAGGCCGTCGCGCTGGCCGATCTGGCCGAGTCGTACCTCGGTCTGGGGCGGTACGCCGAGGCCATTAACACCGCCACGCAGGCATTGGGCCAGAATCAGCAGCTACCTACGCCCATGCTGACCGCTTATTCCGTGCTGATCAACGCCTACGAGCATCAGCAGGACTGGAAAAGCGCGTTCGCGTACCAACGGCTTTACAACGCTAAAAAGCAGGAGCAGCAACGGGCTGTCAATCAGACCGAAAGCCTGCGCAGCAAAGCGAAATTTGACCGAAAACGGATCGAAACCGCCTACCAGCAGGAGCGACTGTTGCAGAATCAGCGGTATCAGACACTGGCTAAACAGGCTGAAATTGATCGGCTTAGCAGCACCTATAGGAACAACGAATTATTCCGAATGGCGCAGACGAACGACCTGAAGCACCAACTCGAAACGCAGCAACTGAGAACCGTGGCAACCCAGAAACAGGCTCGCCAGCAGGCGACCATCAAGCAATTGAAGATCGACCAGTTGCGGCTGGGACTGTCGGCGCAGAAACGCCTGCGCAATCAGTTGTTCATCGGGATGGCTATCATCAGCTTGCTGGGTTTGCTGCTGTTGTATTACAGTCTGAGGCTCCGGCGAACCAATGTGGCGTTACGGAACAAAAACCGGGAGATCGAAATGGCGCTGCTGAAAGGGCAGACCATTGAGCGTAAACGCGTTGCCGTCGAACTTCACGACCGGGTAAGCAGCCTGCTCGGAGCCACCAAAATGACCTTCCAGACCATCGACGCGGCCATTCTGTCGCCCCGCAACAAGGAACTTTACGAAAGTAGTCTTGATCTGCTCGACGATGCGGCAACGCAGGTTCGGCAACTGTCGCATAACCTGATTCCCGACCAATTATTCCAACAGGATCTGCTGGTATCGCTCAAAGGCTTGGTCAAAAAGCTGAATCTAACGGGCAGCACACTGTTCTCACTGATTAGTGAACCCACAGGCAAACTCCCGCTGACGCCCGAAGTCAAGTTCACGCTGTACGTCATCTGCTTAGAACTCTGCACGAACATTCTTCGTCATGCCCAGGCGCAGCACGTTCACATCCGGCTGATTCGGCACGGCAACGATCTGGCCCTGCAGGTAAGTGACGACGGCATCGGTATCCATCACTGGACGGAAGCGGGAATGGGGTTGCACAACATTCGGGAGCGGGCCGAAACGATTGGTGCCCGGTTTCGGCTGGAATCGGGCGAAGAGAACGGGACAAAAGCCAGTATCCTGCTACCCTTTATTGCTTGGTAAGCCCCCGGTTAAGCCAGTATTTCATCAGACCCAGCGCGGTGGTCACGCCCAATTTCTGGTAAATCCGTTTGCGGTGCGTCTCCACGGTATTGAACGAAATGAACAGCCGCCCGGCAATCTGAGTGCTGGACAGCTCATCCAGAATCAGGCGGGCAACTTGGGCTTCCCGTTCCGTCAACGGATTGTCGGCGGGCGAACCGGCCGTTTCGTCTTCCAGCATAAAAATCCGGCTATCCATATACCGGCGACCAGCGGCAACGGCCAGAATTGCGTCGAAGAGTTCGGCTTTGTCGGCGGTTTTGGTCACGTAGCCATCGGCCCCGGCCTGCATGACTTGCCGAATCAACGCGGGATCGACAGACCCCGACAGGACCAGAACGCGCAGGTTCGGATACGCGGCTTTTAGCGTTGGAATCAGTTCTGTTCCGTTCCCGGTGGGCATCAGCAGGTCGGTAACCAGCACGTCGACCGCCCCGTGGTTCGATTGAGCCTGATTCAGAATGGGCAGTAGCGACTGGCTGTCATGGGCCATACCCGCCACCCGGAAACGGTCGGATGTTGCGAGTAGGTTCGCAACGCTTTCGAGCACTACCCGGTGGTCATCCAGCAGGGCAATGGTATACGTCGTCATTGAGGAAGGAACAGGACCAAATTCTGAACAATAGTCGGGTATTTATCGGAAACGACAATTGATGGTTGAGTAAGCGGCATTGCAGTGGTGACGGCGGCTGGTAGGGCAGCCGGAGAAGCTGCGCCAGGCGAACTGGTGTGCGCTGGGGAGTCAAACCTGTTTAGGATTTGATTCCCCAGCGCTTCGGTCAGCCCCAGCTAAAGGCACGTTTTTGTCCTCCCGACCGGACCGGTCGGGAGGACAAAAACGTACTGTGTTACGACCAAACGCTACGCGACTACTTCTCGCCCATCAACCCAGTATTTACGGACCGTTGCCTTCCCCCTGCTCCCGAATCGCCTGCTTAATGAAGGCAAGACTACGCTGCGAACGCAGCAAGTCTGGATGGGTTGGCGGCAGTATACGCTCCCAGATGGAAACCGCTTTCTGCATATACGCAAGCGCCTTTGCTAAATCCCCAACGTAATAATAGGTAATGGCGATGTTGGCGTAAGAAGTGGCCAGGTCAGGATGGGTTGGGGCCAGGGTCTGCTCACGGATGTGCAACGATTTCAGGTCATAGGCTAACTCCTTATCGTGATCACCTAACGCTCCGTAGGTTGCCCCGATGTTGGCGTAAGACATGGCCAGGTCGGGATGGGTTGGGGCCAGAGTCTGTTCGCGGATGTGCAACGATTTTAGATTATATTCTAAGGCCTTTTGGTTATTGCCCAACGCTCCATAGGTAACGGCAATATTGGCATAAGACTTGGCTAGATAAGGATGGGTTGGGGCCAGGGTCTGCTCAAAGGCGCTCAGTACTTTCTGGTTATACTCTAAAGCTTTTTGGTTATCGCCCAACGCTCCATAAGTAACAGCGATATTGCTGTAAGACACGGCCAGATCAGAATGGGTTGGGGCCAGGGTCTGTTCGCGGATGTGCAGCGCTTTCAGATTATATTCTAAGGCTTTTTGGTTATCGCCCAACGCTCCGTAAGTAACAGCGATATTGCTGTAAGACACGGCCAGGTCAGAATGGGTTGGAGCTAGGGTTTGCTCGTGGATGCTCAGGGCTTTCAGGTTGTACTCCAGGGCTTTCTGGTTATCGCCCAACGCCCTATAACTACTGGCGATGTTGTTGTACAAGGTTGTTAACGGACCATTCTGGTCTTCTTGGAAAGTCTTAATCAACTCGTCACCATAAACAAGGTAAGGCTGCGTATCGAGCGGGTTCGACGTTAGCCGGTCGTAAAACAGTTTAGCAGTTCCTTCAAGTAAAACCGCGCAGTTTTCCAGCATGGGCTGCAACCGTTCGCGCACGACCCACTGCACCAGTCCGTGCATGGAGAAATAAGCCCCATCGAGTTGGTCTAACCAGGCCGTATGCGCGAGTTGCCGCAGGTTGGTGCTCAGCGTTTTCCGGTCGGCCTTAGATTCTATTCCCAACAGCGCGGTGACGTGATCAACGGGAATGTCAATTGCGGGCAGCACGGCAAAGTAACGCAGGGGTTGTTTTAGGTCGTCGGCTAAGGGATCGGTGTTGAACAGATCTTTCAAAATCAGGTAAATGGTTTGGGCCTGTTCGTCAATGTCATCGGGGAAATTGAGTTCCTCATCGTCGAACTGCCGTTTCGCCACCATGTCTTTTGCCTCGCCTAAGGACAAGTGAACGTTTCGGCTGATCTGGGTGGCTACAACCTCAATGAGTTTGGCATGATAAAACGCCTTTTCCAGGATGTCGTTAACCAGTTCTGTTTCGGCATCCCGCACCGGTCGTCCCAGCGAGCGTTCGAACAGGGTGCGGGCTTCCCCCGGCGCGAGCGAGCCAAGCTCCATAAGCTGACCTGTCTGCACAAACTCCGCCAAACGAACCCGGCCCGTAATTAGCACGGTGGCGTCCAAGCTTTCCAGCGCGGCTTTCCGCTTTCGCAGGTCGGCGGCAGCGTCCGCGTCCCGGATGTTGTCCAACACCAGCAGCAGGTTCGGGGTGGTCCGCAACGCATTGAGCAGCGCGTCAAACTTCTCGTCGGTTGTGTGGTCCGGGTTAGGCGTGAAGTCCACCGCGTCTGAGTTGCTCAACTCCCGCAGCATACTGTCGGCAATGGAACCGGCAATTTCTACGTAGGCGAGGTGGGTGTAGGCATCGCGGGAGCGGTCGAGGTAAGCTTTGGCGAGGGTCGTTTTGCCGATGCCACCCATGCCCCGCAGCAGCAACATCTTTTGCCGGGCTAAGCGCGTGTCGATGTCGGCCAGTTCGGTCACCCGCCCAATCAGCCGGGCGGAGTCGTAGCGGGCAAAGCGGTTAAGGTATTTGGCGCGTGCCGGGGATTGGGGTTGTAGTTGGCCAAGTACGTCCAGAATTTGAGCGTTACCCGCTTCAACCGTTACCTGCACCCGGTCTATTTTGCCCTCCATGCGAACCAGCACCACCAGCATTTCATCGAGCCGGGTCATCAGCTCGGCAAACTGCTCCACAAACGGCTCCATCGCCCGACCAAGCCGTTCGGTCTGCTGGTCCAGCAGCTTGTCGGACCACTCCACATCCGGGATGCTCGTTTTCAGTTCCAACATCAGAGCTTTCATTTCCAGCAACAGGTTGGTCTCGGTGATGGTACTCAGGCGGCTGTTGGCTTTCAACTCCTCCGCGAAGAAGGCGCATACCAGTTCATACCAATCGACACGCTGGTTCTGGTCCGGTAGCCCGGTCAGGATGGCGGCTTTCAGATCGTCCTCCACGCGCAAACCAGCGGCTGATAGTTCGTTGAGTATATCCGTACGCAGTTGCTGAGTCAGTTCAACCACCCGCTCACCGGCGGTTTCGCCACGCGGCTGGAGCAACAATTCATACTGAGCCGTTGCTGCATTGGCTGGCAGGTCAAATTTGACGTTGGGTAGTTGGTCCAGTTGCTTTTTGAGGTATCTGACAACCCGTGCGATGTCTACGGTCGGGAAGATGAGCAAGCGTTGAACCACATTGGATTCGCGGGCGATGAGTCGTTGGCAAATGACGAGCGTCGCTTTCAGATAAGCACCCCGTACCGCCCGCTGAATATCGTGATTCGTGGGTTCGCTGGGGTTTCTTAATTGATTTTGAACGATATCGTAGGTCTTGCACAGGTAATGATCGCCCCGATTGCCCAGCCAGCCGCCGATGACGCTGGCGACTAAAGTTGGTGGCGCAAAGGCGGCCACAACCGCAGCGGTAATCGTAACAGGGTCCATAGAAATAAAATACGTGTGGTGTGAAGGACAGCCCGAAACTAACGATTTTTCGACGCAATGCACCGGGATACTGCCGATTTAAACGGATGCACAAACGCCTTTTGCTTATACTGACAAGATCGCTACTGGGCAGCATTACATTCCCTGAGCTGTGCGCAGCGCGACGAGACCAGCAGCTATCTTCGGGAGATTCTTATATTGTACATAAATCATAGAAATTAAAGGAGATTATTTGTAATAATTTGTATAGAGTAGAATTTTATTTGGTGTAATTCTTCTTTCGTAAAATTTCATCGACTATACTTGGTTACTAATCTGATTTCTGTCAATTTGATCATGGACAGGTCTAACCCAAAACGGAATGAAAATACGACTACTCTTGCTCTTTGTGTTTTTGCCCGGTTTATTGGTCGCTCAACAGCGGGTTGTCCGGGGTAAAGTTGGTGAGGCCAGCGGTAAAGATGCCCTGCCGGGTACAACGATCACCATCAAAGGCAGTACGGTGGGAACCGTCACCGACGCGCAGGGGACTTACCAGCTAAATGTACCCGGTCCGGCCGCCGTGCTGGTTTTCTCCTCGGTAGGTTTTCAATCCAAAGAGATTGCCGTCGGTGCGCAGTCGACAATCGACATCATGCTGGTGGCCGATACCAAACAACTCAGCGAAGTGGTGGTGACGGCGGCCGGGATTAAGCGCGACAAGAACGCACTGGGTTACTCCGTCAGCACACTGGATGCGAATCAGCTCGCCCAAAAGTCGGAACCCGATCCCCTCCGTGCCCTGACGGGTAAGGTGGCCGGGGTGAACATTCAGGGATCGGGGGGAGCCGCCGGTGGTGCTACTAACATTACCATCCGGGGCAACTCGTCGCTGGGCAACAACAACCAGCCCCTGTTCGTGGTGGATGGGGTGCCCTTCGACAACTCCAGTTTCGGGAGCACCGACGGAGCCGTGGGCGGGGCAACCATCACCAACCGCGCCTTCGACCTCGACCCCAACAACATCCTGACCATGACGGTGCTGAAAGGGGCGGCAGCGGCTGCGCTCTACGGTTCGCGGGCGGCCAACGGAGCCATCATCGTGACCACTAAGGCGGGCAAACGGCAGAGCCGCAAGGGACTGGAAATTACCTACAACACGGGTTACTCGACCGAAACCGTGGCGGGTTTGCCTGACTACCAGACCCGCTACGGTCAGGGTACCAACTTCGACTACCGGAGCGGGGTATTCGGCTCGTGGGGGCCACCGTACGCGGGCATCACCAGCCTGATTCCAACCCGGACCACCATCCCTCACCCGCTAACGACCAACAACCGCTACCCGTCGTCGGTGTTTCCGCAGTTTTACGAAGCCAACGGCACCACGCCCGTTCAGATTCCTTATCAGTCCCACTCGCAGGACAACGCCCGTAATTTCTTCCGGACGGGCAGCGTATTCGAGAACGCTGTTTCGGTGTCGAGTGGCAGCGAAAAAGGGGCCTTCACGGCGGGTTTGTCGCGCACCGGCAATCAGGGCGTCGTTCCGGAAAACCAGATCACCCGAACCGCCATTAACATTGGCGGCAACGCGCAGTTGGACAATAAATTCTACCTCGGTGGCAGTCTGAACTACGTCAATACCAACCAGGTATCGCCTCAATTGACGGCGGCTAACGGGGCAGGCAGTTCCATCATGGACATTCTGATGTTCGTGCCGACGAGCTTCGACCTAACGGGTTTCCCTTATACGAACCCCCTCAACGGCAACAATGTCTACGACCGGGTCGGCACCGACAATCCGTACTGGTCGGTGGCCAACAGCCCTACCACCAGCAAAGTGGACCGCTACTACGGCAACCTGGTGCTGGGCTTCGACCCGCTGCCGTGGCTCAACGTGCAGAACACCGTTGGGTTCAATGCCTACACCGACCGGCGCACGGTGGTGAACGGCAAAGGCGGGGACTACTTCCCGAACGGCAACATCACCAACGACAATATCTACCGGCAGGAACTGGACAATACGCTGCTGCTGACGGCAACCAAACCCCTCAGCGACGACATTGGACTGAAGGTGATTGTGGGAAATAACGTCAACCAACGGCTTACGGAACGGGCGGTGGTGTTCGGCGACGGAATCATCTTCCGGGGTATCAACTCGCTCAACAACACGAGCGTAACCATTCCGCGGGTGCTGCCCAACAACCGTAATAATTTCAAGCAGCGGTTTTTTGCCCTGTTTACCGACATCTCGCTGGACTACCGGAATTTTGCCTTCCTGAACCTGGTAGCCCGCAACGACGTCTCATCAACCCTGCCTGCCAGCAACCGGAGTTACCTCTACGGGGGAGGCAGCGCGTCGCTTATTTTCACCGAAGCGTTCCGGCTGCCCAAGCGCATTCTCTCGTTCGGTAAACTTCGGGCGGGCTACACCCGCGTCGGGAACGAAGCTACGGCCTACCAGACGCAGACGGTCTACATCGCCAACCCGGTGCTGGGCGCGGGAACGGGCACGGGGGGCATTGCCTCGCCGTTTGCCGGGCAAAGCACCCTGACTGAATCCGACCTGCTGGCCAACGCAACGCTGAAACCCGAGTTCATTAACGAGCTTGAATTGGGGACTGAACTCCAGTTTTTCAACAACCGGATCGGGCTGGATATTACGTACTACAACAAGATCAGCACGTCGCAGATCTTCACCGTCAACGCCGTGCCGTCGTCGGGCTATACTCAAAAAGTAATCAACCTGGGTAAATCGTCCAACGAGGGCGTTGAAGTTGGGTTGAACGCGACACCCGTTAAACGGGCCAACGGGTTCACCTGGAACCTGTCGGCGGCTTTTACGCTCAACCGTAACATTGTCCGCGATATTGGTTCGCTCAAGGAACTGCCCTACGGCGGGTTTTCCGACCTCGGCAGCGTCCACATTGCCGGGCAGCCCTACGGTCAACTTCGCGGGTCGACCTACGCCAAAGACGACGAAGGCAACATTCTGGTCAATCCCAACACGGGCAAGCCCATCCTGAGCGGCAAAACGGGACCCATCGGCAATCCCAACCCGGATTTCATTCTGGGCGTCACCAACACGCTGAGCTACGGCGGTCTCACGCTCAGCGCCCTCTTCGACTGGAAACAGGGTGGGGACATGTATTCCTTTACGGCGTATGAACTGCTGAGCCGGGGCGCGACTAAAGACACCGACGAGCGGGAAGCCATCTTAGTAGGACCGGGGGTGCTCGGCGACGTGAACACGCTGAAACCCCTGCTGGATGGTGAGGGTAAGAAAATTCCAAACAACATCGGAATTGGCGTAGCTGACTACTACTTCACGGGTGGTTTTGGGCCGGGTGGGGCAGATGAGGTGAACGTTTTTGACGCGACTGTTTTTCGGCTCCGCGAGGTGTCGCTGGGGTATCAGCTGCCAAAACGCTGGCTGGACAAAACGCCCTTCGGCTCCGCGTTTCTGTCGGTGAGTGGCCGCAACCTGTGGTACATCGCGCCCAACTTCCCAAAGTACCTCAACTTCGACCCGGAGGTTAGTTCACTGGGCGCGGGCAACTCGCAGGGCTTCGACTTCATCGGCATTCCAACCACGCGCCGGATGGGAGTTAATCTCCGGTTTAGTTTTTAAAAATGATGGTACCGCACCGGCGGACCGGCGGATTTTTATGATTTTCAAGAGCGATCATGATTTCTTGGCGAGTCTTGATAAACACCCCGTTTTTCAACAGGAACACGGCAATCGACAATACGTCATTCTACCCGAGATCACAGCAATCATACGGATAAGCGTTGTGTTCGTCAACCCATTAATTATGAAAATCAACTCTCTACTCAAAACCGCTTCCTGGCTGAGTCTGCTATTCGTGGCGGGTTCCTGCAATAAATTTGTCGACATCAACACTGACCCCAATAACCCCACTACGCCGGTGCTCGAACTCCTGCTGCCCGCTACGCAGGTGTCGATGACGGGTAGCTTGCGCGACGTGAATCAGGGGGCATCCATTCTGATGCAGCACCTGTACACGAGCGGCACCAGCCGTAATTTTCAGGACGGGACAACCTACCAGCAGTCGTGGAATGGGTTGTACACCCAGATGCTCAACGACGTGGAGATCCTCATTCGCGAAGGCACCCGCCAGCAGCGATGGGATTACGTGGCCATTGCCAAGCTGGAGAAAGCGTATATCTACAGCCTGATGGTGGACCTCTGGGGCGACATTCCGTACACCGATGCCTCGCAGGGACTCACCGTTTCCGACCCGACGTTCGAGAGCGGAGCCGCCGTTTACGATAAACTCTTTGCGCTGATCGACGAAGCGCTGGCCGATGCCAACAAAGGTACGTTTGCCATTCTGCCCAACACGGCCGACGTTATTTACAAGGGCGATAAGAACGCCTGGATTCGGATGGGTAATTCGCTGAAGCTGAAGTTGTTCAACCAGATTCGACTCGTGCAGCCCGATAAAGCCAAAGCCGGTATTGCTGCGCTGCTCGCGGCCAATACCCCCCTGATTACCACCAACGCTCAGGATTTCTCGTTCCGCTTCGGCACGACCGAAACCCCCGCCAACCGGCACCCGTGGCACCGGGCCGAATACCAGGCCGGTAAAAGCTACTACATGAGTCAGAACTTCATTGAGCGATTGTTCGGTACGGACGACCCCCGGATGCGGTACTACTTTTTCCGGCAAACATCAAACTACACCGTTGGTTTCACGCCCACCGGCAACGGCTACTTCGGGCGGTACACGGGCGATGCCACCGCGTCGCCCAACGACAACGCCCTCAAAGCGACCGTGGGCGTGTATCCGGCCGGTGGTTTGTACGACAGCAGTCCTATCAATAATCTGACGGCCGCACAGGTTTTCATCACCAACACGGGCGCGACGGGTGCGCCCAAAGTCGTGACCAACACCGACGGCAGTGGGGCGGGGGTGTTTCCGTTCATCACCAACGCGATGGTCAAGTTCATTCTGGCCGAGGCCGCCCTGACGATGGGCACGACCGGGGACGCCCGCCAGTTGCTTCAGGAAGGCATCACGGCCAGTCTGGGCAGCATCAGCACCATTGCGACGTCGGGGGGGAATTCGGCTCCGGTGCTGCCCGCTGCCACCATCACCGCCTTCGTTGCCAACCGGACAGCGCAGTATGACGCGGCTGATGCCGCCGGTAAACTGAGCGCCGTGATGACCCAGAAATACGTCGCGGGCTACGGTAACGGCATCGAATCCTACACCGATTATCGCCGGACCGGACTACCCGTGTTGCCCGCGCCCATTGCCCCGCTGAACACGTTTCCGCTGCGGCTGTCCTATTCGGTAACCGAACTGTCCACCAACGTCAACGTATCCGGCAAGGCCGATCAGCTGCAAACCGCCCAGCAAACGACGCCCGTTTTCTGGGATAAATAAACGACCACTCCTGATCCATTACGCATCATGAAAATACGCATTACAAAAACCATCATTGTCTACTGCTCCCTGCTGGGAATTCTCGCGCTGGATGCCTGCAAAACCGAGGATTACGTCTGGGAAAACTGGGCATACACGGCCGTACCTCTTGTGGCGGTCAACACGGCCAAATCGGTTTTGCCGACGACGGCCACCGCCAATACGTCGTTTTTCGCGCTGAACGATGCCGATTTAGCCAATCAGGTATTCGAGTACACCCTGACGTGGGAAGGTTTCGACAAGGCCGAAGTCAATTCGATAGAGGTGTACTTGGGCTTTACTAAGGCGGCTGCAACGGGTAACCCCGCTTACCCAATCATTCTGTCCCAGCCGGGCGGAATTTATCCCAGCGTGACGCAGTTTCCGTTGCCGAGTCGGGTCGGTACCGCCGACAAACTGTACGAAACCGTGACGCAGTTTCCCAAAACGTTCACCGTGACGGCGGGTCAGTTGGCCGCATTCACGGGGACTAACCTGAGCAGCGTCGTTCAGAATGATTATTTTCTGTTTAAGTTTATCCTCAACCTGAAGGACGGACGCCGGATTGCGGGCTTTCAGGAGAACGTTTGTGACGAAGCACGGGGCGAAGTCGGCGATTGCCGGGTTGGTGTCCGCTTCCGCCGACGGTAGTTAGTGCCAACGATTATTTTTACCAGTAAACTGACCCCTGTTTATCATGATTCATTTTGTTCGATTATCAACGTTTTTACTGCTGTTTAGCGGCTTTGTGACCGGAGCGCGGGCGCAGTCGGGCGCGGCCATCCCGTCGCCCAAAGAACATTTTGGGTTCAACATCGGCGACGATTATCAACTCGCCACCTATACCCAGACCGAAGCGTATTTCAAAAAGATTGCGGCTGCCTCCGACCGGGTGAAGCTGGTGGACATCGGCCTGACGGAAGAAGGACGCCACCAGTACATGCTGATCGTGTCGTCGCCGGAGAACCTGAAAAAACTGGACCGCTACAAGGACATCTCGCGGCAACTCGCCCGCGCCGAAGGACTCAACGACGAGCAGGCCCGCGCCCTGGCGCAGGAAGGCAAAGCCGTGGTCTGGATCGACGGGGGTCTGCACGCTACGGAGACCGTGGGGACGCACCAGTTGATTGAAACGATCTGGCAGTTGGTCAGCCGCAAAGACCCCGAAACCATGCGCATCCTGGATCAGGACGTGATTCTGCTCACCCACGCCAACCCCGACGGGCAGGAGATTGTGACCAACTGGTACATGCGCAACCCCAAACCCGACAAGCGGTCGCTGGATAACCTGCCCGTGTTGTACCAGAAGTACATTGGCCACGACAACAACCGCGACTTCTTCATCATGAACATGAAGGAAACCCAGAATATCGGCCGTCAGTTGTTCGTCGAGTGGATTCCGCAGATCATGTACAACCACCACCAGCGCGGTCCGGCCGGGTCGGTGCTGGCCGGACCGCCCTACCGTGACCCGTTTAATTACGTATTCGATCCGCTGATGGTGACGGGCATCGACGCCCTCGGAGCCGCGATGATCAATCGGCTCAATGCCGAAAATAAACCGGGTTATACGCGGCTCGGCGGCTCGGTTTTCTCGACCTGGTACAACGGCGGGCTGCGCACCACCACCCACTTCCACAACATGATTGGGTTGCTGACCGAAATTGTGGGCGGGCCGACCCCCGAAGACATTCCCCTGGTGCCGAGCCGGTTAATTCCCAACGGCAACACGCCGTTCCCGGTTACGCCCCAGAAATGGCACTTCAAACAATCCATCGACTACTCGCTGTCGCTGAACTACGCCGTGCTGGGTTATGCCGCCCGCTACCGCGACGAGATGCTGTTCAACATTTACCGGATGGGCAAAAACTCCATCGAGCGGGGCAGCAAAGATACCTGGGCACTATCGCCCAAGCGGATTGAGGCCATCAACGAAGCGTTCAAAAACGACCCCAAAAAGCCGACGTCTACGTCGGCAACCTCGGCCTCATCCACTTCGGCCAGCGCGGCCCTAGCGCAGTACGGAATGTTGCCGAGGGGCGGGGGAATGCCGGTCAAGTACTATGACACGATCATGAAAGCGCCGGTCCTACGCGACCCGCGCGGGTTCATCATCCCAGCCGGGCAGCCCGATTTCGCCACGGCCGTTAAGTTCGTCAACGCGTTGATTCGCACGGGTATCCAGATTCAGCAGGCCACCGCCGACTTCACCGTTGCCGGTAAGAAATACCCCGAAGGATCATACATTGTGAAGACTGATCAGTCGTTTCGGCCCCACCTGCTGGACATGTTCGAGCCGCAGGATCACCCCAATGATTTTCAGTATCCGGGTGGCCCCCCCGTCCGTCCCTACGACGCGGCTGGCTGGACCCTCGCTTACCTGATGAACGTCAACTTCGACCGGGTGCTGGACGCCTTCGACGGTCCGTTTAAGAAACTGCCGTACGGCGAGCTTCAGTCGCCGGAGGGGCGCATCGCCGGAACAGCAGGCGCGGGCTATCTGCTCAGCGCAAAAGCAAACAACTCATTCATTGCTGTCAATGACCTGCTGGCGTCGGGTGTTGAGGTGTACCGCTTGCCCAACGGGTTAGGAGGTAAGTCATCGGTTGAGGCCGGAGCTTTTTTTGTACCCGCTTCCGCCAAGGCAAAGTCGCTGCTCGATAAGTCGGTCAAAGACCTCGGCCTGGAGGTGACGGGTCTCGCCAAACGGCCCACTACGTCGCTGGTGAAGGTCTCACCGATGCGCATTGCCCTTTGGGACACGTATGGCGGGTCGATGCCGTCGGGTTGGGTGCGCTGGGTGATGGAGCAGTATCATTTTCCGATGAAGGTTATTTACCCATCCGACATCGACGCCGGTGATTTGCGCAAGAAATACGACGTTGTCATCTTCGTGACCCGCGCCATTCCGCCCGTGAGTGGTCAGGACACCGACCCATTCCGCGCCCTCGAACGGGAGCCGAAGGAAGAAGAAACGCCCGCCGAGTACCGCCCGCGCTTAACCAAGATCACCGCTGCCAAGTCGATTCCGCAGTTAAAGGCGTACCTGGAAGCGGGGGGGACGGTCGTCACGATTGGTTCCAGTACCAATTTGGCTTATCACCTGAAGCTCCCCGTGAAAAACGCCCTCACCGAAATGACAAGCAGTGGGCAGGACAAGCCGCTGCCGGGCGAGAAGTACTACATTCCGGGGAGCGTGCTGCGGGTTGGTTTGGATTCGACGCAATCCGCCACCTGGGGTATGCCGGGTCAAACCGACGTTTATTTCGACAACAGTCCAGTGTTCAAGGTGGCTCCCGACGCCATTACCAAAGGGACTGTAGTGCCGCTGGCCTGGTTCGACAGCAGCAAACCGTTGCGCAGCGGCTGGGCCTGGGGGCAGTCGTATTTGCAGGATGGCGTAGCCGCGTTCATGGCGCCGGTTGGGTCCGGCAAGCTGTACGCATTCGGACCGGAAATCACGTTCCGGGCGCAGGCGCAGGGTACCTTTAAGCTCTTGCTCAATCAGTTGTACATGAATGGCTCCGGCAGCCAGCCGACCAGCGTTCAGCTTGGGGAGTGACCCGTGTAATAACCAGGAATCCGAATCGGGCGGTAGGGTAGGGAACTACGCTGCCGCTCGATTCGGCGTTTGTATCAGGCCCAACAGGCGTACGAAGCGCGGTCAGAACACCACCCGGTAGCTCAGCACCGGAATAAGTCCGGTGGAATAGTAGGTTTTGACAGTGCCGCTGGCGGGGTCGAAATAGCGGTTGTAGACGTTCTGGCGGTTCACGGCGTTTTGCACGTCGAGGGACAGCGTACGGGTCGAGCGGGGGCGGTTTTTCTTCCAGCTAAGCCGAACGTCGGGCCGGAAATATGCCGGAAGCTGCTCCGTAAACGACTGACGGTCTACGTAAACCGTCTCGCTTAATCGTTCTGATTCGGCTATGTTGATGGGCGTGGTTCGGTAGCCGCCGTAGTAGCTGAGTTTCAGGTTCAGGCTAAACACGTTCGAGCCGCTGCCCCATTCCTTGCCCACCAGCAGACTCTGCGCGTGACGCCCATTCCAGCGGGTGCTGCGCCAAATTCCGTCCGACGCCCGGTACTCCGAATTGTACAGCGACGACGACAGCAGGAAGTACAGCCCGTTGTGCAGAAACTGCTCCAGCGTCAGTTCAAGCCCGTAATTTCGGCCGCGACCCGTGTTGGTCAATAGCTGATCGGTGAAGCCGTCGAACCGGTTGATGATGGCGAAATCGCGCTGACGGGCACTGACCGGAATGTTGAACAGCCACTGATAGTACGTTTCGACCTTCAGCCGAAGGTGATCCGTCAGCCGTCGGTCGTAGGCGAGTACGTAGTGGTGCGACCGGGTGAATCCCAGATTTCGATTGGATGCTAAGCTGTTATCTGCACCAGCCGAATCAGCGGGCATCACAAAATACGTTGCCGGGTTTTGGATCTGACTGTGCAGTCCGTAGCCAACACTCACCGACTGGTTGAGCGCAAACGCCCACTGCACCGAACCGCGCGGTTCCAGGGCCGACGTGCCGTTGAGCAGCAGGCGCAGGTAATGCAGCCCCGCGTTGATGGTCAGCTTCTCCGACAGCCGGTAATTCCACTGTCCGAAGGCCTGCATGGTGCTGGTCTGGTCATTTACCCGAACGCGGGTGAGTATCCGATTCTGTTCCGGCTCCCACGATTTTTGGGCAAGGTCATAAATAAGCTGCGTGCCAATCAGTCCGGTGCGAATCGTATGCTGCGCGTTGATTTTGTACGTTAAGGTCGAGGATAGAATACGCTTCTGCGTCGTGTAGGCTTCATTTGCCCGTTCCGAAGCGGAGTAGTCATCGGCAGGTTGGAGTACCGTGCTACGGTAGCGATTTCCGTAGCCCGACGCGAGTAACACTGTCTTTAGTAGCATCCGGCGACCAACCGGCAGGGTATGGGTCAGCCCGGCCGCGCCCGTGTTGGCCCGGAAATTTTCGCTGTAGCGGTCGTAGTCGTATACCCATTTGGTCGAGTCGGCTGGGGCGCTGACTTTGCTACTGCTCAGGCCACCGAAGCCAAAAACCGTAAACGCTCCGGCCCGTCGCGTTGGCAGGTACACGTTGAATGAAAGGTCCTGAAACACATTTACGCCCGTGCCGACGTTAAGCCCCAGTTTCGAGAGCAGACCAAGCGTTGAGTAGCGGTAGTTAACCAGAAACGAGCCCTCGTACCCCTTCGCAATCGGTCCTTCGGCGGCTACGTCTAAGCCCAGTACACCCGCCTGCACGGTGTATTCGCGTTTGGCGTTGTTGCCCCGGCGCAGTCTCAAATCGAACACGCCCGACAGCGCGTTACCGTATTCCGCCGGAAATGCCCCCGTCAGAAAATCGGAGTTGGCCAGCAGTTGCGCACTTAAAATAGAGATGCCGCCCCCGGCCGTACCCAGGTCCGAAAAGTGGTTGGGGTTGGGAATTTCGACGCCTTCCATGCGCCACAGCAGTCCATTGGGCGCGTTGCCCCGGATCACGATGCTGTTGCCCCCGTCGTCGGCCCCGACGACCCCGGCGTACGCGGTGGCCATGCGGGCCGGGTCATTAACGGCAGCGGCAAACTTCTGGGTTTCTTCGACCGAGAACGTCCGGGCCGACACAGCCGCCATTTCATTGATAGGTTTGTCTTTTTCAACGGTTGGCTTCACCGTCACTTCAGACAATTGACCAACGGCTTCTTCAAGCGCGATGGTCAGCACCAGTTCCTTACCCGCATCGACTATGATGTTTTGCAGCGTAACGGGTTTGTAGCCCACTACGCTGATTTGCAGCGTCTGGCGACCCACGGGCACCTGCAACAGCCGAAACTGGCCGCTGACGTCGGTGCTCGTGCCTTTGAGCGGAGTGGCACCGAGGACCACGACGGTGGCACCGGGCAGGGGTGTTTGCAGGCTTTGGTCCACCACGGTGCCCCGGATGGTTTGCGTTAAGGATTGCGCGTGGAGCGAAAGCGAGATCAGGCAGGAACCGGTCAGCAGGAGCCGCTGGAAGAACGAGGACATGGGGATGGATGCGTTAGTTCAGCTTCCTGACAACTATGCATCGAACATCCCCTATGCCGGTCGATTATAATTCGTTGTTCAGGCCCTCGCTGTATACACCGGCTGACGCAGCCACAACAGCACGCCCAGTAGCACCAGCAGGACAATGGCTGGTATTCCACCGGCCAGCCCACCGGGAATTTTAGTGGCGTGCATGAACACGGCGCCAATCATAATGATGATAAGGCCCATCGCGGCTAAGCGCGTGAAGCGCGGTATCAACAAGCCAATACCGCCCAGTACCTCGGCCCCGCCGACGACGTAAGCCAGTACACTGGGTAGCCCCATACTACCAAACATGCCTATTGTGGCCGGTAAGTCGCGGAGTTTGTTGAAACCGGATGCAATGAAGGCAAGGCCAAGCAGCACTTGCAGAACCCAGGCGATGATGTTGCGGGTGGAAGCAGACATAGGTGAACACGTTAGAGGTGAGAAAAGAATTTACTGACCAGGTGAGTTGATTAGCCTCAAGCAACGAGCAAATATATAATTCTTAAGGTAAGTTTTCACACCATAAATTCGGCTGTAGTGGACGAACAAAATTAGATGCAAAGGCTTTGTACTTTAGTTCGTTGGTGCAAGTTGAGTGCTTTATTGATCACCGTTAAACTGGACTGACGAAACAGGCAGATACACCGAAAAAACAGCTCCGGCACCGGGCTGACTACGGGCGGTGATGAATCCATTGTGCTGCTCAACAATTTGTTTGCACAGGGCTAAACCGATGCCCGTACCCTCGTACTGGCTACGACCATGCAGGCGTTCAAACAGTTGAAAGATGCGTTCCCGGTGCTGCTCGTCAAAGCCAATGCCGTTATCGACGATGCTTATTTCCCAAAAAAGGGTTTCATCCGATTCCAATGAAGGGGCTAATTCCGGTGGCATTGCCCGGGGGCTGGTCTGGTTTACCGTCACCTCAACAACCGGCCTGGTGCCACTCGCCTGAAATTTAAGCGCATTACCGAGCAAATTCTGGAACAGTTGCCGAAGCTGGGACGCTGCGCCAGTAACGGTGGGCAGCGAGTCCACCCGGATAATGGCTTGCTTTTCCTGAATGGTAAGTTCCAAATCACTGAGTACCTCGCTAACTACGTCGCCCAGGTTGACCAGAGTGGGCGTTGCTGTTTGCGTAGTCAGCCGGGAATAGCCAAGAATATCGCGGATCAAACCCGACATCCGCTCGACGGCCCGTTGCATCCGTCCCAACAAATCAACCCCATCTCTACCTAATTCCTGACTGTATTGCTCAGCCAGCAACTGGCTGAATGCGAAAACTTTACGCAGGGGTTCCTGCAAGTCGTGACTGGCTACTGACGCAAAATGCTGGAGTCTGTCATTCGAGTGTTTCAATCGGGTATTCGCCTGATCCAATTGCCGCGTCCGCTCGACCACCAGTTGCTCCAGCGTTTCAGACTTCCGCCTTTGGTCATCAATATCAGTGCATGTTCCAATCCACTTTATGATCTGTCCACTGCTGTTTTTAATGGGGCAGGCACGACCTAAAAACCACCGATACTCACCCGGCTTTTTGCGATCGACAAACCGGTATTCAATTTCGTACTCTTCCCCCGTCTGCACCGAATTATACCAGGCATCCAAACACAACTGAGCGTCATCTGGGTGAAGAATGGGTAGCCAGCTTTGATCGCCATACCCCTCCTCGAAGCCCGTATAGTCATACCATTGTTTGTTGTAGTAATCTAAATAGCCATCGGGTCGGGCTGTCCAGACGAGTTGGGGTATGAAATCGGCCAGTTGATGAAAACGCACATCGCTTTCTGCATCTGAATCAAGTGGTTGTTGGGGTGTCATAGGGCAAAAGTAGCGGCTTTCTACGTATTTATGCGCTCGGCAGGTAAGCTACCCCCCAAGGATTGGGCCATGTGATTTTGTCAAAAACCGCGTAGGGGTAAACCGGCCGATAGGTGTCATGGCGCTAATACCCGTATGTTCCGCAAAAATGATAGTTTTGCCTCATTCCATCATCCATCCACCCCGCGCAGTGCAACCAACGGAGCAGGACGCTATTGAGGCCATTCGGCAGGGCGACGAACGGGCCTATGAGATCATATTCCGGCAGCATTATGCGCCGTTGTGCCGCTACGCCCGCCAGTTTCTGACCGATGCCGATGAGGCCGAGGAAGAAGTACAGGCGATGTTCCTGGCGCTGTGGGAAAGGCGCGACGGCCTGTTTATTACCACCTCGCTGAAGGGGTATTTATTCCGGGCCGTGCACAACCGCTGTCTGAACCGGATCAAGCATTTTGCCGTGCGCGACGAGTACCAGCAACACGCGCGCTACGTAGCCGAAACGACCGCCGAGTCGCCGATGCAGAGGCTGCTGGGCGATGAACTGTCCGACCGGCTGCGCATGGCCATCCAGAAGTTGCCTGAACAGTGCCGACTGGCGTTTACGCTAAGCCGGTTTGAGGAATTGAGGTACGGAGAAATCGCCGATCAACTGGGCATTTCACCAAAAACGGTCGAGAACCAGATTGGGAAAGCCCTGCGCATCCTGCGTACTGAACTGAGTGATTATTTGCCCCTGCTACTTGTAATAAATAATGTACAATGGCTAATGGATAATGCGCAATGGCTTAACAGTCTGACTCCGTATCTACTCTTGGTTATCATTATGCATTATTCATTATGCATTGTTCATTAATAAAGATATGGCCGACCAACTACCGATAGATGATGCTTTGCTGGGTAAATTCCTGGCGGGCGAAACCGACCCCGGCGAGTCGGCGCGGGTGACGCAGTGGCTGGCTAATCAGCGGTCTGCCCCCGACCCGACTGATTTTGACCGGTTCGAGCGCATCTGGCAAGCCGCCACCCCGCCCGACGCATCGCCCGTTGACACGGATGCGGCCTGGAAAACCGTTCGGCAGAAGATGCACACCCCCGACATGCGCCCCGCGTCCGGACCGGAGCCGGTTATCAAGCCGTTGCCCGTTCGGCAGCACCAAAAACAGCCGAATTGGCGGATACGGGGCCGTGGGTCACTTCTGCCGGTTGCCGCAGTCCTGACGCTGTTTTTGGGTCTGAGCTGGCTGATGCATTGGTATGATGAGCAAAAAACGCCTGCTGATCAATCCCGACAATTTTTGACCATAATCACGACCGATAAACCACTCAATAAAACCCTGCCCGATGGCACCAAAATTCTACTCAACCGACGGTCAGCCCTGCACTACCCAGCCCAGTTTGCCGCTAACCAGCGCGACGTTACGCTAAACGGCGAAGCTTTTTTTGATGTTGTCCCCGATGCCACGCGGCCGTTTCGCATCCGGGCACGCCAAGCTACGGTGCAGGTGCTGGGTACGTCGTTTACGATGCGGGCCTACAATGCCAGCGTCAGCGTGGCCGTCCGGACGGGTAAGGTCCGGTTTGCCAGTGGTCGTAGCGCCGTGATGCTCACCCAAAATCAGCAGGGCGTTTATGTGCCGTCGGCCGACAGCATTCGCCGGTCTCTGCAACTCAATCCGAATGTGTTTGCTTACAAAACCAGGCAGTTGGTTTTTGAGGGGACGCCGTTGCGCGATGTGGTGCAGACGCTCAATGAGCTGTATGAGGCCGACGTGCGGCTCGAAAACGCCCAGCTTGGTAACTGTCGCCTAACTACCCGCTTCGACAATGCTCCGCTGGAGGCTGTCCTTGCCGTCACGGCCGAAACACTGGGTTTGCGCGTCCGGCGCGAGGGCCAGCGGGTGATTCTGGACGGAACCGGATGCCGGTAGGATAGGGGTAACCGTCCAGTCGGCTGTCCTGCTCTAAAAAACACCAGCCCATGATTCCCATTCGCTACGCCTTTTTTCTGCTGTGCCTGCTCCTGACGTCCCGCCTGCTGGGACAGTCTACCCCACCACTCGACCGGCTAATTTCGATTGATATTCGCAACCAGCGGGTCGAAGAAGCGCTGCGTCAGATCAGCCGCGAGGGGCGGTTTGAGTTTTCGTATAACCCAGGTCGCGTCGACCGGAGTGCCCTGGTCAACGTCCGGCTGAGCAATGTTCCCGTCCGTCAGGTACTGAACCAGATATTTGCTACCCGTATGACCTACAAATCGCGCGGTAACCACGTCATCCTGCTCCCCGCTGACCCGCCCGATCCGGCTCCCAAAAACTTTCAGTTAGACGGTTATATTCTGGATGAACTGACCGGGCAGCGCATTGCGCAGGCCAGTATTTTCGAGAAAACAACGCTGGCTTCTACCGTTAGTAACCCGTTCGGGTATTACCGCATTCGCCTGCCTACCAACCTGTCTGCTATCCGGCTGGACGTGCGCAAACAGGCATACGTGGGTGAAACAGTCACCATTCGGGCCAAAACCACGCACTCGGTCAGCATCCGCCTGATGCCCCTGCCCCAAAACACTCCCGTGCAGGCGCTGTCGATTCGGATGAGCGCCGATACGACCCGGCCGACGGTACCCCTGCCACTCGCCACCGTGCCGGTTGAGCCGGTTCAGGTGCTGACAGCCGCCATCGACTCAACCCCGCCGGGACTGGTAGCGTCCGTACTGGAGCGGGGGCGGATGGGTATGACGCGGCTGTTCGTCTCGGCGCAGCAGGCCATTCACGACGTCAACCTGAGCCGCGATACGCTCTATCGCGACTGGCAGGTGTCGTTTTTGCCTTACATTGGCACCAATCTCCGGTTGAGCGGGCGCATCATTAACCGTATCTCCGTCAACGCCTTAGTGGGCTATTCGTTCGGCGTTCGCGCCGTTGAGGTGGGTGGCCTGCTGAACCTCGTTCAGGCCGACGTGCGGGGCGTGCAGGCAGCGGGTCTGGGGAACGTGGTTGGTCGTGAGGTCGATGGCGTGCAGGTGGCTGGCCTGTTCAATATTGACGGGGGCGCGGTGCGGGGCGTTCAGGCGGGCGGCCTGTTCAACCTGAATCAGCAGCAGGCACAGGGCATCCAAATCGGAGGCCTGTTCAATTTCACAAGGGGCGAATTAACTCGTGGGGTTCAAGTGGGTGGTCTGATGAACATCGCCGGGCAATCCGTAAACGGCCTTCAATTGGCGGGTCTGGTCAACTACACCCACCGCGACGTGCGGGGCTGGCAGATTGCCGGAATCGTCAACCGGGCCCGGCGCATCACGGGTGGCCATCAGATTGGATTAATCAACATCGCCGACTCGTCGGGTACGGTGCCGATTGGGTTGCTTAGCCACGTGCAAAAG
Organism: Spirosoma arcticum; assembly: GCF_054779955.1. NCBI lineage: Bacteria > Pseudomonadati > Bacteroidota > Cytophagia > Cytophagales > Cytophagaceae > Spirosoma > Spirosoma arcticum. The sequence goes on from NZ_BAAGXG010000019.1 coordinate 47,453, forward strand.
GGTGGATTCCGGCGGTTTGAACTGTCGGTCAACGAGGTCAATCTACTCAACGTAACCTATCGCACGGGCGTCCGGCGGCTGTATAATATCGTCACGGTCGGCAGCAGTTTCGGGAGGATGGACAGCCCCCAACTGAGCGCTGGATACGGTCTGGGTACGGCATTTGGTCGGTCGCAGCGGACGCTGATTTCGGTTGAAGCGACGGCACATCACCTGTTCTACTTTGACCGGACTGACAGTGCGTTTGGTATAAATGACACCGGCTGGAACCAACAGATTCGGCTGAGTGCGCTGGTGGAAACCAAACTTACCCCACGGGTATCCCTCGCATTTGGGCCATCGGCTAACTGGTATTTCAGCACCGACGGCACCACCCGGCCGCGCACCCAACCCGCCGTTTCGCTCTTCGCCGACCGCGTGACGGATTTCGGCAACACCCGCCACTGGGGTTGGATCGGGTTCCAGGCCGGGCTGCGGTTTGGCAATTCGTAACGCTGACGCTGTTTAGAATTTTTATGTCAAAATTATTTCTCTCTTCGTAGGGGTAATGAACTGATTGACTGTCTGAAAAGCGATAAATCACAAAAATCAAAACCATGAAACGCACCTCACTGTACCACTTCAGTTGTATTGCCCTGCTCATACTGTCACTGAGCGCTTGTATCCGGGAAGACGTTGGCCCCTATCAGGGCGATAAACAAACCTACGCGCTGACCGGCTTCAACCGGCTCGATATGGGTAGCGCCTTTGACATTACTGTACAAGCCGGGCCTGCTTTCGGCATTGTGGCCGAAGGAGACCGGCGGAATCTGGATGATTTGGACGTATATATCCGCAACAGTACGCTATTCGCCAAATACCGGACGAATCGCAATCGGCAGCACCAAACTTCGTTTTCGATCACGATGCCAACGGTGCGGGGTGTTGCCTTTTCGGGAGCCAGCCAATCCAGCATTACCGGCTTCATCAACTTAAGCGAATTGAGTATCGAACTGTCGGGAGCTTCCAAAAGTGAACTTAGTGGGGATGCCGCCCGAACGACGGTAGACTTGTCGGGTGCATCGACGCTGCAACTGAACGGGCGGGGAACGGCACTCTCGGCGGAATTGTCCGGCGCGTCGACGCTGCAAGCTTTTCCATACCCCGTTGGTGAAGCTGCGGTTAATGCATCGGGAGCCAGCAAAGCCACTGTCAGCGTGAGCAATGCGCTGGTGGCCGATGCCAGCGGAGCCAGTACTATCCGCTACCGGGGTGCGCCCACCGTGCGGCAGCGTACGAGCGGAGCCAGCACGGTGCAGAGTGAGTAGGACCCTCACCGCTACCCCTCACCGGAACGCCGGACCGCCCCGGCCCCTCTCCCCATGGGAGAGGGGCCGGGGCGGTCCGGCGTTCCGGTGAGGGGCTACACTGCCGCTAAAAACGCATCCCACTCGGCAATTAATCCTTTCTTCAGCACCCTGGGGAACTTGTGCTGCCCGCCCATCTTGCCTTTCGATGCCATCCACTTGTAGAAGGTGGCGGTGGGAAGCACCGTTACGGTGATCTCTTTAAGCGCGTGTTTCCGTTCAACGGCGTAGTCGTCGTTGAGTTCAACGAGCCGGGCGTCAAGGCGGTTGCGGAGGTCAGTGGCATCCACTGCATCGTCGGTGCCGACGTACCAGTGGTGGGCAAACAGGGTGTCGTGGGTTATCCCGGCAACGGTGAACTCCCGGATGGAAATACTCAGCTCGTCCGATACCATCTCGACCGCTTTGTTCATATTGTCGACCGACAGGTGTTCGCCACACAAACTCAGGAAGTGCTTTGTTCGGCCCGTGATGACGATTTCGGAACGGCTTTTAGAGATAAACCGGATCGTATCGCCAATGAGGTAGCGCCACGCGCCGGAGCAGGTTGACAGGAGCAGGGCGTATTCTTTACCTTCCTCCACGTCGTCGATCATCAGCGTCTGCGGCTTCTCGACTAAGTCGCCATCGGGCGAGAAATTCTGTTCGTTGAAGGGGATAAACTCGAAAAAAAGGCCGTTGTTGAGCACTAACTGCATTCCCTCGGCGTCGGGGTGGGTCTGGTAAGCAATGAATCCCTCCGAGGCCAAATACGTTTCGATGTAGGTGATGGGGTGGGCGAGGAGCTTTTCGAAACCAGCCCGGTACGGCTCGAACGACACGCCCCCGTGGCAGAATACCATCAGGTTGGGCCAGATGTCGTGAATGGTTTTGACCTTGTAATGGGCAATAATCTTCTCCATCAGCAACTGAATCCAAGCCGGAACCCCCACCACGTAGCCAATGTCCCAATTAGCGGCCTGCTCGGTAATTTCGGCCAGCTTTACCGACCAGTCGCGTTCCTGCGCAATGTCTTTGCCGGGTTTGTAAAATCGCTCGAACCAGACCGGAATGCGGCTGGCCGTGATACCGCTGAGGTCACCTTCGTAGTGACCCTGGCGCAGGTTCAGGTCGGTGCTGCCGCCCAACATCAGGCAACCTTTTTCGTAGAGTTGCGGGGGCAGGCTCTGGTATCGGCCGAGCGTCAGAATTTGCCGGACACCCGTCCGCTGAATGGCCTTCGACATGGACTTGGTGACTGGAATGTACTTGGAGGCTGCTTCTGACGTACCCGAACTAAGCGCGAAGTACTTCACCCGCCCCGGCCAGGCGATGTCGCGCTCACCCGCCAGTGACCGTTTCCACCAGCCTTCAAACATTTTATTATAATCGTGGATGGGGACGTATTGAGTAAACTTTTCGTAGAACTCCCGGTCCGTTCCAAACTCGGCCGCGCTGAGCAATTCCTCAAACTGGTAGGTCTTCCCAAATTCGGTGAACCGGGCTTTGCCCACGAGTTTACGAAACGCTTTGCGCTGCTGCCGCCCTGGATTGATTTTGCGTAGCCGAACAACATTCGTCAGTCGGATACCGCTTTTGAGCATACTGCCTAATAGGGCCATTTTCTAATGATGAATTATGAATCGGGGCCGCCCGTGCGGATGAATGATGAACGGGTGCAAAAGCCATCGTTCATCATTAATAATTATAGGTTCCAAGCTCTCAGCGCGTCCATTGCGCTGTATGCCGTCAGGTCATACTGGCAGGGGACAACCGAGGTGTAATTTTGCGATAGGGCGTACTCGTCGGTGTCTTCGGCGTGGGTGTCGAAGTTAACGAATTCGCCTGCCAACCAGAAATAGCGCCGACCATTGGGGTCGCGCCGTTCCTCGAACACTTCCTGCCATTTGGCGTTGGCCTGCCGACAGATGCGGATGCCTTTGAGCGGCTCAGCAGCGCGGGCCGGGAAGTTGACGTTCAGGGCCGTGCCGCGTTCCATACCCCGCTCCAGCACCGTCCGGGCAAGGGTCAGAATATGCTCGTGGGCGTGTGAAAAATCGGGTTGACGCGTGAAATCGCCAAGCGAGAAGCCAATGGCCGGGATGCCTTCGATGGCGGCTTCAATGGCCGCCGACATGGTACCCGAATACAGGACGCTGATGGAGGTATTGCCGCCGTGGTTTATGCCGCTGACGACAAGGTCCGGGGCGCGGTCTTTCAGCACGTGGTGCTTGGCTAACTTAACGCAGTCGGCGGGGGTGCCGGAGCATTCGTAGGATGGCACGTCGCCAAAAATCTCGGATGGATACAGCCGCAGCGGGTCGGCGATGGTAATCGCGTGCCCCATACCCGACTGCGGGCTGTTGGGGGCCACCACGACCACTGAGCCGAGTTGTTGCATGAGTTCGACAAGGGTTCGGATGCCGGGGGCAGTGATGCCGTCGTCGTTAGTTACTAAAATCAGGGGCTTTTTGTCGGCCATGAAAAATCAGTTAGTCGTCAATCGCGCTGTATCGACTGTTTTCGGTAAAATTACGCAAATGCGCCCGAAGGTGTTCCGGAAACTTCGCTCAGCATCGTGAATGCTCAGTTGCCCGACTGGAACAACTGTACCGATGGCTACCTGCCTGGCTTTACAGTCTGGATTGATGAATAAAAGAATGGCATCACTTTTTGAGACCCCCAAATTCGGGGATTGATTACCGCCTGTGCATCACCGTACTTTACCGGAACAATCTAATAAGTCCTTACTCTGATGCGTGTACTTCTCTACGAGGACAATACCGCCATTCGCGACGCCCTCTCGATGCTCCTCGATGGTATGCCTGGCATTGATTTGGCTGGGGCATTCCCCAATCCCCTCAATTGGGACCGGCAGGTTGGCGATATCAGCCCGGATGTTATCATGATGGATATTGAGATGCCTGGTCTCGATGGCATTCAGGCGACGCAGGCCATCCACGCTAAGTACCCGCTCATCAACATCGTGATGCTGACGGTATTTGAAGAGGAAGACAAAATATTCCGGGCTTTATGCGCCGGGGCCGTTGGTTATATCCTGAAAAACTCGACTCCCACCCGCTTGATCGAAGCCGTGCAGGACGCTCATGCCGGGGGCGCTCCGCTCTCGCCCAGCATTGCCCGCAAGGCGGTGCGTTTCTTCGGGCAGGTGATGCCCAACCGCTTTACCCCCTCCGATGCCGATCCGCTGACCCAACGCGAACAGGAAACACTAAAATATTTGGTCGAGGGCCTGAGCTACAAAATGATTGCCGACCGCATGGGCGGGATCAGCTACGAGACGGTTCGCTCCTTCATGAAAAGTATTTACCGCAAACTCCACGTGGCGTCGATGACCGAAGCGGTAGCCAAAGCCCTGAAAGACGGGCTGGTATAGCCTGTCAGCTTACGTCTTCTCGTCAATTTCTTTCCATCGGCATCCTCAAAATCAGGGATCATATATCACCACATTTGGGGATTTACACGCCTTTTTTTATTGCTGAATTTTGATCCGCGACAGGTTACCGTCTGCTTCAAGCAGATGTGCCTGTACCCCGGCCACCTGATGACGACAAACCATTAGGCTGCCGGGTAATGCTACCTATTTCCAACCCTTTAACAACAGCCAACATGATGACTGCCGAATTACCCATTGCCCAATTCCGGGCCAGTTTACAGGGCCTGCTCATCGAGCCCCACGATGCGGATTACCAAACGGCCCGCAGCGTGTACAATGGCATGATTGACAAATGCCCCGCCCTGATTGCCCGCTGCGCCACCGAAACCGACGTAATCGCGTCGGTCAACTTTGCCCGTGAACACGGTCTGCTGGTAGCCGTGAAAGGCGGAGGCCACAACGGAGCTGGTCTGGGCGTGTGTCAGGAAGGGTTAGTGATTGACCTGTCGCCTATGAAGCATATCGAGGTCAACCCCGCCGAGCGAACCGTGCGGGTACAGGGTGGCTGCCTGCTGCGCGAATTAGACGCGGCCACGCACGCCCACGGGCTGGTTGTGCCGACGGGCATCAACGGCACAACTGGGGTGGCCGGGTTAACGCTGGGCGGAGGCTTAGGCTACCTGACCCGGCAGTGCGGCCTGACCATCGATAACCTGCTCGCAGCCGACATGGTGCTGGCCGACGGGCGGTTAGTGAAAGCTTCGGCAACGGAGAATCCTGATTTGTTCTGGGCCATTCGGGGCGGGGGCGGCAATTTCGGCGTGGTTACGTCTTTCCTGTTCCGGGCGTATCCCATCAGTACGGTAGTGGCCGGACCGATGCTCTGGGACATGAACGACGCCCGCGCCATGCTGCGCTGGTACCGAACCTTCATCAAAGAAGCGCCCGATACGCTGAACGGCTGGTTTGCTTTCCTGACTGTGCCACCCGGCCCACCCTTTCCAGAGGCCCTTCACCTGAAAAAGATGTGTGGCATCGTGTGGTGCTACAGTGGACCGGCCGAAGATGCCGAGCAGGTATTCGAGCCGATTCGGCAGTTTAAGCAGCCTGTTTTAGAGATGGTTGGCTCCATGCCCGTACCGGCTATGCAGGGTATGTTCGATGCGCTGTATCCACCAGGGCTGCAATGGTACTGGAAAGGCGACTACGTCAACGAACTGAACGACGAAGCCATCGAGTTGCATCTCAAATACGGCGAAGCCCTGCCTTCCATGCTCTCGACCATGCACCTGTATCCCATCAACGGGGCCGCGTCGCGGGTGAGCAACGGGGCCACCGCCTGGGGCTACCGCGATGCGACCTGGGCGATGGTGATTGCCGGAGTCGACCCCGATCCGGCTAACAAAGACACCATTACCAACTGGGCTCGCGACTACTGGCAGGACCTGCATCCGCACAGCGCCGGCGGGTCGTACATCAATTTCATGATGGAAGAGGGCGAAGACCGGGTGAAGGCCACCTACGGCGACAATTACCCCCGTTTAGCGACCATCAAAGCTAACTACGACCCCGATAACCTCTTCCGGGTCAACCAGAATATCCGGCCCCAGGCTGACTAAGGGCCTGCGCCCGGTTTTCAACCCCACGTTGATCGAAGTAAGAAAGGGCAGCACTACCCCGAATTTGGGGATTGTGCTGCCCTAATCGTTCCGCCAACTTTGAGTCAGTATTCAACGATGCTGAATCAGGTCTTCTAAACGGTTACGGTCATGAAAACTTCGCTACTCACACTCGCCCTCTGCGCTGCTTCGGCAGATTTGTACGCTCAATCGACGGTAAACGGTGAGGCAACTGCGACCGATTCCCTCGGTACGGCCGGCCAAATCAGCCTGACGGGCGGTCTGGGTTGGTACCCACGTTCGGGGAGTTCGCTGCTACTAACGCATCGGCAAAAACGATCGTCGTTTTACGTGGCTTACGAGATGAGAAACGACAAAGCTCCTCAGCAGATTTCCAACGACTGCACCAAGCCAATTGGCGACGGACTCATGCACATGAGCATTACAATGAACCGGGTAGTCAAACAAACGAATCAGAACCTGCGCTTGGGTGCCGATTTTAACGTAGGCCAGAAAACAACGGTTGGGCTGCTGGCATCCGGCTTCGTAAACCAATCTCAAACAGATGCCCGGTATCAGATGCTGCTGGAGCAGCGCACAACCGGGTCTGGCGGTGTCGGTTATAGCTGGAATCGCATCGATGGGCAAATGCTCGAAAACCGCCACTGGAAACAGCAAATGGCTAATGCCCATGTGCAGCATCAGTTCGCGCCCGGCCACAGCCTGTCGTTCGACTTCGACTACCTTACCTACACAGACACCAACCCGAACCAGTACGGGAGCCAGAACGCGGATGAAGTTTCGACCGAAACCGGGCCGACACGCCTGAACGTAGATCGGCAAACGCCCGTCCGCATTCAGGCGGTGAAGGCCGATTACGTTCGGCCCGCAGGTAAGCAAAGCACGCTGGAAGTCGGGGTAAAAGCATCACGACTCTCGCTGCTCAACCGGGTTGATCGCAGTCAACTGACCACAACCGGCTGGCAGTCGGATTTGGCCTTTAACCGGAATGATCAACTGACCGAAACCATCGGGGCTGCTTATGCAAACCTGACTACCCGTTTTTCGGGAAAAACCACGCTGTCCGTTGGGCTTCGGGCGGAGTACACGAACAGTCAGATGCATGATGCACAGGATGTAGCGCTCGTCAGTCGTCAGTACGGTAGTCTACTGCCCAACGTGCTGTTTGCCCACAAACTGGGGGATAGCGAACGGGTTGAGTTAGTCTACCACCGGCAAATCACTCGATCGCCATTCGATGCGGTTGCGTCGTTTAACATGTTTTGGGACCCCATGCTTGCAACGGGCAACTCAACCCTTCGCCCAACGTTTGCCGACCAAGTCCGGGCTTCTTACTCAGCGAACCGCTTCACGCTGGCCCTGGGCTACAGCCACGAACGGAACCCGCTAAGCCGGTTCGCGCCGTTTGTCGATCCGACCAATAACGCCATTGGTTTCGGTCCCGGCAACTTAGACCGCTCCAACGCGGTGACGCTGATACTGACGCTGCCCGTTGCCATCCGCCCCTGGTGGCAGATACAGAACAGTTTGGTAGCGATGCACGGCCAAACTTCGCTGACGCTCCAAAACAAAACCTACCGCATTGGTCAGTTGGGGGGGCAACTCAATACGTCGCACACATTCCGGCTGCCCCACGCGTTCACGGCGGAAGTAACGGCCTGGTACGCTACCCCAACCGTCAATGAATTCGGACGGCTGTTGAGCCGGGGCGACGTAACAGTGAGCGTTCAGAAAAAACTATCAGGCAACCGGGGGACGCTGTCGGCCTCAATAAGCGATTTGTTCTGGACCAATCGAATTCGGTCGGTCACTTCAGTCCCGGAATTGCGCTTAGATAACCGGACAACCTTCGCCCTGAACGAACCCCGGATTGTGCGCGTGGCCTACACGCGGAGTTTTGGCAAGCCCGGGGTAAACGTCAACACCCAACGTACTACGGCTTCTGACGAAGAATGTAAACGGGTGAATTGAGCAGATCATTCTCATTCGGATTGTTTGCTCAATAAACGATACATTAGCTTACTATTCAATTCCTTACCTATGGACACCTTCCTGAAATCATCAGTTTCATGGCGGTGGTTAGCCATCTGGCTGCTGATAAGCGGGCTGGCTGGCCATCCACTGCGGCTTTGGGGGCAATCGACCCGATTCGTTGAAGCGGGCAATTCTACCGTGCCATTCGAACGCCTGACCACCGCACAGGGCCTTTCCACCCACTTTGTCATAATCATCATGCAGGACCGGAAAGGATTCCTGTGGTTTGGCACGGCAACGGGCTTAGACAAGTACGACGGCTACCGATTTACGAATTACAAATTCGATCCCCGCGATACAACGTCGCTGACCAAAAATCAGGTTCTTACGCTTTGGGAAGATCGGGATGGCTTGATCTGGGTGGGAACCAGCGAAGGAACCTGCCGATTTGACCCGCGCACGGAAACGTTCACCCGTTTGGTGAAGAGTGCCGCTAATCCGTATGCCTTTAAGTTTGCCCAGTCATTCGAGGAAGATCGGGAAGGGAACTTGTGGATTGGGGGAAGCTTTGCAGGAGAATTAAGGCAGGTTGACCGGAAAACGGGTCAGTTTTCCACAACGAACTACGCCGATCAGTTGGGTATTGACCCCAGCAGCAACCAGCGGCTTCACCTCACCCTGCGGGATAAATCCGGGACACTTTGGGTGGGCAGTCCAACGGGACTGCACCGGCTCAACCTGACAGCCGCCGGGGCGGGTAAGCCTTCCCGCGTGAGTTTCACGCACTACCGGCATGATCCTGCTAATCCCAACAGCCTGAGCCAGAACTTCGTCACCGGCTTGTACGAAGACCGACGGGGTGTGCTGTGGGTAGTTACTGTCGAGGGCGTACTGCATGCATTTGACCGTCGGTCGGGCCAGTTTACCCATTACCCCCTCGACCCGACCCGTAAACTTCATCTCTATCGAATGTTGAAAACGGGGATTGCCGAAGACGCGGAAGGGAACCTGTGGGTAGGTACGTTCAAAGCTGGGCTGTATAAAGTGAGTAAAGACCGTACTCTCATCACTCATTTTATGCATAATTCGGCTGATCCAGGCAGCATTATCAATAACTCCATTATCTCACTCGTAGTCGACAGGTCGGGGATTCTCTGGGCTGCTACTCATGAAGGAGTGATTAAGTTAGACCCCAACCGCAAACCCTTTCGGCTATACCGCCATAATCCGGTTATTGCTCATTCATTGAGCCAGAATAATATTACTGCTCTTTGCGAAGATCACCAGAACGTACTCTGGGTTGGCACTATACAAAGTGGCCTGAACATGTTGAATAAGGCAACCGGACAGTTTACGCAGTACCGACACAATCCCAGAAAAGGAACCAGTTTACGCAGTGATGCAGCAACAGCGATTCTGGAGACCAGAGACGGAAACCTTTGGGTAGGAAATGGAGACTACCTATCCCGCTTTAACCGCAACGATGCTTCCTTCACCCATTATCCGCTGCATCATCCTTTCATCATGGATAATTCCGGTGCTTCGCCCATTTTCACCATCTGCGAAGATCGGCAGGGAACGCTTTGGCTGGGCACGGATAATGGTTTCCTAAGTTTTGACCGAAGGACGGGCAAGACCGTCAGTTACCCCTACGACCCCGAGCATCCCGAGCGCGTTAGTGACTACTGGGTACAGGCGATTCTGGAAGACCGCCGAGGGAATCTGTGGATTGGGCCGGGCAGCCAGGCTCTTGTCCGGTTTGAGCGCAAGACAGGCGCCTTTAAGCAGTATCGATACGACAGCCGGAAACCGGGTAGCATCAGTTCCATGACCATTTCCAGCATTTATGAAGATTCAAAAGGAAATCTCTGGTTCGGGACGGGTGAAGGCGGTCTGTGCCGGTTCGACCATGCCACTGAAACGTTTACCACCTTCACGGAGCAGGATGGGCTGGCAGGAAACGCGGTCTTTTCTATCCTGGAAGATGATGCGGGTAATCTCTGGCTGGGCACCAACAAGGGCCTTTCCAGGTTCTCATTGGCTACTCGCAAATTCACCAACTACAGTGCTGATGAAGGGCTACAGGGGAGCATGTTTACTGCTATATATACTGAAGGGGCCGCTTGTAAAGGGAAGGACGGCACGCTTTATTTTGGCGGTACCAATGGCTTCAACGCCTTCGATCCGACGAAAATCCAGCCCAATACGCAGGTGCCGCCCATCGTAATTACGGAGTTTAGGCTGTTTGACAAACCCATGCCTGGAAAAAGCGAAGCCAACGAGATTAGCCTCAACCACGACCAGAATTTCTTCTCCTTCGAATTTGCCGCCCTGAACTACACCAACTCGCAAAAGAACCAGTACGCTTATCAGTTAGTGGGCCTGGAAAAAGACTGGGTATACAGCGGTTCCCGGCGCTATGCCAGCTATACCGATTTAGGCCCCGGCACCTACACCTTCCGCGTCAAAGGGACCAACAATGATGGTATCTGGAATGAAAAAGGCACCTCCCTGACGGTCGTGATTAAACCCGCCTGGTGGCAAACCGTCTGGTTCAAAATTCTGGTTGGTCTCGTTTTGGCGGGTTTGCTTTATGCCGCCTACCGCTACCGAATCAACCAACTCCGGCGCGAACAAGCCATCCGCGACCAAATCTCCCGCGATTTGCACGACGACGTAGGCGGCATCCTCTCGGGTATTTCCTTTTATTCCGAAGCGGCCCAAAACCTTCACCAGCAGGGACGACACGCCGACTCCTATCAACTCCTGCTCAAAATTGCCGACAATGCCCGCCAGACTATCAGCCAGATGAGCGACGTAGTCTGGTCAATGCGCTCGGATACGAATAATGCGGGGCAACTGGCTCAGCGATTAGAAAGTGTAGGTCGGGAACTCCTCACGGCGCGGGGCATCGGGCTAAGCGTCGAGGCTGATGCGGAACTGGAACGGCTGACGCTACGACCGGACGTAGTACGAAACCTGTATCTGATTGGCAAAGAAGCCCTGCATAACGCGGCCAAGTACTCGCAGGCGACGGAGGTCGAGTTAGGGATAAAGCAAAATGGCGGGAAGGTGCGGGTAAGCGTTCAGGACAACGGACAAGGCTTCGACCAGCAGCGGGCGCGCACGGGTAACGGTTTAGAAAATATGCACCGACGGGCCGAAGCCATCGGCGCAGGCTATACGTTGACAGCCGAGCCAGGTCATGGAACGGCTGTTACTGTTGAAAAATCCGTGTGAGCGCTGGACTACGAGGTTGCCTACGCCAAATTCGGGCCCCGGTTTCAAGACTACCCCGGCCAGATCGTGAATGTTCCCCTGGCGGCTGAGGGCAAACCCCTGTCGCTTAGCCAGGCCGCCGAGCTGTTCAAGCGCCCGGTGATGGGCGGTATCGACCGCCACGGCGTTCTGTCCACGGGCACACCAGCCGACGTAAAGAAGGCGGTGGAACTGGTGTTGAAAGACGCGCCCGCCCACGTGATCCTGGGGGCCAACTGCACGGTCCGCACCGATATTCCCATCCAGAATTTACAGATCGCTATTAAAACGGCCCATGAGTTTCGGGCGTAAATCTATTCAGCCCGGTGCCGTTTCTTAAACTGGAGTGGATTTTCGCCCGTTACGCGCCGGAAAACTTTATTGAAATACGATAAGCTTTCAAACCCGCAGGCGAAACAGGCTTCCGTTACGTTCTGGTCGAGCAGAAGTAATTTCTGAGCCTGATTGACGCGGAATTGATTAACAAACTGAGTGAATGTCATCCGGGTCATCCGCTTGAAATAGTGGCAAAACGCGCCCGTCGTTAAATGGCTCAGGTTGGCCATTTCGGCAATGTCGATTTTGCGCCCGTAGTTTTCTTCGATGAATTGATAGACCCGCCGGAGCCGCTGCTGTTCATTGAGATTGTACCCATTGGATACGGGTTTCCCGTGCAGGGGCGTCACCTCGTCGCTGGTGGCTAAGCGCTGAAAAATGGTCAGCAGGGCCATCATCCGCGCAAACGGTGGCCGCGCTGCCAGGGCTTCCAACTGCTCGCCGACTGCGCGTTTGGTTTCGCCGTGAAATGACAGTCCCGAGCGGGCTTGCTCAAACAGCCGGGCAACGTCGGCGAACTCCGGTGCCCGCCAGAAGGATTCGCCCAGAAAATTCTCGTTCAATTGAACCACCACTTTGCGGTAGTCCGTCTTGACGCCGTAGTCAAAATTCAGGTGCGGGATGTTCGGACCGATAAACACCAAATCGCTGCCTTCGTAACGCGAAATATGATCGCCTACATGCCGGGTGCCGCTGGCTCCGTCGATATACACAATTTCATATTCGGGATGATAATGCCAGAGGAAAATAGTTTCCAGATGCGGAGTCAGCAAGATATGAAACGAGCTATCCGCATCGGGATTAATTTGTTCTAGTTTAAGCTTCATTTTGCTCCCTACTGATGTAAATTGAGGTAAATTGATAAAACAGGAGCAATATAGTACAAAAAAAGGCCATTGACGTTCTAACTCCAGCGATCATTGATCCACTACTTTTGTCCAAAGCAAACGCTCTAAAACACAAACCGACTATGGAAACGATGCCGCCGACCATGACTCCAACAGGTACGCCTGCCGCCATGATTCCCGACAATGCCCACAAAGACATTCCCGGCAACCCGTCAACCGCCACCAGCAGTACTATCAGTCTCAACGACCGCTCCGGGCCAAACGCGGAAAAACCCCTGCGGGTGCTATCGGAGGCCGACTGGACATTCTGGAAGGAGAACGGCTACATCGTCGTCAAACAGGCGGTGCCGAAAGAACAGGCCGACCGACTGGCCCAACTGCTGTGGGAATTCGAGGAGAAAGATCCGGCCGAACCCGAAACGTGGTACGCCCCGCCCCGTGCCGAGATGAAGATGAAGGAACTGACCAACAGCGGTATGGTCGAACTCTACAATCATCAATTGGAGTGGGACAACCGCCAGTACCCGCGCGTGTACGATGCGTTTGTCGATGTGTGGGGCGTCGAAAACCTGTGGGTCACCATCGACCGCGCTAACCTGAACTTCCCCGTCCGGCCGGGCCACGAATTCAAAGGGTTTATTCACTGGGATTACGACCCCGAAACCAGGCCGCAGAACGTGCAGGGCGTACTGGCGCTGGCCGATCAGACCGACGAGAACATGGGCGGTTTCCAGTGCATTCCTGACCTGTACCGGAACTACGACACCTGGAAACTAACCCAGCCAGCCGACCGCAACCGCTTCCGGCCCGACACGACGGGCTTTGACCTGGTGAAAGTGAAGATGGAAGCGGGCGATCTGCTCATTTTCAACAGTACCCTGGCCCACGGCATTCGGCCTAATCTGACCAACGACAAAGTCCGCATTGCGCAGTATATTTCGATGATGCCCGCTCAGGAAGACAACGAAGCCCTGCGGCAGTGGCGCATCACCTCCTGGCGCGAGCGGCAGGCTCCCGAAGGCTACGCGTTTCCCGGCGACCCGCGCAACTGGGAGAAAACCCGCTACCAAACCGCCGAACTCTCCCCGCTGGGCCGTAAACTGTTGGGGCTGGATCGTTGGGGATGAGTGTTTGGGTGTATGCGTGTTTATGAGCAAAAGATAAGACCTGGATAGACCATTGCAACGCTTTTGGTTCATTGGGGTCTTACTTTCATAGCTGTTAAACAAGCTTTTCCCTGTGAAATCATGAAACCTACTTCTGTACTCTGTTTTTTACTGCTTAGTTTGGGTGGGTGTAAGCAAAATGACGTACTGCCCGGCGCGTATTTAAGGCCATTATATTTAGGAATAGAACCTCTCCGTGATGGAGCCCTGCTAAAATGGACGCCCGTGCGCCACTTTGAGGAACACGGGCCGGACAACTCTGTATCCCCGGCTCGATACGAAATTTACGTGTCGGAAAGCACCGAAAAAGAACTGCGGAGAGTAGCCATTATCGACGGTGCTGTGCGTGAGTATGTAGTGCAAAATCAGCCGGAGGGAAAAATGATTTACGCTCAGGTGAGGGCTATTCATCCGAAGCTTCCGGGCAGCGAATCGAACGTGGTTACGACAAATACGGGCCAGTTGGGTATATCGGAAGTCTTGTTCTCTGTCAACACACCCTATATTTCTTACGGGGCATGGGGCGGTTCGGGTTTGGTTTACGCGGGCGCTGATGGCCTCTCAGTAAGACGATCTGATGGAAGTGTGCGTAAGTTGAAAAGTGCAGGATCGCTGCCTGTGCTTTCGCCCGATGGCCAATACGTCGCTTTTGTGGGGAGCAGAGATTCCGCTACCCGTAATATAACCCAGTTACTGGTTGAAACGGTTGAGTCAGGCGTTGTCCGGCTAATAGACACGCAACGGGATATTTTTTCGGTCGAATGGTCAAACGATGGCCGGAAGCTTGCTTACGTCGCCTTGGGTGAAAAGCAGAGTAGTAGAAGCGTATGGAAGCGGTCATTAACAGAAGATAAGAGCACACTTGTCTACACACCGGCTGGTGGCTCTGATCAGCTTGGGGATGGTCGGATCGACTGGTCACCTGATGACGCATTTATAGTGGTCACCCAAGGAAAACCTGAAACTTCACTGAGTCGATACGTTACTAATTTAATTCGTATTCCAGTTGATGGAAGTTCTCCTCAGACCCTCTTGGCATCCGGCTGGTTCGACGAGCAGCCTGCCTTCTCACCCGATGGGCAACGCCTGGCCTTTGTCAGCAACCGTTCAGGACATCGGGCCATCTGGGTGCTAAAGCTTAGCAATTATACGCTTCAGCAGGTTACGGGAAATGAGGAGGAACTGCAGTATTATTCCTATTATTTTAATCGTCTTGACTGGATGAGTAATACTCAGTTAACTTACTCCGGCCGAGTGTCTCAACCGCCCAATGTTATACTGAAAAAGGTAATCCTACAGTAAACCAATTTTCTCCCTGATTTTATCGGGCGAGTGGCCACTTATTGATTTGTATTGCCCATTTTTCGGGCGAAAATTACTCTTTAATTTATGGCCGCGAAAACGCCCGTTTATCATCCCAACGTAAAAGAAGGGCTTACAACACCCGCTTATTCACCCGGCATCATCTGCGACGGCTGGCTTTTTGTGTCGGGCCAAACCTGCCTGCATTACCCAACGGGTGAAATCAGGCTTGGCACCATTGAGGAAGAAACGCACCGCGTGATGCAGAACATTGGCGAGATTCTGGACGGAGCAGGCTGTTCCTGGGACGATGTCGTCAAAAGCACCGTTCACTTAGCCAACATCGCCGATTTTGCCGCCTACAATGCCGTTTACGCCAGTTACTTCACCGGGATCAAACCCGCCCGGACAACGGTACAGTCGGGTTTGAGAAATGGCATCAAAGTCGAAATTGAGGTGGTGGCGAAAGTGCCACAGGTAGGTGTATAGTGTATGCGTGTTTATGTATTTAGGTTGGGTTAGTAGCCCGCTGTAGCAGAGGACACCTAAAAACTCATGCACACAAACACTCTAAAACCCACCCTTTTTATGCCCTGGTACGAAGTTCAAAACGCCGACACCATTGCGTCTCCGGCCTTATTGGTTTATCCTGACCGGGTTACTGAAAACATTCGGCAAACAATTCAACTGGCGGGTGGGCCAGAACGGTTGCGCCCCCACGTCAAAACGCACAAGATGCGGGCCGTAACGGACCTGCTGCTGGCCGAAGGCATCCGGCAATTCAAGTGCGCCACGGTGAAAGAAGCCCGGATGCTGGCCGAAGCCGGTGCTGACCATGTACTGCTGGCCTACCCGCTCGTTGGCCCGGCTGTAGACCGACTGGCTCAGTTACGGGCCGAATTTCCGGCCATTCAGTTTGCTTGCCTGATTGATGCGTCAACGTCGGCGCAACGCGTGTCCGATACGTTCGCAGCCAACCCGCTCGACGTGTACATCGACCTGAACGTGGGCATGAACCGCACGGGTATTAACCCCGCCGACGCACTGGACCTGTACGCATTCTGCCAGACGCTGCCTGGCGTGGTGGTAGTGGGTCTGCACGGCTACGACGGCCATATCCGCGCTTCTGATCTAACGCTCCGCACCCAGCAGGTCGACGAAACCTTCGCGCTGGCCGACGGGGTCCGGCAAGCCATCGCCGACGCGCACGGCGTCCAATTGCCGCTTGTTATGGGTGGCACGCCAACGTTTGCCATCCACGCCCGGCGTCCCGACGTGACCGTCAGCCCTGGTACGTTCGTGTTCTGGGACGCGGGCTACGGTCAGCAACTGCCCGACCTGCCGTTTGACTGGGCCGCCGTGCTGCTGATGCGGGTAATTTCGGTCATTGATGAGCAGACGCTGTGTCTGGATCTGGGCCATAAATCCGTAGCGGCCGAAAATCCGCTGCCCCGCGTGGTATTCCTCAATGAGCCGGACGCCGTACCCATTGGCCAAAGCGAGGAGCATTTGGTCGTTCGGGTAGCCAATGCGCACCGGCACCCGCCCGGCACAGTCTGGTATGGCGTTCCCGTTCATATTTGCCCCACCGTCAATCTCTACGATAGCGTCAGCGTTATTATTGACAATCAGTCCGTTGCTACGTGGCCCGTCACAGCGCGGGGGCATTGATGAGTAGTTGAGCGTAGTACTTTACTAAGATGCAGGTGCTGTTAAAACAAGATTTTAAATGTTTGTTTAAAAAAACTATTTGAAACGCTTGGACGTTAATTAAGCAGAACTTACTTTTGACCCGTTCAATGAGAAAAGATATGATTTGTCAGCCATCACCGTCAACAGAAGAACGAATCCGGGAAGGAGCCAAACGGGTCTTTCTGGAGAAAGGCTTTGACGGGACCACCACGCGGGATATTGCGGAGGCTGCTGGCATTAACATCGCGTTGACAAACTACTATTTCCGTAGTAAAGAGAAGCTATTTATTAATGTCTTCGAGGAGATGCTTCAGTTGTTCTTCAAGGGCATGGTCGATATTATGAACAAGTCAATTGGTCTGCGCGAGAAGATCGCGGAGTTGATTGAGCATGACTTCCAATTGTGTAAGAGTAACCCGAGTTTGTCAATCTTCATTATGAATGAGATTCATCGAAACCCGGAGCGCATGGCTACGTGCATTGGCGTTATGAAAGCTATTCATCAGTCCATGTTTGATGAGCAACTCCAGCAGGAAATCGAACAGGGAACTGCCCGGCCCATCAAAGCGATGCATCTGATGCCGATGATCTTTGCGAACGTTCAGTTTCTGTTTATTGGAAAAGCGATGCACATGAAGATGTGGCAGATGGACGAAGCTGGCTTTGAGGTTTTTACGGACGATCAGAAACACATTGTTACGGACATGATTACGAGCTATGTGTTCGATTTTAAAAAGGGGTAACCCTTTTTTTGCCGTCAATTTAAACAAACATTTAAATTGATTATTTATATTTTCTGTTTAAAACATCATAAAAACGTCAACTATGAAAACGATTTATTGGTATCTGACAGCGGCCTTTCTGCTAACGACTTCAGTAACGAAGGCGCAGGATCAAACGCTGGAGCAGTTGATCAGCAAGGCCTTGACCAGCAATTACAGTGTTCAATCGTCCCGGTTAGATGAACTCCGAACCGAAACGCAGATTGAGCAGGTCAAAGCCAACGCTCGCCCCCAGGTGAATTTGGTGGGTGATTACAAACGCTACATCAAAATTCCGGGTCAAGTGGTGCCCGCAGCGGCTTTTGGTGGCCCCGAAGGGACCTACTCGGTGCTGGCTTTCGGGCTGCCCTACAACCTGTCGACATCGGTGCAGGCTACCCAGCAAGTGTACAATCCACTCTTGCTGATTGCGCTCAAAACGGCCAAAGTCAACCGGGAGGTATCCGCGTTTCAAACCCAGAAGACTAAAGAGGACGTGGCCTACAACGTGTCGGCGGCTTATTATAACCTCCAGACCATCAGCCAGCAGATTGCGTTCCTGCGCAGTAACCTGACCGCCACCGAACGGCTGATTCGCATCACAGACCTACGGCGGCAGAATCAGTTGGCGCAGGGCATCGACGTAGACCGGCTTCAGTTGAGCAAAACGGCATCGCAAACTCAGATCGAATCGTTGCAGGCGACCTACAACCAGTTGCTCAACACGCTTAAATTCCTGACCGGTACTCCCCAGGCCGATTCGCTTTCTGTGCAGACGGCTATTGACGGAACAAGCCCGGTAACGCCCGCCAACGAATTCACCATCAACCGCACTGATTTACAGTTGCTCGACCGGCAGAAAGCCCTCAACGGCTTAGACCAGCGGACGATCAAAGCAGGCTTTGTACCGACGCTCTCGCTTTACGGAACAGCTAATAGTACGGTCTATGCCATCGGGGGCGACAATTCGTACCTCAAAAACGTGCCGGGTTACTGGGCTGGACTGCAACTGAACTGGAACCTGTTCGACGGGTTTGCCCGCAAAGCCAAACTAAGTCAGAACCGCATCGACAATCAGAAATTAGACGTGCAGCTCCGCCAGACCCAGGAGTCGATTTCGATGGACATTGCCAACGCCCGCAATCAGTTTCTGGTACAGCAACAGAATCTATCGACCAACCGCAGTCAGGTGACGCTGGCCGAAAAAGTATACACCCAAACCCAGCTTCAATTCAAAGAAGGCACCATTGACATTACCGATCTGGTGCAGGCCGAAAACTCGCTACGGGATGCCCAGAACAACTACCTCAACACCTTAGTCAATCTGCGCACGGCCGAACTCGACTGGAAAAAGGCCACCGGCAGCTTAATCAACCGCTAAATCAATCTCAGTTTACAACTTGTAATCGCTAAAAAGACAGTATGAAACGCATCATTATAGTACTCGCATTAATCAGTACCCTGGGCCTGACCGCCTGGACGTTGCTCAGCAACAAGGAGAAAGTAGAGGCCAAGGTCTACAAACCTAACCCCGACCAGAAAGTAGGGGTACGCACCGCCGTTGCCGAACTGCGCAACCTGTCGCAGGAGACCGAGTTTCTGGGTTCGTTCTCGCCGAACCGCGTAGTCGAGGTGCGGCCCCAGGCGGGCGGGCAAATTACCGCCCTGCCGTTTGAGGAAGGCCAGTCGGTGGGGGCGGGCCGGTTAATGGCCAAGATCGACGACGAGCAGCTCCGCTACCAGGTGGAAGCGTTGCAGGTGACGCTGGAAGGCTATCAGAATGATCTCGTCCGCTACGAAAATCTGGTAAAAGGTGACGCGACCCCGGCCGTTAATCTGGAACGCACGCAACTCAGCATCCGCGCTACCCAGGCCCAGATCAAGCAGCTTCGTAAGCAAATCGCCAACACGACCGTAACCGCGCCGTTTTCCGGCATTGTGACCGAGAAACTGGTTGAAAAAGGATCGGTGGTATCGGTAGGGGCACCCATTGCTAAAATCACGGACATCTCGTCGCTGAAGTTAGTAGTCGAGATTCCTGAGAAAGACATCAACCGGTTCCGGGTTGGTCAATCCATCCCCATCGAAACCGATGTTTATCCCGCCGTTCGCTTTACGGGTCGGGTGTCTATGGTGGCGGCCGAAGGTGATGCCGCTCACAAGTACCCCGTCGAAATCAAGGTGCTCAACTCCGGCAGAAATCAGTTGAAAGCCGGTATGTACGGCACCATTGCCAACACTGATAAACTGAAAAGCCAAACGCTGTCCGTACCCCGCCAGGCCATCTTAGGATCGGCGAAGCAACCCCAGATATACGTCGTCGAAAAAGGCAAAGCGGTGCTAAAAACCGTGGAAATCGGGGCCACGACCAACGAGTATTACGAAATCACGAAGGGTCTGAAGGCGGGCGACCAGGTGATCACCAGCGGTCAGATCAACCTGCAAAACGGCACACCGGTTATTGCTCAATAAAAAATAGAACGCTGATTTTTATGATTGTTAGGATCGACTATGATTTTTCAAAAGCATCATAACTAATCTTAGAAATCATAAAAATCAGCCGGTCCGCCGGTGCGGTTCAATCTAATCAAACGCTATGAATTTCGTCGAAACCATCATCAAACGCCCCTCGCTCATCATTGTGCTGTTTGCCGTGTTGAGCCTCGGTGGCCTGTTCAGCTATAACCTGCTGAGTTACGAGTTACTGCCGGAATTTTCGGTGCCAACCATTACCATTACCACGGTTTATCCGGGTGCCGCCCCGAGCGAGGTAGAAACCGAAGTCAGCAAACGAATCGAGGATGCCGTATCGGGTCTCGATAACCTCGACGACGTGAAGTCCAATTCCTTCGAGAATGCCTCCGTCTTAGTTGTTACGTTCAAAGCGGGCACCGATATTGACCTGGCCATGCAGGACGCGCAGCGGGAAATTAACAAAGTGCAGAGCGATTTGCCCGACGATGCCCAAACGCCTTCGCTGGCCAAAATATCGCCCAGCGACCAGCCCATCATGCAGATTCTGGCTACTTCGATCCTACCTAACGAAGTGTTCTACCAGCAGATGGAAGACCGGTACCTGCCTCAGCTTCAGCAAATTGCGGGTGTGGCCGAGATTACGATGGTGGGGGGCGACAAGCGCGAAATCCGCATCAACGTCAACGACGACAAACTGAACTACTACGGGTTGTCGCTGCTCCAGGTGACGCAGGCCATCAATCAGGCGAATCTTGATTTCCCGACGGGCAAAGTGAAAAGCACGACCGAAAACATGACGCTGCGGCTCGCGGGCAAATTCACTTCGTTAGACGATATCCGAAAGTTAGTGATCGTAACCCCTATGAACGGCAGCCCCATCCGCGTGAGCGACGTCGCCAACGTGACCGACGGACTGACCGAGCCGGAAAGCATCAGCCGCTACAACGGCCGGAATGGAATTGGCTTGTTCATCAAAAAACAGTCCGATGCCAACGCGGTAGCCATCAGCGAGTTGGTGCAGGAAAAGCTGGCCGTTATCTCGAAAGAAAACGCCAAAGACCAGGTGAAATTCGCCATTGCCGACGACACCAGCATCACCACCCTCGACGCGGTTGACGCCGTTACGGAGGATTTGCTGCTGGCTGTTTTGCTGGTTGGCGCGGTCATGTTGCTCTTTTTACACAGCTTCCGCAATGCGTTCATTGTGATGGTGTCCGTCCCGGCCTCGCTGATTTCGGCTTTTCTGTTCATGTACGTCATGGGTTATTCGCTCAACCTGATGTCGTTGCTGGCCCTGTCATTAGTGATCGGTATCTTGGTCGATGACTCGATTGTGGTGCTCGAAAACATTCAGCGGCACTTAGAGATGGGTAAAAATCGCTGGCAGGCCACCCTCGACGGCATGAAGGAAATTGGCTTTGCGGCCGTGGCTATTACGCTGGTTATTGTGGTGGTATTTGTGCCGATTACGTTCGTCGATTCGGTGATTGCCGATTTGCTGCGGCAGTTTTCGCTGACGGTTGCCTTCGCCACGATGGTGAGTTTGCTGGCCAGTTTCACGCTGACGCCCTGGATGACTTCGCGGATGGCCCGGTTGGAAACCCTAAATCCTAAAAATCCATTTCAGGCGTTTCTGATCTGGTTTGAGCGGGGGCTAACGGGCCTAACCAACTGGTATCACGGCAGTCTGGAGTGGGTGCTAAGTCATAAATTGGCCTTCACGGGCATTTTGGTCGCCATTTTCGTGGCTACCGGCTGGATCATGAGCCTCGGCATTATCGGCTCGCAGTTTGTGGCGCAGGGCGACCAGGGCAAGTTCCTGCTGACGATGAAAATCGACAAAAGTGCATCGCTGCAACAGAATAACCTAACCGCCCGGCGCATTGAAGACTACCTGCGGAAAAAACCGGAAGTGCTGAGCATCTTCGCCAACGTGGGCGGGGCCAGCACGGGTACCAATAGCACGGGACAGGGTGAAACTAACCGGACCGAGTTGTCGGTGCAGTTGGCAGAAGCCGATCAGCGTCCCGGTAAGCAGCCCACCGAGCAGTACATGATGGCAGTTCGGCGCGAGTTGGAACAGCGGTTTCCGGCCATCGAATTTAATTCGTCGGTAGTGGGGTTGGTCAACTCCGGCGTTGCGCCCATCGAGATTTTCCTGAGTGGTGACAACCTGGAACAGAACCTGGCAGCCGCCGAAAATTTGGCGAACCGCATCCGCAAAACGCCCGGTGCCAACGACGTGAACGTGTCCATCGAATCGGGCAACCCCGAAGTGCGGGTGGAAACCGACCGCGAGAAAATGGCCAAACTGGGATTGGACATCGCCACGGTGGGCGGTACGCTGCAAAACGCCTTTGCCGGTAACGACGACTCCAAATTCCGCGATGGGGGCGAGGACTACGATATTCGCGTGATGCTCGATGCCTTCGACCGGAAGAATCCCGACGACGTCAAAAATATTAACTTCTTCAGTCCGGCGGCTAACCGGCCGGTGCGTCTGGCCGAGTTCGCTACCGTCAGCCTGAGCAATGGCCCGTCGCTGCTGGAACGCAAAAACCGGCGGTCGGCCGTTACGGTCACGGCCAACACGCTGGGAACAGGGTCGGGAACGCTGACGGCCGCCATCCGGGCCGATTTAGTCAAAAATCCGCTGCCCGCCGGGGTTTCGGTGATTTGGGGGGGCGATGCCAAAAATCAGGAAGAAGGTTTTGGTTCGCTGGGGCTGGCCATGCTGGTGGGCATCATGCTGGCGTACTTCATCATGGTGCTGCTCTACGACAGTTTCATTTACCCGTTCGTGGTGATGTTCTCGGTGCCGGTGGCGGTGATCGGTGCCCTGCTGGTGCTGGCCCTGACCTCATCCGACATCGGTATTTTCTCCATGCTGGGCTTCCTGATGCTGATTGGTCTGGTGATTAAAAATGCCATTCTGATTGTGGACTTTGCCAACCAGCAGAAAGCCCAGGGCGTGCCCTACCGACAGGCGATTCTGCACGCGGGTGAAGAGCGGCTGCGCCCGATTCTGATGACGACCCTCGCGATGGTGATCGGGATGATTCCCATTGCCACGGCGAGTGGTGCCGGGGCCGAGTGGAAAAATTCCTTAGCCTGGGTCCTCATTGGCGGCCTGAGCAGTTCGATGATCCTGACCATTTTCTTAGTGCCGATGGTGTACTACCTCGTCGACCGGGCGCAGGAGTGGTTTGCCGGTCGTTTCGGCAAGAAAAAAACAACGCAGCCTGTACCCGAAGCCGCTATGTCTTAATTTAATCATTCCTCATCATGACACGTCATCAGCTAAATGAGCGTCTCCTGACTCTCCTTGTGAGTAAAGGGGCAACCCCAACGGCGCTTACCGATGAAGCCAATTTCAACCGCGACCTCGGACTTGATTCGTTGGATGTAACTGACGTACTGCTGGATGTTGAGAGTAGTTTCAGCATCCGAATTCCGGACGAGGATTGGTGGCTGCTGCAAACGGTTGGCCAGTTGAAAGCTTACCTCGCTAACGAAGTTCTGTTCGACCAGGATCAGCCTGATCGGCTCATTCCATCACACAACGTGTATGGAACAGCGGTAGGGATCAATACGCCATCGTGACCAGCGACGAATGACGGGCGACTCCGCATAACGGTGGGGTCGCCCGTCGTCCGTCGCTGGTCTTTTTCCTCAGTCAGTATCCTTCTGCCCCGCCGAATGACCTGTTTTGCCGACGCGGGCGCGGTTTGTGAGGCCACAGACCAGAAAAGAAGTGAGCTACTGAATTGATACCTTTTTTAAGATGTTCTTCATGAACGCTATGCATCGGCTAACCGACCAATTATATTTACCAGTGGCATACCAGTTTCGGCCTGGCCAAACGCATCGCTTGACCATACCCGTGTCTGCAAATCATTCATTACCATGGCAACAACATTACACACACTTTCCTCAGATACCCTCCCGTTTGAGGTCGGGTTGTCTTTTCGCCCCTTTGTAACTTATCTGAAGTCCCAGCGCGAAAGTGATTCGCGCGACGGGGGCGTCTACGGTTTATATAGCTATTTGATTGATCAGTTTGAGCAGGTACCTGCCTGTGCTGAGTGCCCCGAAGCCGTAATTGGCAAGGCCAGGCTGACCGAGCTTTTTCAACTCGCTTCGGTCGCTGTATTGCCCTTAACGGCTGCTGGTCAGGACGTTCCCTACGCCTTTGGCTTGCCGATGCCGCTAACCCTGTTCTATCAGTCAGATGCCTTTACGCAGTTAATGAGCCAGTTTCCCGGTCTGTTGTCGGAACTGCCTGACCAGCTCTGTCAGGAGGATAAACTTCGGTATATGTACCAGCTCATTCTCAAAAAGTGCTACCATATAGATACGGTCAAAAAAGCTATTCCCTCGTTCCACTTTCAAAAACAGATAAACGGCCTGACGAAGTACTTCAGGATGGATATCAACACCAGCTTTATCGAACCCCGGCTCGGAACGTACCTGCCCCCGTTGCAACCGGCCTGGATTGACTACGCGAATGGCACCGGTCAATTGCCGGACGGTCTTCCTCAACTACCCATGGGGGAGTTTTCGTTCGAGGGCTTTTCGTTTTTCAAAGTTGAGGACATCACCGAAACCGAAACCATCCAGCAGCTACACGAGGTGTTTGCGCACCTTCAGTCCGATACCGAACCCATCATTTATAGTCGGTTTGAAGCCGCCCTGCGGGATTTATGTGGCCAGCCAGACCTGCAAATCAGTATATTGCCCATTCCGAAGATAAATGGACGCTACGTGCATCATCCCGACAGCATGTCCCGCAGCGTTTTTATGAGGCATTCGGACATTGTAGATGATCACAAAGACTCAATGGCTCAGAAGATTGCTGCCGAATTGATGAAAAACCCAACGCCCCACCTGTTTCCCGACTTGCAGGGGTTGCCGGACCGGGAGCAGCAGGTACTCCACCAGCAGGGTATTCGTTCCTTTCTGGTGTATCCGATTGCCGTGGCCAACGAGTTTTTGGGTATGATGGAGATGGGTAGTCCCCGGCCTAATGCCTTCAACGAGGGTGTGCTGGCCACCATTGACCGTATCGTTCCGCTCATTCAAGAACTGCTGCGCTACCAGTTACACCAGTTCAATGACAGCTTAGAGCAGCTTATTAAAAAGCAGTTTACCTCGCTGCAGCCCTCCGTCGAGTGGAAGTTTTACGAAGCCGCCTGGAAATCGATACGCCGGGGGCCAAACTCCTCGCTCGATGGTGGAACAACGCTGGTGACGTTCCCACAGGTGTACCCGCTGTATGGCGCCATCGACGTTCGCGACTCATCCGTAGAGCGCCACAAAGCCGTCCGGCAGGATTTGCTGGATCAATTAGGGGTCATTAATGAACTGCTCGACCAGGTACCAGCCGACTCGGCCCGGCTGGAGTCGCTCAAAACTGGACGTCAGCATTGGCAAACCAGGCTGGACATCGGGCTGAGACCGGACGATGAAGTGGCAATTGCGCAGTTTTTGATCGAGGAGGTAAATCCGTACTTCCAAAGTCTGCTATTGAATTCAGCGGAGAGCCAGCCTTCTGTGCAACTGTATTTTAATCGGACGGACCCTAAAACCGGGCAGTTCGGTCAGGCGCTGAACGCCTACGAACGGAGTTTAAACTGGATCAATGCCACGGTAAACGACTACATCAATCAGGAAGAGAAGCAACTACAAACGATTTATCCTCACTATTTTGAACGCTACCGGACCGATGGTATGGAATACACGATCTACGCCGGTCAGTCGATCTCGCCCGATCAACCGTTTGAGCGGGACTATCGCCGACGGCTCTCCGAATGGCAACTGAATTCCATGGTGGAAATGGCCCAACTAACCCACCGGCTGCTGCCCCAGCTGGCGCTGCCGCTACGGACGACGCAACTCATTTTGGTTCATTCCCACCCGGTCGACATAAGTTTCCGGCAGGATGAGCGCCGGTTCGACGTGGAGGGATCGTACAGCATCCGGTACGAAGTGCTGAAAAAGCGGATCGACAAAGCCTACATCGATGGTACGCAGGAGCGGCTAACGCAACCGGACACCATTGCGCTGGTCTATACCCACAGTACTGAACTGGTGGACTACCTGTCCGCTATTACCCAGTTGCAGCGGCAGGAAAGCCTGCAGCCGGATGTTGAGTATGTCGATCTGGAGCCGTTGCAGGGTGTTTCTAACCTGAAGGCGCTGCGCGTGCGGATCAACTATACCGACGAGGTACGATCATGAACAGGCCGCAAAAGATAAGCGGCTGGATCGTCGGGGTGCTTAGCAGCTTTTATTGGTTCACCGGGTTAGCGCAGTCCGTTCCGCCCGATTCGGTGCGGCACCGGGTCATTCTGATTGGGGATGCGGGTCGGCTGCGAGGGGGCAAAAATCCGGTGGTCGATGCCGTCGAAAGCCGCTATTCATTCAATGATCCACGTACTACACTCGTTTACCTCGGCGACAATGTGTATCCACACGGCCTGTCGGATGAGAACAGTCCCGGTTATAATTTCTACGTAGAGTCGCTCCGGTATCAGGCCCGGCCTGGATTGGCCCGGCCTGGACTGGATGGTTCTGGATTGGGTAAACAATCAAAAGTTCTCTTCATTCCGGGTAATCACGACTGGGCGCAGGGCAAACCCGACGGCTGGGACAATATTCGGCGGCAGGGCCGGTGGCTCGACAGTCTGAACGCGCCGAATATTCAGATGCTGCCCGCCGATGGGTGCCCCGGTCCCGAAGAGATTCTGCTGAGTGATAAGTTGGTTTTGGTCATTCTGGATTCCCAGTGGTGGCTGCATCCCCATGATAAACCCGGTCTTGAGTCGGACTGCGCTTGCAAAACCGAGGCCGACGTAGTGGCCCGGCTGGCGGATATTGCACACCGTCACAAAGACAAAGGTATCATTGTGGCGACCCACCATCCTTTTCGGAGCTACGGCATTCACGGTGGTTATTACACGCTTAAGCAGCACCTATTTCCATTCACCGACTCCAAACCCAACCTCTACCTGCCCCTGCCCGTTATCGGATCACTGTATCCATTGGTTCGGGGGGTGTTCGGCAACATTCAGGACCTGCCCAACCCGACGTATAAAAGCATGGTTCGGGCTGTGGAGAAAGCCGTTGCGCAGGCTCCCAACGTAGTATTCGTATCGGGTCACGACCATGCTCTGCAACACATTGTAGAGGGCTCCCGCCAGTATATTGTCAGTGGTTCGGGTATTAACCGCGAACGGGTGAAGTGGGGCAAACTGGCCAGATTCGTCAGCCCCGAATGGGGATACGTGGTGCTTGATGAGTTGGTGAGTGGAGCGCTGATCGCCACGTTCTACACCGTCGACGAAGCCGCTAACGCCACCAAAACCTATGCTAACTCACTTTTTACGATACTATCTGCCCCAAAGTCGGCGCAAAACGCCCGGCAACGACCCGTCTGGCCCGACAGCGTACAGGTCGCTATTGCTCCGGTTTACGACAGCGTAGGCCGGATACACCGCTGGTTGCTGGGTAGCAACTACCGCACCGAATGGGCCACACCCGTTACGCTGCCCGTTTTTGACCTGACCCGCACCAACGGCGGGTTTACCATTCTTCAGCGGGGGGGCGGGCAACAGACGCAGTCCCTGCGTTTGGAAGACAGCACCGGCCGGGAATGGGTGCTGCGTAGTGTTCAGAAAGATCCAGGGAATGCCCTGCCCGCACAACTCCGCGAAACCATTGCCAAGCACGTATTGCAGGACGAAATATCGGCGGGCTATCCGTTTGCGTCGCTGGTAGTGCCCTCGCTGGCGCAGGCAGCCGGGGTTCCCCACGCCAACCCAGCGCTTGTTTACCTGCCCGACGATCCGGCGCTGGGTATCTATCAGGCCGAGTTTGGAAAGTCGGTTTACTCGCTCGAAGAACGCAATCCGGGTACGGGCAAGTCGGTCAGTACGGCTAAACTGCTCGACGTCCTGACCGATGATAACGACAACCACGTTGACCAGCGGGCGGTGCTGCGGGCCCGGATGCTCGATTTGCTGATGGGCGATTGGGACCGCCACGAAGATCAATGGCGCTGGGGAAGCCGCAAAACGGGCACCGGTACCGAATTTTATCCCATTCCCCGCGACCGCGACCAGGTCTTTTTTCGGGCCAGTGGGTTGCTGCCGTACATTGCCGCGCTGCCCTGGCTGCAACCCAAATTTCAGGGGTTTGGCCCCAAACTCGCCAACGTGAACGGCTCGATGTACAACGCCCGGCACGTTGACCGCCTGTTTCTGCCCGGCCTCGACGCGCAGGAATGGCAGCACGAAATCGCGGAGTTGCAAACCCAGATGACCGACAGCGTCCTGCAAGCCGCTGTTAACCAATTGCCGGACACCATCCGGCGGTTGTCGGGCGGTCGATTGCTGGAAACGCTCAAGATTCGGCGCAACTGGCTGCAAAAAGAAGGACTGACGTATTACCGGTTTCTGGCCAAAACGGTGGACATACCCGGTTCTGACAAGACCGAGTTGTTTCGCATCGAGTATCAGGGTGACAATCAGGTAGCGGTGTCGGTGTTTAAAATCGCCAAAGACGGTTCGGTGAAGCAACGCCTGTACAGCCGCGTGTTCAGGGCGTCGGAAACCAGGGAGATCCGGCTGTACGGTCAGAAAGGGGCGGATCGGTTTGCCGTGAGTGGAAAGCAGTCGGCCAATATTACTGTTCGGCTCATCGGGGGCAAGGGGGATGATGTTTTTACGGTGGAAGGTAACCCTGGCAAACCAATTATCTACGACCTGAGCACCGAAGCCAACGAACTACCGAAGCCGGGCCGGGCCGTTCTCCGCACCTCGACCGACCGGGCGGTGAATCAGTATGATCCGCACGTCTTCAAATACGATCGACTGGCCCCGCTGATTACGGCGGGCTACAACTTAGACGACGGCTTATTGCTGGGCGCGGGGGTTCAGTGGACCAAACAAGGATTTCGCAAAACGCCCTACGCGTCGATGAACCGGCTGGTGGTCCGCCGGGCGTTAGCCACCAACGCCACCTCGATCAAGTACGACGGTATCTTTACTGACCTGATCGGCAAGAATGATTTGTGGATCAACGCGTTTCTGAGAGCGCCGGACAACGTCACCAACTTCTTTGGGCCGGGTAACGAAACGATCTACGAAAAGAGCCGGGGCATTCGGTATTACCGCACCCGCTACAACCTGATCAACGTGGCTGCCTTGCTGAAACGTACCCTGATTGCGCACGTTGACGTGTCGGTGGGGCCGGTGTTTCAGCAATTTACGTTAGATGCGGATGACAACGAAGGCCGGTTCATCGAACGATACATAGCCGGGCAACCCGAGCCGTCGCGTTTTCTACGCCGGGAAAGTTATGGGGGCGCGCAGGCGGTGATTTTGATTGACGGGCGCGATAACGCTATATTACCGTCGCGCGGCATCTACTGGAACACGACCGGGCTGAGGCTTTGGGGCTTCGGTAGTCAGGGTAATCAATTCACGCAGATTCAGTCGGATTTAAGCATTCACACCCGGCTGAGCCGGACGAGTCGATTGGTCATCACCAACCGGCTTGGTGGCGGGCTTACCTCCGGAAATCCAGCCTTTTATCAGTTGCTTTATTTAGGCGGTCAGGACAATCTGCGCGGCTTTCGCACGTACCGCTTTGCGGGCAACCACCTGGTCTACCACAATCTCGAAGCCCGGCTGAAACTGTTCGACTTCCGGTCGTACCTGTTTCCGGCGAGCGTTGGGCTGCTGGCCTTCAACGACGTGGGGCGGGTGTGGCTCCGGGGCGAACGCTCCAACCGCTGGCACGATGGCTACGGGGGCGGTCTGTACGTGACCCCCGCCAGTCTGCTGGTCATCACGGCCTCAGTTGGTTTCTCCGACGAAGGGGCACTGCCTTACGTTTCGCTTGGTTTTAAATTCTGACCTTTACTACCCACCATGACTACTACACTCCTGACCCAAATTGAAACTTACGTCGTTCGATTCTTCGATGAGCATCCCCAGCCCGCGCTGGTGTACCATACGCTGACGCACACGCGGGAGGTGGTGGAGGCCAGCGGGCAACTGGCCCGCCATTATCAATTGTCTGAAGCCGATTTTCTGACGGTTATGGCAGCCGCCTGGTTTCACGATGTGGGCTACCTGACCGGCTCTCCGCAGCAACATGAGGAAACGGGCATCTCCTTAGCCACTGCCTTTCTTCAACAGGCAGCGGTGTCGTCCGCAATCATTGGGGCGGTGCAGGGGTGTATTCGGGCGACAAAAATGCCGCAGTCGCCCACCAATCCGTTAGAAGAAATCCTCTGCGACGCCGATCTGTTCCACTTAGGACAGGACACCTACAGTGATAAGCAGAAGCTGATGCGAAAAGAGCAGGAACAGTTAACCGGAACCGAGATTTCGGGCCGCGACTGGCGGCAGCAAAACATTGCCCTGTTCCAAACCCACCGGTATTTCACGAACTACGCGCAGGTCCTGCTGATGAAAGGAAAAGCCGATAACCTCCGGCGGATGCTGGACAAGCAAGCCGAAAAAGGCGCGAAACGTGAACCGACGCCCGATTACCCAATTACCCAAAACCCCGCGTTGACGGCGGACCCACCAGCCGAAAAAGAAGCAAAGAAAAAAGACAAGGAGAACCGACCCGACCGGGGCATCGAAACCATGTTTCGAACCACCTCCACCAATCACGTGCAATTGAGCGCCATCGCCGACACCAAGGCCAATATTATGATTTCGGTCAATGCCATCATGGTCTCGGTCGTTGTCTCGATTCTGCCGCGCCGGATCGAGGAAAACCCCAGCCTGCTCATTCCGACGGTGCTGTTTCTGACCACCTCCTTGCTGACCATCATTTTTGCCATTCTCGCCACCCGGCCCAATGTTACCCAGGGAAGCCTAAGCCGGGTCGATATTGAGCAAAAAAAAGGTAATCTGCTGTTTTTCGGTAATTTTCACCAAATGAGCGTCACCGATTATGAGTGGGGAATCGGGGAACTTCTGCGGGACAGCCAATACCTTTACGGCACGATGACCCGCGACATTTATTACTTAGGGCGGGTGTTGGGCAAGAAATATAAGCTGTTGCGGGGGGCTTATAACATCTTCATGGTTGGCTTTGTCGTGTCTATTCTGGCTTTCCTAATTGTCTTTCTTTTTTTTAGCAAGCACTAAAACAGGATGCCGTTTCCCCAATTTACCTATTTCAACCGGGACCTGAGCTGGCTCCATTTCAATAAGCGGGTCCTGCGGGAAGCGGCTAATCCGGCCGTTCCGCTCTACGATCGCATCCGGTTCTTGGCAATCTTCTCATCTAATCTGGACGAATTCTTCCGGGTCAGAATGTCGGCACTGCTGGTGATCAGTGATCTCAATGATGGGGCCGCCCTGGACAGGGCCGACGCCTATCTGCTGGCCGACGTACAGGCGATGGTGCAGCGGTGCCAGGAGGAGTTTGGTCGGCTGCTGAGGGACCAGATTCTTCCGCAGTTGGTGCAGCAACGGGTGCATCTGTACTACAACGAACCGCTGTTACCCGCCCATCAGCCCGCCGTCACAGACTATTTCTTCAGCCGGGTCCTCGCTTTTCTGCAACCCGTCTGGCTCGATGAGACCCACAGCGCATCCATCCAGTTGCCGGATAACGCCCTGTGTTTCATCGTGTCACTCGTCTCAATTGCAAATCCGGACCAGACTCGGTACGCCCTGCTGCCCATTCCCCGGCAGAATTTGCCCCGCTTTTTTGAACTGCCTGCTTCCGCCGACGGGCATCATCTGTTGTTTCTCGATGATGTAATCCGGCAGCAGCTACCCACCATCTTTCCCGATTTCACCATTCAGGGATGCTACGGGATAAAGATCAACCGGAACGCCGATGTCAGCATTGCCGATGAGTTTTCGGGCGAGATGGATGCGAACGTTGCCTGGATGGTCGATCAGCGCAGCGCAGGGGTACCGACTCGTTTTCTGTACGACGCCACGATGCCTCCCGACCTGCTGGACTTTCTGACCCGCTATTTTGGGCTGACCCGGCCTGAGTTGATTGCTGGTGGGCGCTACCATTCGCTGAGCGATCTGAGCGACCTGCCGAACCCGGTCGGTCGGTCGTTAACGTATCCGTCCCGCTTACCCATTGCGTACCCGGCACTACAGGGCGATGCTTCTATCTTCACCCAAATCGACCAGCGGGATTACCTGTTGCATTTGCCCTACCACTCGTATAACCCGGTGCTGCGGTTTTTCAACGAAGCGGCCATCGACCCCGACGTGCGCGAAATCTACGTGACGCTCTACCGGGTAGCGTCCGAATCGGCCATCGTCAATGCGCTCATCAGCGCGGCCCACAACGGCAAGCAGGTGACGGTTTTCGTTGAACTAAAAGCCCGCTTCGACGAGACGAACAATCTGAAATGGGGCAAGCGAATGAAGGCGGCCGGGGTACGCTTAATCTACAGTATTCCGGCGTTGAAGGTACACGCCAAAACGGCTTTGGTGAAGCGTCAGCGCGGGTGGCGCAGCGAGCAATATGGCTTACTGGCGACCGGAAATTTCAACGAAGGCACCGCCCGTTTCTACACCGATCACGTCTTGCTGACGAGCCATTCGGGGCTGACGCAGGAACTGGACCTGCTGTTTGCGTACCTGCAAAGCCGCGAACAACCCGCTCAGTACGCGTTCCTGCCGTTCCAGCACCTGTTGGTTGCCCAATTTAACTTAGTGGACCGGTTTCTGGGTTTAATTGACCGTGAAATTGCCAACCACCGCGCCAGGCAACCCGCCCGCATTACCATCAAACTCAATAACTTGCAGGAGAAAACGATGATCGACAAACTCTACGAAGCCAGCCGGGCGGGGGTGCGCGTGGAGTTGATCGTGCGGGCCATTTGTACGCTGGTGCCGGGCGTCCCCCGTCAAAGTGAGCACATCACCGTCCGGCGCATCGTAGATCGGTACCTTGAACATGGCCGGGTATTTATATTCCATAACGGTGGTAATCCTGAAACGTATTTAGGTTCCGCCGACTGGATGAACCGCAACCTTCACCGGCGTATCGAAGTGTGTTTTCCGGTGTATGACGTAGCGTTGCAGACCCAGATCCGGCAGCTTATCGACTTCCAGTTGGCCGATAATACCCAGGCTCAGGTGCTCGGTTCTACGACAGATAAGGCACCCGTAGCGGACGATTCCCCGGCAGAGTTAGAAGCCAGCACTAACCGTAGCCCGGTTCGTTCGCAGGAAGCGATTTATGGCTGGCTCGCCGACCAGGTTATACCCAAGTTCAGTTTATGATGTATGCGTTTGTGGTTGATCATGAGGTTACTAATTTATTGTTTACTGCTCGGAACGACCGTTTCCTTCGGGCAGCCTGATAGGACTGATGTCTCGCCCTATCGGGTGCGTAAAGCGTATGAACTGACCGGCTCGGTGCTGTTTATCGGCGCTTCTTACGTAGGATTCCGTGAGCTGGACCGCGTCGCTACCCTGTCGGTTGATGCGCTGGCTAAACTTTCGCCCGGCCGGATTAACGCTTTCGACCGACCCGCCATTTACGGCGATCCGGCCCGGTTTCCCCTTGCCCAAAAACGATCCGACCGGTTTCTAAACATAGCCATTGCGGCTCCGGTCCTGCTGGCCATCAGCCCGCGTATTCGGAAAGACTGGCTCGATCTGCTGACCCTATACGCGGTGACGCATTCGGTCAATAAC
Organism: Spirosoma arcticum; assembly: GCF_054779955.1. NCBI lineage: Bacteria > Pseudomonadati > Bacteroidota > Cytophagia > Cytophagales > Cytophagaceae > Spirosoma > Spirosoma arcticum. The sequence continues at coordinate 81,330 of NZ_BAAGXG010000019.1, forward strand.
CTCGTGTACTTTGCAACGGCCTTCCCCATCCGCCGGGCCAGACCATTGACCTATTCGCCAACGGTACCACTCGACCAGAAAACGGGGCAGGCCAAAACGAATTCGTTCTACAGTGGTCACGTCTCATTCAGTGCGACGGCGACGTTCTTCGGAGCCAAGGTACTCACTGACTATCACCACATCACCGGCTGGAAGCGAGTCCTCATTTTCGCCGTAGCCGCCGTACCGCCCGCCTTGGTAAGTGTGAACCGAATTGAAGCCGGAAAGCATTTTCGGACCGATGTGTTGACTGGATTTATCGTGGGTGGTGCCTGCGGCATAGGGGTGCCCGAACTCCACAAAAGAAACCGGAAGAATGGGCAATTAACGGGACAACCGTATCTTACGCCGTTTGGTCAGGGTGGAATCGTGCTCAATTACCGCTTCTAACACACACTGAAAATCTACCATGTCCCATGTTTATCATCGACACGCACCTCGACATTGCGCTTAATGCCCTCGAATACAACCGCGATTATCGGCTACCGGTATCGACTATCCGGGCGTCGGAGCAGGGCATGACCGACAAAATTGACCGGGGCAACAACGTCGTGTCGCTGCCTGACCTGCGCCGGGGGAACATTGGCCTGGTGGTGGCTACGCAGATTGCCCGTGTCAGCGCCAGTAATGGTAATTTGCCCGGCGCGGGCTGGAACTCACCCGCCCAGGCGTGGGCCACGACGCAGGCGCAGCGAGCCTGGTACGAAGCAATGGCAGCGGACGGTCCGAACGGCGGACCCGACATGGTTCAGATTAACAGCCGGGCTACGCTCGATACGCACGTGACGCGTTGGTTGAATGAAGATGAACCGTCCGAAACGAAGCCCGTTGGCTACGTGCTGAGTCTGGAAGGAGCCGATTCACTCATCGACCTGTCGTACTTGGAATGGGCGTATGCTTACGGATTGCGGGCCATTGGACCGGCACACTACAGCACGGGTCGCTACGCCCCCGGCACGGGACTATCAGGGCCACTGACGCCATTGGGCCGCGATCTGCTCCGCGAAATGGACCGGCTGGGAATGATCCTGGATATCACGCACCTGACCGACGAAGGGTTCGACGAAGCGGTGTTACTCTACAAAGGGCCGATCTGGGCGAGTCATCACAACTGCCGGGCGCTGGTGCCCCATCAGCGGCAACTCACCGACGACCAGATTCGTGCCTTGATTGAGCGGGGAGCGGTCATTGGCGGCTGCTTCGATGCCTGGATGATGCGCCCTGGTTTTACGCAGCGCATCAGCAACCCCGCCGACTTTGGCATCACCATCGCCACGATTGTCGACCATTACGACCACATCTGCCAATTGGCCGGAAACGCGCTCCACTGCGCCATCGGCTCCGACCTCGACGGCACCTACGGCCGCGAACAATCCCCCACCGACCTCGACACCATCGCCGACCTGCAAACGCTCCGGAGTGCCCTGTCCGACCGGGGCTATTCCGAAATCGACATCATGAACATCTTCCACGGCAACGCGTTGCGGTTCTTGCGGGGAGCATTGCCGTGAATCAGCATGATGAACTGTACACTACGTAATGACAGCTATACAGGAAATACTGATCAATTACAGATTAGCCTCCATATCTGATTTTAGCTTTGCAACTATCTCAATAGTCAATTCCGTATCTTCTTCCACTACAGCAACGGACAAGCCACGTTTTAGTAGCTTCCGCGCAATCTCAGTTGAGATCTCGAAAGCCTTGGCGTTTTCGATCTTGGCTATCGTGATTTTTGCTGACTCCTTATTTTTGCTGAGTGCTCTTTCTTGGGGAGTCAGGTTCTCAAAGCTGATTAGATCAGCAGCCCGGCGAATTCCTTCGTTATTCTGATTTATCACCGCCCTTTCCGGATTATGGATAGACTGGTAAATCAAATCTAACCAGTCCCGAATGGGTTGGGGAGTAGCTTCGTCAGAATGGTTTGGATTTAAACAAACAAATTGGTGACCATATAAGTCACGCTCTTCGCCCTTAATCGTTTTGGGATTCAATTTAAGTAACAGGACTTCATCTTTGACAGGTTGGCCGTTCTTCTCACTGATGGTATACGGGGCTGTTAAGACAACGATGACATAGACCGTTTGATTTATACCGTAGTCCTTCGAGCGTTTTTGCTGCTCGGCAATTACCATCAGAAAATAATGTAGGAAGCGGTCAAAATTATGGTCGTACTCTATCCGCTGAATCTCAATAACGATCCGCTTGTCAACCGTCTCAGCGAATATGTCTAACTCAAAATCAATATAGCCGATCTTGGGATCAAATTTTTTTTCGGTTTCTATCTTTTCTACCTCTACATCAATACCCAAAATGTCCCGCACAAACGAGGTGAAAACCACTTTATCTGTGAATGCCTTCTTGAAAATTATCTCGTTATCTAAACTACCTAATGTCATGGCTTGTCTGGTTGGCGACAAAGCTACGTAAAAGCCACTACCCGGTAACTACCACCGTGGCCCGCTGTCCGGCGCGGCTTTTGTAGCCCTGAATGGGCGAGTAGCTTTGGGTGAGTTTGCCGTAATAACCGGTACCGTCGTAGGGGCGGAGAGTAGGGTCGCTCTTACAGGCATCGGCGCAGGTGCCGCCGTGCTCGTGGCCGCAGGCTTCGCACATGACGACGTGGTTGTTGCAGAGTGGGCTGGCGCAGTTAATCATCCGAGTGGCGGGCGTGCCGCAGCGGTAGCAAGCCGATACCACCGTGGGGTCAACGTGGTTCACTGCTACTGTCACGCGGTTGTCGAACACGTAGCATTGCCCGTCGAAACCGTCGCCCCCGGCTTCCATACCGTATTTAATGATGCCGCCGTGGAGTTGGTACACGTTCTCAAAGCCCTGCGACAGCAAATACGCGCTGGCTTTCTCACACTTGATGCCGCCCGTGCAGTACGTAATGATTTTCTTGTCTTTCAGGTGGTCAATTTCGTGGACGTGGTCGGGCAGGTCGCGCAGGTTTTCCATGTCGAACGTGACGGCATTTCTGAACTTGCCCACCGCGTGTTCGTAGTTCGACCGCATATCGACCAGCACCACGTCGGGGTCGTTTTTGAGTTGCCGGAACTGCTCCGGGTTGAGGTGAATGCCCGTTTGCCGGAGTGGATCAACGGGGAGGTCAGAGTGGACAATCTCGTTCTTAACCCGGACGTGCAGTTTCTGAAACGTATGCCCGTCCGCTTCGTCTATTTTAAAATCAATCCCGGCAAAACGCGGGTCGGCGTGGAGCGCGTCCATGTACGCATCGCAGTCGGCCGCCAGTCCCGATACGGTGCCGTTGAGTCCTTCGGCCGCCACGATTACTCGTCCCAGCAAGTTCAATCGCAAGCACAGCAGATGATGCTCCTCGCGGTGCTGATCGGGGTTTTCGATGGGTGAATAGATGTAATAAAGAAGAACGCGGTACGGTTTCATAGTACAAAATTAAACCAAATCAGTGGTAAGTTGGTAAGTCATAATAGTCACAAGTGGCTGGCACGTGAATGTTGGCTGCGCCACCCACTTATGACTATTATGACTTACCTATTCACTCTTCCATGCACATCGCTATAACGGGAAATATTGGGGCGGGCAAAACGACGCTGGCCGAACAGTTAGCCAATCACTACGGTTGGGAGATTCTGTACGAAGCCGTTGAAGGAAACCCGTACCTCGCTGATTTCTATGCCGATATGCCGCGCTGGTCGTTCAACCTGCAGGTGTATTTCCTGAATAGCCGCTTCGCGCAGGTCAAGAAAATCATGGCGGTCCGGCAGGCGAATGAAGCAAACCCCGACCGACCGACCACCGTTGTGCAGGACCGGACCATCTACGAAGACGCGGCCATCTTCGCCCGTAATCTGCAAGAGAGCGACCGCATGACCAGCCGTGATTACGAGACGTACCGGGGTCTGTTCGACAATATGGTCAGTCTCATTCACCCGCCCGACCTAATGATTTACCTCCGCGCCGATCTGCCCAAACTCCGCGAGCAAATCAGGAAGCGCGGTCGGTCGTTTGAGCAATCCATCAGCGACGAGTACCTGAACCGCCTGAACCGGCTCTATGAAGAGTTCGTCGCATCCTATCAGGACGGCGAACTCTTGATTGTGGACGTGAATTTGCTGGATTACGCCGGTCGCCCCGCCGATTTTGCCGAAGTCGTGCGGCAAGTCGATGAGCGGCTGGCGGTGCTGGGCGGCAAGGTGGTTAGTTAGCGAGTCTCAATGATCTCTTTGTCACACTCATACCATTAGCAGCCGCCACACGCCCGAAATGAGGAGCAGAATCAGTCCCATCGGCGTCAATACTTTCCAGCACAGGTGCATCATCTGATCGACCCGGATGCGGGGAAACGTCCAGCGGACCCACATTTGCAGCAGCACCATAAAGTACACCTTGCTCAACAGCCAGAACCCGCCCGTCACGTTACCCCAAATCGTGCCCGGTGCCCCACTCGTCCAGTCGGCGAGTTGCAACGGACCCAGGTTGGGCAGGGGCGTGTTCCAGCTACCCAGAAACAGGACTGCTCCCAGAAACGATACCAACAGCATCATGGCGTATTCGGAGAGGTAGAGCAGGGCAAACCGCATTCCTGAATACTCGGTGTGAAAGCCACCCACAATCTCCGATTCGCCTTCTGGCAGGTCGAACGGAGCACGGTTGCTTTCGGCTAATGTGCAGATGAAAAAGACGACGTACGCCACCAGCAAAAACGGGTTGCGTAGAATGTTCCAGGAAAAAATACCGCCCCAACTTGTCACGTCTACCCCCAGAGCTTTCAGGCCGAACAGGTAATTCGTTTGTGAAGTGTAAATGCCCTGCTGGAAGCTGATTTCCTGCAGATTGAGCGTCTGCCCAATCATGACGACGCACAGAATCGTGAGACCCAGCGGAATTTCGTAGGAGATAATCTGCGCCACCGACCGCATCGCCCCAAATAGTGAATACTTGTTGTTCGAGCCCCAGCCCGCCATCAGAATACCAACCACGTCGAACGAGACAATGGCCATGAGATAGAATACACCCACGGCCGCGCCCGACCCCTGCACGTCGGGCGTGAGGGGCAGCACCGCAAAGCCCGCAAACACCGACGCGAAGATGATGGCCGGGGCCAGCAAAAACAGCCGCCGGTCGGCCGCCGTGGGCACGATGTCTTCTTTTTGGAGCAGTTTCAGCAGATCGGCGAAAAGTTGGAGCAGTCCCCATTTGCCGGTTTCCATTGGCCCCAGCCGGTCCTGCATGAACGCCGACACCTTGCGTTCAGTGTAGACACCAACGATAACGAAGCCGGAGGCAAGAGCGAGAAAGATGGGAAGTGCGAGCACGATGGTAATGATGAATGATGAATGATTTACACCGGCAGGCATTCATCATTCATCATTAGTTTTAGAATTCCGCCTGTTTCGGTGCTCTTGGGAAGGGGATTACGTCGCGGATGTTGCCCATGCCCGTCACGAACAGCACTAACCGCTCGAAGCCCAGACCAAAGCCCGCGTGGGGTGCCGACCCGAACCGGCGCGTGTCCAGATACCACCATAAGGCGTCTGGTTCAATGCCCACTTCCTGCATCCGGGCGGTGAGTTTGTCGAGATCGTCTTCGCGCTGGGAGCCGCCAACGATTTCGCCAATGCCCGGAAACAGCACGTCCATTGCCCGGACCGTCGGGCCGAATACTTCGCCCCGGCTGTTTGTAGCGGGAGCATCGTCCTGCTTCATGTAAAACGCTTTGATGTCGCGGGGGTAGTTGGTTAGGATCACCGGTTTTTTGAAGTGCTTCTCCACTAAGTACCGCTCGTGTTCCGACTGCAAATCGACGCCCCAGCTCACTTCGTACTGGAACTGCCCTTTTTTCGCTGGCTTCGAGTTTATCAGAATATCGACAGCCTCGGTGTAGGTGAGCCGCTCGAACTCATTGCTGATGACGAACTGAAGTTTTTCGAGCAGACTCAGCTCGCTTTGCTCTTCTTTCTTCCGGGTCTTTTCTTCCTCTTTCAGGCGGTTATCCAGAAACGTCAGATCGTCGGCGCAGTGCTGTAGTGCGTACCGGATCACAGTTTTGACGAAGTCCTCGGCCAGATTCATGTTGTCCTCCAGTTCGAAAAACGCCATTTCCGGCTCAATCATCCAGAACTCGGCGAGATGGCGGGTCGTGTTCGAGTTCTCAGCGCGGAAGGTTGGTCCGAAGGTGTAAATTTTGCCTAATGCCAGCGCCCCTAACTCGCCTTCTAACTGCCCCGATACGGTCAGGTTAGTTTCGCGGCCAAAAAAATCCTGGCTGTAATCGACTTTTCCGTCTTCGGTGAGGGGCGGTTTAGTGGCGTCGAGGGTAGTAACGCGAAACATTTCGCCCGCACCCTCGGCGTCGGACGCCGTGATAATAGGCGTGTGGAGGCAGAAAAAGCCGTTGTCGTTGAAGTACTTGTGCACCGCAAACGCCAGCGCGTGGCGGACCCGCAGAATGGCACTGAACGTGTTGGTGCGCGGGCGTAGGTGGGCAATTTCGCGCAGAAACTCCAGCGAGTGCCGCTTGGGTTGGAGTGGGTATTTATCGGGGTCGGCGGAGCCGTAAATGTGGACGCTGCTGATCTTCAGTTCAATCGTCTGCCCGGCCCCCTGCGACGCCACCAACTGACCCGTAATGGCTACGCAGGCCCCGGTGGTGATGAGTTTCAGTGTATCGTCGGACAGTTGACCAGCTTCGGCTACTGCCTGAATCGTGTTTATCGTGGAGCCGTCGTTGAGGGCAATGAATATGGCGTTTTTGCTTTCGCGCTTGGTGCGGACCCAGCCTTTGATCGTGACCGCATCAGGGCCGGGCTGGGCCGTTTTTAGTAAATGCTGAATGGATTGATAACTCATACTGAAACCGCAACGGGATGTGTTTACCCCCGCAAAAGTAGGCATTGCCGCGTGAATCGTTCATAGAGATTTCAGCGATGCCATTAGCTACCACGTCAGATCGGCGGACCAGTGTTCGCGACTCAGGGATTTCACTAAGTAAGCAAATTCGTTGGGGCGGATTTCCAGCCGGGCACGCAGGGGAAAGCTGATGGGCCAGTCCCACCAGTCCGGCACCTGATCGAAACTGAACTCCAGATCAAGATAAATGGTCTGAGCGTCGGGGCCAGTCACCCGCATAATCTGGCGGACATCGCCCGGCAGCGCGAGCGGTTTCGATGCATCACTGTCCGTCAGCCAGGATTGGATGGAAAGAAGTTCGGTTTCGGTAAACAACCGCAGGAAGCGCAGCCGCAGCGGTTCAGGGCGCGGTGGGTGCGAGGGCGGACGGCGGGGCCAAAGGGTACCGCTCAGCGAAACCTGCTCCTTGTCGAAGTGGAGTGCAAACGACAACGTACTACTTTCGCCCTGAAAACGCATGGTGGTTAGCTACAGTGCAATTGCAGCCGTAATTTTATAGCTTGTAAAATTAATTCCTTTCCTGACCATCAACATCAAAATGAATTTTATTGTTGAAGTTATCTTTGACAAACAAAATTTGGTGTCTCCGTTAGCTATCTTCTGACTTTATGCCTGTTACGCTCTATATCGTCCGTCACGCCAAAGCCGAGGATCGGGCCACGTTCATGGCCGACCACGACCGACAGCTTACTTCCGAAGGTATTATAGCCGCGGCCCGCATGGGTCGTTACCTGCGCGACAAAGTCATTAAGCCGGACGCCATTGTGAGCAGCACGGCACCCCGCGCCAAAGACACCGCCCGTGTACTGGCCGAACAACTCGGTCACGACCCGGCGCAGATTCGCTTAGACAGTGCCCTCTTCGACGGTGGACCAAAGGCATATCTGGCCGTTGTTAATGCGCTGCCGAGCGAGGTGCAGTCGGCCATGATTGTGGGGCACAACCCCGACGTGTCGTACTTTGCCGAATTTTTGACCCACCAGTCCATCGGTTCCATGAGCAAGGGGGCAGTCGTGGCCATAACGTTCGACAACCTGAATTGGGCCGACGTGTCCGGCCGAACGGGCAGCATGGTGTTCCAAATTGGCCCTAAACAATTAAACAATGAGCAGTGATCAGCCACAGCTATCTGCCACGGATGAACCTTGGCTGCATACTGTTGGTTGTTGGCTGCTCACCGATCACTGAGATTATGAACCGCAATCGCCGTATTTTCATCGTTGTTTTCGTCGTGTTCACCGCCGTCGTCGCATTGCTGGCTATCGACATGGGCCGTCGGACCACGGCCCCCTGGAACAAACGCCGACAGGCTGAGCGGGCGTTTCCCGCAGGAAAAAACGCCATCGTTATCGACTCGCTCACGGCCGACACGCTGTTGCTACCCTGAACGACATGCTCAAACTCACGGCCGTTCATCACATCGCCATCATCTGCCGGGATTACGAAATCTCGAAACGGTTTTATACCGAAACACTGGGTCTGACCGTAGTGAGGGAGGTGTACCGGGCCGAACGTCAGTCGTATAAGCTCGACCTCGCTCTGGACGGACAGTACGTGATCGAGTTGTTTTCCTTCCCCAATCCGCCCCCGCGCCCATCCCGCCCCGAAGCGCTGGGGCTTCGTCACCTCGCGTTTGCCGTTACTGACTTAGATGCCGCCGTGGCACACCTCAACGAGCAACACGTACCCACCGAACCGATCCGCGTTGATGAGCACACCGGTCGCCGGTTCACCTTCTTCGCCGACCCGGACGGCTTACCGCTGGAGGTGTATGAGAGGTAGAGTCAGTCAGTCGGTTAGTCAGTGAGTAGCTGACGCTCGAGTGTTGCTAACGCCGGTCCGCCGGTGCGGTCAGCTACTCACTGACTAATCGACTGACTGACTAACCAACTTGTTGTTTCAACACCCCAACCAGCGCGTCGACGTCGTTGGGCGTGTTGTAGAGGTGCGGGGCAATGCGCAACACCCGCGCCCGCGCCGATACCGATACGTTTTCGGCTTGCAGCGCCTGCGAAACCGCCATTGGGTCGGCGTGGTCGGGGAGCCACAGCCCAACGAGGTGATGGCTCCGGCCGGTGGGGCCACTGGCTGGTTCGACCCGGCACCCGAGCGATTCCAGCGCGGGCCAGGCGTCGGCCAGCAGGTTTTTGGCGTATTCCTGAATGCGTTCGGGTTGCCAGTCGAGGAGTTGTGTCAGGGCCGTTTCGAGCATCGGCATTTGCAGGAAATGCGTATGCTCCCCTACGTTATACCGATACGCTTTCGGGCGGTAGGCGGGTTGGTAGTCTGTCAGGCGATGAAACTGGTTGCTGTCGAGCCGGTTCATCCACCCTTCTTCAAGCGGAATGCCATCGTCAAAGGCGGGGCCGTAATATGCCAGGCCGAGCGAATACGGACCCATCAGCCATTTGTAGCCCGCGCAGATAACGGTATCGGGCTGGATGGCATCGAGGTCAAACGGCAACGCACCAATGGACTGCGTCCCGTCGACGGCTAACCACGCGCCCACTTCCCGCGCCCGCTGCCCGATGGCTTCCAGATCAAAGCGAATACCGTACATCCAGTGCACCGCTGGCACAACAACCAGCACCGTATCGGGTCCAATGGCGTCCAGCAGCCGTTCGTTCCAGGCCGGGCCTTTCGGAAAACCGGCGGGCATCGCAACGACCGTGACTACCAAGCCCAGTTCGGCGCAAACCCGATCCCAGGCGTAGACGTCGCTCGGAAACTCACCGCCCACCAGCACAATACGCTGCCCCGGCCCAATGCCCGGCTTGCGCGGCAAATTGCGGGCCACCACGCCCATGCCGTAGGATACGGACGGAATAACGGCGATGCGTTCCGCCGTTCCGCCATTCTGGTCAGACGTATTAATGAGTTGGGAAAACAGGGCACGAACGCGGACGGCTCCGCTGAAAAACTCGTCGGGGTGCAGCCCGAATGGATTGGCGTGCCGGGTCAGGGCGTCGTGCCCGGCCTGCTCAACGGCCCGGCTGAAGGGAGAGCGGGTAGCGCAATTGAGGTAGTGAATTGATTCGGGCAACGAAAATTGGTCTTTCTGTACGCTAAGGGGGGCAGATTCGGCAATCATAGCTGGGAAGAATGAGCTTGTAAGATACAGAGAACGGGTGAAATACTGAAAACGGAAATGATGGGTTTGGCACGACGTTTGTAAACAATTCCTTGTAATCTAAACACATTGGTTTGTATGACGACCCTGTTGGGCATTGGTTCCCGCGTTTGCCACCCCGAATTTGGCGATGGCGTTGTGATCAATCTGAAGGCCACTGGCTACACCGTTACGTTTCTGCAACTGGGGGTGAAAGTGCTCAAATTCGATGCGCCCCTGTCGGTGATTGAAGCCATTGAGCCAGACGGCGATCAGGTGAGCCTGTTCGACGTGGAGCAGACGCTGACGCGGGTGCTCCAGCGCTGGGTCGATCAGACCGAACTGGTGCCGCTGGGTGACAAGTGGAAAGGCGGTAAGCTGATTTTGAAACCCGGCCGGGCCGATTTGTCGCAGAAGGAAATGCCGATCGACGCGTTTTTTCACAAGATCGTGATGGTGCGCGACCGCCTGCGGGTACTCGAACAGCGTATCAATGCCAGCGTCCTGGACGATGAAGTGAAAGTTGACATTCAGCAATACATCACCAGAATATACGGCAGTTTGACCTCGTTCAACCTGCTCTTCAAACACCCCCATCAGCAGTTCACCGGCGAGAAAATGACCGTCGACGCCTAAGTTTTTTTCATGTAGTTTTGGGTTAGTTAGAGTCGGGGTTCCCCGCTGCCGGTTCGGTGGCGGGGACTTTTTGTTTAAAGCGTTACTGCCTTATCCAGGTATCCAGCTGGGAACACGGTAAAAATGGGTAAGGTGGCTGCTTTTGCGCTTGTCAAAGCATCGTTTACTGCCTTTCGTTCCGCATGATTCAGATTAACCACGATCTACAACCCGCCGATTTCGCCGAAAAACTCGACCACTTCTGGGTACTATCTGCAAAAAAAATCCGCTTAATCGACGAGCAGTACGACCCGACGAATGGCTCACCCGTTTTCACCGTTCGGGGTCAGTACAGTACGCGCGGCTGGACGGAATGGACCCAGGGCTTTCAGTACGGCTCGGCCATTCTTCAGTACGATGCTACTGGTGATCCTTATTTCTTAGAATTGGGCCGCCGGAAGACGGTCGAACTGATGGCCCCTCACATCAGCCATATTGGCGTTCACGACCACGGGTTCAACAACGTCAGCACCTACGGCAACCTGCTGCGGCTGATGGTGGAAGGCAAAATTCCGTTCGACCAGCAGGAACGTAACTTCTACGAACTCGCCCTGAAAATATCGGGAGCCGTTCAGGCCAGCCGCTGGACAACGACCAAAGCTGGCCGACCGGAAGCCCGTACGCCCGCCGGTGCGGGATTCATTCATTCCTTCAACGGACCGCACTCGCTCTTTGTCGATACGATACGGTCGTGTCGGGCGCTGATGCTCAGTCATAGCTTAGGCCACGTGTTCCAGGGCGAAGGCGACGTAAAAATCAACCTGCTTGAACGGGCTATTCAGCACATGCGGGCCACCGCCGATTATTCCGTCTTCTACGGCGAAGGCCGTGATACGTATGACGTGTGGGGCCGCACCGCCCACGAGAGCGTGTTCAACACGAAAGACGGCAATTTTCGCTGTCCCAATTCGCAGCAGGGGTATTCAGGCTTCACGGCCTGGACGCGCGGATTGGCCTGGGCAATGTGCGGTTTCGCGGAAGAACTGGAATTTCTGGCCACGCTCGACGATAGCGAACTGGAACCCCTCGGTGGGCGCGACGACATCGAGGCCTTTATGGGCAAAGCCGCCCGCGCCACCTGCGATTTTTACATTGACCACACACCCACCGATGGCGTCCCGTACTGGGACACGGGTGCGCCCAACCTGCCCGCCTTGGGCAACTATCTGGACCGCCCGGCCGATCCGTATAACAAACACGAACCGGTCGACAGCTCAGCGGCTGCGATTGGTGCACAGGGCCTGTTGCGATTAGGTAACTATTTGATAAGTAGGGGAGACGCCGAAGCCGGACAGCGCTACTGGCAGGCGGGCCTGACCGTGTTGAACACGCTGCTCAATGAACCCTACCTCAGCACCAACCCGACTCATCAGGGACTGCTGCTGCATTCCATTTACCACCGTCCGAATGGTTGGGACTACGTTCCCGAAGGAAGCAACATTCCATACGGTGAGTCGAGCATGTGGGGCGATTATCACCTTCGGGAGGTGGCCCTGTACGTTCAGCGTATGGGTAATGCTAAGCCGTATTACACTTTCTTTAATTGTCTGTAAAAAGATATAGACCGTAGATTTTTATGATTGTTAGGACTCTTTAAGATCATATTTTATCCTGACAATCATAAAAATCTGCGGTCTATATATGCACATAAATGAGCGCGAAATACAAACCCCAATACCCCCGAATGGCCCAGTTGAAAACGGCAACGGATTTGCACAATTACCTGCAAACCAACGCCATTGGCCTGCCTTTCGACGGCGAACTGCTACCGCCCGCCGACAGCCCTTTCAACCGTGCCATCTCGCTTAAATCGGGCCGAACCATTGGGAATAGCCTGTGTATTTTGCCGATGGAGGGCTGGGACGGCACGCCCGACGGTCGGCCCTCGGCCTTTACCCGGAACCGCTGGACGAAGTTTGCCGTGAGTGGGGCTAAGTTGCTGTTCGGTTGTGAGGCCGTCGCCGTCAGCCACGCGGGTAAGGCCAATCCAAATCAGTTGGTGCTGAACGCCGATACGTTCGCCGACTTCGTTGACCTGCGCCAAGGATTACTCCAGCAGCACACCGAGCAGTTCGGCCGTACCGACGATCTGTTGATTGGTCTGCAACTGACTCATTCGGGGCGGTTCTGCAAACCCAACAACCACAAAACCTTTGAGTCGAAAATCCTGTATGCCCATCCATACCTCAACGGACGGTTCGGCATGGCGGCCGACTACCCCACGCTGACCGACGATGAGATTGACCAGATCATCCAGCAATACGTCGACGCGGCCGTGCTGGCTCAGAAAGCAGGTTTCGATTTTGTGGACATCAAGCACTGCCACGGTTACCTCGGCCACGAGTTTCTGAGCGCGGTGGATCGGCCCGGCCCGTACGGCGGCTCGTTTGAGAACCGTACGCGCTACCTCCGTAACATAGTCGCCGGAATTCGGCAGGCTGCGCCTGGGCTGGACATGGGCGTCCGCCTGAGCGCGTTCGATCTGTTGCCGTTCAAAAAAGGACCCGGCGAGGTGGGCATTCCCGAACCCGCCGACCAGTACCCATTTGCCTTCGGTGGGCGGTCCGACGGGCTGGGTATTGACTTGGCGGAGCCGAAGGCGCTGCTTGCCCTGATCGAGTCGCTGGGGATTCAGTTGGTGTGCATCACGGGCGGAAGTCCCTACTACAACCCCCACCTGATGCGCCCCGCCCTGTTTCCGCCCTCGGATGGCTACCTGCCGCCCGAAGACCCGCTACTGAGCGTGAAGCGGCAACTCGACGTAACGCATGAATTGAAGCGGGCCTTTCCTGAATTAGTCATTATTGGATCGGGATATTCGTATTTGCAGGAGTGGCTGCCCCACGTGGCGCAGTACGTGCTGCGAACGGGCATGGCCGATAGCGTGGGATTTGGGCGGATGGTGCTGTCCTACCCGACTATGCCTGCCGACATGCTCGCGGGCCGGTCGCTGACCCGTAATCTGCTCTGCCGAACGTTCTCGGACTGCACCACGGCCCCCCGCAACGGCCTTATTTCGGGCTGTTATCCGTTGGACCCGCACTACAAAAAGCTACCCGAAGCCGATCAGTTGAAAGCGCTCAAAGAAAGCCTGTGAAACGCGTAGCCTTCATAACGGGTGGTAGCCGGGGGATTGGCTACGGGATTGCCGAACACCTCGCCCGCGCTGGATTCGATCTGGCCATCAATGGAATACGCTCAAAAGAATTGGCGCAGGAAGCATTAGATATGCTTCGGGCGTTGGGGGCGGAGGTGATCTACTGCCCCGGCGACGTGGCGTTGAAAGAGGCACGGATGGAGATGCTGAATAAGGTTCGGGACCATTTTGGGCGGTTGAACGTGCTGGTGAATAACGCGGGTGTAGCCCCAGCGGAACGGCGGGATATTCTGGAAGCAACGGAAGAAAGTTTTCAGCACGTGCTGATGACGAATTTGCAGGGCGCTTATTTCCTGACGCAGGCAGCCGCCAACTGGATGATTCAGCAGCGGGTGGAAGGACCGGAGTTCACGGGCTGCATTGTCAACGTGTCGTCTATTTCGGCGACGGTGGCGTCGGTCAATCGGGGTGAGTATTGCGTGGCGAAGGCGGGGTTGAGTATGGCGACGCAGTTGTTTGCCGCCCGGCTGGGTGAGTATGACATTCCCGTGTACGAAGTCAGGCCGGGCATTATCCGCACCGACATGACGGCGGGGGTAACGGATAAATACGACAAGCTGATTGACGATGGACTTTGCGTTCAGAAGCGCTGGGGCTACCCCGACGATGTGGGCCGGGCGGTGGCTGCGCTGGCTCGTGGCGACTTCCCGTACTCGACCGGGCAGGTTATCCTGGTCGATGGCGGGCTGACCCTGCCGAGGTTGTGAGTAAGAAGGATTCCCCTATGTCTTAATTGCTTGACTATAAACCGACAAGGCTTCAGACGCTTTGTACAGTTGATTTCTAAACCCAATGACCAGTTATGACTAATCAATCAGATTCCCGACGGAAGTTCATCAAAACCGCAGCCACTGGCTCGTTAGCCGTGCTGGGTATGCCAACCCTTATTCCGGCGCATGCCTTTGGGGCGAATGACCGGGTGCGCGTGGCCGTTATCGGCGTGAACGGGCGCGGCACCGACCACATTGCCGGTTTCTCGAAACTGGCCAACGTCGAAGTCGCTACGCTGTGCGACGTGGATAAAAACATACTGGCCAAACGGGCCGGTGAGTTCGAGACGAAGTACAACCGGAAGGTGCAGATGATGGAAGACCTGCGCCAGGTTTACGAAGACAAAAACATCGACGCCGTCAGCATTGCCACGCCCAACCATTGGCATTCGCTGGCGGCTATCTGGGCGTGTCAGGCGGGTAAGGATGTGTACGTGGAAAAACCCGGTTCGCACAACCTCCGCGAAGGCCGGAAATTAGTCGAAGCGGCCGCCAAGTATAAACGCATCGTGCAGCACGGGGTCCAGCTACGCAGTTCGACGGCTATTCAGGAAGTCATCAAACACCTGCGCGACGGACTCATCGGCAAGGTGTACATGGCGCGGGGCATCGTTTATAAATGGCGGCCCGATATTGGTAATCTGGGCAATTCGCCAGTTCCCGACGGCCTCAACTGGGACCTTTGGCAGGGACCTGCGCCCGCCAAGCCGTTCAGCAAAAACTACGTTCACTACAACTGGCACTGGTTCTGGAATTACGGCAACGGCGACATTGGGAATCAGGGCATCCACGAAACAGATCTGTGCATGTGGGGACTGGACGTTGGACTGCCTGAAGAAATTACGTCGGCGGGGGGGAAGTTTCTGTGGAGTGACTGCCGCGAAACGCCCGAAACCCTGACGTCCGTTTATAAATACCCGAAAGAAGGCAAGGTCATTCAGTTTGAGGTTCGTCCCTGGATGACCAACAAAGAAGACGGCGTCGAAATCGGCAACATCTTCTACGGCGACAAAGGGTACATGGTCGTCAACGGCTACAGCGACTACAAAACCTTTCTGGGCAAAGAGCGGGCACCCGGCCCGGCGGGCAACGCCGGTGGCGACCACTACCTGAACTTCATCGAAGCGGTTCGGGCGCGGGATAAAGCCAAACTAAATGGCCCTGTCGAAACGGCTCACCTCTCATCGGGTATTGCGCACCTTGGCAACATCGCGTATCGCTTAGGCCGGACGTTGAAATTCGACCCGAAGAAGGAAGAGTTTCTGAGCGATTCGGAAGCAAATGCCATGCTGACCCGCAAATATAGAGCGCCATACACGGTTCCTCAGCAGGTTTAGTTTTTGTCATAGCTTCGGTGTTTGTCATTCCAACGCAGCCGGGCGGCCGGTGCCGAGGAATCTCAATTTCCATACCTCGAGTAAAGCCCCTTGAGATTCCACCTGCGTCGGAATGACAAAGCAATTTCACCAAACCCCCATTTATGGTCCAACATCCCATAACCAAGCCTCGTAGTCTTGCCCGGCAACTCCTGCAACTTCCGGTGCTGGTAGCCGCGCTGGGTTATTTAGTCGATATGTACGACCTGTTTTTGTTCAGCGTTGTGCGGGTGCCGAGTCTGAAAGCGTTGGGTACGACCCCCGACCAGCTGTTGCCCGATGGCATCATGCTGCTGAACATGCAGATGGCGGGCCTGCTGCTGGGCGGAATTTTCTGGGGGGTGCTGGGCGACAAGCGCGGGCGACTGTCGGTGCTGTTCGGTTCGATTCTTATCTATTCGTTGGCCAACATCGGAAACGGATTCGTTACGACGCTCAACCAATACGCGGTACTGCGGTTTGTGGCGGGGGTTGGGCTGGCGGGTGAGTTGGGAGCGGGCATTACGTTAGTGACCGAAGTGCTGCCGAAGCAGATTCGTGTCTACGGCACCACCATCGTTGCCACAATGGGCGTTCTGGGCGCTATTATGGCTTATTTCGTAGCTGATTTGTTCGCGTGGCGCAATGCGTATTTTATTGGTGGCGGGTTGGGATTGCTGCTGCTCGTTTTGCGGGTGAATGTGTTCGAGTCCCCCATTTTTGAGACACTGAAAGAACGGCAGGTGAAGCGGGGCGACCTGCGGATGCTATTCACGAACAAAACCCGTTTTCTGAAATACCTGCGATGCATTCTGGTTGGTTTGCCGATCTGGTTCGTCGTTGGTATTTTGATTACGTTCTCGCCGGAATTCGGGCAGGCAATGGGCTTGTCGGAGCCGGTGGTGGCGGGCAAAGCGGTTATGCTTTCCTTTGCCGGGCAGGTGTTTGGCGACGTGGCCAGCGGCTTGCTGAGTCAGCGCCTGCGAAGCCGCAAAAAGGCTATTTTCGGCTTCATTCTGCTGTCATTAGTCTTCGTGAGCGTGTATTTGCTGGCCCCATTGCGGGACATCGACGTGTTTTATTTAGTCTGCGTCTTTCTGGGCGTCGCCAACGGCTACTGGGCCTTGTTCGTCACCATTGCCGCTGAGTTATTCGGCACCAACCTCCGCGCCACCGTAGCCACCACGGTTCCTAATTTTGTGCGGGGTGCCGTTATTCCGCTGACATGGCTGTTTGTGCTGGGTAAAGCGCAGGTTGGCGTTTTGTACAGTGCACTGGGCATTGGGTTGCTGACGGGCATCCTGGCGTTGGTCGCGCTGAGCTTCATGGAAGAAACCTTCGGCAAAGACTTGAACTACGTCGAAAAAGATTGAGGGGTAAAGGGTGTTTAGTGTGTAAGTATTTAAGTGTGCGGGTGTCTAAGTTTTTGAACCGCAAACACCTATACACTCATACACTAAACACCCTTCATTACTTTGCTGTGGTCGGACGGGTTGTGAATTCCTGAAACCGGAACACTTCCTGCCGCACGACCTCGAAGGTTCGGTTCATCTGATTCTGAGCGTCGGTTGGTTTCTGGTCGGCGATTCCCGCCAGCACGTTCAGGTTAGCCACGGGCCGGGCCACAGCAAAACTGTACCCTTTCTCGCTGCCGTTGGGAACTACCAGTGCCGAAAAGCCCCATGCCCCCAGCCGGTTTTGTTCCACTTGCCCGGCTCCCGCCCGCTTCATCGGGTCAATCATGGGGCGCCAATTAGCCTGCGGGTCGCGTAGGCGCAGGAAATCGACTACGACGGTTGAGAATTTGTCGGGGCGGAACGAGGGTCCGAACAGGGCGTCCGCATTTTCCCAGACTTCAAACTTTACGACGGGGGCCGTCTGCCGGTCGCGTTTCTGGAGATTAGCCATGCGGGTTTGCACACTGTCGCCGTACAATTTAGTCATGGCTGCGGGCGATGCGCCTTTGATGGCCATTTCGCGGGAGACAATGCAGGTTACGTAGTCGTACTCATTGGCGTTCGGGTTTGAACTCATCTGCTTCACCATCATGTGCCAGCCAATCAATTGGCCCTCGTCAACGGCCGCCTGATTGATAGCCCGCCATTCGCGTTCGACGGACAGGGCATCCTGAATGGTCAGGCCGGGGGTGAGTTTGTGGTAAATCAGGTAGGTGTACGTCTTCGGGGTGGAACCGGACTGCGCCAAAGCAGCGGTGGCGAAGATGGAATGCAACAGGAGTAAGCAGGGGACTAACAGACGTTTCACGGGAAGGGGATTTGATCAGGAAGTAAACCAGTACAGCCCTCATTTTCTACTTATCGACTGATAACGCAGCTACGGCACTTCGCTCTTAACGATTGCCGAATCGTATTTTTTAATTTAACCTGAGTTATGAATAAAGTTGCTGACCGCACCGGCGGTCTGGTCAGCAATACATTGAATGGCAATGCTTTATCGCTCTCACTATCCATAATTCACGTTAATCTATCGCTTTTTACTTCTCGGATGGTACTCTTTCAGCGTCTGCTGCAAATAGTCGCGGTCGAGGTGGGTGTAGATTTCGGTGGTCGTGATGGATTCGTGGCCGAGCATTTGCTGCACGGCCCGCAGGTCGGCCCCGCCCTCAATGAGGTGCGTTGCAAACGAGTGCCGGAAGGTGTGGGGGCTAATCGTTTTTTTGATGCCCACTTCAGCGGCCAGCTTTTTAATGGTCGTGAACACCGTGATGCGCGAAAGCTGAGTGCCGCGCCGGTTCAGGAAAATAGTGTCTTCGTCGCCCTTCTGCACATCCAGCGTGTTACGAATGTGCTCAACGTAAATCCGGGTGTAGTGCATCGCATCCTGACCAATGGGCACCAGCCGCACTTTGTCGCCTTTGCCCAGTACCCGGATAAATCCCTCAGTAAAATAGCAGTTGGTGAGCCGCAGGCCGAGCAGTTCCGACACGCGCAGGCCCGAACTGTAGAGTACTTCGAGAATGGCCCGGTCGCGGGTGCCGCCGGGCGTGGACAGGTCGACGGCGTCGAGGATGGCTTCGATTTCGGGGAAACTGAGCGTGTCGGGCAGTTTGCGGCCGAGTTTGGGGGCTTCGAGCAACTGCGTCGGGTCGTGCTGAATCAGGTTTTCGAGCAGCAGGTACTTGAAAAACGATTTCAACCCCGACAGCATCCGCGCCTGACTATGAGCCGCCAGCCCCAACTCGCCCAGGTACATCAGAAAATTCAGCAACTGCTTCTCCGAC
The DNA here is from genome assembly GCF_054779955.1 of Spirosoma arcticum. NCBI lineage: Bacteria > Pseudomonadati > Bacteroidota > Cytophagia > Cytophagales > Cytophagaceae > Spirosoma > Spirosoma arcticum. The sequence continues at coordinate 100,570 of NZ_BAAGXG010000019.1, forward strand.
ACCTGCATCGGCGACAGGGCCGGATCGGTCAGCAGAATATATTCGTGGAGTTTTTCGGCGTCGTGCAGGTAAGCCTCCACCGAGTTTTCGGCCAGCGACCGCTCCAGCTTGAGGTAATTCTTAAAGGCGTTTATATAACTTTGCCACATAGCTATGAAACAGATTCTCATCATCAACGGCCCCAACCTGAACCTGCTGGGTAGGCGCGAACCGGACATTTACGGCAGTCGCTCGTTTGTCGATTACCTGAAAACCATTGAGGAACTGTTTCCTGACGTGCAACTACGCTATTTTCAGTCGAACCACGAAGGCGAACTGCTCGATAAGATTCATGAATTGGGATTCGACGTCGACGGTATCGTTATCAACGCGGGGGCGCTGACCCACACATCAATTGCCTTAGCCGACGCGCTGTCGGCGGTGACGGCCCCGGCCGTGGAGGTGCATATTTCCAACGTTCATGCCCGCGAAACCTTCCGCCACCACAGCTATTTGTCGGCCAAGTGCAAAGGCGTTATTGTCGGTCTGGGTCTGACAGGCTACGAACTGGCCGTTCGGTATCTGATTGCTTTGTAAGTGAGTCGCGTTACAAACCACTGACCAGCCCAACCAATGCCTGAATCACAGACGATGCTTTTCCGGTTTTATAGGCAACTGCCTGATTAATTTCTACCCCTGTAAAGGGTGTACCGTCGGCGTTCACTAAGGCTTTTGACACCACGCCGGGCACTCGGTCGGCGTCGAAAAACGTGGGAACGAACGCAATGCCAATGCCCAGCCCGACCAAAAGCTCAATCGACGTAACCTCCTGAACGATAAACGATTCCCGGCTAAACCCGGCCCGGCGGCACATCTGCTCGATCTCCTCAAAAACTGTATGAACCGATTTGTTAATCTCAATCCACTTCTCCCGCTTCAACTCGTCGAGCGTCAGCGCAGGACGGTCTGCCAAGGGATGGTCTCTGGCTAAAATAACTTTTAAGGTGCCTGTCCGGAACGAGGAGGCTGTTAGTTCGGGGTGTTTGAGTGGCAGCAGTGTTGCGCCCAAATCGACAGTTTCGTCCATAAGGGCCTCCTGCACGGCCAAAAACGTGGGAAACTCAACTATTTTGAGTTCAACTTCGGGAACGTGTACCGCGAAGAGCTTGACGATCTCCACAATCCGATCACGGATCATCATTTTATAGACGCCCAGTTTAATAACGTTTTGCCGGAGACCAATTCGGCGGGCGCTTTCAACGGCTTTAGCACTTAGCTGAAGAATTCGCCGGGCTTCCACCAAAAAAACCGTTCCTGCTTCGGTTAGCTCAACCTTGCGTTGCTGGGTACGCTTGATGCCCACAAATAACTCTACACCAATTTCAACTTCGAGTAGTTTAATCTGCTGACTCAGTGCAGATTGTGAGACAAATAGCTTTTGGGCTGCGTGGCCGAAATGCAACTCGTCCGCTACGCCCACAAAATATTTTTACTGTCGCAGCTCCATCTGTTAGTTGATAAGTAAGTAATCAAGCAGAATTAAGTTTGATATTAGTTTGAGTATTTTTCATGATGAGTTTTGTGAAATTGATGGTGTACGTTGAACCATACTCTTTAAA
>NZ_BAAGXG010000020.1:0-101483 GCF_054779955.1 Spirosoma arcticum
GATCAGCGTGAGCCTGTGCGTGGGTGTACCCCTGAACCTGACCAGCCTGCTGGGCAGCGTACCGGGTAACGTGCTGACGGGTCTGACAACGACCTTACTGGGCGGGGGCGCGGTGCCCACCAACCTGAGTGTGGTAGCGGGTCTGAACGCCTTCAACTTAGTGAGCACCAATCCGCTGGGCTGCTCGGCTACTACAACTATTAGTGTAACGGGTGTGAACGCACCGGTGCTACCGCCCTTGGGTCTGTCGCTGTGCGTAGGTACCAGTGTGAGTCTGTCTTCGCTGACGGGTCCGGGTGGGTCGCTGTCAATCCTGAGCGGCTTAACCAATGTGTTCAGTCTGAGTGGGACAGTGCTGACCGATCCTTTATCGGTGAGTGCCGGAGTTAGCCTCTTCGACGTTACCAGCACCAACCCGCTGGGATGCAGCGCAACAACAACGATCAGTGTAACGGGTGTGACGGTGCCAGGAATATCACCACTCTCGCCCATCAGCCTGAGTCTGTGCGCAGGCACTACGCTGGATTTGACGAGTTTGACGATCCTGAGTGGCTTAACGAACGTCTTTAGTCTGAGCGGCACTGTTATTAATGCGCCGGTCTTAGTAAGTGCGGGAGTAAGCGTGTTCGATGTAGTGAGCACCAATCCGGCGGGTTGCAGTGCTACGACAACGATCATCGTCACGGGTACTGGGTTGTCGTTAACCGTCACACCCGGCGCTTGTAACACGGCTACCAATGAATTCACACTGACGGGCACAGTAAGCCTGACTAATTCACCGGCTGCCAGTCTGACGATTACGGATGGTACGGCAACGGTTACGGTCTCTGTTTCAGCGGGTCAATCCTCCGCTACGTTCAGCTTGTCGGGCTTACTCTCAGGAACGGGTGCTCACACGGTCACCGTAGCGTCAACCGGAATCTGCAGCACGGGCGCGTCAACTACGTATGCCGCTCCGATTTCCTGTACGTCGACGGCCAGCCTGGGTAACTTAGTCTTCGCCGACAACAACCAGAACGGGGTGCAGGATGCAGGCGATACGCCGATCTCAAGCGTGACGGTGACGCTGGTCAGCAACGGTACGGTGGTCGCAACCACGACTACTGACGTTGCCGGTCTGTACTCCTTCACGGGTCTGACGCCGGGTGTTCCTTATTCAGTGAGCTTCACGGCACCGGCCAATTATTCGGCGTCGACGCCCAACGTGGGTGGGGATGATGCCATTGACAGTGATCCGGTGGCAGGCATTACGGCGCCGGTTACCTTAACCAGTGGGGAAAACAATACCAGTATAGATGCAGGTTTCATTCTGCTGACCGCTTCGTTAGGTGACCGTGTGTTTGTCGACGCTAACCGCGATGGGCAGCAAGGACCAGTGGCTCAGGAGCCAGGTATCTTCAATGTGACGGTCAGCCTGTTCAGTAACGGCACATTGGTAGCTTCGACTACTACGGACGTGAATGGCCTGTACAGCTTCACGGGTCTAACCCCAGGAGTTCCTTACTCAGTGAGTTTCACGGCTCCGGCAGGCTTCTCGGCCACGTTGCAGAACATGGGTGCTGATGCTACCGACAGTGACGGTGATCCGGCGACGGGCCTGACGGGTACTTACTCGCTGACGGCTAATGAGAATAATCTCACCGTCGATCAGGGTTACTACCAACCCGCCAGCTTGGGTAACTCAGTCTTCGCCGACAACAACCAGAACGGGGTGCAGGATGCGGGCGACACGCCAATCAGCAGTGTAACGGTGACGCTGGTCAGCAATGGCACAGTCGTGGCGACCACTACTACTGATATCGCTGGAATGTATTCCTTCACGGGTCTGACGCCGGGTGTTCCTTACTCAGTGAGCTTCACGGCACCGACCAATTATTCGGCTACCGTTCCTAACGTGGGTGTCGACGACGCCATCGATAGTGATCCAGTAGGAGGGGGTATTACGGCTCCGGTTACCTTGACATCAGGAGAGAACAACACCTCAGTTGATGCAGGCTTCATCCTACTGACGGCTTCGTTGGGCGACCGCGTGTTTGTCGATGCGAATCGCGATGGGCAACAGGGATCTCCGACTGCGGAACCCGGCATTCCGGGTGTGGTCGTGGTGCTTTTAGACGGCACCCTGACGCCAGTCGCTTCGACTACCACCGATGCCAGCGGTCTGTACAGCTTCACGGGTCTGACACCGGGCGTTCCTTACTCGGTGAGCTTCACGACCCCGGCAGGCTTCTCGGCTACGTTGCAGAACGTGGGTGCTGACGCTATTGACAGTGACGGTGATCCGGTGACGGGTCTGACGGGTACTTACTCGCTGACGGCCAACGAGAACAACTCGACGGTCGATCAGGGCTACTACCAGACAGCCAGCTTAGGTAACATGGTCTTCGCCGATAACAACAACAATGGAGTGCAGGACGGGGGCGATACGCCAATCAGCAGTGTGACGGTGACACTAGTCAGCAACGGCACGGTTGTAGCAACTACCGTTACGAATGTTGCCGGGATGTACTCCTTCACCGGATTGACGCCGGGTGTACCGTACAGTGTGAGCTTCACCACGCCAGCCAACTTCACCGCGTCGGCTCCCAACGTGGGCGGGGACGATGAACTTGACTCTGATCCAGTGGGCGGTATTACCACACCGGTCACGCTGACTTCGGGCCAGAACGACACGAGTGTCGATGCGGGCTTCTCCCCACCAACGGGCAGTATCGGCGATATGGTCTTCAACGACCTGGATCGGGATGGTCGGCGGGATCCGGGTGAGCCGGGCGTCAGTGGCGTGACGGTCCGGTTGTTACAGGAAACGACACCGGGTAACTACACGGTAGTTTCGGTGACGCTGACGACGGGCAACGGTGGCTATCTATTCCCGAACCTACCCGCCGGAAACTACATCGTTGAGTTCGACGGCACGAATCTGCCAGCGGGCTTTACGTTCACTCAGAGTCCGAATGCACCGGGTGTGCCCGACGATCTTGACAGCGACGCCGATCCGGTAACGGGCCGCACGGGGGTTATCACGATTGTACTGACCGACCCGGCTCAGCGTAACATTACAGCGGTGGATGCCGGATTGGTAACGGATTGCCCGCCCGCCAAATGCGTACCGTTTGTGATTACGCGGACTCGGTAAATAGCAACTAAGCAGCAGCAACGGGGGCCGCTAACCGGCGGCCCCCGTTTATTACTTCACGTCACTAAACATTATTACCGCCTTGATCGACTATCTACGGACTACCCTGCACTCATTCGCCAATAATTACCAGGCCATTATGTGGCGCCTGCGCGAATGTTCGCTCAATGATGAGCAATTAGGAACAGCACTCGGAGTCAGCGGCAACGCGATCCGAAACCGGCGCGCCAAACCCGACCTTTGGAAACTGTCGGACGTGGAGCGGTTAGCCACTCATTTTGCGCTGCCCGTTACGGCCTGTATTCAGCTCAATCAGGCGCTCCACGAGTTGCCCGGTCACCTGCGAACAACGCCAAACGACCAACGGCGGAAAACGGAGCGCTTGCTGCTCATTAAAACGAATCAACTGGAACTGTACAATCAGTCGGAGTGGCCCGTGCGGCAACTGCTGCGCATGCACCGGGCCTTGACAAACGGCAGTCACTGAGGAGACTGAGCCTGACGCAGGAATGTCCTGCATCAGGCTTACTTTTGCGGTGGTTAACTATTCCCACCGTATGCGATCCGTCCCTTACCTATCCGTTATATTTCTGTTTTTGACCGCCGGTATCGTCTCCGCTCAGACGCCCACGCTGGTACGCGGTCCCTACCTACAAGTCGTTACGCCCACCTCCGTCACCGTCCGTTGGCGAACGAGTCAGCCCACAACGGGTCGGGTATGGACGGGTCCTACGACTGCTCAACTCACTGGCAGTCAGCGCGAAACGCAGCCTGCACTCGATCATAGCCTGACCCTGACGGGCCTGCAACCGGCCACACGGTACGCCTACGCCATTGGTTACGACGAAACTCAGCTAACATCGGGACCGGATTATTACGTTCAGACAGCTCCACCAACTGGCGACACCCGCCCGTTTCGGCTGTGGGTGCTGGGCGACTTTGGCTTTGGTAACGACAATCAGCGGGCCGTTTATCAGGCGTATCGTACCGCTACCAGTAACCGCCCTGCCGACCTGTGGCTCTGGCTCGGCGACAACGCGTACTGCTGCGGCTTCGATGACCAGTTTCAACGATACGTGTTCGACGTATATGGATCAACGTTCCGAAACACGCCTTTTTATCCAACACCCGGTAACCACGATTACGCCGATAGCCGGACCAATTTCGACATTACTTACTACAAACTTTTTTCTGTGCCGAAGCAAGGAGAAGCGGGGGGAGTAGCCTCAAATTCATCGGCTTATTTCTCGGCTGATTACGGCAACGTTCACCTCATTTCGCTCGATTCACAGGCGCAGCAACCCGACGATCAGAAACGACTTTACGACACCACCGGTACGCAGGTACAGTGGCTCAAGCGCGATTTAGCCGCCAACCGACTGCCCTGGACACTGGTTATTTTCCACCACCCGCCCTACAGCAAAGGGTCGCACGACTCCGACACGGAAGAGCAAATGCGACTGCTGCGCGAAAACCTGACGCCCATCTTTGAACGTTACGGGGTTGATCTGGTCATGAACGGCCACAGCCACAACTACGAACGCTATTACCGGTTAAAAAACCAAACCGGTTTGGCCAATACGTTCGACCCGGCGAAGCACATTGCCGAAGCCACCACTGCCCGCTACGATGGTTCGCCCAATTCCTGCCCTATCCTGACCAAAGGCCAGGGAACGGTGTATGTGGTGAACGGGTCGGGCGGGGCATTGGGGGGCGTGTCGCCGGGCTACCCGCACGGGGGCATGGCAGCGGGTTACCGGGGCGACATTTGGGGTGGTTCGATGCTCCTCGACGTAACCGATAACCGGCTCGACGCGCAGTTTATCGCGTACGACGGCTCGGTGCAGGACAAGTTCACGCTGATGAAGGCCGTTAATAAAGTTGCCTCGCTCACGGCTGAATTTGCGGATACACTCCAGATTTCGGCCTCGTGGGTTGGCGATTACCGCTGGATGGACAGCCAGACGAGCCGTTCAATTCGGTACGTTGCCGACAAATCCGGTACGTTTCCAGTTACCGTCAGCGACGCCCAACAGTGCCTGACCGATCAGTTCACGGTACTGGTTCTGCCGCAACCGGTGCTCACCACCCGAACGTCGGCGTCGGTCTGTGCGGGTGGCACCCTCGCCGTTACGGCCACACCCGAAAACACGACGAAGGCCGCTGGCTGGCAGTATGACGTGCTGCTGTCGGACGCGTCGGGTAGTTTTTCGGCGGGGCGCGTGATTGGATCTGGTACGCTAACGGCGCTCAACGCGACGCTGCCCGCCTCTCTCCCCGCCGGAACGGGCTACCGGCTGCGGGTTCGGCCGCGTGGCATTGCCTACGCCCAATTGGTGCCGAGCGAACCAATTGCCGTAAAACTGCCCGCAACGGCTACCCTCACCGGTTCAGCGTCGGTATTGGCTGGTGAACCGGCCTCCTTAACGCTCACCTTCACGGGCGAGGGGCCGTGGCGGGGCACATTATCGACCGGGACAACCTTCTCGGCCACAACCAGCCCGACGGTAGTAAGCGTTCAGCCGTCGCAGACGACGTCGTATTCGGTTGCCACGGTTGAAAATAGCTGCGGATCGGGAACCTCGACCGGTCAGGCGATGATTACGGTGCTGTTGCCAACCGAAATAGCGCCATTTGCGGGCGGGTATTTACATATTTACCCTAATCCAGCGAAAGATGTTATTTATGTGACGCTCTCGACGGGTCAGAAAAAAGAAACCAATCTCCGCCTGCACGACGGACAGGGACGATTGGTTTATCAGAAGAAATTTAATTCGTCAACGCTGGCAGAGGAGGCCGTTCCGATGCCGGATCGTATTGGAACGTATCTGTTAACGGTGCAGGTCGGTCAGCAGACGATTACGCGGAAGGTTGTCCGGGAATAAACCCAATACCTACAGCACCTGTCCAACGCCGAAGAGCACCACAAACAGCAGCGTCGAGAGCGCTAATTGACCCAGCCGGGCGTTGAGTTCGGCGGGGCGTTCGTGGGTGGCTACCGCCCGCCCGTTCAGCACAAACAGCGGAAACGCCAGCACGTAGATATAGCCCACCCAGGACGCTTCGTTGAGGAACGAATACGTCAGGGCGCAGGCCATGCCCGCAATCAGCAATCCCCAGTGGTACCGAATGGCCAGCGACCGGCCCAGCCGCGCCGGAATGGAGCGTTTGCCCGTCATGGTGTCGGTCTCAATATCGCGAATGTTGTTGATGTTCAACACGCCGGTGGCAAACAGACCAACGCTCGTGGCGGGTAGCAGCAGCAGCGGCACAAACGACAGCGTGTGCAGAAAATAGGTGCCCAGCACGCCCACCCAGCCAAAGAAAACCAGCACCGCAATGTCGCCAAAACCGGCGTAGCCATACGGTCGTTTCCCATTGGTGTAACCCACCGCAGCGGCAATGCTGAGCAAACCGAGAATTAGAAAAATCCAGAACCGGGGAGGAATATTGGAGGTACCTGAATCACGAAATGATTCGATCAGCAGCCACACCCCACTAACGAGCGATAGCACCGCCGTGATGACGATGCCGCGCAGCATGGCTTCTTTGGTGATATCGCCGGTGGCCACGGCCCGGCGTGGTCCTACCCGCTGATCGGTATCCTTGCCCGACACCGCATCGCCGTAGTCATTGGCGAAGTTGGATAGAACTTGCAGGAAAATCGTTGTCAGCGAGGCCAGCAGCGCGATTGTCCAGCTAAACTGCACGTTAGCCAGCGCCAGCAGACTACCCAGAATAATACTGGCCAATGACAGCGGTAACGTACGCGGCCGGGCCGCAGCGATCCAGGGGTTCATACAATTAGTGAATGAGTGAAAGGGCAAGAGAGTGAAAGAGCGAACAGCCAACGCTGGCCTTATCCGCTCTTTCACTCTCTCGCTCTTTCACTAATTAAATTCCAACGGCTTTCTTGAACTCCGCGTCGTCGGGTTTCACGCCCGATGCAAAGAAGTTGGTCAGTTTGCCCGCTTCGTCGATGACGTATTTGCAGAAATTCCAGGTTGGGGCTTTGTCGTTCCAGCCGTTGAGCGATTTGGTCGTCAGCCATTTGTAGAGCGGGGCCTGATCGTTACCGACCACGTCGACCTTCTCAAACATCGGAAACGTGACGCCGTAATTTTTTTGGCAGAAACTGGCGACCTCTTCGTTGCTGCCCGGCTCCTGACCCATGAAGTTATTGGCCGGGAAACCCAGCACGACAATTTTGTCACCGTGCGCTTTGTAGAACTTTTCCCAATCGGCATATTGTGGTGTGTAACCACACTTGGAAGCTGTATTGAGGATTATAACTTTTTTGCCTTTGAAGCCGCTTAAAGGCACCGTTTTGCCGTCGATGCTTTTTACGGTGAAATCATAGAGCGATTTGGTGGGCGCTTCCATGTTGGTTGGCGCAGCAGCGGCATCTTTCTTATCGCTGAAAATACCTTTGACAATCGTTGATAACGACATAAAGCTGGTAAGGGCCACGACGAGCGCAACCGCAATTAGGGTGAAAATGAGGGGCTTTTTCATGGTGGTTTGGAATTCACATTTTTTCGGGAACGTCTATGCCTAACAACCCCATCGCCTTCCGGATGGTTTCCGCCACTGATGCCGACAGAATAAGCCGGTTGCGGAGTTTGTCGGGGTCGGTCTCCTTCAGAATCGACAGCTTATCGTAGAATTGGTTAAACGTTTTGGCCAGTTCGTAGGCGTACTGCGCAACGTAGGACGGAGCCAGATCATCGCCCGCTTCTTTTACCCGCTGCGGATACTGACTCAGTAGAAAGATGAGTTGCTGCTCGATTTCGTCTAATTCCGTTGCGGCAACGGGTCCATCAGTTGGTAAACCCGTCTCAGCCGCCTTGCGCAGCACCGACCGAATTCGGGCATGGACATACTGGATGTAAGGCCCCGTGTTGCCGTGCAGATCGACCGACTCGGTGGGGTTGAACTGCATTCGTTTCTGGGGGTCCACTTTCAGTAAATAATACTTCAGCGCCCCCAATCCCAGCATTTGAAACAGACTGGACTTTTCTTCGGCGCTGAACTCATCGAGTTTACCTTTGGCGGCCTCGTCGGCGGCTGCGGACGCGGCTTCGGTCGTTTCCTGAATCAGATCATCAGCGTCGACTACAGTGCCTTCGCGGGATTTCATCTTACCCGACGGCAAATCGACCATGCCGTAGGAGAGGTGATACAACTGGTTGGCGTAGGGCCGACCCAACCGGCGCAGAATGGCAAACAGGACGTTGAAATGGTAATCCTGCTCATTACCCACCACCCAAATCTGGCGGTTGCTGTCAAAGTCGCCGTACTTCAGTTCGGTCGTGCCGAGGTCCTGCGTCATATACACCGACGTACCATCGGACCGCAGCACGAGCTTATGGTCCAGTCCTTCGTCGGTCAGGTCAATCCAAACCGAATTGTCGTCTTTGCGGTAGAAAACGCCTTGCTGCAATCCTTCTTCAATGATTTCTTTACCGAGCAGATAGGTCTGGGATTCGTAATAGGTTTTGTCGAAGCTGACGCCAACGCTGCGGTACGTTGCCTCGAACCCGGCGTAGACCCAGGCGTTGAGTTTATTCCAGAGCGCCAGCGTATCAGGATCGCCCTGTTCCCACAGCCTGAGCATCTGCTGCACGTCCTGCATCAGTGGGGCCGTTTTTTCGGCGATTTCCTTCTCAGATCCTTGCGCTACCATCTCCTCGGCCTGTGCTTTGTAGGCCTTATCAAACAGCACGTAGTATTTGCCAATCAGGTGATCGCCCTTCATATCGGCTGACTCCGGCGTTTCCCCATCACCGAATAGCTGATAAGCCAGCATCGACTTACAGATGTGAACGCCCCGGTCGTTGACGATGCAGGTTTTGGCGACGTTGTACCCATTAGCCTTGAGAATCCGGCTGACTGAATCGCCGAGGAAAATATTGCGCAGGTGGCCGAGGTGAAGGGGTTTGTTGGTGTTGGGCGACGAGAACTCAACCATCACCGATTGCCCGTTTGCAGGTAAGGTTCCGAAGGTTGACGTATCGGCAATATCAGTCAGCACCTCCAGCCAGGCCGCATCGGCGATGCTGATGTTCAAAAATCCCTGTACGACATTGAATCCGCTGACGATCTCGCTATTTTCAACCAACCAGGCTCCGATGGCTTGCCCAATTTGCGCCGGTGCCTGACGGAGTGCTTTCGTGAGGGAAAACGTAACGAAGGTGTACGTTCCCTCGAATTCTTTTTTGGTGGGTTGTAGAACTACGTCGCCGATTTCCTGCTGATATAATGCAGCAACGGCCCGTTGAATGGCACTGCTTACTTCGTCCTGTATATCCATGTAGTCATTAACCGCACTAACGGTGGCGGTTTAGCGGGGGCAAAAGTACGAACCTTTCTTTGTCATGCTGAGGAACGAAGTATCTTCGGTGGCTACAACAGTCGGTTGAGAAGATGCTTCTTTCCTCAGCATGACAAAAATTACGGCCGCAGCACCGTCGTGCTTTCGGCTTCAGACTTGACTTTCTCCTTCGAGAAAAACACCGGGAAATACCCGTTTTCGGCCCAGATCGGGAACAGGTCGCGGTAGTGGGGGCTGGCCGGGTCGCCCGACTGACCGGGGCTGTTAATACCCAGTGTTTTGTCCCAATCCTCCGTATCAACCAAAATTCGGAACGAGGCCCCGTGGGTTTGGTTGAGGTTGTTGGCCGTTGCGTTGACGGTTTCGCCATAACCACCCCGCGCCACCGGACCGAAGTTTATTTTTTGCTGCATCGACTGCTCGACCAGGTCGCTGAGCGGGTGGGTGATGGTGATGTGCTTGTTTTTGCGCTGCCCGTAGGACCAGTCGTCTGGGTCGGCCCCGAGTCGGGTGGTCAAATCGGCCACGGCGCGGTCGAGGCAAACGAGCAGCAGGCTGTCGCGACTGGCGGTTGGTGGCAACAACGCATCTATAATTCGCTTGGTCGGAAGGCTTTTGAGGTAGGGTAGGGCCGCTTGGGGAATTATCTGCTGCGCTATCGTCTTTTTTAGCTGATCCTCCCACGCTACGTAGATCGCGGCCGGAACCGAACTGGGATCAAGCTTATAATCCCACTTCCGCAAATAACTCAGCGCCTGTTCCGTGCTGCCGTTGGGCGACGACAGGTTTTGTAACAGTGGTACCAGTTTCCGGGCAGGAATGGACAAGTAATCGGCTTGCAGGGCCATGAAATCCACTAAGCTCTTGCGTTTACCGTCGTTCAGTACTTCCTCAATGCGGTGCGCCCGACTCGGCCCGGACCACGTCCAGCCAATCGCGTTGCGGACTGGAAAATTAGCCGGGGTGAGATTGTTGTTGGCCGTGACGACGTAGCCTTCGGGCGGGTTGAGTTTGTTGGGCAACTGCTGAATGGGCAGGTAGCCGCCCCACTCGAATCGGCCGTCGCCCGGCACCGGCACCAAGCCGGTATGATTTTTTCGGATTGGTGACTGACCCACCGCCTGCCAGCCAATGGTGCCGCTTTTATCCGCCCAGATCATGTTTTCGCCCGGCAGTCGGCTAAACAGACACGCCTGCCGGAATTCGGTCCAGTTCTTAGACTGGTTCATCCGCAAACTGGCTAAATACGGCGCACAGCCCGTTTCGAGCCAGCCAGCCCGCACGGCATACGCTTTGTGGTTCACTTTATCCTCAAACACCACCGGGCCGTGTCGGGTATATTTCAGCGTAGCCACAACGCGCGATCCACCCTTTACTGGAATGGTTTCGGTGAGCACGTTCATGGCCACCCAGCTACTTGCCGCACCCTTGCCTTTGTAGCGGTACTGGTTGGGGTTAGCCGGGTTCGTTTCGTATACGTACAGATCTTCATTGTCGGTCTCGAAAATCGTCAATCCCCAAGCGCCATAGTCGTTGTGACCAATGGAAATACCCGGCAGCGTTGGCTCACCGGCACCGACTACGTTCCAGCCCGGCGCGTTCAGATGCACCCAGTAGCGCAGCGACGGCGTTGATTGCGCCCGGTGCGGGTCGTTGGCCAGCATGGGGTAGCCACTGCTCGACTTGTTGCCGGAGATGATCCAGTTATTGGAGCCGATATATTGTTTCTCGTTATTGAAGTAGTCGTCTCGGCTGGCTTCGTCCTCGTCGGCCTTCGTCGCGCGTCCGCCAAACTTGAGTGGTAATCGAAAGGCTTCATACAGTTCCAGAATTGGCTGAAAGAGTTGGTCGCCGTTGACGTGCAGGGTCAAATCCGGTTCGTTTGGTTTCGTTTTGGGATGAAACCAGCTTAACTCGCGCAGCTTGTCGGGGCCGATGAGCTTGACCAACCGGCCGTAGTTCAACTCTTCCCGGACGTTATACGCCAGTCCCTGATGGCGGCTGATGACGACTTCGGGCGTCCACAGGCCTGGTTTTGTGTCCAGCACCTGAAACTCGAAGGGCAGCGTAGCCGGTGTTTTCAGCGCTTTGGTGATGTAGGCGTTGATACCATCGACAAACGCCCGAACAATCTGCGGACCACGCGGATGGTAGTGCCGGAGTTCGGTGTCGAGGTCGCCAGCCGTGGGTCGGAACCGAAATAATCTCGTACCAATGTCGCGCTTCACCTCCTGCGGACCGAGGAGTTCGGCCACGGTGCCGGTTGCCTGCCGACGCCAGATTTCTAATTGGAACAGCCGGTCCTGAGCGGCCGAGTAACCTTGGGCAAAAAATAGATCGTGCTCATTTTTAGCGTAAATATGGTTAACGCCCCAGCGGTCGCGAATAATCTCGACGGGTTGCTGGAGGCCGGGTACGTTCAGCGGCTGATTAGGCTGAGCCGAGCAGCCGTACGTGGCGAATAGACAAAGGGTAAGAATAAAATCGAATCGGTTGAGCATCATGAATCGGGTTGAACCCGAACATACGCATAATTTCAACGCTAACTCAAAAGGGCGGCAAAAACGGCTTTACCGTTCTTACCGCCCTGTGAATTGGTAGTACGCTACGCTGCTTTCACACGCGCTTAGTCATCATCGTCATCCGCTTCAACCGTCAGAAACGCCCCCCGCTTCGGTGCGGGCATCACGGAGTGTTCGCCTTTGATGGCTTTCCAGATAATCTCGTTGAACAGCCGGTCGTCAATTTTGTCGGCGTAACGCAGGTCAATTTTCTCCGACTGCCGGGCGGGTTCGGTCATGGCCGTGTTTTTGGCGTCGAGGTCCACGCTGGTCGGGATGTGGGTGTAGGGTGTGAGGGTGGGCGTGTTAGTGAAGCAGGCGAACATCGGCGTGGCAGCCGCGTCGTACTGGCTCATCGGTGGTAATCCCAGAATCAATTCCATCGTCCTGAGCATACCCGAGGTCGAGTACATCGTGTGCTCCACATGCCTGCGCTTCGTGTAGGGGCTGATGACGAGCGCGGGCGACCGGTGGGCGTCCACATGGTCGGCCCCGTTCTGGGCATCGTCTTCGAGGATAAACACGGCTGATTCTTTCCAGATGGGACTTTTTGAGAGGTGTTCGATGAACCGCCCAACGGCCAGATCGTTGTCGGCAACGTGGGCAATGGGCGTCGGCGCACCAATTCTGGCTCCGCTGGTGTGGTTGTTGCCGAGCCGGATGCTGCTGAAGTGCGGCACGGCGTTGATGGCGATGAGCGAATCGACATCTTTTTTCCAGACTTCGACCCGGTCAATGTCCTTGATTCGCAGGTTGTAGTCGGGATAGTTGGGCGCAAACCGACCGTCTAAGGCCGAGCCTTTCTTGCGGGAATACGCTTCAAATTCGCCGTAGCTGCGGTAGCGCAGTCCTGCCCGCTGGCAATAATCCCAGATGAATCCCTTTTTCGGATACGCTACCGGTCGGCTGCCTTCGTAGTCATACGTACCACCCCGACCGCCGTAGCTCGTGGGCCAGGTTTTTTCGACGTAATCTGTGGCGTAAGCGGCCATGCTCCAGTTGTGGCCGTCGGCGCTCACCTCGGCATCGACGTAGAAGTTGTCTAACAGCACGAACTCGCGGGCCAGGGCGTGCTGATTCGGCGTGACTTTTTCGGGAAACAAACACAGCGAAGTGTCGCCGTTACCGCCGGGCATATCGCCAAACACCTGATCGTAGGTTCGGTTTTCCTTGATGATGTAAAAAACGTATTTGATAGCCGATGATTTCTCGCCCACTTTCTTGGGGATTGGCGATGCACCTGCTTCGCCAACGGCTACTTTCTCTTTTTCCTTCGTGTACGGTGTGTTCTGGTAAACCTGTTTTGACAGCGTCGCTAACTGGGCCGGTTTAGGAAGCTCAAACATGGACAACGTTCCCTTAAACAAGCCGCCGATGTATTCGGTCCCGGACTCGCGACGCTTGAATGGGTTGGGCCCGTTCGGGTTCGCCTGGGAGGAAAAGCCCTTGCCGTTCGCGACCAATACTTTGTTGCCGACTACCGTTACCGCCGTTGGATACCAGCCCGTTGGAATGAATCCCACTGACCGGCTTTTACCCGGCTTCGCTACGTCAAACACGGTCAGACAGTTGTTATCCGCATTGGCCACGAGCAGCGTCTTGCCGTCCGGCGTCAGGGCCAGACCGTTGGGCGTACTGCCCGCCGGAGAGTCGGGAAACAGGGCCGTGTTGAGCGTTTCGAGCACTCGGCGGGTTTTTACGTCGATCACCGACACCGAGTTATCGTTGGCGTTTGCAACGAACAGCGTGTTGCCGCTCTGAGAAAACTTCATGTCGTTGGGGTGACTCCCGGTTTTAATTTCGCCGGTTAGTTTTCCCTGTTTAGGATCGTAGACAACGATTTTCTCCCCGCCCCAAACCGAAATAAACAGTTCATCCGACACGGGCGAGCGCAGGCAGGTGTAGGCCTCGGCGGGCAGTTTAACCCGGCTCGTGATCTGCTTTGCGCTTAGGTCGCAGACGTACAGCGTACTGTCATCTTTCGTGACGGCGTAGAGTGTTTTACCGGTTTTATCCGTCTCGATACCCGCCACTGAAATTCGCACGGGCCAGGGTTGCCCCAATATGACCGAGTCAGTTTTAATGAGTTGGTCGCCCGACACGTCATAAATCAGGATGCGGTTGTCGTTACCGCCCGATGCCAGCAACTGTTTTCCGTTCGGGGTAAAGCGCAAACCAACCCATGATTTCGTGATGGGTACTTCGCTCAGCGTTTTCTCTCCCTTTATATCAATAAGCTGGATTGTCTGCGTGCTTTGCCCGTTGTTGGTCACTGCTAATCGGCTGCGGTTGGGCGAAACGGCCATGTTGAGGGGCAAGTCACCCAGCGGCAACGAGCGGCCATAGGGCGTCAGGCTCCAGCCATTGGGGAGCGTCAGCCGCTGTGTGGCTGATGTGCGGGTTGGCTGGGCTGGTTTTGGAGCCTGAGCGAACGTCAGCAACGAAGCGAAAACCAGTAGAAACGAAGGTAGTAGAGCACGCATGTTGAGGGGGTTTTCGACAAATATAGAGCCGATTCCGTTGCGCGGTGTTACGGGGGTGTTAAGGCGATTTACTGACGCAACAGCCAGGCTACGGTCGCCTTCGGATCGGCGATGGACCACGAATGGGGGTTGCGAACTTTTTGCTGTTTGCGGTAGCCCTTGCCGGACGTTTGCACATAAACCGCTTTCGTATTACCGCCCGCCCGCAAATAAGTAATGAGGGCCACGCAGTCGAGCGTGTTCATATCGTACAGGTCGCGATTTCGTTCGGTCATCTGCCACTCAATATCCGGTTCGCTGATTAAACGAATTGGTGTGTTTTCCAGTAAGTTAGGGTTCCGCCGGTTCGTATCGGAGTGGCAATAAGGTGACTTGGCAAGGTACTCTTTCAGATGGCTTGACGGTTCGCCCCCAAATTCCTGGCGCATCCGTTCGGTGAAGAAAGTCGCTTCGTTAACAGCCACATCCGCTTTGCTTTGGCGCTTCACCTTCTGCATACTGTCGTACATCCGCACAAAATCCAACGGTGGGTCAATGGAAAAAACGGCGTTTGGTCGGGGCAGATTTGCCGAGGCAGCCGCCCGTTCTGCGTATCGAACGGCCCCACTACCACCTAATGAGAATCCACCGATGTACAGCTTTTTGCCCGTGAGTTTGTAGGTAGTCTGCACGTCCTGAATCACGTCGCCGAGCGTCTGCTGAGAGATATCGTCGACGTAAAACGATTGAAAACCCTGCTGCAACGTAGCGATCACGGTTACTAAACCCTGCCGGGCTGCTTCTTTCGGTAAGTCGGTTTCGGTGTATACGTATTCCGGGAGTTCGCCATACCCCGGCAGCAGAACCAGCAAGCCTTTCGGCGGGCCAACCGGCATGACCGTCATATAGTAGTTGACGGCGCTGTCTTCAGGATTGCGAAACGTGATCGTCGTTTTTTGAGCGAATGCGCCAATCGTCAGTAACAGATTAATGATGAGCAGGGAAGCCAGTTTCATGGGCAATTTATTGGTCACGCTAAAGGTAAACCTATGCTTGGCAGTGTGTGGGTTAATATACCTTAAAAACAGACGAAGCCGCTGGCCTGATGCCAACGGCTTCTGTACTTGAACAGACAAATTAGCGAACCGACTGACTCTGTGCCTTAGGCTACATCAGCGTCACTGGCCACAAATTCAGCAGCTAACTGTTCCGAAGCGGCAACGCTGGTCGTTACACCCAAAAATTTTAGTGTGTTAAACAAAGTAGTTCCGCTTATGGCGTAATTAGCCGTATTGGGATTACCCGACTCATATTCAAATGATTCGTCAGCAGTTTTGTCCTTACCGGCTTGTACAGCAGCTTTCAGCTTTATCGTGAAGCCGTTTTGAACGTTGCCATTTGAACCCGGGTCGAACGTTATTGACTGACCTGCCATCTGTTTACCGTAACTGTCGGTGGTGTACGTCTGACCAGAGTTGGTCGTGTAAACTACTTCGGGGTCTACGTTAAACGCTCCCCGGTCAATGAGGTAATAATTTCCAATCGCTTGCATAAAAGAGGATTCCTCAGCTACCCGTTACTGATATCCAGTAACATTGTCTTTGGTAGGTCAAAGGTATTAGCTGATGGCTGCGCTGACTGGCTTAAATGAGAAAAGAGTTAGCTCATTTGAGTAATCTTAATTCTATACGGGCTTGATGTTTATTTAAACTATATAAAAGTTACAAAATTTATTGATTGCACGACACGATATCCGCGTTAATGGTTACCATCAAATTAAGTCATCAGGATCGTTTATCGCTTTAAAAAACGTCAGCACAAATCACTTTCAACGCGCTTCATGGCTTAAATCGCTGTTTACACCGCTTCCAGCATCGACACCGCTTTTGCTTCGAGGATGGTTTCGCCCATGAGGTAGCAATCGGCGGCTCGGGCGGCTTCGCGGCCCTCTGAGATGGCCCACACCACCAGCGACTGTCCCCGGCGCATGTCCCCGGCGGCAAAAACCTTTGGGTTAGTTGTGGTTTGGTAGTTAGTCGTTTTCACGTTGCCGCGCTCGTCATATTCTAGACCAAGATCGTCTAACAGCCCATTGTGTTGCGGGTGCAGAAAACCAGCGGCCAGCAGCGCCAGTTCGCAGGGGACATCGCGCTCCGAGCCGGGCAACTCGACCATCTGCATTTTACCGCCTTCATTTTGCCACGTCAAGTCCACCAGGCGCAACGCTTTCAAATTGCCGTTCTCGTCGCCGATGAACGCTTTGGTATTGATCGACCACTGCCGCTCACAGCCTTCTTCGTGCGAGGTACTGGTGCGGAGCATCATCGGCCAGTTGGGCCAGGGTGTGTTTGCCGCGCGATCTTTGGGAGGCATCGGCATTAGCTCGATCTGGGTGACGCTGGCGGCCCCGTGCCGGTTCGACGTCCCGACGCAGTCCGAACCCGTGTCGCCACCGCCAATAACCACCACGTTTTTACCCGTTGCCAACAGGTCGCCGTCGCCGTAGGGAACCCCCTGATGATCGACCTGCACGGGTCGGTTGGCATTGCGTTTGTTCTGCTGGCTCAGAAATTCCATCGCTGGGTAAACGCCTTTCAGGTCGCGGCCCGGAATGGGTAAATCGCGCGGAACGGTCGAGCCACCGGTGAGCATCACCAGGTCAAACTGCTCCATCAAATCGGCCGCTTTCACGTCCACGCCGACATTGACGCCGGTTTTGAACAGAATACCTTCGGCTTCCATAACGGCCAACCGACGGTCGATGGTCCACTTTTCAAGCTTGAAATCGGGGATGCCGTAGCGCAGCAAGCCACCGATCTGGTCGGCCCGCTCAAACAGGGTCACGATATGACCCGCCTTGTTCAGTTGAGCCGCTGCCGCCAATCCAGCCGGGCCGGAACCAACGACCGCAACCTGTTTGCCGGTCCGCACTTTGGGTGGGTTGGCCCGCACGTAACCCTTCTCAAAAGCCACTTCCGCAATTGACTTCTCGATAAACTCGATGGCAACGGGCGGTTTGTTGATACCCAGTACGCAGGACGCTTCGCAGGGCGCGGGGCAGATGCGGCCCGTGAACTCCGGGAAGTTGTTGGTGCTGGCCAGAATCTCGTAGGCGTAGGCCCAGTTCTGCTCATACACCGCGTCGTTGAACTCTGGAATGATGTTGCCCAGCGGACAGCCGCTGTGGCAGAACGGCGTTCCGCAGTCCATGCAGCGGGCAGCCTGCCGCCCGGAGTCCTGCTCGGAGAACGGCACGTCAATTTCTTTGTAGTCGTGAATGCGCTCCTGCGGATCGCGCTTTTTGGGCAGCTCCCGCGTAAACTCTAAAAATCCGGTCGGTTTTCCCATTGTGGTTGTATGCTACGGGGTTGGGCAGTGAAATCTCATGCCCATAATTCCATTTCTGGAACGTGTAAAATCGCTTTCTGCTGGTTGATTTTCTTAATTTGACTTTGATGAAGGGTTTCTACGGCGATTGTCTTGCCACTCGCATTAACAAATTCAATCTCAAAGCCTTGCTGGTCACCGTGAACCATAGCAACTGTGCCAACGTCACCACGTATTAAATCAGCACCTGGTAAATCAACTAACAGCGCGACCAAATCACTTTCCTTAATCATGATCGTTTCAGTTTGGATATGCTGTTACTAATTTAGGAACTTCCTCGCCGTTTGCAATAAACCATACGGATCGAATTGAATATTGTTTGCCGTTTGGACATTCCATCCAGCCTTCAACAACATACCGAATGCCAAAGTCGGTGTCGATAATCTTTGCAACCTCATTGGCGAGTACATGGCTTAGTAAGGCCACCCGGAGATGATCTGGGTTTTCTTTAGTAAAGCCTACGATCTCGTAAAAAGCGGCTTTACCTTTATTTTGTGGGTGAGCGTGATCTAACAGGTAGCTTGTTAGCTTTCGGTCAGGAACATCGGCATTATCTGTGTTCGGTAACTTCATCGATTCACCCCGGCGTCACATCCACCGTAATATCCTGATAAACGGCGTTTTTGTCGCGGATATGATCGGCGAGTGCGATGCCCCGCCCGGCTAATGCTTTGCGGAAATCGCCCGGCATCACCTTCACAAACCGGCTGATCTGCCGGTTCCAGTCCTGCATCAGGGCCAGCGCCACGTTACTGGTGGTATACTCAAAGTGCTTCTCGATGTACTCGCGCACGATGCCGTGGTCTTCGTCGTTCAGTTCTTCTAAGCTCACCATTTCCCCGTTCACCTTGGCCGCAAATGTGCCATCCTGATCGTACACGTACGCCACCCCGCCCGACATTCCGGCTGCGAAATTGCGGCCTGTCTGCCCCAGGATGATCGCTAAGCCACCGGTCATGTATTCCAGACCATGATCGCCCACGCCCTCAACCACAACCTTCGCGCCGGAGTTGCGAACGCCAAACCGCTCGCCCGCCATGCCCCGAATGAAGGCTTCGCCCGACGTAGCACCGTAGAACGACACGTTGCCGACAATGCTGTTCTCTTCCGGCTTGAACTGGGCCGCCCGGTCCGGGTACACGATCAACTGCGCCCCACACAGACCCTTGCCGAAGTAATCGTTGGCGTCGCCTTCGAGTTCGAGTTTAATGCCCGCCGTGGCGAAAGCCCCAAAACTCTGCCCCGCCGTGCCGCGCAGCTTGATGTGAATCGTGCTGTCGGGCAGACCCGGTCCGCCGTACAGCTTGGAGATTTCGTTCGACAACATCGTCCCAATGCTCCGGTCGATGTTCTGCACCGGGAACTCCGCATAAACTGACTCCGCCGAGTCCAGCGCGGGTTTCGCTATCTCAATTAGTTTGCGGTCTAGCACCTCGTCTAAGTAATGATTCTGCTCTTCCTGCTTGTAGAGGGCCACGTCGAGGTTCGTCGGGTGTTTGTAGAGCAGGGCGTCGAGGTTAATGTTTTTGTATTTCCAGTGCGGCAGGTCGGGGCGGAGTTCGAGCATCTGCGCCTGACCAACCATCTCATTGATGGTTCGGAAACCCAGTTCGGCCATGATCTCGCGCAGTTCCATCGCCAGGAACGTGAACATACTCACGACGTGCTCCGGCTTACCGGTAAACAGGGCGCGGAGTTCCTTGTTCTGCGTGGCCACGCCCACCGGGCAGGTATTCAGGTGACACTTGCGCATCATAATGCAGCCCGCAGCCACCAACGCGGCCGTGGCCACGCCGAACTCTTCGGCACCGAGCAGGGCCGCAATGGCTAAGTCCCGGCCGGTGCGCATCTGTCCATCGGCCTGCACCGTTACGCGCCCCCGCAGCTTGTTCCGAACCAGCGTTTGGTGCGCTTCGGCCAGCCCCAGTTCCCACGGCAAACCCGCGTGGCGGATGCTCGACAGGGGAGAGGCTCCTGTGCCGCCGTCGTGGCCCGAAATCAGGATATGGTCGGCGTGGGCTTTGGCAACCCCGGCGGCAATGGTTCCAACGCCCGCTTCCGACACTAACTTGACGCTGATGCGGGCGTCGCGGTTGGCGTTTTTGAGGTCGGAGATGAGTTGGGCAAGATCTTCAATCGAATAAATGTCGTGGTGGGGTGGGGGCGAAATCAGCCCGACGCCCGGTGTGCTGTGCCGCGTCCGACCGATCCAGTCATCCACTTTGAAGCCGGGTAGTTGGCCTCCTTCGCCGGGCTTGGCTCCCTGTGCCATCTTAATTTGCAGCTCGCGGGCGTTGGTCAGGTAGTGGCTCGTGACCCCAAACCGGCCCGATGCCACCTGCTTAATGCCCGAATTCATGCTGTCGCCGTTGGGTAGGGGCTTGTAGCGCAGTTCATCCTCACCGCCTTCCCCAGAGTTGCTTTTGCCGCCGATGCGGTTCATGGCAATGGCCAGCGTAGTATGCGCTTCCCACGAAATGGACCCGAACGACATGGCTCCCGTGGCAAACCGTTTGAAGATGCTTTCAACGGGTTCAACCTCATCGATTGGAACGGCTGTTCCTTTTTTGAACTTCAGCAGACCGCGCAACGTGATCGCACTTTTGTCCTGATTGTCAATCAGCTTCGAGTATTTCTTAAACAGCGAATAATCGTTCCGCTGCGTCGATTGTTGGAGCAGGTGAATCGTGTCGGGGTTAAAAATGTGCTTTTCGCCCCGCTGTTTCCACTGGTAGATACCGCCCACTTCGAGCCGGGGTGCCAGCACGGGCATGTCGGGAAACGCGACGCAGTGCCGGATTTTAATTTCGCAGGCAATTTCGTCTAACCCCATCCCGCCGATGCGAGACACGGTACCGGTGAAATAACGATTGACAACGGTTTCGTTCAGACCCAGGCACTCGAAAATCATTGCGCCCTGGTACGACTGGAGCGTTGAGATGCCCATCTTGGAGAAGATTTTGAGCAATTCGCCATTGACTGCTTTGACGTAATTTTTGTAGAGCTTGTCAAGGTCGTAATCAACCTGCAACAGCCCGCGTTCCTTCATGTTGGCAATCGTCTCGAACGCCATGTACGGATTCACGCCCGACGCGCCATAGCCGATGAGTGTGGCGACGTGGTGCGTTTCCCAAACGTCGCCCGCTTCAACTACGATACCGACCTTACCACGCAACCCGCGATGGATTAAATAGTGGTGAATGGCCGACGTGGACAGCAGCGACGGAATAGGGGCGTGGCTGGAGTCGATGGCGCGGTCCGACAACACCAAAATCGAATACCCGTCCTGAATGGCATCTTCGGCGTAGCGGCAAATGCGGTCAAGGGCACGTTCGAGCGATTTGCCCTGCCCGTCGGCCGTGAACAGGCAGTTGATCGTTTTGGCCTGGAATTTTGGCCGGTCAATAAACCGCAGTTTGTCGAACTCAGGCGTTGTCAGCACCGGCTGGTCGAGTTCCACCTGCCGACAGTGTTCCGGCGATTCGCTGAGCAGGTTATACGTGGCCCCGACGAACGAAATAAGCGACATGATGGACCGTTCCCGAATGGAGTCGATGGGCGGGTTTGTCACCTGCGCGAACAACTGCTTGAAGTAATGACTCAGGTGCTGGCTTTGCTCCGACAAAACGGCTAATGGCACGTCGGTGCCCATCGAGCCGAGGGCTTCCTTACCCGTTTCGACCATAGGCCCCAGAATCATCCGCAGATCTTCGGACGTGAATCCGAACGCCTGCTGCATCCGCATCAGTTTAATCGGGTCGTAGTGGCTGTAGGTCCTGATTGGTGCTTCGAGGTCCTGAATCCTGATTTTATTTTCGTTCAGCCACGTCTGATACGGCTGGCGCAAACTGATTTGCTCTTTAATTTCCTCATCGGCCACAATGCGACCCTGCTCCATGTCGACCAAGAACATTTTGCCCGGCTGCAACCGGCCTTTCGTCACCACTTTTGCCGGGTCGATGTCCAGAACGCCTACCTCCGACGCCATAATAACGATGTCTTCGTTAGTGACCCAAAACCGCGACGGACGCAGGCCATTCCGGTCGAGGGTAGCGCCCACAATACGGCCGTCCGTGAAGGAGATTGACGCCGGGCCATCCCACGGCTCAATCAGGGCCGCGTGGTACTCGTAGAAGGCTTTCCGAACGGGGTCCATCTGCTCGTTGCCGTCCCAGGCTTCGGGAATCAGCATCATCATCACGTGCGGCAGCGACCGCCCGCTCATAACGAGCAACTCAATGGCGTTGTCGAGGTTAGCCGAATCGGACTGTTTTGGGTCGCAGATGGGTAGGAGCATATCCATCTCGTCCTTGGTGAAGTTCGCCGATTCGAGCAGGCCTTCGGCGGCTTTCATCCAGTTGACGTTGCCGCGCACGGTATTAATTTCGCCGTTGTGGGCAATATAGCGAAACGGCTGAGCCAGCTTCCACGAGGGGAACGTATTGGTCGAAAACCGCGAATGCACCACACCGAGGGCCGAAACAACGTCTTCGTGCTGAAGATCGGGAAAGTACGGTTCGAGTTGAAGCGTCGTCAATTGCCCCTTGTAGGTGATGGTCCGGCAGGAGAGCGACGAGAAGTAAAAATGGTCGACGTCTGCTACCGTTTCGTTGATAATGCGGGTGCTGTAATTACGCAGAATATAAAGTTTACGCTCAAAATCGTCGGTATTGGTAATGTCGGCCGGGCGCTTAATAAATACCTGCTCCATTTGTGGTTCGCAGGAGCGCGATCCAGTGCCGAGTTCGCCGTTGTTAACCGGCACCACGCGGTAACAAAGCAGTTCCAGGCCCAGCCGTTTCATTTTTCGGTTCAGCACGGCCCGGCATTCTTCGCGTAGCCACACGTCTTTCGGAAAGTAAACCATGCCAACGCCGTATTCTCCGGCAGAGGGCAGGTGAATACCTAACTTGCGGGTTTCGTCTAGGAAGAACTCGTGCGGAATCTGGATGAGCAGACCCGCACCATCGCCGGTATTCCCTTCAGCGCCAACGGCCCCCCGGTGTTCCATACGCCGGAGCATCTGAAGCGCGTCGGACACGATTTGGTGGGACTTGCGGCCTTTAATATGGGCCACGAAGCCGATGCCACAGTTGTCATGTTCAAATTCGGGGCGGTAGAGGCCGGTGGTAGACGCGTTTGCTACCGAGGGCGTTACTTGGTCAACCTGATCAGACATGGTCGTAACAGTGTTGGGTTATGCCGATGTTTTTGCCATTTTTTATTAAAATGGCAAAAAAGGTCGACTGATTTAGTAAAATTCACATTTATACTGACCACGGCGGGGTAATCGAATCAGAAGTTAACAGCCGGGCTGACGAGTGTATATGGCAAAGTCACGCAATATAATACAAAAAATATTTGGCAAAAGTGCTTTTTTACGGAATTAGATAGCAATTTCCGTTGATTATCAGTTTGATTATAATCGTTCTTTGAAAGTCAATATAAGGCTTACTTATGTGCTTGTTTCTGTATGTTTCTAAAGGGTATATATCGGGTTTTAACCAAAAAAAGCCGCTCAAATGAGCGGCTTTCCTATTTTTAGTGATCCGGCTGGGATTCGAACCCAGGACCCATACATTAAAAGTGTATTGCTCTACCAGCTGAGCTACCAGATCATTTCCCCGATTTGGGAATGCAAAAGTACGTTTTCAATTCCAAAATCGCAATTAGTGCCCTAAAAAAAAGTTAGTTTCTGCGTCAATTTCACCGCTTCGACGGCCTCCCGTACGTCGTGGACCCGCAGAATGGCCGCCCCCTTCAGGAGTGCGGTTGTGTTCAGTACGGTAGTGCCGTTAAGCGCTTCATCGGCACTGATTTCCAACGTTTTCCAGATGGTCGCTTTGCGCGAGATTCCTACTAAAATCGGTTCGCTGAACAGGCTCAACGCATCGAGGTTGCTCAGTAAGTCAAAATTTTGAGCGGGTGTCTTGGCAAACCCAAAACCGGGGTCTAAAATAATATCATTGACACCTGATGCCCTCAAGGCAGCTAATTGAGCGGCTAATTCATCAATCACCTCCGTCACTACGTTCCCGTAGGTCGCCAGCGACTGCATGGTCTGGGGTGTGCCCCGGAGGTGCATCAACACGTACGGAACGCCCGGCAGGCTGGCAACCGTGGAAAACATAGCTGAGTCAAGCGTACCGCCCGACACGTCGTTGATCAGGCTCGCTCCGGCGTCAATGGCCTGTCGCGCTACCGATGACCGAAACGTGTCAATCGAAATGAGCGTATCAGGAAAACTGCTCAGGATGGCTTCGATGACGGGAAGCACTCGGTCAGCTTCTTCGCCGGGGCTAACGTCGGCCGCGCCGGGACGGGTCGAGTAGCCGCCAATGTCTAAGAACGTGGCTCCGTCGGCCAGCATTTTACGTGCCGTTTCAACCGCTTTTTCGGTGGCTACCCGACTGCCGGTAAAGAACGAATCGGGCGTCACGTTCAAAATGCCCATCACGGCGGGCACGGTCAGGTCAACCAGCCGCCCCCGGCAGTTCAGGGTGTGCCGCCGAAGCGGAGTGCCGCCCAGCGAGATGCCGCCCAGCATTTTTTTCGTAACTTTCGACATTAAAATAGCTGGTTAGTTAGCCAGTCGGTCAGTTACTGAGTGCTGACGCGCGTTGAACTGACTAACTCGCCGACTGACCAACTGACTTGACTTAATCTCTGTGAATACCGAAACCGAATATCGGCAGATTGTTCAGCGCTGCAAGGACTTGTTCCTCAAAAAGAATAAAGACTACGGCACCGCCTGGCGAATTCTGCGCTTGCCCAGCATCACCGATCAGATTTTTATTAAAGCCCAGCGCATCCGAACGTTGCAGGAAACGGGCGTGAGCAAAGTGGGCGAAGGTGTCGAGCCGGAGTTCGTCGGGATCATCAACTACTGCGTTATGGCCCTGATTCAGATGGAATTAGCCCACGAACGTAACGACGTGGATGCCGGTACGCCGGAGCGGGCCTTCCGACCGCAACGCATTGACATTCCGGCTAATGAACTCGAACAGCTCTACGACGAACAGATTGGCCGGGTTATTGAGTTGCTGTTTGCCAAGAACCACGACTACGGCGAGGCCTGGCGCGACATGCGTGTGAGTTCGATGACCGACATTATTCTGATGAAACTGATGCGTACCAAGCAGATT
Organism: Spirosoma arcticum; assembly: GCF_054779955.1. Classification (NCBI taxonomy): domain Bacteria; kingdom Pseudomonadati; phylum Bacteroidota; class Cytophagia; order Cytophagales; family Cytophagaceae; genus Spirosoma; species Spirosoma arcticum. Next base: position 25,026 of record NZ_BAAGXG010000020.1, read on the forward strand.
GAGGATAACCGGGGAAACACCTTGGTTTCGGAAGGTGTTGAGGCCAATTATATGGATATGATTAACTACGCCGTTTTTTGTTTGATCAAGATGAATTTATCTCCGACAGGATTATAGCCGGGCCGCCGTTGCGGATTGACAGCCTGTTACTGCTGTCCGTTATTATCCCGTTAATCCTCTAATCCTGTCAAAAAGTACGATGAACATAACTGCAACACCACCTAAACTAAAAACCGGAACGCCACCCATGCTCTGGGCGGCCCGGATTGCCCGCTTTCTGGTGGGTACTGTCTTTGTTTTCTCCGGCCTCATCAAGCTCAACGATCCCGTTGGGACGCAGATTAAGTTTGAAGAATATTTTGAAGTTTTCGCCCAGGATCTGCCGTTCCTGCATGATTTCTTCATGGCCTTAGTGCCGCTCACACTGACGATGTCGGTGCTGTTCTGCGCGGCTGAAATTATCCTCGGCGTGGCGCTGATGGTTTCTTACAAACCTAAGGTCACAGTTTGGCTGCTGTTCTTTCTGATCGTATTCTTCACGTTTCTGACGTTCTATTCGGCTTACTTTGACCGCGTAACGGACTGTGGCTGTTTTGGTGACGCCATCAAACTCAAGCCTTGGACGTCGTTCGGTAAAGACGTTGTGCTAACCGTACTGATTCTGTTCATTATCGGTCATCGTAACCGCATCACCCCCCGCAACAACGGCTGGTTCGTTGGGTTGGTAACGGTGTTCACGCTGGGGCTGGGTATTTACGCTATTGAATTTCTTCCTCCGCTCGATTTGCTGCCCTATGCTGTTGGCAAGAGTATTCCGGCGCAGATGAAACCGTCGGAGCCGCTGCGTTACAAATACATCATGGAGAAAAACGGGAACACAAAATCCTTTGAGCAGTATCCAACCGATACCACGTATAAGTTTAAAGAAATGGTGCTGATTAACGAAAGCGCCAAGCCAAAAATCACTGACTATCGCGTTTGGAACGACAATCTGGAGGGCGACTTTACCCAACAGACGTTTGTGGGTAATAAACTTTTTGTTGTCGTAAAGAACACCAAAGACATCGATGCGGGCAGTATTCCCGCCATTCGTTCCTTAGTCGGGAAGTTGAAGGGTTCTTCCATCGAAACGTATATGCTGACTTCGGTCAGCGACGAGGAAATCGACGCGTTTCGGGCGCAGTACCAATTGCCGCTCAAGCATTATAAGGTAGACGCAACCGTACTAAAAACCATCATGCGGTCGAATCCCGGTACGTGGCTCCTGAAAGACGGCGTTGTGCGCGGTAAGTGGCACTACAACACCACGCCGGACGCGGCAGAGGTACTTGAAAAAGTAAAATGAGCGAAAGAGCGAATGAGTGAAAGAGCGAAAACCATCTGGCGTTTTCGCTCTTTCACTCATTCGCTCTTTCGCTCTTTATTGCATGAAAAACATCTTCCTCATCGGTATGCCTTCTTCCGGCAAGAGTACGCTGGGTAAGCGCATTGCCGATGCGCTCCACTACCGGTTCATAGATACCGACCGGCTCATCGTTCGCCAGGAGGGCCGGTCAATTGCCGACATCTTCACGCAGGCGGGTGAGGCTTATTTTCGGGAAGCCGAACGGCGGGTGCTGCGGACAATCCGGCCCGGTAGCAGCTTAGTAGTCTCCACCGGTGGCGGCATGCCCTGCTTTCACGATAACATGAGCTACATCAACGCTACGGGCGTCTCTGTCTTCCTGGATGTGCCGGTGGCGGTGCTTCACAGTCGGATGGTTGCTCACGCCCAGCATGACCGTCCGTTGTATAGCCCTGACAATCCTGATTTGCTCCGCAGTCTACAGGAGCGCTACGAGACTCGCCTGTCATTCTATACCCAGGCCAACATTTGCATTCCGGGAGAACCGGACGAAGAGGAGATCCTCAGGCAGGTGGGGGAGTGGTTGTAAAAGAGGAGGGCGTCAACTTTGCCAAAGCTCTGAAGCTTTGGCAAAGTTGACGCCCTCCTCTTTCATTGCTTAAAAGAACACGCCGATGGATAACGTTGCATTCGCATTGCGATTACTGGTTAAAACGGTGGGCGTGTCCACGTCGGTAGGAAGCTGGTAGGGAGAAAATCCTGATTTAGTCGTTATATAGGAACCGGACAGGTCCGCAAAGAAACGCTCGTTACGAACGCCTAAGCCACCCGAAATCAGCACTTTGTCCCGGTCTGCCCGCGCTACCCGGTCCAGATCAAGTTTGTAAGCACTGGGTAGGTAAGCAACACCACCCCGGAGTCGAAGCAGGCCCAGCCGAAATTCAGCACCACCGCGCACATTCAGTACGTTCTGGTACGTTTCCTTAACCGCCCCCTGCACATCGTTTCTAAAATCGGTGTTATCCAGTTGGGTGTCGAAATAGGACGTCCGGACCCGCATACCCGAGTAACCTACGTATTCTGCCGTAGCCGTTACAAATCCGATTTTACCACCCCCAATAAAGTAGGTCAACCCACCGGATGCCCGCAATGGAGTTTGCAGCGTATACTCGAAATTGTCAAAAGGGGTGACAACATCGATGCTATTGGTTTGCAATTGCAGCGCCGGGTCATTAGCAACGGCGGATAGTCGCTGACTAAACGTTTCTCTAACACTACCAACGGACGGTGAAACAACGGTTGCACCCACTTGTAACTGACTGTTGAGTCTGTAAATCAGACCCAACGTCGCGTTAAATCCACTACCCGACACATCAAATCGGTTGGTTTGACCATAATTTGCAAATGTCCGGCCGCCGATGGGCGTTTCGGTAAATATGAATTCCGAAGAGTAGCGTAACCGCGTCAGTGCAACCGACGCACCCACATACAACTTATCATCTAAATTACCCGCGTAGGCCAGCGACCATTGCGAATGAGCACCCGACCGGCTGATAGTCGCCCGCTGCTCTTTAGGCGTATTCGCGTCGAAGCGGGTGTACGGTGGCCCCGAATAGTTTTGCGCCGGTATGTCGGTCGGATTGATTAGAAACAACCGATAGGCGGCTGCTTCCCTGAACGAAACCTGATTTGTCGATGGATCGTAGTCGTTATCCAAATCAGTTTCGCTGTAGGCTTCATCGTTTGCCGCATTGACATACGTTTGCGCGATTGAGGAGTTGGGATTGAGATTCCGGCCGCGTGCGTCAATATAATCGTGGAAGTTTACCGATTGCGAATAGGTAATACCCAACGCCGTCCGGCGCCAGCGTCGGGTACCGTTGTCGTTTCTTCCCGCTAATATGGCTCCAAACTGACCAATACTAACCTTACCCTGATTGCCGGTTGTTTGCGCCCCTAAAAATGTGCTCTGGTTATTGGCCAGATTAAGCGATGGGCTGAAACTCAGTTCGGAACGGTTATAAAAACCTAACCCAGCCGGATTGCCGAACAGGTTGCTGGCGTCTCCTCCGAGTGCCGAATGATTGCCGCCAAGACCACGAAAACGGGCAGTGCCACTTTGTGTGAAATCAGAGAACCGGAAAGCGTCGTCAGCATAATCAGCGGCCGGTCCCTGCGCGTAGCCTATGTGGGAGAGCAACGCTAACGTTGCTGCGCACGTGAACAATTTTTTCATGATTTCCAGATAAATCGAAGAGTACAGACCTGTAACCATTGGTTAGAATAACGAACCGATAAAACGTTTAATGGCCGGAGTGGTCTTTCGTTTAGTAAAAACGAAAATCCCCGCTAATTGTCAGTATCAGCGGGGATTTTTTATTAATTGTTAATCGAATACTGTCTATCGTGGGCCACGGGAGCTACCGCCACTTGAGCGGCTACCGCCCGATGAACTACCTGACGAGCTGCTGCTGCCGCTACTGTAGCTGGGCGAAGGCGCACTGGCTGCGGGCGCACTATAACTCTGCGATGGCTGACTGTAGCTGCTCCGGCTTTGGCTTTGATACGACGGTTGACTGCTGCTCTGCGATGGCTGGCTGTAACTACCCCGGCTCTGACTTTGGTAGGACGGAGACGGTTGGCTATAGCTGCTTCTGCCACCACTGCTGCTTTCTGAAGGCGTGTAGCTACCGCGTGAACTTTGCCGGGGACGAGCATAATAGTCGCTATTGCTGTTAACAGTTGGTGTTGAATTTACGGATGAACCGGGGTTCGTATTAGCCGACCGACCGTTGCTGCTGGTACCATTATCATAATAGTAGCTACCGCGACTACTGTTGCCGGGACGGGAATAGTAACCGCTGTTGTTGCCCCGGTTATTGCTGTATGTGCCGTTGCTTGCAGAAGCCGGGTTGCTGCTGCCACGCCGACCGCCACCGTTCGGGTTGTAGGTGCGGGCCGAGTTGTCGAAATCAGATGCATAACGCCCTGCCGAGCGGGCATTACTCGGCGAGTAGTTCCGGTTGCGGTACGGATCGGCACCTCTCACGATAACATTGTTAACGATTACTGGTCGGCCATAGCCACCGCCCCAACCGCCAAAGCCACCGCCGTAGAACGAGTTGTAGCCACCAAATCCACCACCGTAGTAAGGGTTGTAGAACGAGTCATAAAACCCGTTTCCATAACCGCCGTACCCACCAAAACCACCGTAGGCAAATGAGTTGCCGTAGAAAGGTGAGTAGAACGGATCATAGAATCCGCCACCGAAGCGATTGAAGCCACCGCCCCAGCCGCCAAAGCCACCCAGTCCTAAGCCAAGGCCCAGACCGCTGTAGAAACCGGTGTTGTTGAAACCCCAGCGATTCCAGCTATAAGCCGACGTGCTGGCAGCATTGTAGCCATTAACGAAGCCGGAATTGTAGTCAGCCTGATCGTTCCAGCCCGGATCGGGCGACAGACCCCGGTTGAGTTTGCGGGCGCTCAGCTCCGTATAGTACTCATCGGAGTTGGCATTGTAGCCCTGCTGCTCGTCGGAGTACTCCGGATTGTCGTTGCGGGACAACCGCTGTAGACGCTCCTCGCGTTGTTGCTGACGGCTGGGCCGCTGCGCTACCGTAGACACATCCGACGACGTGCTCGCGTACACGGCCGCATTGGTCGAGTTCGCGTACAAATCGTCCATTTCACCGACATTCTGGGCGGTCTGACGGCTGGAAGAACAACTCCAGAGACCCATCAGCGCGGCCAGTGTCAGGTAGCGGTATGACTGTTGCGTTTTCATTTAGCAAAGGGGATTTATCGTAAAAGCTGTGACATGCACCGTCTCATATACATAAACACGAGACCGGGTTGTTTGATTACAAAAATAGGATAAAAACCTATCTTTGCAACTTTTCACTTATTAGATTCTGATTAGAATCGAATGGTTTAATTCAGTTAGAAAAAGATTTTGGACGCACTCCATTATCGGTCACACCCAACATGGCAAAAGCAATTCCGTCCCGTAGTGAAAACTACTCTGAGTGGTATAACGAATTAGTGAAACGGGCCGATCTGGCTGAGAACTCTCCCGTGCGCGGCTGCATGGTCATTAAGCCGTACGGGTTTGCAATCTGGGAAAAAATGCAGCGGGCCTTAGACGATATGTTTAAGGAAACCGATCACCAGAATGCTTATTTCCCGCTGTTCATTCCCAAATCGTTTCTGAGTAAAGAAGCCTCCCACGTCGAGGGGTTTGCCAAAGAGTGCGCTGTGGTGACGCACTACCGGCTCAAAAACGCCGAAGACGGGTCGGGCGTTATTGTTGACCCCGACGCCAAACTCGAAGAAGAACTCATTGTTCGGCCCACGTCCGAAACCGTGATTTGGAGTACCTACAAAAACTGGATTCAGTCCTATCGCGATCTGCCACTGCTCATCAACCAGTGGGCCAATGTGGTGCGGTGGGAAATGCGCACCCGGATTTTTCTGCGCACGACCGAGTTTCTGTGGCAGGAAGGGCACACGGCCCACGCCACTGAAGCCGAAGCCCAGTTTGAAACGCGTCAGATGCTGGACATCTACGCCCGATTTGCTGAAGAATGGATGGCGATGCCCGTTATCCGGGGCACAAAAACCGCCAATGAGCGCTTCGCCGGGGCCGTTGATACGCTGTGCATCGAAGCCATGATGCAGGATGGCAAGGCGCTACAGGCGGGTACGTCGCATTTTCTGGGTCAGAACTTCGCGAAGGCCTTCGACGTGCAGTTTCTGAACAAGCAGAACACGTTGGAGTACGTTTGGGGAACGTCGTGGGGATCGTCGACGCGTCTGATGGGGGCGCTCATCATGGCCCACTCCGACGACGATGGGCTGGTGCTGCCCCCAAAACTGGCGCCCATCCAAGTGGTAATTGTGCCCATCTATCGGACCGATGAGCAGTTGGAAGCCATTTCGACTAAAATCAAACCGCTGGTTCAGGAATTGAAAAAGGCGGGCGTCTCAGTCAAGTACGACGATTCCGACGCTAACAAGCCCGGCTGGAAATTTGCCGAGTACGAACTGCGGGGCGTTCCAATTCGTCTGGCGATGGGCGGACGCGACCTGGAAAACGGCACTGTCGAAATTGCCCGGCGCGACCTTAAAACCAAAGAAACGGTACCATTCGACGGGCTTACTGAGCGCATCAGAACGCTGTTAGACGACATTCAGCAGGCTATTTATGACAAGGCGTACGCGTTCCGTCAGGCCAACACGTTCCGGGTCGATACGTTGCAGGAGTTTGAGGAGCAGCTCGAAAAGGGCGGTTTCCTGGTGGCACACTGGGACGGCACGTCCGAAACCGAAGACGCCATCAAAGAAGCCACCAAAGCCACCATCCGGTGCATTCCGTTGGATCAGGAAGCCGAAGACGGCGTTTGCATCTACTCTGGCAAACCGTCCAAAGGCCGGGTCGTGTTTGCGCGGGCTTATTAACGGGCGTTTGTCGGTTTTCACGCCAACGCCAGCCGAAATTCGGTACCGGTTCCCTGCTCTGACCGGACACTGATCTGGCAGGCGATGGCGCGGGCTAAATCGCGGATGAGGTGCAGTCCCAGCCCGCTTTTGCCGCTGATAGCCGCGTCGTTGGTGTACAAAGCGCTCAGTTGATCCTCCGACATACCGGGGCCATTATCACGGATGGTCAGCACTACCCGCCCGTTTTCGGACCGAGCCTGCCACTGAATGTGGGCCGGTCGGAATCGCTCCGGCGAACCGGCCGCATCACCGCCGATGCGGCCGGGCTTGTTTTTCAGGGCGTTGATGGCGTTGCTGGTCAGGTTTTGCATAATGGTGCGGAGGTAGTCCTCATCGGTGGCTACCTGCAATCCGTCGGGGGCGTCGAAACTGAACCGCACGTTGGGTACGTTGGCGAAAAGCCGTTGCTGGTAATTGAACAGCGTTTCGACGGGAATGACTTTTACGTCGGGTTTAAATTGCTGCATCTGCCCCTTACTCCAGAGCAGCATCGACTCCATCGTATCGAGCAGGCCCTCGGCGGCTTCGGTAACGGTTTGCTGATGGCGGGCTACCTGATCGGGGGGCAGCAGGTCGGGACTTGTGCGCTGGAGGTGCAGAAAATTAATCAGGTTAGCAACGGGGCCGCGCAAATCGTGGCTCAGAATGGCGAAGAACCGGGTCTTTACCTGATTGGCCTCATCGAGTTCCTGATTCAGGTGGAGTAGGGTCGTATTGGTCAGTTTACGGGTGCGGCTTTGCCAGTACAGTAGCCCCCCAATCACCAGCAACAGCCCGACGCCCACCAGCAGAGCTAATTGCTGGCGTTGCTGCCCGGCAATAGCCAGCCGGTTGATTTCGAGTTGTTTATCGCGGAGTTCAATTTCGCGCTTTCCTTCCAGCCCGGCAATCTTGTTCTTGGCCTCCTGCGAATACAGTGAATCCTGCACGGCCTGATACGCCCGAAAGTTCTCGTAAGCGCCCTTATAGTTACCCGTTAGTGCCTGTAATTCGGCCAGATTTCCCCGAAAATGAGCCAGATCGCCCACCTCACCCTTGTCGCTACTGAGCCGGATGGCGTCGGTCAGATATCGCTTGGCCAATTGCAGTCGGGCGGTCCGGTCGGTGGGCTGGATAGTAGCCGTACTGGGGCTGGGGTGGCGCACCAGATCGAAATAGGCCACGCCGAGGTTCGCTAAGTTGCTGACGGCATTAAGGTTTCGCGGATTATAGCTGTCCCAGCGTTGTTTGGCCCTCAGCGCGTAGTCGATTTTTCGGCGGTAATCGCTCTGCATGGCAATGGCCAGGTTGCCGTAAGTTTTGGCCAGACCTTCCTGGTTGCCCACTTTCTGATGTTCAACTAAAGCCCGCAACCCATATTGCCGGGCTTTGGGCCAATCTTCCATTAGCGTGTACAGGGCCGCCATACTACTTAGTGAACCAGCCAGTTCGCGCCGAGCGTTGATGTCGGGGTTGCGTTGTTGCTGCCGCAGGACCAGCGACCGCCGACCAAATTGCAGGGCTTTGGGGTAGTTTTTCTGAATCCGATAAATCTCCGAAACATTGTCGAGGCCGATGCCAATTAGGTAGTTATCGCGGTTGGCCTCGGCGTATTTTAATCCTTCAAAATAGTAGCGCGTAGCGGCTGGGTAATTAGAGCGGATATTGTGTTCGGCCACCCCGAGGTTATTGGTGGTGCTGGACAGATTCCAGGTGTCGCCCAGTGTTTTGTAGATCGCAATCGCTTTTAGAAGATAGTGTCGGCAGGAGTCGTAGTTGCCTTTATCGCTGTAGGCCCGGCCCAGGTAACTATTGAACACCCCAATGCCCCGTTGCCAGTTCATGCGGGTAGTGTGCTGCAACCCTAACCGGCTGTAATGCAGCGCCTGATCGACGCTAACAAAAAAATATTCATCGGCAATAACCCGGTACAGCCGCCCTTTCACGGTGTCGTTGGCGGCTTTAGGCAGTTCGGCCACTAACGAGTCGATAAGCACACGCCCCTGCTTCTGCGCCAGTACCGGGGCGGTCAGCAACAGAAAAAGCAGGATTAGAAAAGTACGCATTGGCTCAAATGGCTTTGTCGACGTAATCAGGCAAATCGGTTGGTCTGCTGCGGGTTAATCCCATTCAGTGCCGCCCGGTAACTCCGGCCAATCGGTAACGTAAACTGCTGGGCGTGAACCTGCTGGGCGTCAATCCGATCAATATAGTGCCGCTGTACGGCGTAGCTGCGGTGAATACGCAGAAACGACTGAAACGCTACTTCCTGTACCAGATTGCCGATGGATGACAGCACCGTGTACTGCTGAGTGGCCGTCACGATACGCGTATAGTCTTTAAGCCCCTCCAGATACACAATTTCGTACAGGTTTACCTTAATCTGCTGGTGACCATCCTTGATAAACACCGTATCGACCCCCAAACTCAGGTCGAACAACTGCGCCTTTCGGGTCAGGTCGAAAAACGCCTGAATGCGGGCCATCACGTGACTGAATCGCTCGGCCCGGATGGGTTTCACGATGTAATCGAAGGCGTCGACCGCAAAACTTTCGGCCGCATAGTCCGGGTAAGCCGTAATAAATACGCAAACCGGCACCTGCATCAGACTCGCCCGCAGGTCCAGCCCGCTCAGGCCGGGCATATCGACGTCGAGTAACAGCACGTCGACCGGCTGGTTTTGCACGACGGGTAAGGCTTCGGTGGCCGACGCAAACACCCCGATAATGTCGAGCAGCGGGTACTGCCGGGCGTGCGCCAAAGCGGTCAGCCGGTCAATCTCGTTATCATCGACAATAACGCAGGAATGGGTATTGTGGGGCATTGCCTTAGCAAACAGTCAGTTACTCAAATATAGGCGCTTTTTTGATTATAAATTAACCGGTTGCTCAAAGTGACCGGTTGTTTGTCGATTCAAACGGTCGTTGGTCGAGGCCGTATTGTGAGCGCCGATCAATCCGGGCAATTTCAACCCGTCATTGATTTTAACTCATGAAAAAGCTCCTGTTTCTAATCCTGCTGGCGGGTTGCACCAGCCCGGCCGACGTTCCGGCGGCCAACGACCCTAACCCGGCCGCCCCGACTAATCCGTCAAATCCCACCGACCCAACTCGCGGTGGCAGCGCGACCCTCGGTAATGGGCAACCCGGTGTGGTGGGCATCAGCGGCATCAGTGTCTGGGATAACCTGACGGCGACCGAAAAAGGACGTGTGAAGGGCTGGAACAGTCTGTTCGTTCACGCGTCGGTGGGGGGCGACCTGGAAGACGGCTCGCAGAATAACGGGTTTAAGTTTGAGTTTTACGACGGCAATACGCTCTACGATGGTCCGAACGGGACTGACTGGAACTCCATCAACAACGGGGCCAACATCTCGAATGGGGAGCCGGAGAAAAAGATGGCCGCTTTCAAACGCGAAGCCCTTCAGCAAAGGGATAAGCTCCAGATTGCCATCTTCAAATTTGGGTACGCCGACATCACGGACAGCAACGTCGAAACCGTTAAAACGGCCTATAAACAGATGGTCGACGACCTGCGGGCGGCTGGTATCAAACGCTTCATCCACATCACTCCACCCCTCATTTACATCGTCACCAAAGACGACGGCAACGCGGCCAAACTAAAGGTAGGCCAGTGGATGCGTGACATCTTTAAGGCACAGGATGTAGTCTTCGATTTACAGGAAATCGAATCTGACAACGGAGCCTGCAAACTCGGCACCGTCTGGACGATCTGCGACAAATACCGCTCGACGGTCGCTTGCTCCAGCAAAGGACAGGGCATCGACGCGCCCGAAGGTCAGGGTCATTTGTGCGAGCAAGCCGCCAATCGCATCAGCAAGGCATTTTTGATGGCCATTTATAATGCGGGGAGGTGATTAAAACGGACCGCAGATCATTATGATTTTTATGATTAACGCTGATAAAAATCATTTTAAATCATAAAAATCATAGCAATCCGCGTTCCCCTGATTCTTATGACAAAAGGCACAAGACTACTGCTGATTCTGTTGGGCTTGGCGGGCCTTAGCTGGGGCGTGTACGAGTGCAAGTACGCCTACAGCTACTACGCCGACCTGAAAAATCGGCCCTGGGCGTACAGCCGCGACGAGAACGCCAAACTGCTCGTAGGCACCTGGCAGGGTGAATTTCGGGACCCCGATGGCGTAGCGAAAACCATCCGGCTCGAGATCGCAGAACCCGTGACGGACGAAGAGCGGGCCAAAAAAGCGGGTCGACGTTCCCGGCGTCGGAGTGGGTTGGATTCCCGAACCGATAAAAGACGGTTCGACGGTTTCGCTACTGTGACCAGCAAACGCGGGAAAGAGAAGTATGAACTATATGGCGCGGTTGGTGAAGACGACTGGCATCAGATCAGCTCGGTTCACTTCATCGTCCCCGACGAGCAGCAACAGCTACGCAAAAACTTCGGTCTCGGTCAGCTTGAAAGCGGCCAGTGGCAGGATGACAAGCTAACCCTGACGCTCGCCTTTACGTACACCACCGCCACCGGTTCGCATATGTCCGACAGTGTCGACCCGCGCTACGACAAAAAAGTAACCGTTCGCTTTTCGCGGGCAAAACCATAAATACGGTACGCATAACCAACGAATTACACCACCCTACAACTATCACTTTTGCTCATGGAACGCCGTCATTTTCTATCTGCCACAGCCGCCATTGGCTTGCTTTCCGGCATCGGTTTACCCACGCTGTCGGCCCAGCCAAACGCCGGTGACCCGCTGAAACCATTTTACCTGCCGCCCGTTGAGCCGCTGCAACCCGGCCCGTTCGGGCTGAACACCCGAACCCGCGTTCGGCAGACCCAGACCAACGGGCAGTTCTCCTGCGTTGAGTTTGCCGTTGCACCCAAAAAAATGGGTCCGGCTCCGCATCTGCACAAAGAACTTGACGAGCTGATGTACGTGGTAGAAGGCACCATTACCGTACTGGTTGGCGACACGGAATACCAGGTAGCGGCAGGCGGCTGGCATCTGCGTCCGCGTGGCATTGTGCACACCTTTTGGAATGCCACCGACAAACCCGCCGTGGGCATCGACTGCTATTTTCAGCAGCCCTTCGAGGAGTATTTAGAAACGGCGATTCATACCATTCCTGAAGCAGCCAAAACCCGTGGACTGGCCATGAATTCGCCGGAAGTACAGGCCATGTACAAAGACCTTCGCCAAAAATTCGGCATGGTGAGCTTCCCGGAAAAACGCCAGCCGCTCATCGACAAGTACGGCCTGGACGCCTGATTATTCACCCTTCCAATTACTTAAAACTATGAAAAAATTACTCGTCTACAGCCTGTTAGCGGCTGTTCTGTTCGGCAACTCGGGAGCGGGTTGCAGCAGCAAAAACGCCGACGATCCACAGCCCGGTAACGACATCAAGTTATTGGTGGGCGGCCTCTGGGAAGTGGCGCAGACTTTAACGTTTACGCCGAGCGACAAAATAACGCTCAAACTGAAAAAGGGGGCTTTAGGCTTTAAATTTTATGCCGATGGAAAGCTGGAAAGCTGTTCGTTTGGCACCTGTTCAGCGATTGGCCGCTGGTCGTTTCTGTTGCAAAGCCAGAGTAAGGGAACGGGAACGCTAACCATGTATATCGAAAACCCGGATGTAGCGTCCATTTATGGAAACAAAATGGAAGGATACCTCGATATCTCAATCGATAACTTTGTCCGCTGGGTGGTAAAAGGAAACCCCACGATTGGCGATACGGACGCAACGCAAATCCAATGGACGATGGAGCGGAATCCTTAATAATCAGTCATTTTTTATCGCCAACCACTATGAAACACTACTTTTTTCTCCGAACAGTCCTCATCCCGCTGTTTCTGATGTTGAGCCTTTCATGCCTCAAACAGGCGGCCAAAGACGACCCTGCACCTGCACCTACTGACCCCATCAGCAATACGCAATGGTATGGGGAGTTTGCCTATAAGGATCAGGCGACTTTCCGTGTTTTTACCATCCAGTTCAAAAAAGACGGTGATTTTGTCTGGCAGGACATGAGTGGTTCGTACGACGGCACCTGGAACCTCAACGAAGCGAACGATAGGGTAACCATAACCTTTAGGGCCAACGGCATCCAAACGGCATTTACGTTGCTGGGAACCAGTGAATTGGCAAGACCCGATAACCTGAATCACTCGACCTGGGTCATTCTCCAGCCCTTACGAAAAATCGAGTTGCCTTTCGTGCAGAACATCGGCGCGAAGCTGCCTAAAACCTATTGGCTCGGTCGGCTGGAAAACTTTGCATTCATGTTCGATGAAACCAGCGCGGGGAAGGTGACCTGGTATTGGCCTAGAAACGCCAATAAGGTATACGGACACGCTGCGTATACCATGAACAGTCCGGTTGTTATGGCCGACGAAGCACCACTTGATGGGATAGGCCCGGGTTACCGGTGCCGTTTCTTTGGCGTGTTCATTAACGAAAAGACGCTTCGGGTGAACACCTGGTACTGGCGACCGGGTCAGGAGCAGACCACACTCCGCATTAATGACAGCGAAGACTATAGCGTGAAATAAGCTCAACCCATAGGTCATGATGAAACCCCTGCGTCTACTGATGTTTGGCGGGCTGCTCCTGCTTGCGTTCGCGCAATGCCAAAAAGCCACCAACGACCCGGCCCCTGACGATCCAACACCCGGAGACAATACGTCGGTCCCGTCGGGCTTTGCCTGTACCGAACCCAACCCCACGCCCCGAACGTGGTACGTGGCCCTCAACGGCAGCGATAACAACGACGGTACACTCGATAAACCGCTGAAAACGGTTCAGAAAGCGGTTGATTCGGCCAAACCGGGCGATGCCGTCGAACTGCGGGCCGGTACGCACGAGAGCCGCGAAATCAGAATCCTGACCTGTAACCTCACGCTCCGGTCGTATCCGGGTGAGTGGGCCGTAATCAAAGCCGTTACAAACGTGGAAGACATCGCATCGGTGCTTTGGTACCGCGAACCGACCATCGTGGGCGGACTGATCGAGAATCTGGAAATCGTGGGCGGGTATTACTACGGCATTAAACTCGAAAACAACTGGGAGAACAGCGAACCCGTCCGGCGCAGCGTCAGCGATCTGATTATCCGCAATTGCCGCATTCACGACACCGGCCGCGACTGCATCAAGATTGTACCGGGATGCCAGAACATCAAGGTGCTGAACTGCGAGATTCACCATTCGGGGGTAGGACCGGCCAATGTAACGGCCCAGAACGCCGAGGGCATCGACAACGTGAACGGCTCTGGTATGGTGGTGCGCAACTGCTACATTCACGACATTGCCACCACGGGTCTCTACGCCAAAGGCGGGGCCAAAAACTGTCTCATCGAAAACAACCTGATTGTCAATTGTGGCGATATGGGCGTTACGGCGGGCAACACCGACACCGACGAAGAGTGGTTTGACAAAGACAACCGCGACTACACCGAAAGCGTCGACATCATCATCCGTAACAACATCATCGTGGGGGCCAAATGGGGCGGGGTAGGGCTGTTCGCGGCCGTTCGTCCGCAGGTGGTTAATAATACGTTCGTCAACGTGGCGAACGATACCTACGGTGCGCTGTACGTCAGCCGGGGCGAAACCTACGTAAGCCCAAACGGGGCGTTGCGCACCCCGCCCTGCCGCGACGTAGTGGTGCTGAACAACATTTTCGTGCAGGCGCAGGCTGGTGACCGGCCCATGATCCGCATCCGCTACAACGATGATGACAAAGCCGAATCGCTGACGGGAACCAGCCAGATTGATTATAACTGCTACTACCGCTCTGGTAAAGCTGCCATCTACGAAAACCGGCAAGCCAGCAACCTCACTTTTGCCCAATGGAAAGCGGCCACCGGCTTCGACGCGCACAGCACCGAAGGCGACCCAAAACTCAACGGGCACTATCACCTGCAGGCCGACAGCCCCTGCCTGAAAGCTGGCCAGTCAACCAGTATTATCACGATAGATTACGACGGCGGTACCCGCTCCGGCAAGCCCGACATCGGGGCCGATGAAGCAGGCGGAACGGCCTTGCCGGTGCCCCCATTGGCCAGTGTGATTGGTACGGGATTGAAGTAACCCAACGCGGACCTCATCTGGTTTGGTCAGTAGGCGGCTGAACAAAACGGCTCGGCCTGGTTGTTAGCTCACCGGCATACAACCCGAATTTATGACAACCGCATCCCCCCTCATTACACCTGGCCTCATCGCGTCGGCGCTTACCTACGAGCAATACAGTCAGTTATCCGTCGACCGCTTTGCGCAGGGCTTGAGCACAACTGATGACGCGCACTACAACACGCCCGAAATTCTGGGGTACGTTAAACTGAACCTGTCCCGGATGAGTCGCCTGAACAAGCAGGTAGTTCTCACGCCTGAGTTGCAGTCGGTAATGGCGCAGGTGACGGAGCCGTGGACGTGGCTCGTGCTGACCGAGTCGTGGTGTGGCGACGCGGCCCAAATTGTTCCTGTGCTGCACCGCATCGCACAGGAATCGCCAAACATCAACCTCCGGTTTTTGTTGCGCGACCAGCACCCCGACCTGATGAACGCTTACCTGACCAATGGCGGCCGATCTATTCCCAAACTAATTTGTCTGCGAACGAGCGACGGGGACGGCCCGGCGCTACGGGAGCTTGGCACGTGGGGACCACGCCCGGCTGGTTTGCAAACGCTGATGAACGATTGGCGCACCGAAAAACTGTCGTTGGCTGAGGCTGTAGAACGAGCACAGCGCTGGTATAACGACGACCGGACGCTGGCTATGCAGCGTGAACTTTTGACCCTGGTAGCGAGTTGGTCAAAAGTTATTGTATAGTTCGGTCCCTGTCGGAAGTTCCGGTATTTTTGGGACAGCGTTTACCAAACAAACAGCACTATGGCACAAGCAAAATCCGGCGACACCGTTCAGGTGCACTACACCGGCACCCTGAGCGACGGAACCGTATTTGATTCGTCGGCCGGTCGCACTCCATTAGAATTCACCGTTGGTAGTGGTCAGGTCATTAAAGGCTTCGACGAAGGCGTTGCCGGGATGAATCAGGGTGAGAAAAAAACGATAAACATTCCAGTGGAAGACGCGTATGGCCCGGCCAACGAAGAGATGATCTTTACGCTGAACCGCACCGACATTCCCGACGATATCCCGCTCGAAATGGGCATGACCCTCAATATGCACGAAGACGGCAACCCCCGGCCCATTCAGGTCATTATTCGTGACCTGACCGATACCAACGTCACGCTCGATGCCAACCACCCGCTGGCCGGGCAGGACCTGGTGTTTGAAGTTGAATTAGTTGGGGTCAAGTCCCCATCGGGGTTGATTATTTGAAAAGAGTCGAAAAAGTCATAAGTCGTAGCAGTCGTAAGTGCGGTTTCCCGCCGGGACTGACGCCAGCAGTTGCCGACGGGGAACCGCACTTACGACTGCTACGACTTATGACTTTTTCGACTCTTCTATCCTTCCTCCTCCGTCACCAACAAATCGCCCAACTCGCGCAGGGCGGTTTGGATGCCCCGCAGGTTGGCGCGGGCCACGTAGGATGCCAGTGCCACCGTAATGGCCCCCACGTTGAGCGCCACCGTCAGGTTGCGAATGTGTTTCAGGCTGTCTTTCGCTTCCCGCGTGGCCCGCTGAATACCTTCGGCCATCTCCGCCGTATTGCTGAAGGCGGGCCGAACGGCCATCGTTTGCAAATCCTGCGCCCGATTGAGCAGGCTGTTCTGATACGCATTGATGTCTAAATGCTGCTCCGTCGAAAACTCCGGCCAGCGCATCACCTGAAATTCGTTCAGGGCGCGGGCCATGGAGCGATAACCGTTGGCGATGACGACGATTTGTTCAGGGGTTAAATCTTCCATAAACAGGTTTGAGTTGGTCCAGGTCGGTGCGGAGTTGTTGCAGCGTCGCTACGTGGGTGCCGATGGCGGCAAGTGTTTCCCTGCGGGTCAATTGTTTGCGCTTTTCGTACAAGACGTCGTAGCCCGTCCGCAGCGTGCTAAGCGACTTTACGTACGTCAAAACGGCTTGCCGCGTTTGCTCAATCGACCTGGTCGTTTGAAGCCACTGCTTCGCCAGGTCAAGCTTTTGGCTATAGGTCAGTGTTTTGTCGTTGATGAGCACACTTTTGTAATAGTTGTACTGCTGTTCCCGGCTGATGTCGACCACGTCGGCTAACCGCTGATGCGCAAAAATCAGTACGTCCAGCAACCCACGCACGTCGGTATAGCTTTGGTCGAGCACACTCGCTACCTGTCGTTGGCGGTACTCGCCCGTGGCGGCAGCCCCAACGAGATTGACAACCCGGGTGAATGAAATCACTTGCCCCGCCGTTAGTTTAAGGGCTGAATTTTGTAGAAACTGCTCAAACGTTGGCGATTTAAGTTGCACCGGAACGAACGCACTGCCCGCAGCGGATAGCTTAATCAGAGCGGTAAAATAATTTGTCAGGAGCGCAGTGCCATTCTTCGTTAACGTATCGGCTAATTGGTAAGACCGCAGGGAATCCTGCCGGACGTGGTCGGCGAAGTCGATACCCACCAGTGGAATTCGATTGAAGGGGTGCCGGTTGAGCGAGTCGTCCTGTGTGCGTTGTTGATACACACCGCCGAACGTCGCGGGTAGCGTTGTGCGCTGTTGCAGACTGACAACGGCCGCTGTGCTAAATACGTTAACGGACCGCAGGTTTACGCAGCCGGTTAAACTCAGACAACAAAAAAACAGGCATGAATAAAGTCGGTTCATAAAGCTGATTGGGGACTGGCGGGAAGATAAGCCATGATGTGGCTATTGTGGCTGTGTAAGCCCGACTTTTGAACGAACGGTAACAAATCGAAACCCCGGAGAGGAAAATCCGGTTAAATCAGCATGAATTCAGCACCGGTCAATGTTGGGTATGCTTGTATTAACTTGAGTCTTCAGGTTGATAAAGTTATGACGAATCGAGGAATGATCAAAAAGACATTCGTCGAGAAAGGAGTCGCCTATGCATCGGAACTGGCATTGAAAAATGTGCAGGACCTGCTGAAAATCGTGGACTGGAATCTGGCCCACGGGTTCGGGCTTTTTCGTATTTCGTCGGATCTGTTTCCGTGGGCGTCGGAGTACCGGATTGCCAGCCTGCCTGACTACACGGAGATTCGGGCCACGCTCGAAGAGATCGGTGCCCGGCCCATCCGCCTGACTACGCACCCCGGCCCCTTCAACCACCTCGCTGGGCAGGGGAAAGTGCTCGACAACACCATCATCGACCTCGAATACCAATCTGAAGTGTTTGACCTGATGGGCCTGAAACCGTCGCACTGGAACAAAATCAATATTCACGCGGGGGGGACTTACGGCGACAAAGCCGCTACGCTGGCCCGGTTTTGCCGGAATTTCAAACGGCTCTCCGAAAACCTCCGCGCCCGGCTGACCGTGGAAAACGACGACAGGATCAGTCTCTACGGCGTGGCCGACTTAGTGCCGGTTTACGAAACCATTGGTACACCCGTCGTCTTCGATTATTTTCACCACACCCTCAACCCCGGCGACCTGACGCAGGAAGAAGCATTTCTAATGGCCTATGACACGTGGGACGTTCGGCCGGTGTTCCACTACTCCGACTCGCGGCAGGAGCGCGAAGACCCCAAAGCAAGGCGCGAAGCCCACGCCGACTGGCTCTATTCGCCGGTCAACACATATGGCAAGGCCGTGGATATTGTTTTCGAGTCGAAAATGAAGGAGTTAGCCTTGCTGCGGTTGCGGGGGGAGGAACCGGAGATGACGCCTAAATTAGCCAAGCTGATTAATCAGCAAAAGAAGCAGGACCCCGAAGCCCCGCCGGTGGAAGTGGTCGCGTAATTCACCCCTCACCGGAACGCAAAACGCCCCAACTTGCTCATACGAGCCGTTGGGGCGTTTCGACTGTAGAGCAATTCAGCTTGTCCGAAAAGCTGGATTGCTCAATCAACTTACGTTACTTCCTGACATCCACACGGGAGGAGAAGTGTTTCTGCTCCGGGCCAACGACGAAGGTATAGGCACCTTCGGGCAGCGACGACAGATCGAACCGGCGGGCCGGTCCCGTAAACTTCTCGGTGTGTACCAGCACGTTCTGCGCGTCGTAGATGGCTACGCTGGCGTTCGTTACGTTGGTAGCGGGCAGCGCCACCTCAATCTTGTTCTTCTCGTAGGCCGTCAGCGTGGGCTGCATCACCTGTTGCAGGTTGCGGGCGTCCACGGTGAGGGCATTACCCCGGATGGTCACGCCCTGCGACATCCACCAGGCATTGTTGCCAGCCGTGATGTAATACTGGCCATCGGGCAGATTTTTGAGGTTGAACGACTGCTGACCCGCCTTGTTTTTGGCCGCAACGCCCTGGTAGAGTACGTTACCCTCGGCGTCGATGATGGCTACGTCAACGGCCGCGTTCGATGTTAAACTTCCCGTCGGGATATATAGGCGAACTTTCTTGCTCTCGGACTTCTCGATTTTCACCCCATTCGCTCCCGAACCATTGTCGGCTTTGGCACCCTGGGTGCCTGCCAGACTCCATACTGACAGCAGTACGGCGATTGTTAAACGGAACTTTTTCATTGCTCTATTTTTTGGTGGTTGTATTTGGTTGTTTGACCGGGACAAAGGTGGGGCAACCAAATCACCCAATGCAAGAGGGTACGCCTTGAAAACCAGTGTTTTAGTAAAAGTCCATCTAAAAAGACAATTCAATATAGGGATAATGAGTCATTTATGGGAAAAATGCAAAAAGTCCCTATTTATGGCGTATGTGTTGTATTATTCCGCTATTCTTAACTTATTGCACTGTGCGTTTGTCCACAACTATTTAAAAATAGTAAAGTACAATTCAGTAAATCAGAGCAATTAGTCAGCCCCGAACTTTACCCCGCCAATGCAAGCTGTTTCGGTTTAATTCACGCAGAAATGAATCGCCTTCCCGCTCGATTTGAGTGGCTAAGTGAATGGCCCGTTCGAGTTGTTCGTCGGATAATTGCCGATAGGCAGGGCCTTTACTTGTGAGTTGATTGCGCCAGGCATCGCCCACGACGTTGTCTAAGATGATGCGCTGGAAGCAGTGATCGGCCGTAACGACCCAGCCCTCCCGCCGGGCACGGGCGGGGAGAACCTCGCGGGTGAGGTGGAAATAAGTTTGAAGCACATCGGTGCGGTTCATTCCATACTCACATCAGGATGTCATTCACGGACTGAACGCGTTTGGGCAGTTCGGTTTCGCCGAGCATGTCGCGCAGGTCGATTTCAATATTGCGGCAAATGGCCGTCATCGGCACGTCGTTGATGCTGTTCTCAAACGGATTTTCGCTGGTGTCGCCCACGATTTCCATTGTATTAAATACCCACGCAATGACGGTGAAAAAGGGAACCGTCAGCCAAACGTGCCAACTGCTGGTTCTGGCCATTTCGGTGAGCAAACCAAACGGCAGCACCGCAATGAACAGCCAGACGAACACATAACTGAAAAACGCGTACTGGCGCGGAAACGGGAACGACTTAATACGTTCGCAGGCCCCCTGCTGATTATAAAACTCAACCAGCATCCGCTCCATTTCAACGTGGTAGTATTCGGGCAGGTGATTACTGTCGCGCAGTTGACGGAGTTGGCCCGACTGCTGACGCATGAGTACCGTGGCTGGGTTAGGGTGCTTGATGAGCTCTTCGATCTGGCTAACCGGCAAAAAACGACTCAGTTCTTTATCCAAACTACACTGCCGGAATTCCAGAATGCGTTCGACGACTTCGTGGGCGGGGTCGCGGTGGAGTTCCCAAACGGGCTTTTGCCGAAGCTGCACCCGCAGCGCCGTCAGAAAAGCCAGATGACGATAGATCAATTCCTGGCGAACCTGCTGCAAACCGGCTTCGGGCAGTGGGTCGTTAGTGTCGCGGTTGGTGATGTAGTCCAGCGTCATGATGCCCCACGACCGGCTGGCGTTGGTGAGGCTGCCCCAGATTCGGCGGGCCTCCCAAAGCCGATCGTACGACGAGTTGCTTTTGAAGCCGACGTAAAAAGCGACGGCCGTGCCGATGGTGGCTACGGGAACGAACGGAATGGCGAGGAACGTCCAGCCCGCGAGGGAATAGAGCAGACAAATTGCCGTAGAGTACGCCAAAAAGATGAGAACGGAACGCCGGGCAAACGGAAAGACAACGGAAAACGGAACGCGTTTGGTGGTAAACATACAGGCCGATTAGGATGAGTGAAGGACGAATATACGTACTCAGTAGCAACCACAAATGAATGAATTGGTTGGCAACGAAAACCTGCCCAGTCAACTGATTACAAAATAGTCACAAACCAAACCCGTCGGAAACGGCTTACCTGTTCATAAACCGCTTTTTCATGGACACTGTACTAAAAGGACAAATCGCCATCATTACCGGAGCCAGCAGCGGCATTGGGTCAGGCGTGGCCAAATCAATGGCCCAGGCCGGGGCAACCGTGGTTATCAATTACCCCGTTCCAACTTCGCAACCAGCCGCCGATGCTGTGCTAAAAGAAATTACGGACGTGGGTGGCACCGGCATGGTCGTCCAGTGCGACGTCAGCAAAGAAGACGAAGTTGCCCGGATGTTTGCCGACGCTGTCGCTGCGTATGGGACGGTCGATATTCTGGTGAACAATGCCGGTCTTCAGCGCGACGCCAAATTTGATGAAATGACCCTGGAGCAGTGGAACACGGTCATTGGCGTTAACCTGACGGGGCAGTTTCTGTGCGCCCGCGAGGCCATCCGGGAGTTTCTGCGCCGGGGACCGCGCCCGGAAGTTTCGGTGGCAACGGGTAAAATTATTTGCATGAGTTCAGTGCATGAACTGATTCCGTGGGCCGGTCACGCCAACTACGCATCCTCCAAAGGGGCCATCAAAATGCTGATGCAGTCGCTGGCGCAGGAGTACGGCGACCGTCAGATTCGGGTCAACAGCATCTGCCCCGGGGCCATCCAGACGCCCATCAACCGGTCGGCGTGGGAAACGCCCCAGGCCCTGAACAGCCTGCTGACGCTGATTCCGTACAACCGCATCGGTCAGCCGCAGGACATTGGTAATTTAGCCGTGTTTCTGGCCTCCGACCAGTCCGACTACATCACCGGCGCCAGTATATTCATCGACGGCGGCATGACCGTTTTTGAGGGATTTGCCACGGGGGGATAAAATTGGTTTGTAGTTTGTGAGCGTTTGAGTTCCAATCCACCCTACCAAAATAAGGCGGGGCTAATTCCGATTGACTGGAATTCGCCCCGCTTCGTGTTTACTAAGTCACCTTTTACTGTTTCAAGACCTTAACAGCCGCTGTCTGTCGGTTCGTTGACACACGCAGCAACACCAGGCCACTCGCCTGCCGACGGAGGTCGAAGATATGTCGCTCAACGATACTGCCTTGCTCAACCGAGCGGCTTTCTATCAGGCGACCTTTACTGTCGGTTAATTGGAGTTGCAGCGATTGCCCATTGGCTCCGGTGATTTCGGCTACTACCTGCTCCCGGACTGGATTGCCCAATAGTTTGACGGCGAGTTGATTACGCGGCTCCTCGGCACCCAGCCGACCGCTGCCGTTGCTACAAGCCGACAGCCAGTTGTAGCTGAACGTGACTTCGTTGGGAGTGCCGGTCTGCACCGCCCTGAGCGTGACAAGGGGGTTGTCGGTGTACAAATTCAGCGTGTAGGGGCCGGGGTTAATGGTGGGCGACAACTCGTTGACCACCGAGAAACTAACCGGCTGCCCACTCACACCGGTGTATTGAGGTGTAAAACTTACCGACCGCAGCCCGGCGCTCATCGTCTGGCAACTTACTGTGGTTACCGCCGTGATAGCAAAGGAAGTGTTGTTGCCATTGCTGTTGCAGGCTGTCAGCCAGTTATAACTAAAGCTTACTTCCCCGGCTGTTCCCTGCTGCACCGCCCTGAGCGTGACGACGGGGTTATCGGTGTACAGACTCAGCGTGTAAGGGCCTGGGTTCGTCGTTGGGGCCAGTTCGTTAACCACCGAAAAGCTGACGGGTTGGCCACTCAAGCCAGCGTACTGGGGCGTAAAACTCACCGACCGTAACCCGGTGCTTACCGTTGAACAACTTGCTGTCGTTACCCCCGTGATGGCAAACGGTCCCGGCGCTGGCGGGTCTGCCTGGCGCTCGAAAGCGCCGATGTCAACGCCCGCTCCCTGCGGACGCTCTACGCCGAGAATGTCTTTGGTGCTATACTGGTCCGGGGCGGAACTGCCTGCGTTGAGGGCTGGGCTATTGGCCAAAAGCTGAAAATCACTCCCGGCCGCATTGACAAACAGCGGGTCCCGGCCCGTTATGTTTTGATTGCCGCTGAAGAACGGCGTACCCGTACCCTCAAACGTCAGGTTGTTGTTGTACGCAATGGTGGAGGAGTTGACTTCGGTCACCTTTTCGCCCGGACGTCCGTAAAAAATGTTGCTGTAGACGCGGATGTTGTTGGCTCCCTGCGCAATGAACTCGCTTTCGATACCAATTCCCGGACCGCCATCACTGACCCCGTTCTGGTAGGTCGTGTTGTTGATGATGATGGCATTATCGGAATAGTTGACGTTAATGCCCCGACCACCATTCTGGTAACAGAGATTGTTTTCGATCAGGAACTTACCCGTATAATCGCCAAGGGGGTTCTTGACGACACTCGGTCGGCTGGGGTCAACCGCCTTGTTGTTGTCAAGAATGATGCCGTTACCGTCGAAGAACCGGCAGTTGGTGCCCGTACCGCCGATGTTCCACGCAATTTTCAGGATGTTGCCGAAACTGCGGTTGTTGCGGATGATGATGCGCGGGGTTGTGGTGTTGTTATCGTAGTTCCAAGCGTTGATGATGTTGATGCCGCTGGTCCCATAAATTGTGTAGTAGGAATTGTTGTACACCGTGTTATTCTCAATCGTCACGTAGTCGCATTCGCCCCCGCCAATGCCACCCCCGCCACAGTCGTGAACCGTGTTGTTGGCGATGACCACGTGGTGAGGCCGCAGGTTACCGCCCCGGCTCCCAATGAGCGAGATGCCATTGCTGTTGAACCGGGCCGTTCCGGTTGCCGTTGGGTTGGGACCTTCGCACGCGCCGGGCTGCTGCTGAGCTTGGGCCAGGGTGACGTTGGCGTTATTGCCGATCACCTCAAACCCCTGAATTTGGATGTAGGCGGCTGCGGGCAGTAGTCTGAATCCCTCAAAGTTAGTGTTGCCCAGGGCCACCACGGGCTTGTCGGTTCGGTAGGGCATAAAAACAATCGAGCGGGTGGGTGTTCCGGTGCGCTGAATGCCCACAACGGTGATGCTCGTACTCGTGTACCGGCCCGCCATCACGAAAACGGTGTCGCCCGGCGCTACCCGGTCAGCTGCTTTCTGGATCGTGTTCAGGGGCAAAGCTTCCGTTCCGGCCGTGTTGGTACTCGACGCGGTTGCGCTCACGTACCAGTTGCGGGTGCTGACGTAATTTGTTGGATAGATGCTGATACTTGCATAACCCGTGCCAGACTGGATGGCAGTATTACCCGCCGAGTTAGTCACCACCGCCCTGACCTGGTAGTTTCGCGCGGCCGTCACCGTCGGCGCTGTCCAGATAATAGAATACGGAGCCGTTAATGACTCCCCGATCTTCGTGCCATTTGTGGGATTCGTAAGGCCGCTGCTGAAAAAGTCCGTAGCAAAATAAAATTCGACCTTGGTAATGGTCGTACCGGCCGGGGTGGTTGCGGTAGCCTGAAGGTTGATCGGCGTTCCCGACAGATAGGAAGAGTTAAACTGGGGAAAACTCAGGCTTGTCGATAGTGACTGGGCGAAAGTAGTGGTTAATGCGCTTACAAAAAGCGCCAGCGCCAACAAACTGGTCCGGTAAAATTCAGACGAAAATCGGTTGCTAATCGACCGGCTGAAGGTTGGGCGCGGGGTGATAAACCGGGGGAAAGAAGAAATTCTAATCATTGGGCGTTTTTTGTAGTTGGTAAGAATGTAGGTAAGACGAATAGAACGTTCTGGCTGTCAAACAGAGCACATCGCCCTCTTTCCTGCTTTTCTCCGTATTATATTTAGGCGATTGGCGCAGCGGCCACTACAAATCCCGGCCATTCCGGTGCGGCAAAACCACATGAGTTATCTAACATGACCACCGAACAACAACGCCTTGACGATCCCGCGTGGCGGCAGTGGGGACCCTACGTCTCTGACCGGCAGTGGGGCACTGTCCGCGAAGACTACAGCGCCAACGGCGATGCCTGGAACTTCACCACCCACGACATGGCCCGCAGCTACGCCTACCGCTGGGGTGAGGAAAGCATCGCCGGTTTCTGCGACGATAAGCAGCAGTTGTGCTTAGGACTGTCGCTCTGGAATGGACAGGATCCAATTTTGAAAGAGCGGTACTTCGGCCTGACCAACAACGAAGGCAACCACGGCGAGGACGTGAAAGAACTGTATTATTACGTAGACGCGACGCCGACGCATTCCTACCAGCGGATGCTGTACAAGTACCCGCAGGCGGCTTATCCATACGAGCACCTGCTGGTCGAAAACCGGCGTCGGGGGCGATTAGAGCCTGAATTTGAACTGCTTGAGACGGGTATTTTTGACGACGACCGCTACTTCGACGTGTTTGTTGAGTATGCCAAAGCGGGTCCGCAGGACATTCTGATGACTCTAACGGTGCACAACCGGGCCGCGCCGGAGCAAAACCCGGAACCGGCTGTGCTGCACCTGGTGCCCACGCTCTGGTTTCGAAACACGTGGCGCTGGGGCGACGATACTGATGGCGTACCCCGCCAGAAACCAGCGCTTGTTCGGCAACCGGATGGCACGGTCATTGCTGAAGGGTCAGCACTGGGTCAGTACGTGTGCTGCGCGGAGGGTGATTTTGACTGGCTTTTCTGCGAAAATGAAACCAATACAGCGCGATTCTACAACGATCACACGGGGGCACGTTACCCCAAAGACGGTATCAACGATTACCTGCTGCACGGGACTGACAGCGTCAATCCATCGGGCGTGGGCACCAAAGCAGCCGCGCACTACGCCCTGACACTGGAAGCCGGGACTTCAACAACCATCCGGCTTCGGCTTACGTATTCTGGCACCGATACCGCTGGCTTAGTAGAACCGTTTGCCGATTTCGATGCAATCGTGGCACAGCGTAAAGCAGAAGCCGACGAATTTTATGCGAACATCCAGCCCGCGCAGGCCACCCCCGATGAGAAGCTCGTGCAGCGGCAGGCCTTTGCCGGGATGCTCTGGAGCAAGCAATATTACTACTATGACGTGTCGCGCTGGATGGCTGGTGATGCCAACGGGCCGCCCCCGCCCCCCCAACGGATGCAGGGGCGCAACCGGACGTGGCTGCAACTCATCAACGCGAACGTTATTTCGATGCCCGACAAGTGGGAGTACCCGTGGTATGCAGCCTGGGACTGGGCGTTTCACTGCGTAACGCTATCCGTGATCGACCCTTTCTTTGCCAAAGGCCAACTGATGCTGCTGACCAACGAGTGGTACATGCACCCTAATGGTCAACTGCCCGCCTACGAGTGGAATTTCTCCGACGTGAACCCGCCCGTGCAGGCGTGGGCCGCGTGGCGGATGTACCAGATGGACTGCGACTGCAAACCCACCGGTGAGGAAGACTTAGTGTTTCTGCGGGGCGTGTTTCACAAGCTGATGCTCAACTTCACGTGGTGGGTCAACCGGAAGGACGAATCGGGTAATAATATTTTTGAGGGTGGTTTTCTGGGCTTAGACAACATCGGCGTTTTTGACCGCAACGTGACGCTGCCCGGCGGAAGCCACCTCGAACAGGCCGACGGTACGAGCTGGATGGCCATGTATTCCCTGAACATGATGCGTATTGCCCTCGAACTGGCCGCTCACGACGAGGTTTATGATGAAATGGCGACTAAATTCTTCGACCATTTTTTGTACATCGCCGGGGCCATCACGAACATCGGCACCGCCAACGTGGGTCTGTGGGATCAGGACGATGGGTTTTTCTACGATCAGATTCGGATGCCGGACGGAAGCGTGAACCGGATGCGCGTCAGGACGATGGTGGGCCTGATTCCTATGTTTGCCGTTGAGGTGCTGGACGATAAACTGCTCCAGAGCCGCCCCGATTTTAAGAAACGGATGACGTGGTTTCAAAACCACCGCCCCGATCTCTACCAGCAGGTATCGCGCTACACGGAAGCGGGCCGAAACGAGAAACGGCTGTTGAGTCTGCTCCGGGGCTTCCGGCTTAAATCGCTGCTGAGCAAACTCCTCGACGAAACTGAATTTCTGAGTCCGCACGGCGTTCGGGCGGTATCCAAAATCTATCAGGACCAACCCTACGAGTTCACGCTGGACCACACCACCTTTCGACTGGCGTATACGCCCGCCGAGAGCGACAGTGGCATGTTTGGCGGCAACAGCAACTGGCGCGGGCCGGTCTGGATGCCGGTTAATTACCTGCTCATTGAAAGCATTGAGCGATTCTACGATTATTTTGGTGATGGCTTCACGGTCGAATACCCCATTGGGTCGGGTGAGCAGATCACGCTGAAAGCCGTTGCCGCCGAACTCACCAACCGGCTCATTGGCCTATTCACGCGGGATGATACTGGCAACCGGCCCGCGTTCGGGCAGCACCCGAAGTACCAGGACCCGCATTTCCGCGATTATGTTCTATTTTACGAATATTTCGACGGTGATAATGGCCGGGGCGTGGGAGCCAGCCACCAAACCGGCTGGACGGGCTTAGTGGCGGAGTTGATCAGCCGGAAGTACGGTAGTTTAGCGTGACGTGATTCGATGCCAATAAAAATCAATGCTTCTCCAACACGCCATCCTCTTTGACCACTTCCATCAGCCCGTCGGCGTTCACGGCGGTTAGTTGCACGGGCAGGATTTCGTTGATGAGCAGCGGGTCGTACTTCGCTACCACCCGGACGTAGTTTTCGGTGAAACCCTGCATAAATCCATCGGTAACGTCTTCTTCAAACAGTACCGTAGCGGCCCGCCCGATCTGTGAGTCGTAAAACGCCCGGCGTTTTTTGTCCGACAGGATATGCAGCATCTTCGACCGTTCTGCCCGGACGTGACCCGGCACGGTCGGTTTGATGGTTAGCGCGGTGGTGTTGGGTCGCTCGGAGTAGGTAAATACATGGAGGTAGGAGATAGGCAGTTCGTTTAGAAACTGATATGTTTCCCGGAAAGCACCGTCGGTTTCGCCGGGGTGGCCCACAATCACGTCGACACCGATGCAGGCGTGGGGCATGAGTTCCTTGATTCTGGCAACCCGGTCGGCGTATAATTCACGCTTGTAGCGACGGCGCATCAAACCCAGCACCCGGTTCGATCCCGATTGCAGCGGTACATGGAAGTGCGGCACAAACCGCTTCGACTGCGCTACAAACTGGATAATTTCATCGATGAGCAAGTTTGGTTCGATGCTCGAAATGCGGAACCGCTCAATGCCGTCGACCTCGTCCAGCGCCCGGACCAGATCGAAGAACGTTTCGGTGCGCTGTGCGTCGACAGTTGTATTCGTCAGGCCAAAATCGCCAATGTTGACGCCCGTCAGCACAATCTCCTTGACTCCACGGTTGGCAATCTCACAGGCGGCTCGAACGATATTGCTGACCGTATCGGAGCGGCTTTTACCCCGTGCCAGCGGGATGGTACAGTACGCACAGGGGTAGTCGCAGCCATCCTGTACTTTCAGAAACGTGCGCGTCCGGTCATTAAGTGAGTAGGACGCGTGGTAGTCGATGGCCTCGCTGATGGGTGAATTGTGCACCACGGCGGGCTGGCCGACGGCCGTTTTCTCAAACGTGCCGATCAGTTCGTGAAGCCGGAATTTCTCGGCCGCGCCCAGCACCGCATCTACGCCCGGAATCTCCGAAATCTCGGTCGGTTTCAACTGAGCATAGCAACCTATAATTGCCACGTAGCCATCGGGATTGATCTTTTGCGCTTCCCGGACAATCTTCCGGCATTTCTTGTCGGCGTTGTCGGTAACGGAACAGGTATTTATGATGAACACGTCGGGATGCGCGTTGAACTCCACCCGCTCATGCCCCTGCTGCTCCAGCAAACGGGCGAGGGTTGAGGTTTCGGAGAAGTTCAGTTTGCAGCCGAGCGTATAAAAGGCAACTTTTTTCACGGTAAATGGTCTATCCGTCAAAATTACAAAAAAACGGCGGGGCGGGTTCGTTTTTGGGTTCCCAACGCTAAAGCGGTGGGCTGATAGCCGGAACACCGCTCGTTTTTATCAGCCCACCGCTTTAGCGTTGGGACATAAAAAAAGACCGCTACAGATTTTAAAATCCGTAGCGGTCCGAACTACTGCAAACCTAACTAACTATCGGATGTCCATCTCGAACGGCAGGCGGGCCTGAACGCCGTTCATGGTTTTGAGCTTCTTCAGATACGTTACGTACGGAGCCAGTTCGCCAAGCTGGGCCCGAACAGCTGCTTCGCCGTCGTCGTTGAACGAGCTCATCAACTGCTCGAAGAACTCTTTTTTGCGCGGCTGATACTTCAGCTTGTAATCACCTTCTTTCAGTTTAGCCGTTTGCGCGGCTAACTTGATGGCATCATCCAGGCCGCCGAGTTGATCGACCAGGCCGATGGCTTTGCCCTGCGTACCCGTCCAGACGCGCCCCCCGGCAATGGCCCGCAGGCTGTCGACGGGCAGTTTCCGACCGGCTGCTGCTTTGCCCGTGAAGTCAGCGTAAATGCGTTCCGTACTACGCTGGAGGGACTGTTTCTGAAACGGCGTCATCTCGTGGGTCACCGCCGGGTAGTCGGCGTTGGTGTTGGTTTTCACCCGGTCATAGGTGATACCAAGCTTGTCTTTGAAGAAGGTTTCGGTGTTGAACAGCAGCGCGAATACGCCGATAGACCCCGTGATGGTGTTGGGTTGAGCCACGATTTTGTTGCAGCCCATGAGCATGTAGTAGCCGCCCGAAGCCGCGTAGTCGGACATGGAGCCGATAACGGGTTTGGCTTTTTTAGCTAATTCAACTTCGCGGTACATCACATCCGATGCCAGCGCACTGCCCCCGCCTGAATTGACGCGCAGCACGATGGCTTTGATTTTATCGTCTAACCGGGCTTTGCGCAGTTCCTCCACGATGGATTCGGAGCCGATGCTGTTGGCGTCGCCCTTACCCGAGTTGATGTCGCCCGAAGCGATGATAACGGCAATTCGGTTCGAGCTTGTTCCTGACTCAGCATCGGTGTCCGAACCTTTGTATTTGTTGAGCGACACGTAGTTGATCTTCTTTTTAGCATCGATGTCCAACTGCTTGTGAATCAACGCTTCGAGTTCATCCTGGTAGCCAATATTGGTGACGAGTTTGGTCCGCAGCGCGTCGGCGGGTTTTTGGATGGTCAGGTTGTCGGCGTAGCGTTTGAGCGAATCGACGCGCAGTCCCCGGCTTTGGGCCACCTTCACCAGCATGTGGTCGTTGACCGAATTCAGGAACGACGTCACCTGCAGGCGGTTTGGCTCACTCATATTCTCGCGAATGAACGGCTCCACGGCACTTTTGAACTCACCTACCTTGAAGATTTCGGGCTTCAAACCCAGTTTGTCGAGTGTTCCTTTAAAAAAAGACAGTTCGGCGTTCAGGCCATTCCATTCCAGGTCACCGGCCGGGTTGAGGTATATTTTGTCGGCCACCGACGCAAGGTAGTAGCCCTTTTCGGTCATCGTTTCGGCGTAGGCGTACACGAATTTTTTCGACTGTTTAAAATCGACGAGCGCGTTACGTACTTCTTCGAGCGACGCCCAACCCGCTATCGGGCCTTCGGCCTGTAGGTAGATGCCTTCGATATTTTCGTCGTCTTTAGCCTCCTTCAGGGCCTGCTTAAGCTCGACCAACCCAATGGCATCGCCCGAGCCACCAACCGAGCCAAAACCCTCGAACGGATTGTCAACGCTTCGCTCCTGAATGGGCTTATCTAAATCTAATTTCAGCACTGATTTTTCTTTGACGGCGGTTCGTTTGTCGGACGATGACGACACGGCGGCTCCGATGCCGGCCACCAGTAGAAATCCAACAAAAAAGAAAAGCAGCAGACCAACGATAGTGGCCAGAACATACTTAAGAAACTGTCGCATAAATGAAAGACGCTTGTTTAACAGGTCATTACAAATATAGCCCGGAAAGCTATCTCCGGGCTGTAAAAGTGTTGAGTGCATGAAAAGCGCGGACGAATGGCTGATGCCACTGCCGGGTATCAATCGACTACATCAGTTTATAGTCGGCGATGGATGTGCGGATAACTTCCCAGGCTTCGGCCTGCCCATAAATGTTGGCCAATTCCATGACGGGCGGCTCATCGGGCAGGTTTTTATAAGTCAGGAAGTAGTGACGCAGCCGCTTGACCACGGCTTCGGGCAGTTGACCCAACTCGGTAAACTGCTCGTACATGGCGTCGCCTTTCAAAACGGCAATGATTTTATCGTCGGCCTCGCCCTTGTCGATGAGCCGGAAACCACCAATTGGAATGGCCTGAAGAATAATGTCGCCGTGCGTAATCTCGCGCTCGGTCAATACGCAGATGTCGAGCGGGTCACCATCGCCCATGTGCACAACTTTACCCGATTTCTCACTGGCCAGCCGGGCAATCTGCTCCCCGCAGTAGGTTTGGGGAATGAAGCCGTAGAGGGCGGGCAGCACGTTGGAATACTGATGAGGACGGTCAATTTTGAGGTAGCCCGACGTCTTGTCAATTTCGTACTTAACCGTGTCAGTTGGCACAATTTCGATAAATACCGTTACCTGCTTCGGGGCTAAGTCACCAATTGAAATGCCGTGCCAGGGATGCGCTTTAAAGTTACTCTTCATTGAGTTGTTAGTAAAAGATTAATTAGTTGACAAAAATCGGTCACATCGATACCGTTTGTTCGGCAAAACCGATCCGTTCAGCAATGAGTGAATCACCGGTTTTGCTCAGGCTTTGCCGCACGAGCATTTCGCCCAGGAAGCCTGCCAGAAACAATTGAACGCCGAGGATAATGGCTACTAAACCGAAGTAGAACAGCGGATTGTCGGTGGCGTTGCGGAACCTGACACCCTGCGCAATATGAATAAGTTTTTCGGCAATGAGCCATACCGCCAGCACCGTGCCGACAAAGAACGACAGCGTTCCAAACGTCCCGAAAAAGTGCATGGGTCGCTTACTGAACCGATGCACGAAGGCAATGACGAGTACGTCCAGAAAGCCGTTTACAAACCGCTCCAGCCCAAACTTGGTGGTGCCGTATTTACGGGCGCGGTGTTGCACCACCTTCTCGCCGATGCGGCTGAACCCGTTCCAGTTGGCCACGATGGGTAAATTACGGTGCATATCGCCATAGAGCGAGGGCGCAATTGCCTTCACCACGCGCTGCCGGTAGGCTTTCAGGCCGCAGTTGAAATCGTGAAGCTGAACGCCCGAAATCCAGCGCGACACGGCGTTGAACAGTTTCGTCGGTAAGGTTTTGGTGATGGGGTCGTAGCGTTTTTGTTTCCAGCCCGAAACAAGGTCATACTTGTCTTCGACAATCATTCGGTAGAGTTCGGGTATCTCGTCGGGACTGTCTTGCAAATCGGCGTCCATCGTGATCACAACCTGCCCCCGTGCGGCCTGAAAGCCGGTTTGCAGACCCGCCGTTTTGCCGTAGTTGCGGTTGAACCGGACACCCCGCACGCTTGGATTGACGCCCGCTAATTGCTCAATGACGGCCCATGAATTGTCAGTGCTGCCGTCATCGACGAACAGGATTTCATACGTATAATTATGCTCCGTCATGACCCGAACAATCCAGTCGTGCAGTTCAGGCAGCGACTCGTCTTCGTTATAAAGCGGAATCAGGATGGTTAGTTGAAGTAGGCTGGTCATTTATTGATTTACGACGAATGACGAACGGTATACACTGTAAACGTAAAACGTAACCAGTCAATTCATTGGCAAAGGTCGAAAAGATTTAGAATATCAGGTAGAAATCGCGCAGCAACGCCCGAAACGCCGGGGTATACCCTTTACTGTCTGATTCATAAATGTCCAGTGTGCTACTGCTTGTCGTACGCTGGACATAGCTAAAGCCCGTAATGATGCGAAATACTGATTTGCGTTCGTTGTGACGCAGGTGTAGCTGCCGATAAGGTGTCAGGCCCATTGCAGCGGCTAATTTAATCAAACTGACGGTCTCGGAAGGGGGCAGCAACACCCACCATTGGCCGTCCGGTTTCAACAGCCGCCCAATCGCTTCGATCAACTTTGGGAAAGGAAGTTCGTCGGTGTGCAGCGCCCGGTTCACGGCGGAGTTGGGTGAGCGTAAGTGATTGGTGTAGAACGGCGGATTAGTGAGGATGTGGTCGTAGGGGTGAGGAGGAACAAAATCCTGCACCCGCCCGTACCATACCCGCCCCCGCCCGCTAAACGGACTATTCGCTACGTTCTCCACCGCCTGACCGAACGCGGCTTCATCAACCTCCACGGCGTCGACAAGTGCCAGCGGATTTCGTTGGGCGGCCATAAGCGCCAGCAACCCCGTTCCCGTCCCAATGTCGAGAATACGCACCGGGATTTCGGACGTTTCGGCTACGTCGGCAAACGCGCCCAGCACGCAGGCGTCGGTGCAGACTTTCATGGCCGTGCGATCCTGGTGGATGGTGAACTGTTTGAAGCGAAACATTACTTTCGGCCGAAATCAGCGGGATTTTCGCCCCAGACGGTGGTTTCCCATTTCAGTACCGGGTTGGCGAACGTGTGGGTTTTGAGCCAGGTTTCGGCCCGGTCAATTAACTCGAACAGCTCGGCGTTGCGGGCCGTTTCTTCGAGTTTGGTATTGGCGTGTTTCTTCTTGACCCAGCTAATGGCCGTTCGGGAGTCGGAGTAAACGGGAATGGTGCTGCCTTTTTGGTGGAGCAGTGCCAGCGCATGAATAATGGCCAGAAACTCGCCGATGTTGTTGGTACCATCGGCGTAGGGACCTTTCAGAAATAGCTTTTGCTTCGTGGCTAAATAAATACCCTGGTATTCCATGTCGCCGGTGGCGGTGTTCCAGGCCGCATCGACCACCAAACTGTCCTGGATTGGGTTGCCCACCAAGCCCGCTAATTTGCCTTGTTTGGCAACGGGTTTGGTGCCCTGCCCAACGTGGGCGTGGGGTTTGTCCTGAAACGCTTTCAGCGCGGCTGGTTTGCTGTCGAACGATTTGAACAGCGGCTTGGCAAACCCATCAGTCTGGGCTTTAGCGTCGTCCCAGTTGTCGTAGACACCAGGTTTGCGACCCTGCCAGACGACGTAGAACTTCGGTTTTTTCTGGGCCATGCGGGCAAACGATTGATTTCGCAAAACTAAGGAATACGCGCTCCCCTGCTACTACGCACCGAAATGGCTGGTTCGTGGTTTCTCGTCAACGACCAAGCAGCAGATTGGTGCGTCGGTGATTAATCAGGCTTAAGGTAACGGAATACGTATCGGACTCGTTACTGATGGTTAACGTATGATCTGTGGGGTAGAGTAGTGCCAGTCGACGCTGGATGTTGGCTAAGCCCACCCGATGCACGTTTATTTTGTGCTTAGAGGACGAAACCCGCTGCACGGCGGGTTTGCTGTTGCTGACCTCAAACCGTAATTTGTGCTGATCGACCCTTAACTGGATGCGTACCCAGGAGGACCCAATTGTGGAATGAATACCGTGTTTGAACGCATTCTCCACCAACGTTAGCAGGAGCAGGGGCGGCACGGCAAAACCGTTGGGATCGCCCGTTACCGCAAAATCAATGTGGGCGGGAGCCGTATCATCGTGCCGGATTCGTTCCAGTTCAATGTAGTCACTCAGAATGCTTACTTCCTGGTGCAGATCAATAAACTCGTTATTCACCTCGTAGAGGGTGTAGCGCATGATGTCGCCGAATTTCAGGAGGATTTCGGCCGCGTAGGCATCCTTTTCTTCAACAATGGAGTAGACGTTGTTAAGCGTGTTGAAGAGGAAGTGCGGGTTAATCTGCGCTCGTAACAGGTTAAGCTCTAATTGCAGCGCATGGTTACGGGTAAGGTAAATCTCCTTGACGACTTTCATAAAAACGGCGACTAACAACACGCTATAAAACCACCACCAGTTTTGGAAGAAAGTTTCCAGATTTATCAATGAGTAGAGCGAGTTTTCTTCGCCGTAGTAGCCGTTGATGTACTTATCGAATCGCTTGTTCTCACCCTTAAACGAGTCGCTCACGGCATGATAGAGGTAGTAAGCGCCTAAGCCAATCAGGACATACACGCTAACGCCGTGCATGATGGCGATGGGCCACCGCCAACCCACAACGTTTGGGATAATACGTAACGTAATCCAGTAATAGGCGATAAACGTGATGGCTACGTGACCAGCACCCAGCCAACGGGCCATGACCGAGTTAACTGGCAGATCAAAGTCAGGTACGTACGATTCGAGAAACAACCAGTGCAGATACGTCAGAGTCCAGTAGCAGGCTATCCAAATGAACGTGTGCGTCCAGACCTGGCGCCAGTTGACGGGCCGTCGGGCCAGAAAATCCACTACTTTATTGACTACCATACTTTGTGCGCTTGACTAACCTGCCTAATTGGGGTACTCAGTAAAACGATCTGAAACAGACATGGCACGTCAGCACGCAACGTGGTTAGTCAACGGTGAAGGCTTAGGGAGTGGCCGGTTTACTTCAACTGGTCCCTGACCGAATCCCGGTAGGTGATGCCAACCGTTAATTGTGTTTTGTTGGTTAACTCAACCGTTTTGCCCTGAATCGAGGCAACAGCATCGCGCCGGACAATGTATGACCGGTTGATGCGCATAAACTCATCGGGCGGCAACAACTGTTCCAGTTTGTTGAGGGGGGCATGGACTTCCACGCGCTGATCGGGCAGGTGAATGCGGGTGTAATCTTTGAGGCTCTCCAAAAACACAATCTCCCGAATAGTCAGCCGAATTTTCTTCTTGTTTATGTTGACCCAGATAAACGGATCAGTTGGGGCCGCGGCCTGACTGTCGGCGGACGCATTATCGACGGGGGCTGGGTTGGGGGGCAGGGTCACCGCCGTTTGCGCCGTGCGGGCGTGCACCTTATTGATGGCTCGCACGAACCGCTCAAACCGAATCGGCTTCAGCAAATAGTCCGTTACGTCGTAATCGAACCCCTCCAGGGCATATTGGGGATACGCAGTGGTCAGGATAACCTGGGGCCGGTTGGTGGAAAAAGTGTTCAGGAAATCAAGCCCGCTCAGTTCAGGCATCTCAATGTCCAGAAACAGAAGCGCCGGTTGGTGAACCCGAACGGCGCCAATGGCATCAACCGCGTTTGTGCACGTGCCAATCCAGTGTAGGGAAGCAATGCGGCTAATGAATCGTTCAATCAATTGGCTGGCTAATGGTTCGTCGTCAACGACCAGGCAGGAGATGGGCGTGTCCATGCTTCATGAGGGTTATGGTGATCGTATAGGTATCGGGGGTATCGACGATGGTCAGTTTATGACGGGCCGGATACAGTAAATCCAGTCGGCGCCGGATGTTGGCTAAGCCTACCCGGTGCACGTTCAGTTTGTGTTTGTTTATCCGCTTGGGCGTAATAGGCGGCTTGCTGTTGCTTACCTCAAACTGCATCCGCTGCGCGTCAACGTCCAGCCGAATATGAACCCAGGATGAGCCAATGGTAGCGTGGGTGCCGTGCTTAAACGCGTTTTCGACCAGCG
The DNA here is from genome assembly GCF_054779955.1 of Spirosoma arcticum. Taxonomy (NCBI): domain Bacteria; kingdom Pseudomonadati; phylum Bacteroidota; class Cytophagia; order Cytophagales; family Cytophagaceae; genus Spirosoma; species Spirosoma arcticum. Next base: position 61,554 of record NZ_BAAGXG010000020.1, read on the forward strand.
TAATCAGCAGCAGGGGCGGCACGACAAAATCACCCGTGTCGCCCGATACATCAACCGTGATGCGAGCGGGTGTCGAGGCATCATGCCGAATGCGCTCCAGTTCGATGTACTCATTCAGCATATCAATCTCGTGTTCCAGATTGATAAAACTACTGTCCGTCTCGTACAGAGCATAGCGCATGATGTCGCCAAACTTCAGCAGAATATCGGCGGCATACGGGTCCTTTTCTTCAACGATGGAGTAGATGTTGTTTAGTGTATTAAAGAGAAAATGCGGGTTTATCTGAGCACGCAGCAAATTTATCTCCAGCCGCAGCGCACGGTTTTGCGCGTGAAAAATTTCCCGGCTCACCTTAAAGGCAATGGCCGTCAGCATGATGCTATAAAGCCACCAGTTTGGCAGGAAGATGCTCAGGCTGGTTATTGAATAGAATGGCCCCGCCTGTTTAAAGTACTTGGGGTAGCTATCCAACTGCGCATTTTCGCTGAGGAACGACTCGCCAACTTTGGTGTATAAAAGGTGAGTAGCCAGCCAGGTCAGCCCGTATATGGTAACCACGTGCAGCAGAACGTGTAACCAGCGTTCCCGTATAATGGCGCGGTACACAATCCGGGTGATCCAATAATAGGCAATGAACATACACACGAAGTGGCCCGCTCCCAGCCAGCGGGCAATTGTCCAGTCTACCGGTATGCCAAACTCTCGGCCCCGTGCATCAAGTGATAACCAGTAAAGCGTGGTGATCAGGCAATAACAGCCAATCCAGACGAGGGCATGTGCGCCAAGCTGGGGCCAGTTCACCGTGCGTTGGTTCGAGAAATACGGGACTTTAACGAAAAGCATAATTGCGTAGAACGCGACTGAACTGGTCAACTGATGCTGTTTGCAGACCGTAGCGCAAAACAGACGTTGTCCCGTCGGCACTCAGACTACAGGCCGGTTTGAGCCGGTTAAAATAAGCTACATCTCCCATAAACTGACTATCCTGTCGCTTAATTCGCATAAACTGTCGACCAATTGTATCCAACGATGCTAACCGTCTATTTCACTACAGATATCAATTATTGAGCCGTTTTGGTTACCTGCTACATAACAACAAACGAACATTCTTGTTAAAATTGCTTTCGATAACCAGCAGTAACCGGGTCATTAGCGGGCCAGTTGTTCACCAGATTTAATTTCTAATTAACCTGTTTCCATTATTTATCAACTGATTATGTTACAAACTTTTTTACGTGCGAATGGCAGCCAATCGACGCTGCCCGAAACATCTCAGCATAGCATACGACCCCGGTGGTTGATGCTGTTGTTTGGCCTGATGCTGATGGCCTCTTTCGTGCGCGCACAATCGCAGACGGTTTTCGTCAATGAAATCATCCGCGACGGCCAACGTCTGGTTGGTAGCACGTTCGTGTTTGACGTAGAGGAACTGGTTGAGATTGCCGGGCCAGCAAACACGAACGTGAACAGTTGGAGTCTGGTGTTTTACGGACGCATTCCAAATGTTAACGGTAATATCAACCAGGGGGCAGTTACCGGCTCGGCGGTATTGTCGGGCACAATACCGGATCAGGAAAACGGCTATGGCACCCTTGCTTTCACGTTCCCGCCAGGTACCATCAGTGCCGGTACTGAGCGGAAACAGGGAGGAATAGCGGTGGTCAATGCAAGTGGTGAGGTCACCAATTTCATCAGCTATTTTGGTTCGTCGCTGACCGCCGTAAGTGGTCCGGCAGCCGGTCTGGTAGCCCCCACAACCACTACGCCCGGTCCTCCCAACGGTACTAACTCCATCCAGCTACAGGGAACCGGTTCGATTTATACCGATTTTACCTGGTCGGGATTGTTCGAGAAAACACCGGGTCAGGTGAACAAGGCGTTCATCAACAACAAGCAGATTTTCGTTCAGCCGACGTTCGTCAATATATCCGTTAACCCCACGACCCTAACGGAAAGCAGGACGTCAGGCACGACGTCGTTCAGCGCCGTCGTGACGGTGACGGCCACCAGGCCGGTGGTGGGCAATCAGTCCGTACGCGTTCGCGCGTCAGGCACGAATATTTCGGGTGACGTCGGATTTAGTTTAACAACCATCCCCATTGCCAGCGGAGCCACCTCGGGCACGGCCCTGATGAGTGTTTTTAACGACGACGATATTGAAGGCACCGAAACAGCGATACTAACCATCGACAACCCCAGCGAATCGGTGTTCATCGGCCCAACCAACACGGCAACCGTTACTATCTTAGACGACGACGCGCCACCGGCCCTCACAGTCTCACCAACGACGCTCAATTTCAGTACATCTCAGGGCACCGCGTCGCCGGAGCAATCGTATGTGCTTTCAGCCACGGCGCTGACGGGCGTGTTAGAGGCAAGAGCACCCAGTGGTTATCAGATCAGTAAGACCTCAACGACGGGCTTTGCGAACGTAGTGACGTTTCCTAACTCCACTACCTCGGCCACGGTTTATGTTCGGTTGGCTGCTAACGCGCCGGTTGGTGCAGTAGACGGAACGATCATAAACTTCAGTGGTTCGCAAACGGCTAACGTCGGCGTTACGGGCACGGTTAGCTCGACAGTTCCTGCTAACCAGGCCCCGGTAGCGGTGAGCAACCCCAACCAGACGGCGACAGTAGGCGTCAACTTCACCTATGTCGTCAATGCCTTCACTGACCCTAACGGCGACGTGCTGACTTACTCGGCGTCGGGCCTGCCAGCAGGCTTGACCTTCGACGCCGGAACGCGCACAATCTCGGGCGTGGCCAGCGCGTCGGGCGTCTCAATGGTGACTATAACAGCGACCGATCCGGGTAGTCTCTCGGCCAGTACGACCTTCACCATCACGGTCAATCCTGCTCCAGTGACTCCCCCTGCTAACCAGGCCCCAGTAGCGGTGAGCAACTCCAACCAGACGGCCACGGTGGGTCAGAACTTCAGCTACGTCGTCAATGCGTTCACCGATCCCAACGGCGACGTGCTGACTTACTCGGCGTCGGGCCTGCCCGCAGGCTTGAGCTTCGACGCTAACTCGCGCACGATCTCAGGTGTGGCCAGTGCATCGGGCGTCTCGACGGTGACGATCACGGCTACTGATCCGGGCAACCTTTCGGCCAGTACGAGCTTCACCATCACGGTTAATCCGGCCCCGGTTACTCCGCCCACCAATCAGGCTCCAGTGGCGGTGAGCAATGATAATCAGACAGCCACGGTAGGGGTCAACTTCAGCTACACGGTCAATGCTTTCACTGACCCCAACGGCGACGTGCTGACCTACTCAGCGTCGGGCTTGCCATCGGGTTTAACCTTCGATGCTAACTCGCGTACGATCTCAGGTGTGGCGAGTGCATCGGGCGTTTCAACGGTGACCATCACCGTCACCGATCCGGGCAGTTTGTCCGCCAGTACGACCTTCACCATCATGGCTAATCCTGCTCCGGTTACTCCGCCTGCTAACCAGGCCCCGGTGGCAGTGAGCAACCCTAACCAGACGGCCACGGTGGGCCAGAATTTCAGTTACGTCGTCAACGCTTTCACCGACCCCAACGGCGACGTGCTGACTTACTCGGCATCGGGCCTGCCCGCAGGTTTGACCTTTGACGCTGGTACGCGCACGATCTCGGGCGTGGCCAGCGCGTCGGGCGTTTCGACGGTGACCATCACCGCGACCGATCCGGGCAACCTCTCGGCCAATACGACCTTCATTATTACGGTCAACCCGGCCCCCGTCACTCCGCCTGCCAATCAGGCTCCGGTAGCGGTGAGCAATAATAACCAGACAGCCACAGTAGGTCAGAGCTTCAATTACACGGTCAATGCTTTCACTGACCCTAACGGCGATGTGCTGACTTACACCGCGTCGGGTCTGCCAGCCGGACTCAACTTTGACGCCGGAACGCGCACGATCTCAGGTGTGGCCAGCGCGTCGGGCGTTTCGACGGTGACCATCACGGCTACTGATCCGGGTAATCTTTCGGCCAGCACGACGTTTACCATTACGGTTAACCCGGCCGAGGTTATCAACCCGCCAACGCCCGGTTCGTTTGCGATTACGGGTGTGACAACGGTGAATTGTGCCACGGTAACGGCTGGCTTGCGTACGCTAACGTTCGCGCCCCAATATACAGGTACAAATGGTCAACCGGTTACCTTCGAGGTTGTTAATGAGACACTGCCGACTACGGCACCGGGTCCGTACCGACTAAATTTGTACACCGATAACCCAACCGTTACGCTGAGGGCCACGCAGAGTGGAACAGCGGGTGAATCCAGCTTTAGCTATAGCTGGCTGGCCGCCTGCGTAGGAGGTTCGACTCCGCCACCCACCCCAACCCCCGGTTCGTTTGCGATCACGGGCGTAACGACGGTGAATTGCGCTGTAGTAACTGCAAGTCAGCGTACGCTAACGTTCACACCCGAGTACTCAGGTACGAATGGCCAGCCGATCACGTTCGAGGTGCTCAATGAGTCGCTGCCAACCACAGCATCAGGTCCCTACACGCTGACCTTGTACACCGACAACCCAACGGTTACGCTGAAAGCTACGCAGAGTGGAACAGCGGGTGGAGCCAGCTTTAGTTATAACTGGCTGGCTGCCTGCGGGAGCAACAGTGCCCGAAAAGGGGCTGAGTCAGGAACCGCTCTTCAGGTGCGTGTCCTGGGTAACCCAGTTCAGAACGTGGTTGAGGTTGAGGTGACGGGTGCTCAGGGAACTGCGCTCACGCTGTCATTGACCGATATGCAGAACCGCGTCGTTGGTCAAAGCCGGTCTGAGCAGGCGGGCGCGGCTGAGCGGCACCGCTTCAACGTGTCGGCGCATCCAGACGGCGTATTGTTACTGCGGGTTAGCACCAATAGTCAAACCAAAACGGTTCGGATAGTAAAAGTGAAGTAAGTTCGTTGACGTCCAATACAAAAATGCCCCGGCAAGCAGCCGGGGCATTTTTGTATTGGACCGATCCGGTCAGGCACGACACTTATTCCTCCTCATCTCCACCCGGCCAGAACGTGTACAGCAACAGCCCGGCCAAGGCGCTCCAGCCAATCACCCGCGCTACGTTGTACGACGTTGGTGCGGGCATATCGACCACGCCAGCTTCGTCCGTAATAGCGGCTTGCTTCACATATCGGCCTTCGGATGGTATGGACTGTTTATCGAAGTTATCGGCTAAGTGGGTCAGCTTAATCTGTAGCTCGTAACCCCGAACGGAAACGCCGTGCCCTGTGCCGACGGCCAACGGATTTAGATCGGCCAGCGTTTGAACCGACTGACGGGCAGCATCCCAATCGCAGGTAAAGTAGGCTGGTGGACCGTGAAATTCTTCCTTTTGCGTAGCCACCGAAACCGCCGAGTTCTGATTTGTCGTCACAAAGGCGTCGCCCGCGATTAGCGTCCGATCTTCTTCCCGGAAGAGCGAAATATGGCCCGGTGCATGACCCGGTGTATGAATCGCCCGCCAGCTTGGCAATTCGGGGATGATGCCGTCAGCCGGTATTGCCCGGACGCGGTCGCCGAAGTCGTCGGGACCGATGGGGAAAATGAATGAGCTATACGACATGAATCCGCCCCCAATGGCCGGGTCGGGTGGGGGATAGCTCGACATTCCAGTTAAGTACGGCAATTCGAGGGTATGCGCGTAAATCGGCACGTCCGGCCACTCCTTCAGCAATGATTTCAACGCTCCCGTATGGTCGAAGTGGCCATGCGTGAGCACAATAGCGCTGGGCTTTGCACCGCTTCCGAACAGCGTTTCGGCTTTCTTTTTAATCTGACCTGCGTAGCCCGGCAAACCCGCATCGACCAACACCCAGGGATTACCCGCGCCCGCGTCTCCACGCTGGGGTGTACCGATGAAGAATACGTTAACAAAAAGCGTTTTCAGACCGGCTACGTCGTGCGTGACATCGTAAGGAGATGACAAACTTGTGTCGGTTGATGTATCAAGATCGAGTTGAGCTTCCATACCGGCGTTGAATTTAGTTTGTTGCTCAACCTATGCGTCTGGCAGATTGTTCGTTAGATCGCGCAAACGGGATGTTACGCCCAAGCTGAAAATTACCGTCCAGCCCACCCTACTTACCCCAGTTGACGCTCACTAATCGGGTAAACAGTTTGGGGATTCGCTTACTCCGGCGCAGTTGAGGTAACGCTTTCATCCCGCCACAACCGCCGTTCAACCGGAAATGGCTCGCTCTTAACAACTTGGGTTTCGCTAAAACGGGGATGACCCGGATGCAGCAGGTAGTTGTACGACATCGGCACAACCACCGATGGCACAGCCGCTATCAACGTTGTGGGGTTACTGAGCCAGTCGCGCAGAATCCATTGGGTGCGTTCGTAACTCTCGTCGTTCCAGTAATCCGGTAGCTCTTCAGGGGGATAGGCCGTTACGTCCTCCGGCACTTCCAGCGTAAATAAAAACAGCTTTGGTAACTTTTGATAGTTCACGCGGGGCTGATGCACCAGCGACTCAACCAGTGCCAAAGCTGGTGAGGAGGTTGCGTATAACAACGGATAGCCCTTGGGATTCCAGCGACCGCCGAACAACCGCGCTCCCTCGGTGGACAGCGGTTCAGCTACGTATTTGGCTTTTACAGTTCGATAAACAGTCAGCATTGCGGGTTCAGTATGTCCCTTACCCGACAATGCCGTGTTCGATTCGACCCAGCACATCATCTACCAGCCCAAAGCCGGTCGTCGTGTCCAGCAGGTGCAGGGGCGACTGGCTATTCAACTCCCGGATTGGCGACCGCAGCCAGTCGGCAAGCGTTTCGGCGTCCTCATCGAACACGTCCAGCCCGTGCCGCAGCAGGTTCGTTAGCAGCAGTAGCCGCTCTGAAGCATCGCGCGACAGTCGCTCGTTGGGTTTAATTCGGTGCAGGTTACGGTCCGACATGTTCAGAATTCGGGCCATTTCAATGTCCGTCAGCCTAACCATACCCGCTACCTGATCGGCTTCGGACCGAAATACTCCCTGCCGAGCCTTATCAATGACAGTGTAGGGGGCATAAACAGCCGTATTTGGAGGAAGTGTTGCAGAAGCCATAGTTATTGACCGAAATATGTCAGTGCTATAACCGCAATATGTCATACTGGGTTCATTCTATCGACAGATTAGTGTGAATCACGCCCATGTTGCCACAGGCCCAAGCCGAAAATTACCGTCCAGCCCACCGTACGCATCCAGTTGACGCTCACTAACTGGGCTAATGTTTCGGGCGAGGAATTACTGGCTGCAATGGCGTTATGAATCGGCACTGCCTGGAACGCCGTTGAAGCCCACATCAGCCCAACCAATACCGCCGATGTTACCGCCAACCAGGAAGAGCGATTGACTAATTCCCAACCGATCAAACCAACCTGCGCCAGCATCAGCGGGCCGACGATGAGTGTGATGAAATTGCTGTATTTAGGATGCCAGGCGGCTAACTGGTCGGTGCTCATGTACTGGAAACTGGGGTAGATGATGAGCTGAACGAGCCAGATCAGAACGACTAAGCCGAAGTCAACGGCGATGCGGGCGGTGGTCATACGGATTTTCTTCGTCTTACTCCTGGTAAGTGACCCGTTGTGCCCCAGTTAGCAGTCGCCGGTGATAGTCGATCTGCCCCAGATGATAGTTCAGGTGACCGCTCAAATGCACCAGAAAATAATGAACGGTCATTGGGTAGCCTAATATTTCATTGGGATAAAGTTTGCTCAACTGGTCATCTGGTATTGCTGACAACGTGGCGTTTATCATGGCCTTTGTGCTGGTCAGATCCGCCAGCAGTTCGGCTTTGGGGATGTGTTTGGTTGAGAACTCAGCAGAACGGTCACGTATGTAGCCCGTCCTGCCTAAGGTTGCTCCGATGTACGCGTTGAGGTTGCCGATCAAATGCAGGCACAGGTTTCCGGCCGAATTGCTGATGCCGGGGGCAACTTCCCAAAGCTTTTGTTCAGCATCGTAGGCGTCGATTTGCTGCATCAGTCTGGACAGATCCCGCGCAAACAGCGTAATTAGTGTGTTGGTTAGCATAGCAGTGAACGCATCATTATGTGGCAACCATTGTTAAGCCCGTTCTTCCCACACCCGTGCCACGTTCACAATTACCTCCACGGCGCGTTGCATGTCCTGCACCGATACCCACTCCTGCCGCGAGTGAAAGGCGTGTTCACCCGCGAAAATGTTGGGGCAGGGGAGACCCATGAATGACAGCCGCGACCCGTCCGTGCCGCCCCGGATGCTGCGCCGTTCGGCCGACAGTCCCGCCCGGCGAATGGCTTCCAGCGCGTTGTCGACCACGGCCGGATGCTGATTCAGGATTTCTTTCATGTTCCGGTACTGCTGTTTCACCACGAAGTCAGCTTTTGAGCCGGGGTAGCGCGTCAGCACGTCGTTTAGCCCACTTTGCAGGTACGCTTCTTTGTCGTGCAAACCCATTTCGGTGAAGTCGCGGATGATAAATTCCAGCACGGCCTGATCCTGATTACCCTCTATCCGGGTCGGGTGCACGAAACCGGCCATGCCCTCCGTCGTTTCGGGCGAAAGCGTGTCTGTAGGTAACGCAGCCAGCAGATCACCGGCAATTTTCAACGCGTTTTCCAATTTGCCCTTCGCGAAACCAGGATGTGTGCTGACGCCCTGAATGGTGATCTTGACGGCGTCGGCGGAGAAGGTTTCGTCTTCGAGCGTACCGAGCGCTTCCCCGTCGATGGTATAGCCGAAGTCGGCTCCTAACTTCTGAATGTCGACCTTTTCGGTGCCTCGTCCTACTTCCTCGTCGGGCGTGAACAGCAGCCGGATACGCCCGTGCTTTATATCGGGATGGGTTGTTAGGTAGTGGGCCGCGTCCATGATTTCGGCCAGCCCCGCTTTGTTGTCAGCTCCCAGTAACGTGGTGCCACTGGCGGTAATAATGTCGTTACCGATTTGATTGTGCAAATCCGGGTGGTCGGCGACGCGGATAATCTGTGTTTTGTCATTCGGCAAGATGATGTCAGAACCGTCCCAGCGTTCGTGGATGATGGGTTTCACGCCCGCACCGGTCACGTCGGGAGAGGTGTCGACGTGTGAGCAGAAGCAGATTGTCGGCACATTTGGCTTGTCGCTGTTGGCCGGGATGGTGGCGTAGACGTAACCCCACTCGTCCAGTCCGGCGTCAGCAATGCCCATGTTGAGCAGTTCCTGCACCAGCACCCGGCTCAGGTCTTTTTGCTTTTCGGTACTCGGATTCGTCGGCGACTGCGGGTCCGACTGGGTGTCGATCTGCACGTAGCGCAGAAAGCGCTCAACGGCGGTGTAGGGATAATGCTGCATGAATTAGGGGACTATGGTATTCTTTCGGTTGAGTTGCTCCGCAACGTGCTGTTTGTAGGTTCGGCCCACCCGAAGCGTCTGTTTGCCAAGCACCAGTTCGTCGCCCGAATAGCGGGAAACGTGCTGGATGTTCACCAAGTGTGACCGACTGATGCGCAAGAAATGGCTATTAGTCAACTGTTCTTCGGCTTGTTTCATGGTTAGCCGCGTCACGAAGGTGGTCGTCGTCGTCACAACGCGTACGTAGTTTTCCAGGCTTTCGATGTACACAATAACGCTCGGGATTAGTTCGCGCTTACCGTCGTCGGTCAGGATGGTGAAGGGCAACGAAGTAGGAAAGCCAGTCGGAACGGGTGTCGCTGGCGGATCGGTCGGTCGGGTCAATTGCCGATAGGTTACGTACACGCCTAAACCGGTGATAGTAAACAGGTAGAACTTAACCAAGATCGGTACCGGCCAGTGAATGTCGTAGCCATAGCGCAGCGTTACCGTCATGTTCACCGTGCCGATGACCAGCGACAGTAGCAGCCAGCCCACGTACTCGCGCCGTTTGCCCTGCTCAAACAATCGCTCGAACAGGATGCGATTGTGAAAGACAATCCAGCCGTACATCAGCAGCAGAAACAGGTAGGGCGTCCATTTTGCCCAGCCCGAACGCGCCTGAATAGCGTAGTGGTCGGGTAGATAAATCGCTAACAGCAGACCCGCCAGCGCAATGCCGTTACGTACCCAGAACCGCTGAATCCACATGCGCTGCGTGATTACACTCTATGGCCACAAAAATAAGCAGTGGTGAATGCACTTGGTCACTGCCGGGTGGACTTTGTCACTCGTTGCTTGACGGGTACGGAGTCGACGCTCATCTTTGACCCGCTCCTTTACTTAAACCAAATCCGTCATTATGCTAACGATTAATACGTCGTCGCGGGCGTTGCTCCTGCTACCTTTTTTTGTGCTGCTTTTCACCCGGATCGGGATCGAGATCAGCGTATGGGTGCTGCCCCTGCGCTGGGCATGGTTACCGGCCTTCGCGGGCTACTACCTTGCCATTGCCATTACTATCCGGTACGCCAATCGTTACCTCGGCGTTAGCAGTCCGGTTGTCGGGAAACTGCTGCCTCCACCGTCAATCCATCTGATTCTGATTGGGGTGATGATACCGGCCCTGTTGCCGCTGGGCGTGTTCGTGCTGAACGTGCAGGTCGTGCCGTTATCGATGTTGATGGGCATTGTCGGGTTTGCCCTCATCAACCCGTTTTTCGAGGATGCTTTCTGGCGGGGCTTGTTAGCCCACGTGCCGCTCTCCCGCTGGGGGCGCATTCTCTTTTCGGCCAGTCTATTCAGCTTTTCTCATTATTTCCTGTGGGGAGCCTACTGGCTGGCCACTCCTCACATCCTGATTCCTACTTGCCTGACAACGTTCATCATGGGCGTTTGCTGGATGTGGTTTTACCAACGCGACCAACGACTCATTTACCCAATTATGTCGCACATGCTGGTCGACGTGTTCAATCTGTCAATCGCCGTCTTCATGGGCATTCCCCTACCGACCGTTCGATGAGAAGTAGCGGATTAATTCGTACCTAAAATGCGTTCCAGATCAGCTGGGGAGTAGTTCACGCTTTTGAGCGTTTTGTGGTCGGCGTCGCGGAAGACTAAGAACTTGCCCTCCGACTCGACGTAGTGACAGGGAACACCTCTCGCCGTGTACTGCGCGACGGTGGCTTCGGCTTCGGCGACCGTCATGCAGGCTTTGCTCATGTTGGAGCGTTGTACTTCATCGAACAACGCCTTAAACGAATCGCCCAGACCAAACTCCAGCACCGCGCCGGACAGGACGTACTGCAAATCGCAAAGCGCGTCGGCCACGGCGACAAGGTCACCGTCGGCAATGGCTTCGCGGAATTCGTCTAATTCTTCGGCCAGCAGCGACACGCGCAACTGAGCGCGGGCGTCGGACGGAATTTGGGGCGCTTTTAGAATAGGCGCGTGAAAGGTGCGGTGGAATTCGGCGACCTGATTGAGTGAGTCGGGTTGTTGCATAGGTGCGGTTGTCAGTTCTTAAACGTAACCTTCGGGTTCTTGAGACTCTTCATCGCCTGCTCCAGACCGTTGAGCGTTAGCGGGAACATGCGGTTGCCCGACCAGTCGCGGATAAGCTGCGTGCTTTGGGTGTATTGCCAATAAGCGGCTATGTTGGGGTTCAGCCAGACCAAATGCGGATACTGCGTCTTGAACCGGTCGAGCCAGACGATGCCCGCTTCGGGGTTGTAATGCTCCACGCTTCCTTTGGCCGACGTGATTTCGTAAGGGGACATGGCCGCGTCGCCCACAAAAATCACTTTGTAGTCTTTATTGTATTTGTGAAGCACTTCCCAAGTCGGGACCCGCTCTTTGCGACGACTGTTATCTTTCCACAGCGTTTCGTACACGCAGTTGTGGAAGTACATAAACTCCAGGTGCTTAAATTGGTAGCGGGCTGCCGAAAACAGGTGCGAACACAGTTCAACGTGTTCATCCATCGAGCCACCCACATCGAATAAAAGTAGCACTTTCACGCGGTTTTTGCGTGAGGGCTGCATCTTGATGTCTAAGTAACCCGCGTTGCGGCTCGTCCCGTCAATGGTGCCGTCGATATCCAGTTCATCCTCTACGCCCTCGCGGGTCAGGATGCGCAGTCGACGCAGGGCCATTTTCAGGTTGCGCGTGTTGAGTTCGAGACTATCGTCGAGGTTTTTGTAGGCCCGTTGCTCCCAAACTTTTGCCGCTGTTCGATTGCCTTGTGATGCATCGCCCGGTTTCATCTTAAAACCCTGTTCATTGGCTCCGTTCGTACCAAACGGTGATGTTCCTCCGGTGCCAATCCATTTGGTGCCGCCTTCGTGCCGTTCGTCCTGTTCATCGAGCAGTTCGCGGAGTCGTTGCCAGAGTGCGTCCAAGCCTCCCATGGCTTCTATTTCCGCTTTTTCTTCGTCGGTCAGTTGGCTTTCGAGCGCGTCGCGAAGCCAGTCGGGTGGTATGTCGGGCAAGGCTTCGGGCGGTGCCGACTGCTTACCCGTAACGTACTCGCCAAACAGCCGGTCGAACAGGTCGAGGTGCTGCTCGTGTTTAACGAGGGCCGTTTTACTCAGGAAATAGAAATCCTCAACGCTCGTACCACCCACGTCGCTCCGCAGCGCCGACAGCAGCGTCAGGTACTCCGGCAGCGTGACCGGCAGGGCGTGTTGGCGGAGGAGGAGGAAGAAATCTAAAAACATGGTTTTTAATGATGAATGATGAACGATGAATGATTAGCAGGTAAATCATTCATCGTTCATCATTAAATTAATACGGCCTTCCACCTTTTTTGCGCAACGCAATCATCAAATCCGTGTCCTGCTCGTTTTTGAGGAGTGAGCCGAGGTAGGGCGGGAGTTCGTTGAGCGCGTCGAGTTCGGCCAGGTCGTCGTGGGTGACGCCCGCCACCAGCAATAGCCGAATCCAGTCGATGAGTTCGCTCGTGGACGGTTTCTTCCTGAACGCCTTTACGTCGCGCAGACTATAGAACACCGACATCGACCTCGCCATCAGTTCCTGGGGCAACGCCGGGAAATGCACCGTCACAATCTGCTGCATCGTTTCGCGGTCGGGGAAGCGGATAAAATGGAAAAAACACCGGCGCAGAAACGCATCGGGCAGTTCTTTCTCGTTGTTGGAGGTGATGATGACCACCGGCCGGTGCTTTGCCGAAATAGTCCGCTGTAGTTCGTAGCAGTAAAACTCCATCCGGTCCAGTTCCTGCAACAGATCGTTGGGAAACTCAATGTCGGCCTTGTCGATTTCGTCAATCAGCAGCACCGCCTGCTCGTCGGATTCGAACGCCTTCCAGAGTTGACCCTTGCGGATGTAATTTTCTATGTTCCCCACCCGGTCCGAGCCGAATTGTGAGTCGCGCAGCCGCGACACGGCATCGTATTCGTACAGGCCCTGATGCGCCGACGTGGTCGATTTAACGTGCCATGTATAGAGTGGCTTTCCCAGCGACTGCGCAATTTCGTAGGCCAGCAGGGTTTTACCGGTACCGGGTTCGCCTTTAATGAGCAATGGCTTTTGCAGTTGAATAGCCGCGTTGACGGCCGTGCTCAACTCGCGGGTAGCAACGTAGGTATCGGTTCCCTGGAAATTCATAATCAAGAATGAATAATGGTTAATGTATAATGCACAATGAAATTCTCCAGCATCATTGTGCATTATACATTAACCATTATTCATTAATTTAATTTTCCTCCTCACTCATGAACGAATACAGCGTGGTATCCAGCGAAAGCGTGTTGGCGTTAAAATCGCGGACGAATTTTTCGACTACCTCGTCGGTGATTTCTTCCACGTTCAGGCATACGTCTAAGCTGATGCCGTAATCGAAATCGGTGTCGACTTCGATGTGTTCCTGCACCTTCACAGTCTCGGTTTCCTCAATCTCCTCGATGATTTCGGTCAGGGCGCTCTCTGCTTCTTCCTCCATCTCCGGGGTGATTTTGTAGTTCAACTCACGATCTTCAGGGGGCACGTAGGTTGGAAAGGTTTTTTGAACCTGGCCCACCGCCATCTCGTACACTAAACTGCTGTGGTGCAGCCGCAGGGTGTAGACTAAAGCGTCGTAGATTACCTCCTGCCCTTCATATACGCCCGGGAACTGAATATGAACGCATTCGCCGGATTCGAGCACGTCCAGATCGTCGTCTTCGACATACACAAATGATTTGCCTTCCTGCTGACATTCGTCTTTCAGTGCGTTGATTTCCTCGGGATCAAACCCGTCATTTTTGTTTGTTGCCATGGGGCAAAAGTAAGGTTTGTAGAGGAATGAACCGCGCGGGCGGCCCCGAATGTTAATGCACAATGAATACTGAACCGGCAAGTGCCCCGCGTATTATTATTCATTGTGCATTAACCTTTCTCCATTTCTCCACCACCGCTTCGGCCAGGTCGATGGCGGTGTACAGGGGCGTGGGGTCAACGGCCTCAAGGGTGTCGTCGGTTTGGTGAATGCGGGGCATCCGGCCGTTGGCGTCCAGCGCACACAGGGCCAGCACGGGAATGTTGTTGCGAACAAACCAGGCGCTGTCGAAGTCGGCGGTATGCCAGCGACCGACCTGCGCCTGGTCGCGGAACGCGTCGGTTTGAAGCAGGGTGCGGGCTAATCGGGTTGGTTCGTTGTCGTAGCGAAGGGTTTCAAGGGTGCCGGTCTGTTCCACTACCGTCAGCTTTCCCGCGCCGAGTGTATCAAAGTTGATAACCATTGTCCGGGGTCTATTCCAGGTTTTCTTGTGCCTTTCCACGTAATAGTACGCCCCGATCATCCCGGCTTCTTCGGCGCTCGTCAACACAACCTCGATGGCCAGATTGGGGAGGTTGGCCCGCCGAAGCCGGTCGGCGGTGGCGAGGGCAGCCGCTACCCCCGTGGCGTTGTCACTGGCCCCGTTGGTGTATCCTTTAAGCCAGTAGCCGAGGGTGCCGGTGAGCGCCTGCGCCACAAAATAAACCATTAGTCCGTAGCGCAGGTAAGTCAGGTACGGCAATCCAACGCCGACGGCTTCCAGAGTAGCCGCCATCGCTGCCAGCAGCATCAACCCCAGCGACACAATCAGCGACGACCGAAAACCCGCCTGCTGTTTGGGGCTGTAGAGCAGCGATACGGGAGCGGTGTCATAGTGCGCCATCAGAATCACGGTCCGAACGTCGCGGCCATTCGCGGCCCGGCCGGTTGTTTGGGCGGGCCAATGGCCAATGACATTATGCGCCGTATACTGCGCAGGAAACCTGATGATGAATGAATACCGCCAGTTGAAATACAGCCAGGCCAGCCCGACAAAATACCAGACAAAGCCAACCGCTACGCCCGTCACGGGCACCAGCGCCAGTCCTGCCAGCAACCCGCCAATGAGCCAGTAGACAACGGTAGCGTAGGTTTTGGGCGTCTGGAAGGGTTCCGTCCGAACTTCTGCACCCAGGTCGAAGAGGTACGTTTGAAGCAGCCGGGCGGCTTTGGCTCCTTCGGGCGTGGCGGCTCCCCGGTGCGGCAGGGCGCAAAGATCACGTAGAATTGTCGAAACGGATATTGGCATTGATTTTTATTGGTAGTATTGTGGTACGGTTTGAGGTTGCGTTCACGTTATGGACAAACGTCTGCCGGATTATCGAAATTCGTGAATTTTCGGGCCATAACTGCAATCCCGGAAAACCGAATTCAGTTAAGGATGTTTATTCAAAAACCAGTATCATCTCCCCCCCAACACAAATCAGTACCAATAATGGATTTATTCACCGAAATATTCGACAACAACCGGAACTGGGTAGCTGAAAAAACGCAGACTGACCCGCAGTATTTTGAAAAATTAGCGCAGGGCCAGCACCCCGACATTCTCTACATCGGCTGCTCCGACAGCCGGGTTACCGCCGAAGACCTGATGGGATTACAGCCCGGCCAGGTATTTGTCCATCGTAACATCGCCAACTTAGTTGTTAGTACTGACAACAACGTCAATGCGGTGGTTCAGTACGCGGTGGAGCAATTGCGGGTAAAACACATCATTGTGTGCGGTCATTACGGGTGTGGGGGTATTGACGCAGCCCTTCACCCCAGCGACATGGGCCAACTAAATAGCTGGCTTCAGACGCTGCGGGACGTTTATCGCCTGCACAGCGCCGAACTGGATGGAATTTCGGATGAGCGGCAGCGCTTCGACCGGCTGGTGGAACTGAACGTGCGGGAACAGTGCATCAACATTATGAAAATCGACCACGTACAGCGGATGTGGCGTAAAACCGGATCGCCGACGATTCACGGCTGGGTGTTCGACATTCGCACCGGGCAACTAAAGGACTTAGACCTTAAAATGGAAGAGGTGTTTGAAAAAGTCAGTGCTATTTACGACCTCCGCTTCGAAAAAGACTGAGGATTGGCAGGCCCTGTTGATGCGTTTGGCTTCCCGGCGGAGCTATTCCGGGTTATCGTCACCACCTGTCAAATTCTCCGCCGTTTTGCTTTTTTGCCTTTTCCAGAAAATCGTCAATTATGACGATGTCACGCAGGTCCTGTGGGAGTCGGGCAACAATTTCTTGTTCACGAAGATCATTCAAGTGTAGAAATGAATCGTGTTGCCGTACTGATTCTGAACGCAGCGTGAACGCTGAAAGCATTCGCTAAAATTGAACTTGCGATGAACAACGGTCAGGATGTCGAGGTAGTTGTTTAGCCCGAACACTTGCGGCTGCGTGAAATCAAGGGCTTTCATCTGGTCCAGTTCATCATCTGTGTCCCCCATACCCAGCAACGTCCTGATGAAACGCTGCCCGTTCAGCGCGGTTGGTTCAATCCAGATATTGACATCCTCCGTGTTCCGGGCCAGTCCATTCAGATACCTGGCAAAGCCACCAATTGCGATGTACCGCAGGTCGTTGCGTACGGCGTGTTCGGTGAATGGTTTGAACTCATCGTTCTCTAAATCCATGGTGGCTTGCTCACCGTGATGGTTCGTTTACTGGCATGGGGATAGCCTTTGATCGCCCAGAGCCGGAACTGCATGGCAAAGAATCCCCGGTAGCGCTCTTTGGGTGTTTCGCGTAGCCCGCGTTCCAGCATCCGCTCATACGGTTCGTTCAAATCCTTGTAAAACGTTATCGTGCGTTTCTTTTCCATAGTCAACGGGTTACTTCACAAATAGCAACTCCCGGTATTTTACTAATGGCCAGTCCTCGTCATCAACAATTTGTTCGAGCTTGTCTACTTCGTAGCGAATCGGGTCGAAGTGGTCTTTGACGTCTGTAGCGTAGAGAGTGGCCATTTCGATGGTGTCAGCGACGTTGTTGGCTCGCTTGCGACTCTCAATCATCGACTCCACGCCCTTCTTGATAACGATGACGCGGGCCGAAATTTCGCGTAATATTGCCTTGATTGGTTCGGCTTCGTCGGCCATGCCTAATTCCACGAGGTTGCGGGCGGTTTCGGCTAACTTGTTCTGGTACTTGAGCGCCGTTGACACGACGTGGTTCATGGCCAGATCGCCCATCACCCGCGACTCGATCTGCACGTTTTTGATGTATTTCTCCAGTTCAATTTCGTAACGCGACTCTACTTCGGCGTGGTTCATCACGCCCGTTCGCTCGAATAGGGCCAGCGTTTCCGGCTGCACATAAACGGCCAGCGCTTCGGGCGATGATTTGATGTTCGACAGGCCGCGACGTTCGGCCTCCGCCACCCACTCGTCGGCGTAACCGTTGCCCTCGAACAGTATGCGTTTGGACTGCGCGTAGTAGTCTTTCAGGATGTCGACAATGGCTAATTCTTTCTTTTCGCCCCGCGCCAGCCGCCCGTCGAGGTCGGCTTTGAAGTTGTTGAGCTGATCGGCCACGATAGCGTTGAGCACAGTCATGGTCGAGGCTGAGTTAGCTGAACTGCCCACCGCCCGAAACTCGAATTTGTTGCCCGTAAATGCAAACGGCGACGTTCGGTTGCGGTCGGTGTTGTCGCGCATCAGGCTCGGAATGCGCGTCAGGCCGAGTTTGTAGTAGACGTTATCACCTTTGTTGACGGTGATCTCCGACTTGCTTTCGAGGTCGTTGAGCGCCTGCGTCAGCGACTCGCCCAAAAAAATGGACATGATGGCCGGGGGCGCTTCGTTGGCTCCCAGCCGGTACTCGTTGCCCGCCGACGCGATGCTGCCGCGTAGTAAATCGGCATTGTCGTGCACGGCTTTCACCACGTTGACCAGAAACGTCAGGAACCGCAGCGTCTCTTTGGGTTTGGAACTGGGAGCGAGCAGATTAACGCCCGTGTTGGTCCCCATCGACCAGTTGTTGTGCTTGCCGGAGCCGTTAATTCCCGCGAATGGTTTTTCGTGAAAAAGCACTTTCAGGTTATGCTTCTCGGCTATTTTGTCCATTAAATCGCGCAGCAGCGCATTATGATCGACGGCTAAGTTGACTTCCTCAAACGTCGGAGCCACCTCAAACTGCCCCGGTGCTACTTCGTTGTGGCGGGTTCGAACGGGCATCCCTAATTTCATGGCTTCGAACTCAAAATCGACCATAAACGCGTTGACGCGGGGCGGAATGGACCCGAAATAATGGTCGTCCAACTGCTGCCCCCGCGCGGGCGAATGGCCAAAGACCGTCCGGCCCGCCAACACCAGATCGGGCCGGGCGTAGAACAGGGCGCGGTCCACCACGAAATATTCCTGCTCCGGTCCGAGGGTGGGCGTCACTTTCGTAATGCTCCGGTCGAAGTACTGGCAAACGGCCGTTGCTGCTTTGTCGAGGGCGTTGAGGGCTTTGAGTAGGGGCGTTTTGTAGTCGAGGGCTTCGCCGGTGTAGGAAATAAACACCGACGGAATGCAGAGCGTTTTGCCGCCTGCGCCGTTGTCGATCAGAAACGCGGGTGAGGAGGGGTCCCAGCCGGTGTAGCCGCGAGCCTCGAAGGTGTTGCGCAGCCCTCCACTCGGAAACGACGATGCATCCGGCTCCTGCTGCACGAGCGCCCCGCCCTTGAATTTCTCGATGGCTTTTCCGTCGATGGTTATGTCGAAAAAGGCGTCGTGTTTTTCGGCTGTTTCGCCCGTCAGTGGCTGGAACCAGTGCGTGTAGTGCGTGGCTCCTTTAGACGTAGCCCACGATTTCATGGCCCCGGCCACTTCGTCGGCGATGGCCCGGTCGATTTGTCCGTTGGTCTGGATGGCTTCCGTAATTTTCAGGTACGCTTCGGGTGAGAGCAGCGTACGCATCACCTCAGTGTTGAATGTATTACTGCCAAAGTAATCGGCAACGCGCTCGGCCGGGGCGGCTACCGGTATCGCCTGACGACTTTGCGCAATTTCGAGGGCTTTGAATCTGAAGTTAGACATGATCGGATTTAGGATGGTTTTGTTGGCACAAATTCAACCAAACATACACGCCTTTGGGTCCTGTTGCAACCGGCATTAAAAAAGAAAGCCCGACTACTCGCGCAGCCGGGCTTTTGTTATGTATTTGGGTGTTTTAGTGTTTGGGTGTGTAGGTGTTTGACATACACACCCAAACATGCACATACTGAAAACACTTAAGCCGTTTCCATCACGGCAGCCGATTTCACGGTTTTGATGATGACAGCGGCTACTTTGTAGGGGTCAGCCGCCGAGTTGGGACGCCGGTCTTCGAGCCAGCCTTTCCAGCCGCGCTCCACCGTGGCGATGGGAATTCGGATGGACGCGCCCCGGTCCGAGACGCCGTAGGAAAACTGGTCGATGGACTGCGTTTCGTGCTTGCCCGTCAGGCGCATCTCATTGTCAGCACCGTAAACGGCTATGTGCGCTTTGATGATGTCGGCGGGGGCGAAGGCCTGGCAGATGGTGTCGTAGGTGTCTTTGTTGCCCGCCGTGCGCAGGGCCGAGTTCGAGAAATTAGCGTGCATACCAGAGCCGTTCCAATCGGTGTCGCCCAGCGGTTTGCAGTGCCAGTTGATCCACACGCCGTAGGTCTCACCAATGCGCTCCAGCAGGTAACGGGCAACCCAAATCTGATCACCAGCATCCTTGGCACCCTTGGCAAAAATCTGGAATTCCCACTGCCCCGTGGCTACTTCGGCGTTGATGCCTTCCACGTTCAAACCGGCGTCCAAACACGCGTCGAGGTGTTCCTCTACGATGTCGCGGCCAAATGCGTTGTTTGCCCCGACGGAGCAATAATACGGTCCCTGCGGACGACTTGGGAAGCCTTCAACCGGAAAGCCCAGCGGCTTGTCTGTTTCAGCATCCCACAGGAAATACTCCTGCTCAAAACCAAACCAGAAATCATTGTCGTCGTCTTCAATTGTGGCGCGGCCGTTGGTGGGGTGGGGCGTTCCGTCGGCGTTCATCACTTCGCACATGACCAGAAACGCGCTTTTACGCTGCGGATCGGGGCAAATATAAACGGGCTTCAGTAAACAGTCCGACCGACCTCCTTCGGCTTGTTCGGTTGAAGAGCCATCGAATGACCAAACGGGGCAGTCTTCAAGATTACCGGAGAAATCAGCTTCGATTTTTGTTTTGGAACGCAGGCTTTGGGTGGGCTTGTAGCCATCGAGCCAAATGTACTCTAACTTCGATTTTGCCATGATTGTACAGTGGATTGAACTGGATTTGGGTTTTATTGCAATACGTTCAACAAATATAATGTAGGAGACCAATAACTTATAGAGGTGCAAAGGCTGTTTTGCCTTATATCGTATTGATTTTGTGGAATTATTATAATTAAAATTTGCTGAGTGCACAAATAACCATATATTCTACAAAATTAGTGGGCATTTCGCATGAAGTTATTTATTGACTGTTCAGCTAAGTGAGAGTATTTTTCGCTTCAATTCATACTGAAAACAGGCAGTTTTTAACCGACGATTAGGCATATTCGTTGTACGGTAGAGTGCAGATTTGGTCAATAAATCGGCGTTTTTGAGATGAATCCACTACCTTGTTTTTTAGTACCTTGGCGGGCGCAATAGTTGGTTTTTGATGCAGATACTTCCTGTACATCTTGACATATTTGCCTTGGTCATCCTGCTGGGGGTGGCGCAGGGCGTTTTCCTGGGTGCGTTTTTCCTCACCGGCAAGCGGGGCCAGCGTGTAGCGAACCGCTGTTTGGGCTGGTTTATGCTGGCTTTATCAGCCGTCAGTGCCGAAATATTCCTGAACTACACTAACTACATGTTCCGCGTGTTGTGGTTGGTCGATGTAGCCGAACCAGTCAATTTTGTACTGGGTCCGCTGTTCTACTTTTTCGTTTTCAGCCGCGTCCGGCACCAATTGCCGCATCGCTGGGGCTGGCATTTGCTGCCGTTTGGCATCTGGCTCGTTAATGCCCTGACATGGTTGTATCAACCCATCGAATTTAAGTACAACTCCTACGTTGACTCGCTCCATCCTGAATTGCCGCTCATTCCGTCCCAGCCGTATTGGGCAGAAGATTTTACGGGCGTGCGGCCTTTTATCAATGAACTGACCTTGCTGAGTTGCGTAGTGTATGCCGGGCTGGCCTTGCTGCTGATCCGAAACGCCAGCCGCCGGGATGCCCGGTTTCGACTGTCGGCTAATCGGGATGCGCTGCGCCTGTTGAGTTGGCTATTTGCGCTGGTTCCCCTGTTAATTGTCCTCGTGAAGCCTCAGTTTTATGAGGACCTCGGCGACTATTTGCTGGCAACGTACATGGCCGTCACGATTTACGCAACCAGTTTTCTGGTTATGCGCGGCTCTTCGTTCTTTGCCGATTCATCCGCCATCGTGCTACCCGAACAACCGGAACCTGAACTGCCCGTTGAATTAAAAAAGAAATACGAAAAATCATCGCTATCGGAGGAGGTTGAAGATGCGGTGCTGACCCGTTTAGCCCGCCTGCTCGAAACCGAGAAGCCACACTTGCAAAGCGATCTTTCGTTGCCTAAACTGGCCGGGCAGCTCGATACCAGTCCGCATCACCTTTCGCAACTGCTCAACGACCGGCTCGGATTGACCTTTTTCGACTGGCTGGCTACCCACCGCACCGCCGAAGCACAGCGTCTGTTGCAGAATCCCACGACGTCCCATCTCAAGATCGAGGAGATTGCGGAGCGGGTCGGTTATAATTCAACGTCGGCTTTTCACACGGCTTTCAAGCGCCTGACGAACCAAACCCCGGCTCAGTTTCGGGAATCGACCGGCGCAAAACCGGCGCGGCTGGGGTAGATGCAACTTCGTCCCGGTCGGCGCGAACTTCGTCGTTGTCGGGACATAGGGGGTTTAGGGTTTTGGCAGGCCATTTTTGGGCCATAAACCAAACGAACAAGGTTATGCAGCCAACCCGGCTATCCACAACCCCCGGTCCCGAATCTCCAGCCCTGAGCACAAGACGCTACGACCTCGACTGGCTGCGCGTCATTGCCATTCTGACGCTGCTGTTCTACCATACCGGTATGATTTACGTGTCGTGGGGCTGGCACATCAAGAGCGATGAACACAGCCAGCCGATGGAAGAAGTGATGCGCTGGCTGCACCGCTGGCGGATGCCACTGTTGTTCTTTATTTCGGGCGCGGGTACGTTCTTCGCCCTAAAAAAACGCACATTCGGCTCCTATGCCGGGGAGCGCGTCCGGCGGCTGTTCATACCGCTTGTGTTCGGGATGTTCGTGATCGTGCCGCCCCAGATTTATATCGAATGGCTGTTTCGGGGCCGGTTTACGGGCAGCTACGCCCAATTTTATCCGAACGTATTTGGGTTCCAGCCGTACGAAGATGGCGGCACGGGCGGAGCGTTTAGCTGGCACCACCTGTGGTTCATCTGCTATTTGTTTTTCTATTCGCTGCTGAGTATTCCGGTGTTTCGGTGGTTGAAGAGCGATAGCGGGCAGCGGTTCACGGATTGGTTTGGTCAGTTGATTTCTCGAAAGGGCGGGGCATTTTACGTTGGTTTTGCCCTTATCCTTTGTAGTCAACTCATTCTCAAACCGTTCTTCCCCGACGAGACGCACGGCCTGACCGATGACTGGGCGTACTTTGTCAAAAATTTATTGCTCTTCTGGCTGGGCTATCTGCTCATCAGCCGCCCGTTGTTCTGGCAAACGCTCACCAATCAGCGACGCTTTTTCTTAGTTGGAACACTGCTCTGCACGGTTCTGCTGTACGGTTCACGGGCTATTTGGGACGAGGAAATCATTGATAACACCGGTTGGCTCAATCTGCTGTACACCATCAATAGCGACTGCCTGATGTGGTTTTCGGTGCTGATGACGATTGGGTACGGCTACCGGTATCTGAATGTTAACAAGCCAGTTCTCAAGCACCTGAACGAAGCTGTTTATCCGTTTTACATCCTGCACCAAACGGTTATCGTCCTCATTGGATATTATGTGTTGACCCAAACCAGTTTAGGAATTTATGATGGTTTTCTGGTAGTAAGTCTGTCAACATTAGTCGTTTGCGTTACGCTGTACCTGTTACTCATTCGGCCGTTCAAGCTGACGCGGGTGTTGTTTGGGGTGAAATAGTTGTCCGTTTGTGCGGGAGACTCTATTTTTACCCCATACCGGGATAATTACCCCGACCAATTTCATGCTTCGTACCGACTGGACCCGCGCCGAAATCGCGGATATCTACAACTCCCCCGTTTTAGACCTAATGTACCGGGCCGCTACCGTTCACCGGCAGCACCACGACCCGCAGGAGGTGCAGGTCTGTACGCTGCTGTCGGTGAAGACGGGCGGCTGCCCCGAAGACTGCGCCTATTGCCCGCAGGCCGCCCGCTACCACACCGCCGTAACCGTGCATAAGCTACTGGAGGTGGATGAAGTGCTGACGGCCGCGCAACGGGCTAAAGATACCGGCAGCACGCGCTTTTGCATGGGCGCGGCCTGGCGCGAAGTGCGCGACAACCGCGACTTCGACAAGGTGCTCGACATGGTGCAGGGCGTGAATGAACTGGGTCTGGAAGTGTGCTGCACGCTCGGAATGCTCACCGAAAGCCAGGCGCAGAAGTTGAAAGACGCCGGGCTGTATGCCTACAACCACAACCTCGACACGAGCGAAGAGTTCTACGGCGACATTATTACCACCCGCACTTACGACGACCGGTTAGATACGCTCAGCCATGCCCGCAAAGCTGGTATATCGGTTTGTTCGGGCGGCATCATCGGCATGGGCGAATCGGACGGGGACCGCATCGGGATGTTGCACACCTTAGCCACGCTGCCGCAGCACCCCGAATCGGTGCCGGTCAACGCGCTCGTGCCGGTGGAAGGAACGCCGTTGGAAGACCAGCCGCGCGTATCGGTGTGGGAAATGATCAGGATGATTGCCACCGCCCGGATCATCATGCCAAAAGCGATGGTGCGCCTGTCGGCGGGGCGGGTCCGAATGAATACCGAAGAGCAGGCGCTGTGCTTCCTGGCTGGGGCCAACTCGATCTTCGCGGGTGACAAACTTCTCACCACGCCCAACCCCGGCGAAGACCTCGACGGGCAACTATTTCAGACGCTCAACATCCGCCCCCGCAAAGCGTTCAAAAACGCCGATCAGCCGAGTGTGGTGTTCGAGCAAATTCCAGTTTAAGGTATCCTGTTAGTGTATGTATCCTCGACGGCCATGTCCGGGCGGGAAAAGCCAGTTTCGCATCTTCACGCCCGGACGTGGCCGTCCAGGATACACAACCAAGCCATGCCAACCCCAAAACGTTTTTTCGGCACATTTGCCACAATTCTGGTTTCAATCAGCGCTTTTGCCCAAAGCCCCGCGCCAACGACAAAGCCATCTGCCACATCGGGGAATCCCGTGCTCAAAGGCTGGTACGCTGACCCCGAAGGTGTTATTTTCAATAATAAATATTGGATTTATCCGACGTATTCAGCTCCGTACAACGAGCAGGTGCATCTGGACGCGTTTTCGTCGCCCGACCTTGTCAACTGGACCAAACACCCGCGTATCGTGGACACAACGGCTGTGCGCTGGGTGAAGCGGGCACTGTGGGCACCGGCCGTCATCGAAAAAGGCGGTAAATATTTTTTGTTCTTCGGAGCCAACGATATTCACGATGATAAGAAAGAAGTGGGGGGCATTGGCGTCGCCGTTGCCAATAACCCCGCCGGACCGTTCCGCGACTACTTAGGGAAGCCGCTCGTGGGTCAGATTCACAACGGCGCACAACCCATTGACCAGTTCGTTTTCAAGGATCAGGACGGGGCGTATTACCTCATTTACGGCGGCTGGGGGCACTGCAACATTGCCCGGCTAAAAGACGATTTCACCGGCTTTATTCCGTTTGCGGATGGCACCACGTTTCAAGAAATCACGCCCAAAGGCTATACCGAAGGGCCGGTGATGTTTATCCGTAACGGCAAATACTACTTCATGTGGTCGGAGGGCGGCTGGACGGGTCCCGATTATTCGGTGGCGTATGCAGTGGCAAAATCCCCATTTGGCCCGTTTGAACGCGTCGGTAAAATTCTGCAACAAGACCCCGCCGTGGCAAGGGGCGCGGGTCATCACTCGATGATTCAGATTCCCGGCACGGACGAGTGGTACATCGTTTACCACCGCCGACCTCTCACCGAAACCGACGGCAATCACCGCGAAACCTGCATCGACCGGCTCTCCTTCGACGCACAGGGCAACATTAATCCGGTGAAAATCACGACGGAAGGGGTTCAGGCGCGGCTGTTGAAGTGATAATAAAAAATTATAGAACCGTCAGGTCATAGATAAAGCTTCAAAACTTGATTACAGATAGGTTACCGGCAAGAACTTATGAGCCTGCCACAATGATTCTCTATTGAAATAATTAGGTTGAAAAGGATCGATGATCAATGAAGGTGGACCATTTCGCTTGCTGGTTTAAACTGGATAATATTCATCAATACCTGATATGGATATGTGGTGAACCGGATTCTATTCATTTGAGAGATGATCTACGAATACCCGTATTTAGTAGTGAAATGGCTTTAGCGCAATATGCCCTCTCCAAAGATATTTCAATTGAAAATCAAGCGCCCGTTTTGCATGATTTAGATGCAGCCGAACGATGGATTCAGAACACCAGCGAACCCATTGACTGTTACGAGTTGCTTGCTGCATGGAACCTTTTTACGGATGTGAGTTATGCCCTGAATATGCCTTTCAAAGGCAACAGAGATTATCAGAAAAGGCGCTCTACAGTGAGAGATAAAATTTATGATAAGCTGTTTTACGGGAACAATATATACAATCTGACCCCGGAGAACGAGTATTACATTCCAATGTGGACTAACCGCGAACGAGAAAAGATAGCTGAAATAATTACGGATGGACTTGTTCTGTTCAGACAGGGTATAGCACCCATAAACACTCATTCTTACAAACAGGAATGAGTGCATTTTCAAGCTACATCAACTAATGCCTGCCAGCAGCCGGTGCTTCGCCGAAACGGGTAGCAACCGCCCCTGATCGTCCAGCAAGCCCATTTTCAAAAGCCAGTCCTCAAACTCGGGGGCGGGGCGGAGTTTGAGGATGTCGCGGATGTATAATGCGTCGTGGAAACTGGTGCTCTGGTAATGCAGCATTACGTCGTCGGCACCGGGAATGCCCATGATGAAGGTGACGCCCGCTACGCCCAGCAGCGTCAGGAGCGTATCCATGTCATTCTGGTCGGCTTCGGCGTGGTTGGTGTAGCACACGTCCATGCCCATCGGCAAGCCGAGGAGTTTTCCGCAGCAGTGGTCTTCGAGTCCGGCGCGGATAATCTGCTTGCTGTCGTAGAGGTACTCCGGTCCAATGAACCCCACCACTGAATTAACCAATAGTGGCTCGAATACCCGCGCTACGGCGTAAGCCCGCACTTCGGCGGTTTGCTGATCCATGCCGTGGTGCGCGTTGGCCGAGAGCGCACTGCCCTGCCCCGTTTCAAAATACATCACGTTCTGCCCCACTGTGCCGCGCTTCAGCGATTTGGCCGCTTCCCAGCCTTCGCGCAGCAGCGCTAAGCTTATTCCAAACGACGCGTTGACGGCTTCCGTGCCACCAATGCTTTGGAACGCCAGATCGACTGGTGCGCCCTGTTCGATGGCCTGAATGGTGGTGGTCAGGTGGCTCAGCACACACGACTGCGTTGGGATGGCGAACCGTTCGCGCACGGCGTCGATCATGTCCAGCAGCCGGATGGACGTTTGCACGTGGTCGGTGGCGGGGTTGATGCCGATGACCGCGTCGCCCGATCCGTAGAGCAGTCCGTCGACCAAACTGGCCGCGATCCCCCGCGCATCGTCGGTGGGGTGATTGGGTTGCAGCCTTGTACTAAGCCGTCCGCGCAACCCGATGGTGTTTCTGAACTTTGTAACGACTTCGCACTTGGCCGACACCGTGATTAAATCCTGATTGCGCATCAGTTTCGAGACAGCCGCGACCATTTCGGGAGCTAATCCAGTGTGTAGGTGTTTAAGTGTTTCTGTGTCCGTCGTGTTGGCCAGCAGAAAATCGCGAAAGTCGCCGACGGTCAGGTGCCGGATAGGGGCGAAGGCATTAGTGTCGTGGGTGTCGATGATGAGCCGCGTCACTTCGTCCCGCTCGTAAGGCAACACGGCTTCGTTCAGAAACGTGGCCAATGGCAGATCGGCGAGGGCCATCTGAGCGGCTACCCGCTCCTCGGCCGACCTGGCTGCTACGCCCGCCAACTCATCGCCCGACCGTAAAGGTGTGGCGCGGGCCAGCAGCGTTTTGAGGTCGTCGAACACGTAATTTGTTTGGCGGACGGTATGGCGGTACGGCATGAAGCAGGAGTGAAGCGGTGCTGTCTGTAAAGATACGATGTTCACTGAACGGTCAAATACCCGGCTAATTCTCGTATCTTACCGAAAGTTCATAGATAAATGGACAATAAATCACCTTCAAGTTATGGGAAGAGGAGACATAAAATCGCGCAGAGGTAAAATTTCAATGGGTTCCTACGGGAATGTCCGTCCCCGTACTTCGAGTAACCTGACCGTTCCCGTTCCGAAACCCGCTGAACCGAAACCGACCGAGGAAAAGGCGTAAGAAGAGGAACGCAACAAAGCAGATGAGTTCCGGATGATAGTACGTTCAATACTATCATCCGGGACTCATCTGCTTTGTTATAAGACCTAAATGAGGACCGAACTGGCCGGGGAACAGGTCTTCATATCAGCGCGTCTTCGCTTTGGTTGGTTTGGGTGCGGGCTTCGGCTTTACCGGTATTGGCTCTGAAATTGTTGGCGCAACGGGTTCGGGAGCAACGGGCACAAATTCGGAACGCCGGTTTCGGCCCTCGCGAAAGATCACGAAACCGATCAGCGCAATCAGCAATATGTTGCAAATCAGATCGATGGTATCGCCAATTTTAGCGGCTGGCGGATCGAATCGAAACTCAATGGTGTGCTTGCCCGCCGGAACGCGCATGGCCCGCAGTACGTAGTTAGCCCGCAGGTGCTCGACTGGCTTGCCGTCCAGCAGCGTTTGCCAGTCTTCCTGTCCCCGGTAATAAATTTCGGAGAACACCACCAGCCCGTCACGTACGGCGTTGGCTTGGTAGATCATCTTATCGGGTCGGTAATTCGTCAGTTGAATCGTGCTGCCGGTATGGTCCAGCGTCGTGGGCAAACCACCCAATTGTGCCGTAAACCGTTTATCGACCACGGCCGAATCGCGCGGGTTCAGCGTTTTCATGGTGGCCAGTTCCGCATCGGCGTCGGCCACCGGCACCACCGTCCCCACAAACCAGGCCGCGCCCAGCACTTCGGGATTCGGCAGAGCCACCGGTGCTGTGGGCTGTTGTTGCTGCGGGTCGGCTCCCGGCGCGGGTTGTCCCTGCTGAATGATGTATTTCGCGTTCAGCATGTTGAGCATGTTCAGCATATTACCTGGGAAAGCATACGACACCAACTCCTGATACCGGCGCAGCTTGGCCGCGTGGTAGCCGCCAATGGACCGGTGGAAATACGACGTCCGGTTGCTGTTCATAAAGTCAACCGTCTGGTCGAACACGCGGTAGCCGGGGGTCTTATCCGCCAAAATCTGCTCATCGGCGGGTGTCGGCTCGAAAATTTGGGATGCCTGCGTTTTTGAGATGAAGTCGGTGTTGTTCAGGAACCGCTTGTCGACCCCGAATAGATCGAACAGCACAATCGCCAGCAGCACCGGGTAGAAGACAATGGGTTTGATTTTATTCGTCACGAATGCCCATACCGCCCCAGCCGTCAGCAAAATCAGAATGACCGACCGGAAGGCATCGCTCCGCAGCAGACTTTGCCGGTCACTAATGAGCGCAGTTTGAAATTCTTTAGCCGCTTCGCCGAAATATGAAGATAGCCGGTCGAGGTCGGCAGGCCCCTGAAACTTAAATAAGGCACCGCCCACCACGGCCAGCACGAGGGCTACGCCCGCCGTCAGGCCGAGACTGATGAATAGGGGTTGCTTCAGTTGGGCCAGCGTCAGCTTCTGGCTCACGATGGACTGCACTGCCAGTGCTGCACCGGCCCCGATAAACAACTGCGCCAGACACAGCGCCATCGTCATCGCCCGAAACTTGTTCAAGTACGGCAGGTAATCGAACAGAAAATAGTTGACACCCGCGAAGTTTTTGCCCCACGCCAGCACGATCATCAGTCCGGCCGCGCTCAGCAGCCACCAGCGAATGTGCCCCCGGATGACAAACATGCCCAGCACGAACAAAAACAGCAGGGCCGCGCCCGCATAGGCCGGACCACCCACCATCAACTGATCGCCCCAGTAAGCCGGTGCGCCGAGTTCGACAAACTGCTTGGCCTGCGCCGGGTCGAGACCTTTGCCCAGTAACGCTTTGTAGAATTCCGAATCCGTCGACAGTCCCCCGCCCGATGCTCCCCCAAACGCGTTGGGAATGAGGAGCGTCAGCGTCTCGGCCTTGCCATAACTGTAGCTAAACGCGTAATCCTTATCTAATCCACTGTCCGACGTACTACCGGACGCTTTACCGTCAGAATTGGTTGTTTTTGCGGTCAGTTCCGAGGTGCCGCGAATGGTTTCTTTCGTGTATTGATTGAGTACCAAGAGCCGCTTACCGAAGCTCCCGGCCGCCACCACGCCGACCACGGCCAGCGTCGCCAGCCCCAGCGCCAACTGCCGGGCTTTGCCCGCCCGCACCAGCGCAATGCCTTCGATGAGGATGTACAGACCGATGGTCATGAACAGGTAATACGTGATCTGAATATGGTTGGCGCCGAGTTCCATGCACCCGAATAATCCCGTCAGGGCCGCGCCAAGCCAGTAACGACCGCGCAGCACCAGCACGATGCCCGCCAGCATACCCGCCCCGAAACCCATGGCGTAGAGTTTGGACACGTGACCCGCTTCTAAGCTGACAATCCCGAACGTACCGAAGCCGTACGCAGCCGCGCCCAGCGCTGCCAGCCACGCATTGCAGCCCAGCACCACGAGCAGCAGGTAGGCGCACAGCATGACCACGAATACGAGGCTTACCGTGTGGGGCAACAGGTTAATAGCAGCCATCACGACTTTGTAAACGAAGATATTCGGGTAATCGAAGTCGATCATGTAACCCGGCATTCCACTAAACACGGCGTCGGTCCAGAGGGGTTTTTCGCCCGTGGCCTTCGTGATTTCGCGGATTTCCTGTGCCGACGCCGACGCCTGCTGCACGTCGGCCATGGACAACGTTTTGCCCGACATCACCGGCGAAAAATAGATCATGGCCAGCACGAGCAGCCCCAGCACGGCAATCAGGTGCGGACGCAGGTGCTGGAAGAGGGTAGGTTGGTTCATAAGGACAAAGGTAGAATGTAGAGACGCAATATTTTGCGGCTGGTTTGCGTCAGCTAATCCATTCGGGTGATCAGCCGCAAGGGGATGCCGGTCCGCCGGTGCGGGCTCTACTTACACGTCGTCACCACCGTCAGGCTGGCGTTGCTGAAGGTGTTGGCCGTGATGTGGGCCGACACCTGATCGTCGCCACAGATTCGATTGGTAATTCGGCTTGGCTGGGCCTGTTGTGGCCCCTGCGTAAGCGTCTCGCAGGATTTGCAGTTGCGTTTCCTTAAGGTGCCGCCTTCGCAGGCCATTAGCCCAACGGCGACGACCAACAGCAGTTTTATGTTTTTCATGTAAACTCGTTTAGGTGCATACTACACCACCAGAATATCTTTTTCCTTCGCCACGAACGTCTCGTCGATGCGGGAAATGAAGGCGTCGGTAAGTTTCTGGACACGCTCTTCGCCTACTTTCACGGCATCTTCCGATACGCCGTCTTTGGTCAGTTTGCGGATGTCGTCGTTGGTGTCCTTGCGGATGTTGCGGACGTTTACTTTGGCCACTTCCACCTCCTGCTTCACTTTTTTGACAAGGTCACGCCGACGATCTTCGGTCAGGGGTGGGATGCTGAGCCGGATCTGCTCGCCGTCGTTGTTGGGATTCAGGCCGAGGTTGGAGTTGCGGATGGACTTCTCGACTTCGCCGATCAGCTTTTTCTCGAAGGGCTTGATCACGAGGGTACGGGCGTCGGGCGTGTTGACGGCCGCGATCTGCACCAACGGCGTCGGCGATCCGTAGTACTCGACCTGAATGCCGTCGAGCATCCCGGCGTTGGCCTTCCCGGCGCGGATTTTAGTCAGTTCGATGGACAGGTGCTTGAGGGCCTTTTCCATCGTGTCTTTTGCATCGTCGAGGTATAGCTCGATTTCTTCCATGTTCGTTGTTTGTTATGCTGACCGGTACGCCGGAGCGGAAGTAAGCATGATAAAAAACAGTCCTATTTCGACGTAATCAACGTGCCTGTATCTTCGTCGCCCTGCACAACCCGGAGTAAACTGCCCGGTTTGTTCATGTTAAAAACGATGATGGGCAGGTTATTTTCCTGACAAAGCGTGAAGGCCGTCAGGTCCATAACGTTCAGCTTCTTTTCGTAGACATCTTCAAACGAAATTTTTCTGTAGCGCGTCGCCGTTTTGTCTTTCATCGGGTCGGCCGTGTACACACCGTCGACTTTGGTGCCTTTGAGCACCACGTCGGCTTCAATTTCGATAGCCCGCAGGCTGGCCGTGGTGTCGGTGGTGAAGTAGGGACTGCCCGTTCCGGCGGCAAAAATGACGACACGGCCTTTTTCGAGATGGCGCACCGCCCGCCGACGCACGTAGGGTTCGCAGACCTGCTCCATTTTGATGGCCGACATCACGCGGGTGTACATGCCGTGCTTCTCGAACGAACTTTGCAGGGCCATTGCGTTGATGACCGTTGCCAGCATCCCCATGTAGTCGCCCTGAACGCGGTCGATGCCTGATTTCTCGCCCGAAACGCCCCGGAAGATGTTACCCCCGCCGATGACGATGGCGACCTCAACGCCCATGTCGACAACCTGCTTGATTTCTAAACTGTACTGTTCGAGCACAGCGGGTTCAATGTTGTAGCCGTTAGGCCCGGCCAATGCCTCCCCACTCAGTTTGAGCAGGATTCGTTTATAAGTCGATGATGTCATGCGGGGGTGTTTTTTGCGGGGGCAAAGATAGAAGAAAAAAGGGACGGGCTGGAAGCCGACACTAAATCAGGCCGCTGCCCAGAGTTGCTTTAAGCGGTTTAGATCCCGTTTCGTAGCCGCGAACAACTCGTTTTGCGGAATAGACAATTTGGTCGCTCCGTGTTCGGCTCCGCCCATCGGGTATTCAACGTGTAGCGACACCGGCACCCGCACGTTGGCCTGCTTCAACAGCCGGAAGTACGCGTTGAAATCGACCATGCCCTCGCCAATGGGCACGTTTTGCACGGTCCATACCCCGTCTTTCTTACTCCAGTGGAAATCTTTAAGCGCAATGGATTTGATGCGGGGCTGAAGCAGCCGCAGGCCATTCGACCACGAGAGACCTCCTTCGACGGTGGCGTGCCGGATGTCGTACTGAACGCCCATGTGGGCTGGGTCGGCGGTTTTGAGCATTTCGTGGGATTCCCAAACGGATGCGCCCACCAGCAAACCCGCATGGTTCTGGTAGCAGCCCGTCAGGTTCAAGGTTTTGTTCAACTCGCCCAGCGCCTGTAGTTGCCCCTGAAAACGCTGGATGGAATCGGTCATGGCCTGTTTCGGATCATACCGATACCAGTTCATCCGGTAACGCTGGAAGCCGAGTTTCGACGCTGTTTTCAGCACTCGTATGTCGGTGTCATTGGTCGCATCACCCACGGCCGTTGTCAGCATGTTGGGTACGAAGCCGACTTTTTTGAGCGCATCAACGGCTTTGGGTAGATCGTCTTCCACGCGGTCGGGCAGTACGTGACCATCGGGACGGACGGTGAGGTCAACACCGTTGAACCCCATACTGACGGCCGCATCGGCCATGTCGGCGTAATTCAGGAACTGGAGGTGTTTCGAGAAAATATGGACGTCGGGGAAGGGGTTGTCCGTTGCGTTCGCTAAATCAAGCCGTGTAGTCGGTAACAGCGGCAGTGCGCCGAGGGCCATCGTCTGTTTCAGAAAATTCCGGCGTGAAGGCAGTGGTTCCATACCTTACGAAAGCACTATCCTACGCAAATTCTACCAGTACCTGCCCTTTTTCAACGCGGTCGCCTTTGGTAGCGCGGATGGCTTTGACGGTGCCGTCGCCGGGGGCTTTCAGGTTGTTTTCCATTTTCATCGCTTCCAGAATCAACAGGCTGTCGCCCTTGCTGACCAGGTCGCCAACCGCTACGTTGATACCCACGATCAGGCCGGGCATGGGGGCTTTGAGCTGGTTGACTTTGATCGATGCTGCATTGCTCATGCCCATTTTTTCGAGCAGCAGATCGAACCGGTCTTTCAGTTGAACCTGATGAATGTGCCCGTTGATACGCAGGCTGACCGTTTTATCCGCTGCGTTCAGGTCCAGCACTTCGGCGGAGTAGGAGCGGTTCTGATGCAGAATGTGGAAGGTCCGGTCGGTGAGTTTGACCAGATCCCAGGCAAAGGGTTCGCCGTTGAGCACGGGACCGCCGGGGCCGAAGTCGATGGTTGTGTTGTTGGTTGTGGTGTACATGGTTTTGGGTTTGTAGTTTAAGGGTTTGTGGTTCGTAGTTTGTAGTTGCGGTTCCCCGCCGGGACTGACCGCACCGGCGGACCGGCATCCAGGTCATGCGTCAGCCAACCACAAACTACAAACCAGTTTCATGACTTATTTATCAACCAGATGCCCAGCAGACAGATGCCCATTCCGGCGAACTGCACGGCGTAGATCGTTTCGCCGTCCAGTACGCCCCAAAACAGGGCCACGATGGGAATCAGGTAGGTGACTGAGGACGCAAACAGGGGCGAGGAAAGCTGCATGATCCGGTTGAAAAAGATGGCCATAAGCCCCGAACCAACTACGCCGAGCGTGATGAGGGCCATCAGTGGCCAAGTATTCTGACCGTCAGCCAACCGGCTCAGAAAATCGGTTGGGAGCAGGGTCAACCCGGCGATTGATCCGGCGAAAACGAACATCCAGGCCGTCGATACCAGCGCGGGCAAGTGCGTAATGTAGCGACCGATCAGGTTAGTATTCAGCCCGTAGCAAACCGTTGCCAACACCACAAGCAGGGCGTAGGCGTTGAGCTGGAAGGAGCCGGTGGCGCTGAAAAACACCAGCAGCAGCGACCCCGCCAGCCCCAGCAGAATACCCGCTACCTGCCGAATTTTGAGCGCCCGTCCGAAAAACACCGCACCGATGATGAGTGTAAACAGCGGACTTACCGAGTTAAGGGCTCCGGCCAATGAGCTGTTCAGGTGCGCCCCGGCCTCGGCAAACAGAAAGGCCGGAATCACGAAGCCAACGACGCCACTGGCCAGCAGGGCCACCCACCGATGCTTCACCGCGGTCCGCACGTCGGGCTGCCGACTTTGCTGCACCAGAAACGGCGTGAAAAACAACAGCGCGAACACCAGCCGACCAGCCGCTACCTGCTCCGGCGGAAACGCGACTAAGCTCCGCTTGATAAGAATAAATGAACTGCCCCACACGACGGCCAGCGTACAAAGCAGCAGCCAGGCCAGCAGCGGGCGTTTTTGCGGGATAACGAGGGGTTCTTCGGTGGTCATTTTGGGCGAAATGGGGCCGGTTCGGTCAGTGATAACAAAGCTACTCAACGAATCTGTGCCGTGGTCTACCGGGACCATAAATACCGCAAAACGCAGGTGGTGTGCGCGTGTATCCTGATGGTGCGGCATTCCGACAACCACGTCCGGGCGCAACAGGACTTATGTTATTTACGCCGGACGTGGCCGTCGGAATGCCGCACCACCAGGATACACGCGCACTGCCTGCATCGAATAACTCGAAGCAACTTCACGAATTGGTATCGTATTTGCCGTGGCTCAACGGTGCCGGTGCGGAGTGGTCGCCCGACCAATCGACAAACGCATGAAATTTCGTTTTTTATGGATTAGCGGGCTACTGGGTGGGCTTTGCTTAGACGGGTTGGTCGCTGTAACTCCGGGGCTGGCACAGTCTGATTTAACCAGCGCCGGAAAAATAATTCCGACGAATACGCTGCCGGTTGCTACCCCATCCCCCGATACCGGGCGTACCTTACGGGAAGTGAGGGTATCGGCAGGCGCGGGGGCAATTGATCGGAGCAATCCCATTCACACCGAGTTTATTAACCAGCGCACTCTAACAAAAGCGGCTTGCTGCAACCTGTCGGAGAGTTTCCAGACCAATGCCTCCGTAAGCGTTTCGTACAGCGATGCCGTGACGGGTGCGAAGCAAATTCAGTTTCTGGGACTGGGCGGACAGTACGTTCAGATTGCCGTTGAGAACATGCCCACGCTGCGCGGACTGGCCACGACGTTTGGACTGGACTACATTCCCGGCACCTGGATTACGGGCATCGACATTGGAAAAGGGGCCGGTTCGGTGGTGAACGGCTACGAGTCGATCAGCGGGCAGATAAACGTTGAGCTGCACAAACCCGACCGGGACGCCGACAAATTAGTATTGAATGGCTACGTCAATCGTTTCGGCCGCGCTGAAGGCAATGCAATCTGGTCGGCGCCACTGAGTAAGCGGTGGCGCATGGGCCTACTGGGCCACGCCAGCACGCTCCGTACCGAGCTTGACCAAAATAACGATGGATTCCGGGATTTACCCGGCTTCACCCAGTTTAACGCCATCAACCGCTACATGTACACCACGGATCGGTTCATGGCGCAGGTGGGCGTTAAGGCACTCTACGAAGACCGCGATGGGGGGCAACTATCCCGGCTTGGTCAATGGCGCTACCGGGTCGGGAATGCTACCAAACGACTGGAGTTTTTCTCCAAAACGGCTGTTCTGTATCCCAATAAACCGCATCAGGGGCTGGGGTTGCAGGTGAACGGCCTCCAGCACGAGCAGACCGCACACATCGGGTTCCGGCTCTACAGCGGGCAGCAGCGGACACTGTATGCCAATCTGATCTATCAAAACAGCATTGGCAATACGAATCACGGGTACAAGGCCGGGCTTAGCTACCTGCTCGACGACTACCGGGAGGAATTAGCCACGCTCATGACCAAACGGACAGAGTCGGTGCCGGGGGTCTTTGCTGAGTACACGTATACCTACCCCGAAAAATTAGTGGTTGTGCTGGGTGGGCGGGTCGACTACCACAATCTGTTTGGTCGCCAGGTAACACCCCGTGCGCACGTCAAATACACCCCAACGCCTGGCCTGATGCTGCGAGCTTCGGCGGGCCGGGGGGTTCGGGTGCCCAACCCATTCGCGGAGAACATGGGCTATTTGGCCAGCGCACGAGCCGTATTCATGCACCAGAACCGCAACGCCGGACCCTACATCAACTGGAATTTGGGGGAACTACGGCCGGAGATAGCGTGGAACTACGGCCTGAGCGTAACGCAGGACTTTATCCTGCTGGGCCGGAAATCAACCCTCGTGCTGGATTATTACCGAACTGATTTTCGGAACCAGTTGGTGGCCAATCTGGAAAACTCCTCCCTGTTGTTTTTTTATAACCTGCGGGATGAGTTCCACCACGGCCGCTCGGTTGCTACCAGCTTCCAGGCTGAACTGAACGTGCAATTAGCGAAGCGATTTGACCTGAAACTCGCCTACCGGCTTTTCGATACGAAGCAAAGCACCGTTCTGCCCGCTGGGGATACGGTCCTGCTGCCCCGGCTGATGGTGCCCCGCCAGCGCGTGTTGTTGAACGTGGGCTATGCCCTGCCCTACGACAAATGGAAAGTGGACGCAACGCTGCACTGGAACGGCCCCCGCCGTATTCACTACCTGCGCGACGGCTATGTCCATCGGATGAATCAGAATGCGCCCATTGACTACTCCCCTGGTTTTTTTACGCTTACCGCGCAGGTGAGCCGTGGGTTCAAAAACGGTTGGGAGGTGTATCTGGGAGGAGAAAATCTAACTGGTTTTCGGCAATCGAACCCGATCAGGGCTGCTGACGATCCGTTTGGACCAGATTTTGATGCCGCTGGTCGCGCCTGGGGGCCCATTACCGGCCGGATGGTGTACGTAGGGTTCCGGTTTAAACCAGTTGGTGACTGACGAGGCTGGTGCTGCTATCATCCCGTTTCATTCCAGCCGTCAGTAGGAAAGGGAAAGTAGATAGACCATTGGGATAACAGCTAAAACCGTAATTCTTCTAAAAACAACTTCACTATTTAGTGTAACGAGAGACTAATTTATTTATACATAATTATTTATTGATACTAATAAGAGTCTAAAACGTAAGCACGGCATCGTTTTTGAGAATAGCCAATCGTAGTAAATACCCACATCCACTCAGGACGGTTCCCGCTTTCAACATTCACCGTTTCTTCTGCTAATGAAGCACTTTTCTCTTTCATACAGGTATTTACGTCGGCTTCTGATTGCCGTTCAAGTAGTAACGACCACGGTATTGCTGATTGCGGGCCATGTTGTCCGGGCTGACTCACCCCCGAAAATTTCCACGGCCGGGGTGCCGATGGACATCATTGGTAACACGGTTTTCCAGGACTATAATCGGAACGGCAATCAGGACACGGGTGAGCCAGGATTTGCGAACATACCCGTTCGTTTATTCCAGAGCGGTATTGAGCGGGGCCTGGTACTCACGGGCAGCAACGGTCAGTTTTCGTTTACCAATGCAAATGTACCGGTTGGTATTCGTCCGAATACGCCATATGAGATCAGGATAGCCGCTGCTGACTTTCCGGCGGGCTTCAACCTGACCAGACCCGTAACTGCTACACCCGGTAATAATGCCCAGTTGATAGGCAACAACGCGGTCGTCTTCTTAACGACGGATGCAAGTGGTAATTCGCCCAGCACGTACGGTATCGGTTTTGCTGCGGGTAATCCCGATCTGGCCATTACGACCTCGGCCACCAGTTCAACCGTTGCCAAAGGCGGTACGGCCACGTTCACCATCCAGGTGAATAATATAGGAAGCGGAACTGCCACGAGCGTAGTCGTCAGCACAACCCTCGATCCCGGCTTAACGTATGGGTCATCGTCACCAACAGCGACGACCATAACAACGGAAGGGAGCAGCACGGTTTTACGGTGGAGTCTGAACACACTCACGGCAGGTGCTCCTCAATCAACTTTCAGCGTGATTGCCACTGCGGACCTGGAAGGAGTTTTGTACAATACAGCCAGCGTCACGACCCCCGACACCGAAAGCAATCCGACTAACAACATCAGCCGGGCTTGTGTATCCGTTCCCATCAAGCTGTGCCCTGGTGATCAATACGTAGCCAGTGTATCGGCCGAGTTCACCAATGTTCAGTGGTTCCGCAATGGCAGTAGTACACCAATTGCCAGTGGCAACAGCCTGACCATTGTACAGTCGGGCAGCTACAGTTTTACCACAACGGCCAACACCAGTTGTCCGGCCAATGGCTGCTGTCCGGTTATTGTTGAGGACGGCATACTGCCAAACTTAGCCATTACGCCCGCCAATCCGGCTATTTGTGCGGGTACCACCACGAGCTTGACCGCTACGGGTTGCACCAGCGCCAGTCTGGTGTGGAGTACTGGGGCTACAACCATAAGCATTCCTGTTTCGCCCACCGCAACAACCGTTTATTCGGTAACGTGTAATTCAACTACGTACGGCACCTGTACCGTGTCGGCCTCTACGACGGTGACGGTCAACCCGTCGGTGACGGCTACTTTGAGCAGCGCCACGATCTGTAACGGCACCATCGCCAGCCTGACGGCTACGGGGGGCACCTCCTACACACTCAATCCGGGTGGGCTGCTTTCGGTGGCCAGCATTGGCTCCTTCACGGTGAACCCTTCGCTCACCACGGATTATGTGGTGAGTGTGACCGATGCCAACGGTTGTTCGGGTACGGCCACGGGCACCGTCACGGTCAACCCCTCAGTCACCGCTACGCTCTCCTCAGCTACGATCTGTAACGGTACCGTCGCCAGCCTGACGGCTACGGGGGGCACCTCCTACACACTCAATCCGGGTGGGCTGCTTTCGGTGGCCAGTATCGGCTCCTTCACGGTGAACCCTTCGCTCACCACGGATTATGTGGTGAGTGTGACCGATGCCAACGGTTGTTCGGGCACGGCTACGGGCACCGTCACGGTCAACCCCTCAGTCACCGCTACGCTCTCCTCAGCTACGATCTGTAACGGTACCGTCGCCAGCCTGACGGCTACGGGGGGCACCTCCTACACACTCAATCCGGGTGGGCTGCTTTCGGTGGCCAGTATCGGCTCCTTCACGGTGAACCCTTCGCTCACCACGGATTATGTGGTGAGTGTGACCGATGCCAACGGTTGTTCGGGTACGGCCACGGGCACCGTCACGGTCAACCCCTCAGTCACCGCTACGCTCTCCTCAGCTACGATCTGTAACGGCACTGTCGCCAGCCTGACGGCTACGGGGGGCACCTCCTACACACTCAATCCGGGTGGGTTGCTTTCGATGGCCAGTATCGGCTCCTTCACGGTGAACCCTTCGCTCACCACGGATTATGTGGTGAGTGTGACCGATGCCAACGGTTGTTCGGGTACGGCCACGGGCACCGTCACGGTCAACCCCTCAGTCACCGCTACCCTGAGCAGTGCTACGATCTGTAACGGTACCGTCGCCAGCCTGACGGCTACGGGGGGCACCTCCTACACACTCAATCCGGGTGGGCTGCTTTCGGTGGCCAGTATCGGCTCCTTCACGGTGAACCCTT
>NZ_BAAGXG010000021.1:0-96169 GCF_054779955.1 Spirosoma arcticum
AGCTGGCTAAGTTTGGGATAACGGGCGAAGATTTGGGTCTTTTTACTAACTTAAGGATGGCTTGATAATGAGCAAGTTAGAAAGCATGCGTACATCCGGGCAGGGGTGTAAAGGCTTGCTTCGCTCACCATCAACCCCTGCGGTCGTTGGGTGGAAATACAATAAGTGCTTGCGGGGGGGGTCTGTGCGACAGGCCGTACGTCCCACAGAGGTCGGGGTTTGGCTTCCATTTCCAGCTTTCGGTCGACAAGCCGAACGCCCCGGTTAGGCAGGTTAGACAAAGCGGTTTTTGTTACGTTGTTTACTATTTCGCCCGTGTACGGGTTGCATAAACGGATGTAAAATCTCTTCGATAAAGGACAGCTTTTCATCTAACTTGAGGACGATGTTCATTCGGTTCTATCCACCTAAACCCTTTCTCGCAAGCTTTATAAAAGGCTATCAAATTGTGCATGTCCAGACTCCCGCTGGCTTGTCTTTGCCAACGCATCCATTTCCTCCTCATGCGGTACAGAACCTATCGTTCTATCCACGCAATCCAATCGAAGTCTTTCATTACGGCACCCGTCAGACAGCCACCGCGCCCAGTTGCGTCATTGTTGGTCCACAGCTTTCGCGAGTTGGCCTGACGATGGGACCAGACCTATTAATCATTGCTACCTTTTTTGAACCCGGTGGCTTACACCGACTGCTCGGTATTCCCATGTATGAACTCCTGGATCAAGCCTTAGATGCCTCTCTGCTTTGGAACGCCCAGATTCGCCAAGTCGATCAACAACTGCGAGAAACGACCAACTACAATCAGATGCAGCAGATTGTCGAAGCTTTTTTAGTCCGTCGACTACAGCAAAAACAGGTCGAGAAGCACCCTATTGATGCGACATTCCAGATGTTGGAAGATCCAACTCGTCCCGTATCTTTGGATTATCTGGCAAGTCAAGCCTGTCTAAGCCCTCGACAGTTTGAGCGAAAATTCTATGAGCGCTTGGGGCTGGGTCTCAAAACCTTCACGCGACAGGTGCGCTTTAGCAAAGCCGTTCGCTTAAAAGAACAGCATCCAGACATGGACTGGTTGGAGGTGGCTCTGTGCTGTGGTTACTATGATCTGTCCCATATGCGTCGGGACTTTACCGAGTTTGCGGACGCTACCCCAACCCTTCTCTTGCAGCAAGAAACCCATACGATCGTTCGGCCTTACACGTCCCACAATTTTTAGTGACAAGCATGTCGTTTTTGTACCCCTATTAGCTGTCGGAACCGGGTAGGTTTGTACTAATCAAACCTCGATCAAGTATGAAACATCTGCTAATAGTTTCTATGTATGTTCTTTTGGCAACCAAGCTGTTTGCCCAAAACAACATAACCGATGAAGCGGCCATTAAACAGGTCATCCAGCAACAAGAAGCCGCCTGGAACAGGCATGATTGGGAAGCGTTCAGCGGTTATTTTACGGATGATGGGACGTTGATAAATTTTGTGGGGCAATTTTGGAAAGGCAGGAATGACATCATTGAGCATTTCAAGCTTCTGGGTGATTGTTGCCTGTCCCCTACTTCTTTAAAGTTTGAATTTAAGAGTACCAGGTTTCTTACGCCAAACATTGCCGTGGTATATATTGAAGAAACACTTATAGCTGATAGAGACTATGATGTGCCATTCCGCCACTATAAAAAAGGAGAAACAGATTACAAGATGGTGACAGATGTTTTTGTTAAGGTAAATAATGAATGGAAAATAAGTACCGCACAGCTTACGCTTATTAACCAAATGATTTCACCTCATAATTCATCCAACAAACATTAATTGACAAAATAAAGCACGAATGTACAGCGGAAAGTGCGTTGTTGTCCGCTTTGCGTGGGCGTTTCCGCTGACAAGAAGCGCGTCCCGAAGGAAAGTTTTCAGCCCAACCGAGAAAGGGTAAAAAGGTGGCAAGCGTCTCGTATTCAGCTGATTAACTTGTTCACCATCAGCCCTTTCGGGCGTTGGGTGCGGGTTCATAAATTGGCTTTCATGTCGGCGTTTTGGTCGACAGGTTGCAGGCCGCAGAGGTCAGGTTTTTGCTCGTTCGGCGGGTTGCGGTTGACACGAGAATCAACTTGACAGTCAGCGTTTTGGTTTGCGGGGCAGCGTTCGTGTGACAAGCAGCGCGTTCCGACAGGACGGAGTAATTACAGTAGCATTTAATAAGATTAGTAGCACCATCTTAATGTCATTTGTATAATGGGTAAGTATAGTCGCATAGAAAGAGAAAGGAAATTCTTAATAAGTAGGGATAGCGTAGTTTTGGATGTGCTTCCGCTAAAGCTCATTCTTGACAATTATATTGTCAACTCTACTCTTCGACTAAGAAAAATGTCCGATCAATCAGAAACTATTTATAAGTTTACTCAAAAAATCCAAACTGATATTTTCGGGCAATGTGTGATAACAAATATTTATTTAAGTGAGTCAGAATATAATATGTTCCAAAATTTGGATTCTTGGCAGTTAACGAAAACAAGATATTATTACAGGACAGAGTATTTGACAATAGCAATTGATGACTTTAATGAAGACAATCTTCTCGCAGAAATTGAATTTCATAACGATCAAGAAATGAACGACTTTATTATGCCCATTCCTTTTATAGAAGAAGTTACGAACCAATTATGTTTTACAGGTTGGGAGCTTTCTCAGAAATATGGCAAGCGATCAACGGCGATATTTGACATTTAAAGAAGAAAGTACGTTGTTTTCCGCTCCGCGCTTTTCACCTATCTGGCGACAGGTTACTCGCCCCCGAAGGAAGGCGTTCAGCCCAACCTGCCGTGTGTAAATGTCTCCCTTCGGTCGTCATCGACATACGGGGTCGTTGGGTATCACATTCGCGTGGCAGTTCGACACACAGCGGAGATCAGTGTATCAGGCTTCATCCACACTCGCCAAACGTAAACTTACGACCCGGCGGTGCGCTTCGAGCGATTCGGCTTCGGCTATGGCCTCCACCACCGGGCCAAGCAGCCCCACCCGTCGGGTGTGATGTGTCGCACAGTTCTGATTGAGTATCAGCATGGCCATAAGACGGAGAAGGTAGTGGTGGCGTAAAGCGGGCAGTCTCGCTTTTATTGTCA
This sequence comes from Spirosoma arcticum, assembly GCF_054779955.1. NCBI lineage: Bacteria > Pseudomonadati > Bacteroidota > Cytophagia > Cytophagales > Cytophagaceae > Spirosoma > Spirosoma arcticum. The sequence continues at coordinate 3,114 of NZ_BAAGXG010000021.1, forward strand.
AATTAGGTTTAAGGAATTTATTTCTTATATCAACAGGTCACGACTTTACGTCGTGACCTGTTGATATAAGAGTCCTCTTTTCTAAATCTTAACCACCAACGTGATGGCAACCGACTACAACGCAATTGCAAAAGAGTATCAGGCATCGAAATTGTTACCCTGGCGAAATTATGTTGAGTCGCACACATTCTTTGAGTTGGCAGGAGACCTGGCCGACCTGGATGTCCTTGATTTAGCTTGCGGAGAGGGTTTCTATACCCGGCAAATCAAGTATAGAGGGGCTGCTCAGGTTATAGGAGTTGATATTTCGGCTGGGATGATCCAGCTCGCGCGGGAGGCCGAAGCCACTTCGCAACTCGGACTCAAGTATCATTGCGAGGATGTTTTGTTGCTCAATCTCGATAAGAAATTCGACCTTATCTGTGCCAGCTACCTACTTAACTACGCCCGAACATCTGACGAACTTTATCAGATGAGCCTGGTTATTGTCAACCATTTGAAACCCGGCGGTCGTTTCATTACCATCAACAGCAATCCCAATTACCGAGGTATTACTGCGATTATGTTTCCGTATGGCTTCACCCGCGAAAACGACAGTTATGAGGAAGGGGCCGCCATTACATACCGCTTTTATCAGTCTGATGCATCACACATTGCCGTTACCAATTACCACCTCGAAAAATCTACCCATGAAACGGCTTTGCAATCGGCGGGTCTTTCCCAGATTCAGTGGCATTCGGTAAAGGTTTCCCCTGAAGGAATTGAGCGGCACGGAACGGACTATTGGTCAGCCATTTTAAGTTGGCAACCTATTATCGGGCTTTCGTGTATTCGGGCAAAGGTTTAAGAAATGCGCTACTCGGCTAACCTCATTTATTGGATGTTTTGCTCATCCGTTTTGGTTCCGCAGAATCCGCATTACACAGCAATTTCCTGACAGTCAACTTTTTGCGTCGGCTTATCAGTTCTCGGCGACAGGCCGCACGTCCTCGAAGGAGAGTTTTCAGCCCAACGAGGGTGAGGACGGTCCAGGGCCGCCCGTGTGGGCCGCTGCCGTGTAAAGGTCGAAAGTACGTGCGTTCAATCGAGTAACTCGCTCACCATCAGACCTCACAGGCGTTGGGTGGCCCGTCCAATCAGTTGCTTCCATTTCGGCGTTTCGGTCGACAGGCGGCACGTTCCAGAAGTCAGGTAGGTTTGACTTTTTTAATTCATAATAATCAGGGCAAACGCTCCATTTATTTAATACAAAATACAAATTTTATTTAAACCATCAATCCGTTTCATTATGCGTAAAAACTACATCATGTTAGGTTTGGCCCTTGCTGCCGGAGCTTATCTTTATGAAGTGCTAATTAATCTTTACGACAAAGTACCGTTTGTTGAAGCCCTAATAGCGGTGAATTGGGGCCGCATAATTTTCATTGGCCTGTTTGGTGCCGTAGTTGCGCGTTTCTTGCCAAGTCGTTCATCATAGTGTTTCGCTCTGCGCGGGCGGGCTTCCCGTCTACAGGAAGCCCGTTCCAAAGGCAAGCGGGCAGCTCAACTTAAACAAGTGTGTGAAGGTGCAGATACCAAGTAGCCTGCTCGCCATCAACACCTGTGGGAGTTATGTGCTTATAATCAGCGGTTTGACAGTGCGAGTAAGGGTGGTTAGCTTATCATGGGAAGAGAAACACAATTTGGCGCTGAAGCGGAAGAAGTCGTAGTTTTAATGGACAATGCGCAACGGCAACACAAAAAAACGGGGAACGTAGCCGTAGCCACGTTCCCCGGTGCATATTATCACTACCTAACGCCTTACTTACCGGAGCCTGTGCTGGCACCATTCGACATTTTACCCAGGATTTCGCGCGACACTTTCAGGTGCGCTTTAACCAGCGGGTGAGCCGTTTGTGCTACGGTTTTGAGATTACTGTCCGACGCGTTGCTTTTGACTTTACTCATCACCGCATCGAGTTTCTCGTGCCCTTTCACGCCACTTTCAGCAATGTACATCCGGTCGAACGACATACCCGTTACCGACTGCATCTTGGCAATGTTGGTCTGGGTCTCTGGGTCGGGGGTGCTGGGCAGCGTAATACCTTTTGCCTGGGCAATTTCTTTCAGCTTCGCCGACAGACCCGTTTGCTCCTCAACTTCGGCCTGCGCCAATTGACGCACTTCTTCATTGCTGGCCTTCTGAACGGCCACTTTGCTGAGTTCGAGCTGCATCATGCCGCCTTTGGCTACTTCCATCATCAGAGCCTGGTCGGCACTCGACAGTTTGGCGCTGGTAGGTATGATAGCAGCCACCTCGGCAGCGCCTTTTTTGTTCAGGCGATCAAACTCCGACTTACTTTCCTTACCGACCATGCCCGTTGAGCCAGTGGCTGGCATGGTACTGTTTTGCTGGGCGAACGAGATGCCCGTTGCCGACAGGGCGATGAACAACCCCAGGGCCATTGCTACTTTTTTCATGACGTTGTGCTCTTGTTTGTACTTACTATTAGTCTATTTTTAGTCGTAACGGGTTGACCAGACGAACTGTTTTCAAAAAGTCTATGGAGTAAGTAGTACTATTAAAAAAAGGTACAACGAGTTATCGAATGGCCAATGCAACCGGCCAACTACGGTCACTACCGGATCAGCATGATAGCCGCCATAATCTCAATGCCTTCCCACAGATACTGTACCTTCATGTTCTCGTTTTCGGCGTGTTGGTTGTTATCATAGTTCACGACCGGCACCGACACAACGCTGGCGTTGAGCACTTTCTCGAACAGGTACAGCGGCAAACTTCCACCCGCCGAAGGCAGCAACACAACCGATTCGGGGCCGGTGGTTTGCACAGCCTTGATCACGTCCTGCGCAATGGGCAAATCCATCGGCGTCCGCTGCGCGTTGTAACCGGACTCAGCCTTTACCTTGATTAGTTTGGCGTATTGCTGCCGTTCGGCATCGGTCGGATCCCGGTCGAGAACGTGGTATCCCTGGGCGCGGATGTGGTCAGTGACGCGCTGGATTTGCCGGGCTACGTCGTTGCCGCGCACGAGCCTCAGATCCAGCACAGCCTCGGCTTTGGTGGGAATAATGTTGCCCGCCATCGCACCCACGTTGGCGCTCTGAATACCGTTGATGTTGAGTGTGGGGCGCATCAGTAATTCTAAAAACGAGGCCCCCTGACCATCGGGCTGCGCAATACCCAGTTCCTGTTTGAGAGCCGCTTCCACGTTCGGCACGGCGGCCATTGCCTGTTTTTCGCTGGCCGTCAGCGGCACCACGTCGTCGTAGTATCCCTTAACAAGCACCCGGTCGTTATCGTCTTTCATACTGGCCAGCAATCGGACTAAATTCAGTGCCGGATTGGGTGCCCAGTTCCCGTAGTTGCCGCTGTGGAGCGGGCGTTTGGGACCAAACACGGTCAGGTGCATATTCACGTCGCCCCGCACCCCGAACTGCACAACTTTCTTGCCCGACACGTGGCGCGGACCATCGGCAATGATCCACAAATCGCCAGCAAGTTTGTCGCGGTGCGCCTGGAAGATCTCGCCCAAGTGTGTTGAACCGACTTCCTCTTCACCTTCAAAGAAGAATTTTAGGTTTACGGCTGGGTTGATGCCGCTTTTTATCAGTGCGTCGTAGGCGTTCAGAATGGTCATCACCCCGGCTTTGTCGTCGGCGCTGCCCCGGCCGGTGAGTCGCCAGTTAGGGTCGATGGGGTCGCCGGATTTATAAGTCGTCACGATTTTACCGCCCTGCTCAATGGGGGCCGTAATGAACACCGGCACAAAGGGCTGTAACCCATCAGCCCACTGTTTAGGGTTCACCGGTTGCCCGTCGTAGTGGGCGTAGAAGATCAGCGTCTTTTTCGCATTTGGCACCCGCACTTCACCGAATACGGCTGGGGTAGTACCCGGTGTGGGACCATTGAGCAACTGAGCCGCGATGCCCCGCTGCTGCATCATCTGAACGATGAATGCCGCGTTTTTACGAATGTTGACCGAGTCAGCAGATACGTTCGGAATAGCCAGAAATTGCCGATACTCGTCCATTAACGCCGTTTCACGAGCCTGACGGTACTGCCGAACGCGTTGCTGAGCGGTCTGGGCGTTGATGGATGGCACAAAAAAAATTGTGCAGATGAGTAGCAGTAAACCAGTCTTCATAGGGTCAGCAGGTTGTCAGTGAGTTGTAAAGCGAAAAGATAATAGTGAAGACCGTTTCGGTAATGAACGCCAGGCACCGGCCCGTTACCGCTCAGCCACGCCTTTGCCCGCAACCTCCGGTGCCTTCGTCAGTTCGGCACCACTCCAGTTCAGTTTGGCCACTTTCCCCTGCGGGTTGAGCATAAACCCGACGGCATCGGTGCCGTTCCAGAAATCATCGTAGGTCAGCCGAAACGTATCGAAATGCCAGTGCGCAAGGTTCCCCATTACCGTATTATTCAGCGACACCCGCAGTTTACCGTTCTGCATAGTCACGTCCGCTTTGCCATAGAGCGGGTCAGCGTAAGAGCCGATGTAAGCGGTCAACGGCAACGATGGCTTGGTGTTGAGCACCCGCGTACTATCCGCTTTGCGCTCGGCGGCTTTCGCCCGTTGCTGTAGTTTGCCGTACAACTGCCGGAACTCCGTGCTCCAGTCGCGTTGCGCAGTACGATTATCAGTGTCTGGTTGAAACCCAAACTCATCGAATGCGCGGTACATTAGGGCATGACGCAGCTCGGCGTGGTCGAGGTTACCCTGCACATACACGGCTAACTTCTGGTCGGGTAGCTGACCGTGAATGGCAACCATCCCGGTCAGGCTACCGGTGTGAAAATTGACGCGGTGGCCCCGGTAATCGTGCTGAAACCAGCCTAAACCGTACGTTTTCCAGTTGGGTTTCGTCAACTGCTGGGTTGGGTAAAACTGACCATCGGGCACCATCGTCTGCGGCCGGAATAACTCAGCCCAGGTTGCGGGTTTCAACAGTGCTTTCGGTCCGGCGTCCCGGCCGTTGCCATACCGAGCCGTATCGAGCATACACTGCATCCAAGCCACCAGATCGTCGGGACATGACCACACCGAACCCGCCGGGCCAACGGCATCCACGGCTCCCTCTTCGGTCCGGCTGTTGACAACCCGAACCGTATCATTGATTATAATGTGCGGTTTGGCGCGGTTGGGGTCGGTTACGTCCCGGAACAGGGCCTGCGTCCGGCGCATGTTGAGCGGCTCGAAAATGCGCCGACGGATGAAGGTTTCCCACGGAAGACCACTTGCTTTTTCAATCACTTTCCCGGCCGCTGCGTACATAATGTTCTGGTAGATGAACCCGGCCCGCAGCGAATAGGCCGGTTTCAGCAGGCGCAACCGGTGCATTATTTCATCGGCCGAAATCTGCATGGACGTCCACAAAAAATCGGCGTTACCCAGACCGGCATTATGGGTGAGCAGATCGCGCACCCGCAGGTCACGCGTCACCGCCGGGTCGTAGAGTTGAAAGTCGGGCAGGTAATTCGTAACGGGGTCGTCCCAGCGAAGTTTCCCCTCGTCCACGAGCATACCGAGGCAGGCCGCCGTCATGGCTTTGGTTGTCGACGCCATCGCAAAAAGCGTCTGGCTATTGACCAGTTCGGGTTTCCCCAATCCGGGGCGGGTTAGTTCGCGAACGCCGTAGCCTTTTTTGAGCAACACCCGGCCATCTTTCACAACCGTAACGGTCAGGCCCGGCACCCGCCAGTCGCGGACGGCCTGCTGCACGTAGGCGTCGTAGCGGGCAACGGGATCACCAGTAACCTGTTTGTTTTGCGCTAATAGAAGTTGGATAGGTAGCGCACTGATAAACAGCGTAACAGCAAGTAGCGTCGATTTCATGACAGGGTAATTGTTGGCCCAAAATAGCAAAGGAAGCCAACAATATCACCACAAACGTCCTCTGAATGATGCATTCAGTTCGTTTGAGTAGCCACTGCGTAACATCACCTGTTTTAGTCTAACTTGGCACCCAGCCTGGCCCGGCGCTTTCTGCCGTCCAGAAGCGTCTATTCCTTCAAGATCAATGCAAACCCTCTCCCCTACTTCCACCCGCCCATCGCTCCGTCCACTGTTTGCCCTGCCCGTTATCGTTTCGGCGCTGGGCTTTTTCGTCGATGTGTATGACATGCTCATCTTCAGCATCGTGCGCGTACCAAGTCTGCAATCGCTGGGCCTGTCGGAAGCGGAGGTATCGCGGGCCGGAACGTTTATTCTGAACTGCCAGCAGGCCGGGCTGGTGGTGGGTGGTATTCTGTGGGGTGTGCTGGGCGACCGACGTGGGCGCATGTCAGTGCTGTTCGGTAGTATCATCACCTATTCGCTGACGAACATCGCCTGTGGGTTCGTGCAGGACGTGAACACCTACGCGGGGCTACGATTTGTGGCTGGGGTAGGTTTGTCGGGCGAGATTGGGGCGGCCATCGTGCTGGTTTCCGAGATTTTGCCCAAAGCTATTCGCGGCTACGGCTCGTCGATGATGGCGGGCATCGGCTACCTCGGCGCGGGTGTGGCTTACCTCACCGTCGAATATTTCAACTGGCGAACAGCGTTCTGGGTGGGGGGCGGCATGGGGCTGGCCTTGCTCCTACTGCGGGTGAGCGTGTTTGAGTCGGGCCTGTTCAGCCGAATGAAAACCGAACACCAAGCCGTTGGTCGGGGCAATTTCTCCTATTTCTTTAGCAGTTGGCCACAGACGATCAAGTATTTGCGCTTTGTGGCGGTGGGGTTGCCTACCTGGTTCATTGTTGGGATTCTGGCGACGTTCGCCAACGAGTTCGGGCAGGCGCTGGGCATTGCCGAAGTCGTGAAACCCGGCCGTTGCGTGATGATGATCTACGTGGGATTGGCCGGGGGCGATTTGCTGAGTGGACCGCTGAGTCAGTGGCTACGGTCGCGGCTGAAAACCATCATTAGTCTGTTCCTGTTCAGCCTGACGCTCAGTGCCGTCTACCTCTTCGGCGGCATTGGCACGGCGGGCGGCATCTACACGGTTTGTTTGCTGGCGGGATTCTGTACGGGCTACATCGCCATGTACCTGACGACCGTTGCCGAAAGTTACGGCACCAATCAGCGCAACACCGCCACCACCTCGGTGCCGAGTGTCGTGCGGGGTATGCTCATTCCGATGACGCTGTTTTTCCAGGCGCTCAAGCCAACCCTCGGCGCGTTGGTGGCGGCCGGGCTGTTAGGTGCGGTCGTCTACGGGTTAGCATTTTGGTCGCTCAGCCGAATGGACGAGACATTCGGAAAGGAGTTAGACTTTGTGGAGAAATGAGAGTTGATGCGACTATTTCTGCGAATGATTTTAGCCCGGTTTAGTCCCTATTTGAAGAAATAGTTGCTTTTTTACGGGCTAATCCTAACACTCTCTTTCGGCACGCAGCAATGAACCAACTTAACACAATTGACTACATTATTTTTCTCCTCTACTTTATCGGCGTTTCGTCCTACGGCTACTGGATTTACAAACAGAAACAAACGGTTAAGCTCGATACCAAGGATTTCTTTCTGGCCGAAGGATCGCTGACGTGGTGGGCCATTGGAGCCTCCATGATTGCCTCCAACATCTCGGCGGAGCAATTCATTGGCATGTCGGGCAACGGGTTCACCTTCGGAATCGCCGTGGCGGTGTACGAGTGGTTCGCGGCTCTCGCCCTCATTATCGTGGCCGTGTGGTTCATGCCTATTTACCTCAAGAACCACATCTACACCATGCCGCAGTTTTTGAAAACGCGGTATAACGAAACGGTTAGTTTGATCATGGCCATTTTCTGGCTATTCCTGTACGTATTCGTCAATTTAACATCCATTTTGTTTCTGGGAGCGTTGGCTATCAGCACTTTAGTTGGAGCCGATTCGTTTCACCCCATTGTTATTGGTCTCAGCCTGTTCGCCATCGTTATTACGCTGGGGGGCATGAAAGTGATTGGCTACACGGACGTAATTCAGGTGGCCGTGCTCATCATCGGCGGCTTAGTCACGTCCTACATTGGGCTTACCTTAGTCAGTCAGAAGTTTGGACTTGGCAACGATGTTCTGGCCGGCTTTTCGGCCATGATGGCCGATGCTGACGATCACTTCCACATGATTTTTGAGAAGCCCGGCCCCAACGCAACGCAGGTCGAGATTAACAAATATTTGACCCTGCCGGGCCTGGCGATGTATTTTGCCGGTATCTGGATTGTGAACCTGAACTACTGGGGCTGTAACCAGTACATCACCCAACGTGCGCTCGGTGCCGACCTGAAAACCGCCCGGACGGGGATTCTATTTGCCGCTCTGCTGAAAATTTTCATGCCGCTCATCGTGATGCTGCCGGGCATTGCGGCTTACGTGCTCTACAAAAACGGCAGTCTCCAGAACGAGATGGCACCGGGCGGCACCCTCCTCGCCGACAATGCCTATTCGGCAATTCTTTCCTTTTTGCCCAACGGTCTCAAGGGCTTGTCGATGGCCGCACTAACGGCCGCTATCGTGGCGTCATTGGCGGGCAAAGCCAACTCGATTTCAACGATTTTTACGCTCGACATTTACCAGAAATACATCAAAAAGGATGCCACCCAATCGCAGTTGGTGTGGGTAGGGCGGATCACCATATTTGCGGCCATGCTGCTGTCCATTGGCCTGACGTGGCAGGATGCGCTGGGGATTGGACAGGAAGGCGGTTTCACGTTTATTCAGAAGTACACAGGTTACCTTAGCCCCGGCATTTTCGCCGTGTTTATTCTGGGTTTCTTCTGGAAACGCACCACCGGGGCGGCTGCGGTAGCCGGTATTCTGGGCGGTTTTGCACTGGCTGTGCTGTTCAATAATTACGCGCCCAGTCTGTTTGGCAACGAAACACTGCTCTACACGGCTTTCCCCAATGGCAAAGGTGGCTTCGAGATTCCATTTTTGATTTGCATGGGCTGGTCGTTCGTATTTACGATCCTGCTGATGGTCGTGATGAGTCTGGTCGGACCAGCGATCAACCCGAAAGCCTTCGCTATTGATGCAAGCATGTTCCGTCTGGCACCATCGGCAACGGCCTTAACCGTTGTTATTTTACTGCTTATCACGGTGCTCTACGTCCGGTTCTGGTAAAGTGAGAACCGCTCATGCCAACTGCTAACCCCGCGCCCGTTTCCCTGCGTCCGCTGTTTGCGCTGCCCGTCATCGTAGCCGCGCTGGGCTACTTTGTGGACGTGTATGACCTGCTGCTGTTCAACATTGTGCGGGTGCCCAGCCTGAAGGACCTCGGCTTGTCCGAAGCCGACACCTCGCTGATTGGCGGGCGCATCCTCAATTTTCAGCAGGCGGGGCTGCTCATTGGCGGCATTTTTTGGGGTATTCTGGGCGACAAACGCGGGCGGTTATCGGTGCTGTTCGGCAGCATTGTCACTTATTCCTTAGCCAACATTGCCTGCGGTTTCGTGCGCGACCCGAACGTGTATGCCATGCTGCGATTTATAGCCGGACTGGGTCTGGCGGGTGAACTGGGAGCGGGCATCACGCTCGTCAGCGAAATTCTGCCCAAAGAACTGCGCGGTTACGGCTCCTCGCTGGTGGCCAGCGTGGGGCTGCTGGGTGCAGTGGTGGCTTACTTCACCGTCACGCTCTTCGACTGGCGCACGACCTACTTCATTGGGGGCGGACTGGGCTTGGGGCTGCTCGTGCTGCGGGTGAGTGTGCTGGAGTCGGGCATGTTTACACGGGTGCAGCAAACGGGCGTTATCCGGGGTAATTTCTGGGCTTTATTTCGGGGTCGGCAGCAGATTCTGCGTTATCTCCGATGCATGGGTATAGCGCTGCCTACCTACCTCGTTATTGGAATTCTGGCCACGTTCAGCAACGAATTTGGGAAAGCTGTGGGCGTTCGGGAAGCCATCCAGCCGGGCCGGGCCGTCATGTTCACCTATATTGGGGTCGTTGTTGGCGATCTGTTCAGTGGTATTCTCAGTCAGTGGCTGCAATCTCGTCGGAAAGCCATCGGCCTGATGGTTGGCCTAACCCTTTTTTTTGTCGCCATTTATTTGTTTAGTGGAATCACTTCAGCCCCTGTTTTTTATGCCGTTTGTCTGGCAATGGGCTTCAGCATTGGCTATATTGCCATGTTCCTGACCGTTACGGCCGAAAGCTTCGGCACCAACCTTCGCGCTACGGCTACAACGTCGGTTGCCAACAATGTCCGGGCTACCACACTGCTGACCATCCCGATGTTTCAGGTCCTGAAACCAGCCATTGGTGTGCTGGGCGCGGGTGCGGTGGTAGCACTTGTTTGCTTCGGTCTCAGTTTCTGGTCGCTGGCGACGATAGAAGAAACATTCGGCAAGGAACTGGACTATGTGGAATGAGTCGAAAATTTTTTACTCTGATATTTACCACACTGTAATTTAAGTTTTCTTCACTCAACACTTATTTTTCATGGAGCACTGCATTGTTTACTTCAGTTCCTGGACTGAGCCTTTTCGGGAAGAAGACTTATCGTCTGTTGTGGAGCAAAGTCGACAGAACAACGATAAGACCGGCATTACGGGTGTTATGCTCTACGTTCGGGGCAATGTCATTCAGGTACTGGAAGGTGAAAAAGAAGCGATTGACACCCTATATCAGCGAATTGAACGGGATCAACGGCATACGAAAATTATTCCGGTGCTGAACCGTCCAATCGCTCAGCGTCTGTTTGCTGCCTGGAGTATGGGCTACGAGACAATTACCACGCGTCAGTTAGAGGAAATTAAAATGATTGTCAATTTAGACAACGACAGAACATCAAGCGCCCCGTCGGGTGACCATATCATTTTGAAAACAATCAAAGTTTTTTACGAGAGCAATCGCTACAACTGATGGTATTCAGTCAATACTAAATCGAATGCGAACGTCTGATTGGCCAGTTGTCCTGTGCTTTTACGAAATAAGTGGGCTAGTCGCGGACAAGCTAAACGCCCCCTACTATGTAACTTTTCATTCATATATTACGCTTTACTAATTCATAGTTATTCATAAATGTTCAATCGTTTATTTATTGTATATCTTCATTTGAGATATTAATATTGAATACACTTTCCATTATTAATCAGGTGGCTGTTTTAACCGAAGTTTTTACGGTAATCAATTACCCATAAGTAGAGTGACTCTCCCCAATTTCTAAGATCAAATTCTTATCGATCAATGATTTATCACTAAAAAGTCGTAGTTGCTCATCTGTATAAATTCCGCAATTGATTAACGGGTCAAGCATTTTTACTACTCCAGAAAATGACCTTTTAATTAACATGATCTCCGTTTAGTAAATATAGATTTTCTATTTCTGACGTACGGCTACATTTGCTCAGGTGACACAACAGCATACAAAGCCTTATCAAGGGGCTGACTGTGCGTTCTGGTGCCGAGTTTAACCTCCTTCCTCTCTTAAATCATGAAAAAATTACTCCTCGCCGTCTGCCTCGCGGTGGTCTGCCTGCTGTCGGTTCAGTTTTACTCGCTAACCAGCCAGCCCAGCCAGCAACCGACCATTCCCACCGACCGGTTTCCTGATTACGGCTTCTTAGATCCCGCTTACTCAGGCCCGGTGTTCAAGCTTAGTCAGGATTTTCCGAAAACGCTGCCTGCCGGACCAAAACCCGCCTTCTTCCAAATTGATTTCCGCAAAGACTGGAAAAAATACATGCTCCAGGTTCGGGATTATTGCTTTGAAGGCAATACCAGCGTTGACTTTCGGGTCGAAAACAATTCGGTCAGGCGGTGGTATCACATGCCCTGGCAGCACTGGGACCCCAATGGGCAGGGTCGGGAAGGTATTCACGGACTCACGAAGGAAGCACCCGTCAAACCCCGCCAGTTAGCGCCTACGCAAACAATAGATTCGTCGGGCGCGTGGGCGGTTGGGTTCTACAACGATATAGGCGGATACACCATCGGGCAGGTCTGGAAAGATCATTACAATCCCGATGCTTCCATTACGTCAGGCCCCAAAGGAGGTTTTAAACAGGGTGCGGTCTTGTTCAAGCTCCTATACGCGTCGATACCGCAGGATCAGGCAGCCGCCCAGGTTCCTTCTCTGACAAACGGGCTGTGGTGGGATGCTTACGTATCTACAAATTTTAGTTCGCAGACCCGGACCACGACGAAAGTCGCCCTGATTCAGATGGACATTTTAATCCGTGACGAGCGGGCGCCCACGAAATGGATTGCCGGTACGTTTCAGTACAATGGCCAACTTAATAAAGCCAATAAGTGGGAGAATCTGGTTCCCCTCGGCCTGATGTGGGGGGAAGACCCGCAGGAAACGGCGAGCACGTTTACCAACGCTACGCCGACCGTCACTAAAATTAACCCTGCCCTAAAAGAAACGGTCATTAACCCAGATGCGACTGAATTACCCGCTACTCACTTAGGCTGGAATGGGCGGTTGAACGGCCCGGTCGACAATCCGCAGAGTTCCTGCTTCAGTTGCCACGCCACGGCTCAGTATCCGCAGGCTTCGCCCATCAGCCCGCTCTTTAGTGCCGCAACGAGCAAGTTCAAGCCGGGGTCCAAAGAGTGGATGATCTGGTTTCAGAATTACCAGTGCGCTACGGTGTTTGCGGGCATCAACGACCCTAAGCAATTAGCCGGGGTTAAATCGACCGATTTCAGCCTTCAACTGGCAGCCGCGCTGCAAAACTTCGACACCTGGAAATTGGCCCAGAACGGTTTGTTTGCCGTCGAACACGTCGATGCTACGGCCAAAAGATCAGTAGTCTTACTGACTAAATCAGGTAAGCCTGGCTTCAAAAACACGCCGGTTTACACCATCCGCCGAAACTTATAAGCAACGGCGCTACCGTCAGCATCTGATCATCCTACGCTGTTTTGGGTAAGCTGACGCAGTTCTATGGCAGTCGATTGGTTGTTTGCACGGTGGATCGCCGAAACGGATTTCTCCAGCTCTTCAGTTTTTAACCGACTCTTCCCGGTTCGCGTTGCACGGCACCCGTGTCGCCGGGGCTATCATGGCCACTGAATCCGGCAAATAAGAAACGAATACCGATTTAAGAATCTCAGAGAAACAGCTTTTGTATTCGGTCTAAACGCAGTAAAGGCGTTCGCTGAAAAGCCTGTAACAGAGTAAGCAAACCTTCCCAAAAATAACCAAGTATGGCAACTCCCCTCACCCTTTACGTCCCCATTAAGCAGGACGCAACTTCACAGGCAGCCGCAAAGCAGATTTATGAATCATTTGCCGCAAATACCCACGCCGGTCTCGATGCGTCAGAGATTCTGCATTACGCCCGTATTGCGCTCGTTCCCAACGCTGTAGGAACCGAGGGAGCGCTGGCGCTTCTATTGATGACGACTTTCGACGGGGCCATGAATCCATACCTGAGCTACTTCTGGAACGACGACGCGTCGATTAAAGGGGCATTTCAGGCAATTATGGACATTGCCCTTGATCCGCCCAATCCGCCGGTTACCGATTTGAACGGATTCCAGAATTTTATCAACGCTAATAACCTGAACCAGCCCGCTGATTTATACCAAGCCTATCCGCAGTCTGTGCTTCAGATACAGGCCGCTTTTCCACCAGCATCCTACTGACCAAAAGCGGACCCATTAATGAATCAATACCCGGCTGACCGGACGTCGATTGGCCAGGTATTGATTGGTAACTCCTTCCTCTTCTCCACCATGACAACCGTTACCAATGCGCCGGATAAGTCCACAATTCAGGGCTTGATTCTGCGGGGATATACACACCCTTTTTCATGTCATTTGCTGTTTAGCTTTCCGGCTAATATCCCCGCATCGGCCACGCAGGCGTTTTTCAAGACCCTCTACCCGCTCGTGCAAAATGCCGAAGACTGGGGATCGAACAAGCCAGCCCAGATGCTGAATATTGGCCTGACGTTTACGGGTATTCAACAGCTAAACGTACTGAGTGCGTCGGATCTGACTCAGTTCCCATCCGATTTCCAAAGCGGTCCCTGGTCTGGTCAGTCGCAGGCTTCGCTGTCCGACTACGGCAGTAGTGCCCCATCGACCTGGTGGGAGGGTAATTTCCAGAATCAAAACCTGCATTGTGTCGTGCACGCGTACGGGTTGACGCAGCCGGATCTGGACGCGTTGATTTCGGACATCACGGCGGCTGCGGCAGCGAATGGCGTACAGGAACTCTTTGCACTGGCGGGCAGTCAGGAGCGGCTAACGCAGTATCCGCTGCCCGACGACGAAATTCATTTTGGCTATCGCGATGGCATCTCCGAACCGGCCCTTACCTGGAGCGGAGCGCCCCCATCCCCGCAGGGTGATCAGGGCGATCTGGACAATTTTCTGATCGGGTACAGCCCCACCACGTCACAGATTCAGCCCGGTCCAACGGCCGGAAACGCGGGGAGTTTTGCCCTGAATGGCTGCTACAACGCTTTCCGGATTCTGTATCAGAACGTAGCGGCTTTTAACACACTATTGCAGGACCAGTCGTCTACGATAGCCCCCATCATTGGCGGCACACCCGACCAGGCCCAGGAATGGCTGGCGGCTAAGCTGATGGGTCGGTGGCGAAACGGCTCGCCCCTGATCCTCAGCCCCGACGCGCCCGACCCGGCTACTCAGGATGGAGAACTGTTCGGCTACACCGAACCCAACGATCCGAGCACCTACAAGGACGTACTGAGCACGAACAAATGTCCTTATTCGGCCCACACCCGCGTAGCTAACCCCCGCGACGAACACCTGACGCCCATTGAAGGAACAGCGCCCCCGCGCATCGTTCGGCGGGGAGTGCCCTATGGCCCAACGCTGACCGGAACAACCGACGACGGCAAAGACCGGGGCTTGATCGGTCTGTTTTTATGCGGCAGTTTCTCCCGGCAGTTTGAAAAAATTTACGGCTGGATGAACACCAACAACTTCGCGTCGGACCTGGCCGGGCTTAGCACATACCCGCAGGATGCTGTGCTTGGCAACCGTAATCCAACCAGTCTGGGCAACATAAACACCAATTTCACCATTCCAATCGCTAATCAGAACCCGGTTCTGGTCAGTCAGTTGCCATTGCTGATCGAAACGCGGGGCACTGCCTACTGTCTGCTGCCGAGCCTCACCACCATCCGCCTGCTGGCGGGAATGACTTCTTGAGTCGGCAAGTCATAAGTCAGTAAGTGGCTGACGCATAGATTGCTCTCGCCAGTCCGCTGGTGCGGCCAGCAACTTACTGACTTATCGACTTACGACTGAGTGACTTACGACTTACTGACTTACACACTTACACCCTTATTTTATGAACCTCGACATTGCTGTTGTTGGAGGAGGTGTTTCCGGGGCCTACAGTGCCTGGCGCCTTCAGCAGGAAAAGGGAGCGACCGAACGAATCGGCCTGTTCGAGTACAGCGACCGGATTGGCGGACGGCTTTACACCATCACCATACCCGGAATGCCGAACGTGAAAGCGGAAGTAGGCGGTATGCGCTACATTCCCGATCAGCACATTATGGTGGCTACGCTGGTCGGTCACCTGCAACTGCCGACGAAAGATTTTCCGATGGGTGCCCCCGCGCCGGTGGGGGCCAACTGCAATCTGTTCTACCTGCGGGGTAAGCACCTGCGGCTGCACGAACTGGCCGACCCGGCGAAAGTTCCGTATAATCTGGCCTGGTCGGAGCGGGGTCTGGGGCCTACCAATCTTCAGGTGCAGGTGATGAACAGCGTCTACCCGAACTTAGGTAACCTGAGCCTGTGCGACCAGATGAAAGTGCAGGTATTTAAGCGGCCCCTCTGGCAATACGGATTCTGGAATCTGATGTACCGGATGCTGAGCAACGAAGGCTACCAGTTTATGAAGGATGCCGGTGGCTACGACGCCAACGTAGCAAACGCCAACGCCGTAATCCAGTTGCCCGCTACCGAATACAGCGACAAAACCCAGTTTCTGACCCTGCGCGATGGCTATGACCAGTTGCCAATTACGTTGGTAAACCAGTTCAACGACATGCCCGGTGTGCTACCGAAAGGTCATCGGGTGTTCATGAATCACCGGCTGGCCGAGATCGAAATCGGTTCAGGCGAATATCCGTACACGCTTATTTTCGAGCCAACCGTGACGACCGACAACCGGACGGCGGTGCAGTCAGACGGAGCGGTGATTAAGGTAAAGGCGAAGAAAATTATTCTGGCCATGCCCCGCCGGTCGCTGGAACTGATTAAAAGCCGGTTTTTCGATGATCCGTGGCTAAAGGTTAACATAGGATCGGTGTTGATTCAGAGTGCCTTCAAGCTTTTTTTGGCTTATGAGCGTCCCTGGTGGCGGGCACTGGGGTTAGTGGCGGGCCGCTCGGTTACGGATTTACCCGTGCGGCAGGTTTATTACTTCGGTACGGAAGGCGAGCAGGCCGGTGGGCTGTCCAATATGAATTCGTTGCTGATGGCGAGTTATAACGACATCAGCACGGTGCCTTTCTGGAAAGGGCTTGAGCACGGCGAACCGTATCCCGGCTACCGACCGGCCTGCTTAGAGCCGGGCGTGGAGAACGTGATCCCTAAAACGGAATTTGCAGCTACCGATGAGATGGTGCAGGTAGCCAATCGGCAGGTAGCCGAAGTACACGCCCTGCCCGAAATTCCGATGCCCTACTCGGCGGTGTACCACACCTGGAATGAAGACCCGTATGGCGGAGGCTGGCACGAATGGAAGGCGAATTACCGCTTGGATGAAGTCATGTGCCGGATGCGCGAACCCGTCAGCGATCAGGACATTCACATTGTGGGCGAAGCCTACTCCTACGGGCAGGGTTGGGTTGAGGGCGCACTGACCACCGCCGAATCGACGTTGCAGGAGTTTTTTGGCTTAGAAGGACCGCGCTGGCTCCCCGAAACGTACGCCCTGATGCCCAACCCCTGCCCCGGTTGTGGCGACCTGACGGGCTGCGTCGAGTGCCCGGACTGCACGCAGAATCTGGCGGACATTACGCCCAACTGCTTCCAACCCATCCCCATCAGCTAAGCTCATGGCCACGACAACTGTTGCTGCTTACCTCATCACCCGGCTACAACAGGCGGGGCTGGAGCATATTTTCACGGTCCCCGGCGACTATGCCGGGCCTTTTCTGAAGACGCTGGATGCCACGCCCGGCATCACCCGCGTCCCTACCATCAACGAACTCGGCGCGGGTTACGCGGCTGATGGCTACGCCCGCTACCGGGGCATTGGCGCGGCCTGCGTGCAGTATGGCGTGGGCACGTTCAGCCTGCTCAACTGCACGGCCGGTTCGTTTGTGGAGCGGGTGCCGGTGGTCGTTATTTCGGCCAGTCCCAAAACATCGGACCGTCAACTGGCGCGTGAGCAGGGTATTTTGTTTCACCACAGCACGGGTAATTTTCGGGCCGATCAACTTGTTTTCCAGCACGTTACGGTGGCTTCAGAAATTCTGCGCGATGCGGCCGAAGCCACCGTTCAAATCGACCGAGCCATCACGGCCATGCTCACCCACCGCCGACCGATCTACCTCGAAGGCCTGAATAACATCTGGGCGGAGTCCTGTCCAGTGCCGGTTGGCAAACTGGCTCCCCTGACCATTTCCAGCAACCCCGACTCCCTGAAGGCGGTCCTCGACCAGGCCTGGGAACGAATTCAAACAGCTAAACTGCCCGTGCTGTGGGCGGGCGTAGAAATTCAGCGGTATGGTCTCCAGGACACGTTTCAGCAGCTTGTCGACGTCAGCGGATTGTATTTTACGACCACCAGTCTCGGCAAAACGGTACTGGACGAAAGCCAGCCGTCGTTTATTGGTACGTATGCCGGACCGGCCTCGCCCGCCCTCACCCGCGCCGTGATGGCCCTCACCGATTGCCCCATTGCGCTGGGAACTATCATCACCGACGATTACCTCGCCATTATGCAGGCTGATTTTGGGCAGATGATTGAGGTAACCGACGAGGAAGCCCGCATTGGTTATCAGTACTACCGACAGGTGACGCCGGGCGATTTTCTGCGTGGGTTAGTGGCCCGCTACCAGGCTGACAAAACTCTACCACAGTCTTACAGCCTGCCGGTTGTGCCACCCGACGTGCCGACAGTGGCATCGGCAAGCGACAGCCTCACCTACAACCTGTTCTACACGGAGCTTGCGGCTTTTCTGCAACAGAACCAGCTCACGGACACCACGGCTCTCGTATTGGGCGAAAGCACGTCGCTGTATGTATTCGGCAATTTATGTGGATTACCCCGGAATAGTTTCGTGGCGCAGGCGGCCTGGGGGTCGCTGGGACACGAAACGGGTTGCGCCCTGGGTGTGGCATTGGGCAGTGGCAGGCGGCCGTTCGTAGTAGCGGGTGACGGCGGTTTCATGATGATCTGTCAGGAAATATCCAGCCTCGTGCGCCAGCAGTGCAACGCCGTCATTTTTGTGATGAGTAATCAGGTGTACGCAATCGAGCAAGCCTTTGTGGACATCACGGCTTTTGAGCCCGATGGCACGTTTGCCCCCTTCGACGTGCTGCCTGCCTGGGATTACCGGGCGCTGGCAACGGCATTTGGCGCACGGGGTTACCGGGTGCAGACTGTAGACGAGTTGCAACACGTATTGACCCAGGTGCAGGGGTTGACAAACGTACCGGCATTGGTTAAAGTGGTTATCCCCCAAAAAGACCTGGCCCCTCAGTTGAGACGCTTAGCCGAACCCCCAACAGTTAGCGCCCAGTCACCCACCGGACGGCATCAATGGTGAACAGGATTATCGGAAACCTTAGCAACGGGCCTCGTCAGGATGAAGCTGGCGGGGCTTTTCGCTGCCGTGATTTTTCGGTACACTCTGCCGCGCCCAATCTGCCGGTACAATTTAGAAAAATGCCTGGCGCGTTTACTGAGTAGTTTACCAGACCGTATGACTTAACTTTTTTCAATCGTATTACCTCTAAAAATTAGGTATAAACCGGTAGTCATTGTTTTTATAACAAGCAACGACTCAACAGTTAATTTACTATGATTTGGTCTCCAACATCGACGAAGCACTGGCTCCGTTTCCTCACCGCAGCCGGAGCCACCCTCGGCTTGTATGCCTGCCTGAACACCCAAAAAGTGGCTACGCAAACTGCGACCACCACTTCCACTCAAACCGCTGCTCCAACGACACCCCGGCGGGTGCTGGTCTTTTCTAAAACGAAAGGCTGGAAACACACATCGATTCCGTTTGGTATTGCGGCCATTCAAAAATTAGGCAAGGAGAATAGCTTCCGGATTGATACCACCAAAAATGCCAATTATTTTACCGACGACAGTTTGAAGAACTACCAGGCCGTCGTGTTTCTGAGTACCACGGGTAATGTGCTAAATCCCGTTCAGCAAGCCGCTTTTGAGCGCTACATTCAGGCGGGTGGTGGCTACATGGGTATTCATGCCGCTGCCGACACCGAATATGACTGGCCGTGGTATAATAAATTAGTGGGTGCCTATTTTGCCAGCCACCCCAACAACTCCAACGTGCGCAAAGCCACCGTCGACGTCACCGACAAAAGCCACCCGTCTACCACTCACTTGCCCGACCGGTGGGAGCGCACCGACGAATGGTATAATTACCGCTCGTTTTATACGGATCTGAACGTGCTGGCTAATTTAGACGAGAACACCTACGAAGGCGGAACCAATGGTAGCAATCACCCCATCGTCTGGTACCACGAATTTGATGGTGGCCGGGCATTTTACACCGGCGGGGGACACGAAGATGCCAGTTTCAGTGAGCCTTTATTCGTTACCCACTTACTGGGCGGCCTGAACTACGTAATGGGCAAAGGCGAACCGCTGAACTACAGCAAGGCTTACGCCGTGGTAATGCCCGAAGAGAACCGGTTTACCAAAACGGTGCTGGTCAACGACCTGAACGAACCGATGGAATTAGCCATAACGGCCGATAACCGGGTGTTTTTCACCGAACGGAGCGGCAACCTGTCGGTTTACGATGCACGAACCAACGAAAGTAAGGTGATGCACAAGTTTGCGGTGGCGACCAAGCAGGGCTTCGGCGTGCAGGGCGTGACGGTTGATCCAAATTTTGCCACGAACCACTTTTTGTACCTGTATTACTCACCTGCAACCGACAAAGACCCCGTTTATCGGTTGTCGCGCTTTGTGGTCAATGATGACAACACAATTGATCTGGCGTCGGAGAAGGTGGTGCTGAAAATCCCGCACGAGTTTGAGGCCAGTGCCCACCACGGCGGTTCCTTCGCCTGGGACAAAGCCGGAAACATGTACCTCTCGACCGGCGACAACACCAACCCATTTCCCTCGAATGGGTATTCGCCCATCGACGAACGGCCGGATCATTTAACCCTCGATGCCCAGCGCTCAGCCGCCAACACCAACGATTTACGGGGTAAGATCCTGAAAATTCACCCGCAACCCGACGGTACCTATGCCATTCCCGACGGTAACCTTTTTCCGAAAGGCACCGACCCGTCGGACCGCGCCCAAACCCGGCCGGAAGTCTACACGATGGGCTTGCGCAATCCCTACCGCATCGCCGTAAACCCGAAAACATCGGTGTTATACTGGGGAGAAATTGGCCCCGACGCCGGAAAGGACAGTACGATTGGGCCGCGAGGGTATGATGAGTTTAATCAGGCCAAAAAACCGGGAAATCACGGCTGGCCGCTGTTCATCGGTGATAGCAAACCCTACCCCGATCTGGACTACGCCACCAACGTTGCCGGGCTACCATTCGACCCAAAAGCGCCGGTCAACAGTTCGCCCAGCAATACCGGGCTGAAAAACCTGCCACCGGCGACTCCGGCCATGATCTGGTATCCGTACGCGGCTTCCAAAGAATTTCCGGAGTTGGGTCAGGGGGGACGAAGCGCCATGGCCGGTGAATTTTACACCTACGACCGGAACTCATCGGCCAAAAACAAATTTCCGGAGTACTACGACGGGGCGCTATTCATTTTCGACTGGATGCGTAACTGGGTCGTAGCCGCCCGTTTCGACCAGAACGAGAATTACGTTCGCAACGAGCCGTTTATGGCCACAAACGGTGATTTCCGCCGTCCCATCGACCTGGCCTTCAGTAAAGATTAAAGATGGCGTGATGTACATGCTGGAATACGGCTCGGTCTACGGAGCCGATAACGACGATGCCCGGCTCGTAAAAATCGAATACAATACCGGTAACCGGGCACCCATCGCCCGCGCCAACGTAGTCGATTCGGTGGCAGCGGCTCAGGACAATGCCCGCTCTTTTCTGACCTCCGATAACCGGGGTGGCCCGGCCATCCGCGAGATGGTTGGACAAGCCCCGCTGCGGGTGAAGTTCAGCGGGCGCGGCACCGATCTGGATCAGGACGATATATTGACCTACCAGTGGTTGTTCGACGGCAAAACGGTGGGCGCTACCCAGCCCAACGCGACGTATATGTATGCACAACCCGGCGTTTATAATGCCATTCTGAAAGTAACTGACCAGACAGGACTGGTGGATATGGACACAATCGTTGTGAAAGTTGGTAACGCGAAGCCGGAAGTAGCCATCACGACACCGGGCAATAAATCGTTTTATTGGGAGGGCAAACCTTTCCCCTACGCCGTGAAGGTAGCCGACAAGGAAGATGCCAAAATCGACCCGAAGCGCATCAAGGTTTTTTACGCCTACAGCGCCCAGCCGAGCAATACGCCAACGGCTACTCCCCAGCAGGGGCACCAGGACCTGGCCTTAGTTGGTAATGGTTCGTTGGGTAAAACGCTGATTGCCAACAGTGACTGCAAAGCGTGTCATCTGATCGACAAGCCATCGGTGGGGCCAACATTTTTGGCCGTTGCCAGCCGTTATAAAGGTCAGCCGGGGATTACGGAGCGATTGGCCAAGAAGATCATCGAGGGTGGTGGCGGCAGTTGGAGTAAGGACCACATCATGAGCGCCCACCCGCAGATTCCTACGCAGGATGCTCAGGAGATGGTGAAGTACATTTTCTCGCTCACCGATGAACAAAAGCAGGTAACCGTCCCGCTGCAGGGAAGTCTGGCCTTGAATGAGCACAAACCCGAAGAAACTCGTGGACGATATACCTTGGTGGCAACCTACACCGACAACGGCGGAAACGTTGTTGGGCCGCTCACCAGCACGGACGTGGTAACGCTTCGCAACGCGAAAGTCAGGCCCATCGATGCTGATTCATACGTTGGCTTCCCCCGGTGGGGCAACCGGCTCGACGCGGGCGGGCACAAAGCATACGTGTTGCTGAAAGCCATTGACCTCACAGGCATCAAGTCCTTTACCTACGACTATTCGTCGGTCGACAAAGCGGGCGAGATCGAAGTGCGGCTGGATTCGTACGCGGGGCCGGTCGTGAGCCGGGCCTCGTACGCGCCAACGGGTGACTGGAAGACAATGAAACAGGTGACCGGCGACCTTGACAAATCTGTGACGGGCAGGCACGATGTGTATGTGGTGGTGGTGAAGCGCGACAAGCCCAACGACAAGATTATTCAACTTGGCAGCATTCAGTTTAACTGACGTACGTTCGTACCTGGAGATGGGCAAATAGGGGCAATTATACACCGATTGGTACGCTTAGTTATACACGCACGAAACAATCCTCGGGACCAATCACGCGACCACTCCGAACGGTAAGTCTTACCAGGTTAACGTTATCTTCTGCCCCGCTTTCAACGCAACCGTCCTGGTTTTGCTGCCGCTGATGAGTTTCGCCTGACCACCCGTTTTCGAATGAATAGTCACTTTCCTCAGGCGGTTTCCCATCCAGTCCATCCTCACTTCATAACCGCCACGAGCCAGCAGGCCACTGACCGATCCGCTGTCCCACACATCGGGCAGGGCGGGTAGCAGCCGGATTTCGCCCTCGCCCGACTGCAGCAGCATCTCCGCTACGGCCGCCGTTCCGCCGAAGTTTCCGTCAATCTGAAACGGCGGATGAGCATCGAAGAGGTTAGGATAGGTGCCACCGCCCCGGACGTAGTCGGTTTTTACGCCGTCGGGCACTACGTAGTGCAGGAGTTCCCGGTACATTTTGTAGGCGTGGTTTCCGTCCCACAGCCGCGCCCACAGGTTAATCCGCCAGCCTTTCGACCAGCCCGTTGTTTCGTCGCCTTTGATGTCCAGCGTTTTCTGGCAGGCCTGCGCCAGTTCGGGCGTGCGGTCGGGCCGGATGTGGTGACCGGGATACAGCCCATACAAGTGTGATTGATGCCGGTGCTTGGGGTCAACGTCTTTCCAGTCGTAATACCATTCCTGTAAATTACCCGCCGTGCCAACTTGGTAGGGATACAACCGGGCCAGTGCCTGCTCCACCGTCGCCCGAAAATCGGCATCTATATTCAGGATTTTGGCGGCTTCGATGGTCTGGATAAAGCACTCGCGAATCATGGACAGATCGGCGGTGGCTCCGTACAGGGTTGATCCTTTGTAGCCATCGGGCGTCAGAAACTGATTTTCGGGCGAGGTCGACGGCGACGTGATTAGTTTACCGTTTTTGTCTTCGACTAACCACTCTAAGCAGAACTGGGCGGCTCCTTTCATCAGCGGATACCCTTCCTGCCGCAGGAAGGTTTTGTCCTGCGTAAAGGTAAAATGTTCCCACAGGTGCGTACTCAGCCAGGCTCCGCCCATGTTCCAGTTGGCCCACATGGGATCACCTTTGCCGAAATCACCCACGGGATTACTCATCGCCCAGACGTCGGAGTTGTGCCCCACGCACCAGCCATTGACGCCGTAGAACGTTTTGGCGGTTACCGCCCCGGTTTGGGCCAGCTTGTTGATAAACGTTAGTAACGGCCGGTGCATCTCGGACAGGTTGGTGGTTTCGGCCAGCCAGTAATTCTCCTGGGCATTGATGTTGGTGGTGTAGTTGCTGCTCCAGGGCGGCCGGATATACGGGTTCCAGATGCCCTGCAAATTGGCGGGCACCCCCGGCGTGCGCGAACTGCTGATGAGCAGATACCGCCCGAAGTTGAAGTAAAGCATCTCCAACTGCTTGTCTTCTTTGCCATCGGCGTACCGTTTCAAACGTTCGTCGGTGGGTAGCGCCGGAGCAGTGCTTTTGCCTAAGTTCAGGCTTACCCGGTCGAAAAACGACTGGTAGTCGGCAACGTGCGCCTGTTTGAGTTGGACGTATGATTTGGCGAACGCCCGCGTCAGCCGGTCGGTGGCGATTTGCTCATTGGGCAGCCCATCGGTAACCGGGTTTTTGTCGGACCCATTAAAACTGGTGGCGATGGCGACAACAATCAGGGCTTCGGTACCCCCTTCGATGCCAACCGTGCTGTCTGTCGTTACCACGCGGCCGTCAGCGGCTTTGATCTTGGCTAACGTAGTGAAACGAGTGCCCTTAGTCGAATCGAAAACAACGGCGTTGGGCATGTTGCCCCGGTAGCTCGGTTCAGCATGGATGGGTGCGTAGCCGTTGGCTGTCAACGTGTTATTGACAACCGTTACGCGGTTATTCAGTAGGCTATTGAACTTTAGCGAGAAGCGCAGTGCTCCCTTCCGGCTGCTGGTAAGCCGGATGACCATGACCCGGTCGGGTTGCGAAACGAAGTACTCACGGGTGTATTTCACCTCGTTCACCTCGTTCACCTCGTAATTCAGGCTGGAAATCGCGTCGGCCAAGTTCAGTTGGCGGTAGTAGTTCCGGGCGTCGGGGCCATGGCCGAAGTCGATAAACAGGGTGCCGAGGGGCGCGTACGACTCCGAGAACTTACCCTGAAGTTTCCGGTTCAGTCCGTCAGCCCCTTTGTAATCTTCGTTTTTCAGGGCCTCCCGCACGGCCGGAACCGTCTTGTAGGCATCGGGGTTCATGTCGGCCCTGACCGGCTCCCCCGACCAGAGCGTGGCATCGTTGAGGTATATTTTATCGGATTGAACCCCACCAAATACGCTTGCGCCCTGCGTACCATTGCCCAGCACCAAACTTTCTTCAAAATACTGCGCCGGTTGCTTATACCACAACGTTTTGTCGGGTTGTTGAGCGCGGGCGATTAGCGAGCCAGTCAGCGGAAGAAACAATAACAGGAATGCCTTCATAGGAGATTTTAACCAGGACTCAACCAAAAGAGAATCTGGCCAGCATCATACCCGAAACGAGCAGCGATCAGGCTTCACCAGTCATTGTTGGATAACGGTTCGGACCACCCGAATTTTATCCTGTACTCAGGAGTTCACGTACACGTCCACGGGTCCCCTGAATTTAGGAGCGAGTTTGCCGTTACCGTTTGTGGTTGACTTCAGGCGTTGCTTCTGCAGGGCGTTTAAACATTTTGTCCAGCCTGACTCGGTAAAGAAATCGTCCATCGACAGGTCAAACTCTTTCTTTAAATCGGTCAACACCCGTTCCAGCGCGTGTGCGCCCAGCGCCCGGTAGCTCTCAAACTGGCTTTCACTGAAAAACTGGTCGGCCGTTGTCTCGTGCGGAAAGGCTTTTTTCGACGAAGCATAGTTGAAAATATCCCGTGGCTCATCGCCAATAATTCCGGGTTTAACATACAGCAAAATGCCGTCTTTATGGGGGGAGGCCGACGTTGGCAAATCAACTTTCGAGTAGCCGATTCGACCAATGGCCCAGTAGGCGCCCGGACCGGCTGCGGTGTCGGAGCGGGCGCGGATGTTGAACCCGTGCGGAAATTCGATGGGAATGCCCATATCGATCCGAATCTTACGGATGGCGTTTCCTAAATCTTCCAGCGTGCAGGATTCGTCGCAACTGGCATCGCTGACCAGAATGAAGCGGTTCCGGCGCAGCACCATTTCGTAGATACTCAGATTCTCAAAGTGCCCGCCGTCCGACAGGTAAACATACGGGTTGACATCGTCCGTGTTGCCCGTCATCTCATCGAGGATCGGCTTGATGGCCAGCGTTGGCGACGACTTATGAAACGTTTGGTCCCCGGCCGGGCCGGGATTGCCCAGCCACCAGCCCAGCCGAACGTTGAACAGCGTCATCAGAAAGGCAACAACGGGCGACGAGTGGTAGCCGTGATTGGGGCTGGCCGCTGCCCCGGAAATGGTCATGGCCGTGCCCAGCGAAATACCCCGTTTGCCCCCGTAATAGCGCGGATCTTCTTGGGGGTCAGGACAACCAATGCCCTCTTTCAGATAGGTACGCCGATACCCCAGATACATAGCGCCCGCGTGCAGCGGGGAAACCGTAAACGACTCCGCCATTCGCTCCTGCCACGCCAGATTGCGCCCCGCCACTAAATTCAGTGCAATGTTGACAATGTGGAACGGCGTTTTTTTCTGACTACTAATGAGCGATGAACTGGCGGGTGGGTTCGGGGGGCGCATACACCCCATGTAGATGTTATCGGTTTCGTCGAAGCCGGTAAACGGATCGGGCTGGCGCTCACCCGGTGGGCGCGAAGCCGCCAGATACGCCCGGATCAGTCGCGCCCGGTACATGGCGTGCAGTGAGAATTTGTTGGTGTTGACGGCCAGCCCCACTAAAAAACCAAGGATGGTAAGACCGCCCAGCACAATGATGGGAACACCCGGATTGACACTGACAAACTTCGATACGTCATTCCTCGATACGGCCAGGATTGACGTTGTCGGATAGTCGATGGAAACCAGCGAACAAACCCACCGGATCAGCATTAAATCGAGCAGGGACAGCGCAATCAACAGGGCGACGACGGTGAGTGCGGCAACAACGGGAAGCGTTAGGTTAGCCAGCAGGCTGCTCAGGCTCAATTTACCCGCTTTACCCTTACGTGCGCCCGCGCCTTCCCCTTCGCCGGTCGTCTTCGAGCTCTGTCCGAGCAGCGCCGTCAGCACGCCTGACCCCACGCCCACACCCGCCGTCGTTGACAAGCCGACGAGCGCAATGGCCTGGTTAACGAGCGTGGGCCCCCAGAGGACAAGGCCCATCACGCCGAGCCAGCCCACGGCAACGATGAGCAGCCAGGCACTGTACCGGGCCGACCATTCCCGCTCGGCATCGTCGGTGCGCAGGCTCATCAGCCCCTCGAAGGCGTAGCCAGCCAGGACCACCGCCAGCAGGAAACCCGGAACGCCTAAGCAGGTGTACGAAACGATGTTTGAGTCGGAACCACCCATCCGCAGCAGCTTAGCCGTTAGCAAAAGCAGAAACCCGGCGAAGCCCCCCGTCAGGAAAACGACCACCGGTTCCAGCCACCCGTCGGTGCGCTGGCGCTGAAACCGAAAGCGGAGCGAGAAAAGCCACCCGATCAGATGAACACAGGCGCTCCCGATCAGGATGGGCCATCCGCCCGTTATGTTTAAATCCGTGGGCCGATCAAGTCCCAGCGATTCACATAGGCGGATGAGGTAGGCGGGTGCTCCCGGCGGCAAATGTTCAAACCAGCGCCAGGCCAGCATCCAGAGCACAACGGCTGCGGACAGGGGCAGGAGGCACTTTATCAGGAAAGCAGACTGATCGCGGCTCGATTGATGCGCCTGTTTCTTTTCGTAAACGGCCTTCGACCGGGGCCGGTAAGCGTGCACAAAACTAATACTGTATATGGTGAGCAGCGCCGATAAACTCACCATAACCGGCACCCCTATCGACACGCTTTGCCAGCTGAACTCCGCCAGGGTTACCATCACCCACGGAACAGCCGCGACAGCGGCCAGCAGTGGGATAATGACGAGCCACAATAGCAGCAGATTACGCGTGTACGTTGCCAACAACGTCCAGGTGTCCGCCGAAAACAAACCCAGCAGGGGGCTTAAGTAGTTGCTGTACCGGCGCAGGAACGGCCTCCGGTTCGAGGGGAGTGCCCAATTGCCCAAGGATTTTACGGTTGACTTCGCCAAACCCTTCGTGGTGAATCCAGGCGCTAAGCCAGCCCCCCAAATAACCCCCGCCCGACACCGTGGAGAGGTAGGTAAACTTATCCAGCGCATCGTGTTTCACTAATCCCTGCACGATACCCAGGGCAAACGTGGCACTCCGAATGCCGCCCCCCGATAGGCAAAGAGCCGTTTGTCGGCTTTCGTGCATCTTCTCAAACACAGCCGCCAGCCGTTTGTCGTCCATCCGGTGGATGTATCCGGTAAACGCATCTTCGAGCAGGAGCCGGTTGAGGAGTTTTTGATCCACCGGCTCCGGGGCCTGATCGAGTTTAAACGAACGCCTGAACATCCCACCGACCTGCGAAGACCTGATGCGCGAAGACACGGTGCCCTGCTCGTAATAGCATTTAAGTAGTCCACGGGTGTATGGGCGCAGCGAAGCATCCTGTAACCACGTTTCCTGAATCATTAAATCCAGTCCCGATGCGAGCTTATTCTCCAGAACCGTTTTCACCAGCGGCAGCAACTCATCCTGCGGTGGTGAACCCGCTCCCTGATTATACGCCAGAATCCAGTCGGCGAGTTTTTTATAGCGCACTTCGACTGGCGACGGGTTCTTGGCTTCTGCGCCCGGCTTTAGATAAAGCCATTGCGCTAACCCGGTCGCCAGTTCCGCTTTGTTGAGCAGATCAATGGTGTCGATAACCCGCTGTTCCGGCGGATCAGCGCCGATGGTTGACTGGTGCAGGTGGTCATACTCCTCCTCCAGTATTTCGCACAGGCGGAGGGAGCGATTTGGTCTATTCATGGCTGATTGGTGTCTTTGGATAGAAGATGGACGCGTGCGTGGTTGAGTACCCTCAGTGATAATGCTGCTTGAAGAAATCAATCGCGTTGGTACCCATGAACCGGGCTACGATCTCGTCTTCGTGCAGGCGGTTGAGCGGATTTCGAAAGGAAGGGTTACTCTGCATGTAATTGTGGGCGTGCATCGACAGAAAATCGTCTAATTCGGGAAATTCGCGGTGCGTCCAATACCCGTTGATCGGGTTCACGATGCCGTCGTAGTCCGTGCCTAAGCAGATATTGCCCCAGGCAAACAGATCGTGCTGGTCGAGCAGTTCGGCAATGTGTTTGATCTGAAGCCAAACCAGTTCAGCCCACGAGAACAGGATCTTCCGGCGGTTGAGGTGACCACGGGCATGGCGCAGGGCACTCTCGCTGCCAATGCGCCGTTCGTCTAACTGAATTCCGAAAAGCCCCCCGGACCGGGCGACCCGCAGGATCTCCTCGTCCGAAAAGTTGATGGCATGGTCGTGGTAGAGGTGGCGGTCGGCGTCGTTGCCACGTACGCAGCCGTGGCTGACGATAATCGGAATTTTCTGGGCGTTGAAATCCGTATCGAGTATCTCGAAATAGCGTCGTTTGGAGGCTTCGCTCATGTGTTTGATGTCGATCAGAATACGTGGGCCGTTGGTGGTATCGAGCAGGGCATGTACCGCCTTCTCGCCCAACTGCGTGAAGCCCTCGTTCATACCATCTTCCTGATCGAGGAGTTTTTTCAGGATACCCGTCAGACTTTCGGCGTGCCCGCAGAGTTCGTTGTTGAAATGATGGGCAAACGTGATGAACAGTGGCCGGTGGTCCCAACTTTTCACACTCGCAATATTCTGCAGCACCGTTGTTTCATCCGCCTTGTTGTCGATCCCGCAGCTAAATACGTGAGCGCCTTCGATGGACAGCATAACGGCCATCGTCAGGATGTCGGTGTCGTCGGGAGCATCCATCAGCGCCTGAATGTCATCGTAGTTTTTGGTCAGCACGTAGCGGGCTTTCTGGCCACCCGACAGCTCGACTTCCTTGCCATCCATCTGTTTCAGAAAAGCGTATTGCTCGTTGAGTTCGGTGCAGTAGTCGCCGGGGGACTCGATAGCCTGGATACGGTCGATGTAATCCTTCCCGAAGGAGGTTACGAAGTTGAGGGGCAGATCGGCAATGATGTTTGTGCCGAGCTTATTGCGGCAAAAGCCCCGTTCGAGCGGATAGAGCGAGTTGACCAGCACCCGGACGTTTCCCCGACTGGAGGCTGTTAGATCGCTCTGACGGAAGCGGGTCAGCGAGAGGGCGAAGTTCGTTAGTTTGTCGAGGAGCGTGGGCGGGTCATGATGCCAGACGCTGGTGGTGTTGTTGCGGTTCGAGCTGTGTTTACTGCCGGGCTGGCTCCGGCCGAACGGCTTGGAATGAGGATGGCAATGAATATCGACAAATGTTTCCATGGTAAAAGAGGTTAAGAGACTGAGTAAGTAGAGATAAGAGTCTGTCTGAGAGTTAGATGGCAGCTTCTGCCCTAAAAATAGAGCAGTATGGTTTTAACCGGTCTCCTGAATTATTAACCGGTAGTTACTTTCACATTGCCGGTAGTTGCTGACTCGCAGTTACTGATTATTCTCAATTCATCCCGCACATAAGTCACTTCGTCCCACGCTTCCATCGGTTGAAGCAGCCCGTGTTTCGTTGTGCCTGACCCACCCCCCAACTTTGCATCGTCGGGACGCGTAGTCCAGGATGCGCTCCCCGGCCCAGTTCATAAACCTCTTTCCCACCGCTACGGCGGACCGTCAAAACACAACAATCACCATGCAATCAGTACTCCGCTTTCGTTTCGTAGGACTCGCTCTGTTGCTGAGCACTACGTTGTTTACCGCTTGCAAAAAGCAGAACGTTGATCCACAACCCGCCGATGCCGCTACGCAGGCCGCCGGGCAGTACACGTACTCCAAGCTGTCGTTCGACGGCAAAACGCTGCCCGCCAGCCAGACTAACCTGAAAGGCACCATCAGCGTAACGCGCCAAACCGGCTCCACCGTTACAATGGCGTTAGACATCCGCCAGAAGTCGGACAATGAAGAATTTATGGTGCTCTCGGCCGATGGCATCGACGTATCCGATGCGGGCAGCGGGACGCTGTCGTTCCGGTACGCGGGCGAGCAGATCGGCACCCTGAAGGGTAATAAGCTGACCATCAATGGCGAAGATGACAATAGCACCCGGTTCACCATCAGAGCTACCAAATAAGCGCTCCCGATCAAACTCCCTCTTACCAACAAGCAAACGCATCATGAAATCACTCCGGCAATACACCCTGCTGTTCCCGCTGGTTAGCATTCCGGTCGACTTTGCCACGGGCGCCATCTACAAACCCAAGCCCGGATTTGCCCAAAAGGCCCCGGCGGCTCAATCGCTGACGACTGAGAACAAAGCGGAAAAATAAGATTATAGGTTAGGCTGAACGTAGAATCCCCGGCGCTGTAGCACCGGGGATTTTTGTTGTCTGCTGGCAATTCATCCACCCGCCAGGCTGGACTATTGGAGGTGCTGCCAGATTAGTAATTGCTGCATCAGGGATGCCCTGTCCCCATTACTCCCGTGTTCGGTTAGCTTACCGGCTTCAAATTGACCCGGCCACTTAATAGCATAAGTGTAACTAACGACGCGTAAAAGCGATTACTTCACGCGCTTGTATGTTTCAACAATTACCCGGTCGATGCCCAGTTTGTCGAGTTTCTCAACGCCCTTCTGAACAAGCGTGTCGCCCTTCAGGGTCACGACAAAGTCAAATTTGTTGTTTTCCCACTTCCGGTCGATGTAGTAATCTAAGCTTTCCGTATATACGCTGTCTACCAGCGTGTAGGCTCCTCCGCCCGCTGTAAACGTACCCGCATTGGTGTCTTCTTTTGCCCGAAGGCTATGATTTAAAAAGGCAAAATGAGTCGGATTAATGATCTTTACGAATTTATTCCGGCTGTCGAAGGTGGAGAAAGTGGTGTCTTTCTCCGTCGTCGTGGCCGCCACTAATTCCCACGTACCAACAATAGGTAGCTGCGTTGGCCTGGTGGTACAACCAATGCACAGCATACCTACTAAAACGGTCATACTAAGTCCGAATTCTGTTTTCATTAATCTGTCCTTTTATGGTTTGCGATTCAACATATCGGTTCGTATGTCTTGCCATAAACGTACAAAATAATTAGCGGAGCTAATCACGCAACGAACGGGGGTTAGAGTCAAGTGAGCGGGTAGCCTGCTCAGATCGATTAGGGGCGGGTAACTGTTTGCCGACCTGTTCATGAGTGCAACCGGCTGTGCGGATTCGCTCACCTTGTGCGAATCCGCAAAAATTCTATTGACCTTTCGCAGTATAAAACTCTGATTAACAGACTGTAGACTTGTGGCACAGCATTGGCATAAACATAAGCAAAATGCTTGTGCCGGATGGACCGCGATTTAGCTCCCGAACTCGTTACTCGTTCCCGCCGAAAACCCTGGCTTATCGGCCTGGTTGCCGTTATCGGCCTGACCGGGGTGATTCTGGGAATGCATATGCTGCTGAAAACATCCGTCAAAGCCGCCAAAATTCGGACAGCGGTGGCGCAAACTGGCCCGGTTGAGAATACACTCAATGCCATCGGCGAGATCATTCCGGCTTACGAACAGATCATAACCAGCCCCATCCGGGCCAGCATCCGGCGGGTACTGCTGACGCCCGGTGCCCGCGTCCGGCCCGGTCAGGCCATCGTTGAGTTAGATAAATCGCTGACGCAGATCGAATACGAAAAACTCCAGGATCAGTTGGCCCTGAAGCAAAACGGTATTGAGCAACTCCGAATGAAGCTGGACAAAAATCTGTATGACGCCGACATCAATGACCAGATTAAGTTGCTCAACATCAACAAACTGGCCGCCGAACTGAACGACACCCGGCGGTTGCTGACCGTGGGAGGCCGGACGCCCGAAGACGTCACCCGCGCCGAAAATGCCCTCCGCATCGCGCAGTTGGAGAAGAAGCAGTTAGAAAACGACCTGTCCTACAACCGCCGGTCGATGGCGAGCAGTTTGCGCGAGTCGCAGTTGCAGGCCCGCATCGAGGGCACTAACCTGAAAGTGTTGTCCCAAAAACTCCGGCAGGCCAATATCCTGGCCGACCGGGCGGGTGTGCTGACCTGGGTGAACGAGAATGTTGGATCGGCGGTGAACGAGGGCGAAATGCTGGTTAAGGTGGCTGATTTAGCCAGTTTCCGGGTCGAGGGGTCCTGCTCCGACGCCTACGCCGACCAGCTTCGGGCGGGGTTGCCGGTCATCGTCCGCATCAACGAAACGGATTTGCGCGGCCAGATTACCCAGGTAAAACCGTCGGTGCAGAACGGTACGATCCGGTTCGCTGTCAGTTTGAATGATAATCGTCACCCATCGCTCCGGCCCAATCAGAAGGTCGAGGTGTTTGTGGTAACGAACCGTACCGCCCAGGCCGTGCGCGTGGCCAACGGCCCGGCGTTCAAAGGCAAGCGGAAGCAGTACGTGTACGTGATGCAGGCAGACAACGTAGCACATCGGCGGGAGATCGAGATTGGCCTGACCAACTTCAACTGGGTCGAAATCAAACGGGGCCTGCAACCCGGCGACCGGGTTATCCTGACCGATCTGAGCGAATACGAACACCTGGAACAACTCACCATTGACCTCGCCAAACCATGAGAACTATCTCTTTTCTGCTGCTGGTCGGGTTATTTTTTACCAGCACACTCGCCACCGCCCAACCGCTGAAATTAACGCTGGACGACGTGGTGCAACTGGCCCGCGACCAATCAATTGCCGGTAAGCAGGCCACCACCCTACAAAAGACCAATTACTGGAAATACCGCTCATTTTTGGCCGATTTCCGGCCTCAACTAAGCCTCGACGGTTCGCTCCCCCGGTTTACACGTTCGTTTATTCAGGTGCAGCAACCCGACGGAACCATCGCTTTTCAGCCCGTGTCGAATAATAATTCGCTGCTGAATCTGTCGCTGAGCCAGAATATTCCACTCACGGGTGGGTCCATTTACGTGCAGCATCAGCTCCAGCGGTTCGATGATTTCCTGAACCGGAACACGCTCTACAACGGCATTCCATTTGGCATTGGCTTGAGCCAGCCGCTGTTTCGCCCAAACCCGATGAAGTGGGACCGCCGGATTGAGCCGCTCCGTTACGCCGAGAGCAACCAACAATACGTGGAGAGTATGGAACAGGTGGCATTGGACGCGACGGGCCTGTATTTCGACTTATTGGTGGCCCAGGTAAACCTGCAAATTGCCGAAACTAACCGCGCGAATAACGATACGCTGTTCACCATTGCCCGGCATAAACTTGATCTGGGGAAACTCTCGCGCAACGACCTGCTCCAACTGCAACTGAGTGTGCTGAACGCCCGTAAAGACCTGGCGTCGGCGCGGCAGGCGGCTGAAGTAGCCTCGTTGAAACTGCGGTCGTTCATTAATTCGGAGATTAGTCAAACACGACCGCTCGATCTGGCCATACCGAATCAGGTACCCGTTTTTGCCGTCGACATTCAGCGGGCAATCGCCGAAGCCTTCGCCAACCGGTCCGATGCGATTGGTTTTCAGCGCCGATTGCTCGAAGCCAACCGGGACGTGGATCGAGCACGCAAGGAAAACGGTATCAATGCGACCCTAAATGCAGATTTTGGATTAACAAACCGGGGCAACCGACCCGGCGACGTGTACGTTCGACCGCAGGACCGGCAGTTTGTCGAAGTTCAGTTCACGGTGCCAATTATGACCTGGGGCCGGGCGCAGGCCCGCACCGAAACGGCCCGTGCTAACCAGCAACTCGCTGTGCAGACGGTGGAACAGGCCAGGCGCACGTTTGAGCAACAGATTTATACGCAGGTGACACTGCTTGACATGCTTCGCGAGCAGGTAAAACTGACCACCGAAGCCGACGGAATTGCCCAAAGTCGTTACCAGATTGCGCAGGAACGGTTCAAACTGAGCGACCTGACCGTTACTGATTTAGGCATTGCCATGCAGGACAAAGACCGCGCCCGACGCGACGCCATCCTGGCCCTCCGCGACTACTGGCAGTCGTACTACACGCTCCGGCTGCTGACATTGTATGATTTTGAACTAAACCAAAAACTACTGATAGAACGCTGATTCATAAGATGATTAGGATCAATCATCTTATGAATCAGCGTTCTATCCCTTTATTCCTTCAGTCATGATACACCTCAAAAACATCGAAAAAGTCTACCGAACCAGCACCATCGAAACGCTGGCCTTGAGCAACGTCAACCTGCACATCCGGGCGGGGGAGTTTGTCTCCATTATGGGGCCGTCGGGCTGCGGCAAATCGACGCTGCTAAACCTGATGGGCCTCTTGGACGCACCCAGCGCGGGACAGGTCGAAATTGGTGGGCAGGCCGTGACCCAGTACCGCGACGTGGATCTGGCCCGGCTACGAAACCAGAAAATCGGGTTTATCTTCCAGAGCTTCCACCTCATCAACGACCTGTCGGTGCTGGACAACGTCGAAATTCCCCTGCTGTATCGAAAGGGCGATGCTACGGGTGCGTCGCGTCGGCAACTGGCGCAGCAGGCCTTGGAAAAAGTGGGGCTAAGCAACCGCATGAAGCACTTTCCGGGTCAGTTGTCGGGTGGGCAAAAGCAGCGCGTGGCCATCGCCCGCGCCATCGTGGGGCGACCCAGCATCATCCTCGCCGACGAACCAACGGGCAACCTCGACAGCGCAATGGGCAACGAAATCATGGCGATTCTTCAGCAACTCAACACGGAAGGAAGCACCATAATAATGGTAACGCACGACGAAACAATGGCCAAGAAAACGCACCGGCTCGTCCGGCTCTTTGACGGATCGATGGTGGGAGACAGCTTATTAATGGCGAAGAGCGAAAGGTGAAGAGCGAATGTGCCGCTACATTTTCGCTCTTCACCTTTCGCTCTTCACAATTCACAACTATGCTACTGAATTATCTCAAAATCGCCTGGAAGGTGCTGCTGCGGCATCCATTCTACACCTTCATTACTCTATTCGGCATCAGCCTGACGCTGACCGTACTGATGGTGCTGACCTCGTTTTTGGACCACCTGATTGGGAGTCATTACCCGGAAACGAAACGTGACCGGACGCTTTACATCGAAACGATGAGGATGAGTGCCAACGACGGAAACTCCACCACAAATGGCCCCATGAGTCACCCGTTTCTGATGAAGTTCGCCAAAACGCTCAAAACGCCGGAGCGCGTGACGATTTATTCGGACAGCCGGGGTTCAGATGCTTACGTTGGCGCTCAAAAAATTAAAATAGACACCAAGTTTACCGATGCCGATTTTTGGCAAGTGACCGAATTCCAATTTCTAGAAGGTAAACCCTATAACGAGCGGAACATCGCCAACGGCGACTACGTGGCCGTCATCACGGACGGTTTCAGGGAGCAGTATTTCGCCGATGAGACGGAGACGGTTGTTGGCAAAACCATCGAGATTGAAACCATTCGGTACCGGGTAATTGGCGTTGTCCGGGGCAGCCCCGTCACGCGGCTGTTCACCCACGCCGACGTGTACTTCCCGTACACTGCCCCCAAAAGCAACTACCAGAGCACCGGCTTACGGGGTAGTTACTCGGCTATGCTGCTGGTCAAAACCCCCAACGATCTGAAGAGCGTTCAGGAGGAGTTTC
This sequence comes from Spirosoma arcticum, assembly GCF_054779955.1. Taxonomy (NCBI): domain Bacteria; kingdom Pseudomonadati; phylum Bacteroidota; class Cytophagia; order Cytophagales; family Cytophagaceae; genus Spirosoma; species Spirosoma arcticum. The sequence continues at coordinate 39,364 of NZ_BAAGXG010000021.1, forward strand.
AGGATCGCATCCGCCAACTCCCGGTTCCTGGTGAAGAGGGGGGCTTCAAATACGCCCAAATCGAAGTACGTAGCGAACCGTATGTGGAGTTTTTCTTAGGTATACTCACCGGTAGTAGCGCGGCCCGAATAGCGGCTTTTTATGGAGTAATCGGCTTTATCTTTCTGATGTTGATGGGACTGCCGGCCATTAATCTGGTGAACATAAACGTCAGCCGCATCATGGAACGGGCTTCGGAAATTGGCATCCGCAAAGCGTTTGGCGCACCAGTCAGAACGCTGCTCTGGCAATTCGTGGTCGAAAACATCTTTATTACGTTCCTCGGCGGGTCCATCGCACTGCTGCTGACGTTCGTCATTATTTATCTAATTAACAATAGCGGCTGGATTGCCTATGCCGACCTGACTATCAACGCGTCCGTTTTTGGGGTAAGCCTACTCATCTGTCTGATCTTCGGGCTGTTATCGGGCGTGTTACCGGCCCTCCGCATGTCGAAACTGTCCATTGTAGACGCGCTAAAATCTTAATTTCCATGCTACGTCACCTTTTCAAATTAATCTGGAATAAGAAAAAAGCCCATTCCCTGTTGATTGTGGAGATCTGGGCCTCATTCCTGGTCCTGTTCGGACTAACCTCGCTGATTGTGTACAACGTCAGAAACTACGCTGAGCCGCTGGGCTTTACCTACGAAAACGTCTGGGCGGTTAACCTGAAAAATAACCAGGATACGACCGAGGTCGCTCAGAAGACAAAAGCGGTTTCGCAGCGCCTGCGGGCTTATTCCGAAGTAGAATCCGTTTCGCGAATGGGCGACAACATACCCTTTTCAACCTATCATAACGGCAATGGTGTAGCGCATAATGGGGCAAAAGCGCAGGTATCGTTCTACCAAACCGACGAAAATTTTGCCCAAACGCTGAACATGACTCTTGTGGCCGGACACTGGTACCGGAGTGCCGACAGCGTTGGTAAATACCAGCCTGCCATCATTAATCGCAAGGCGAAAGAGGCCCTGTTCGGCGATGAAAATCCGATTGGAAAACACATCGGATACGGCGAAGGCGATAAAGCCGTCTGGACGGTAATGGGCGTGGTCGATACGTTCAAAGGCAGAAGTGAATTCATGAAAAACGAACCAACCCTGTTCGAACTCTTAGACGAAGGCTACACGTGGCCCAAAAGCTTGCTCATTCGCGTCAGACCCGGCACCGACGCCAATTTTGAGGCCAGAATGGTGCGGGATGTTACGTCGATGATTCGCGGCTGGAGCGTAGAGGTAATCTACTTAACCGATTTGCGCAAAAACCGGCAGAATCAGACCCTCATTCCGGTTGTTATCTTTCTCATCATCAGCGGGTTCCTGCTCATCAACGTGGCCCTTGGCCTGTTTGGCGTACTGAATGTGAGCATTGCCCGTCGGCGGGGCGAAATTGGTTTGCGTCGGGCGCTGGGTGCCACCGAAGGTTCCATTTCGCGGCAGTTTGTGGGCGAAATGTGGGTACTATCTACCTTTGCGCTGGTGCTGGGCCTGTTGCTGGCCGGGCAGTTTCCGCTGCTCAACGTCTTCGACCTCGACGCGGGTGTGTACCTGACGGCGATGGCCGTTTCAGTTGTGGTTATCTATTTAATTGTTACGTTGTGTGCTTTGTATCCAAGTCGTCAAGCCGCGACGGTGCAACCCGCCGTGGCGTTGCATGAGGAGTAAACCCCATGATTCTCATCATCGACGACGATATCGCCATTCAAACGTCCCTTTCGCTGCTTTTCAGGAAAGAAGGCTTCGCTGTGCACGTCGCTGATGGGCCATTTGACACGCGGGAAATCCTGGCCGGGGAAACGCCGGAAGCTATCTTGCTCGACATGAACTTCTCGGTCGATACGTCGGGCGACGACGGGCTTCGGTTGCTGCGCTACATCCGGGAGCGGTTGCCCAGCGTTCCTGTTATTCTTATAACGGGCTGGGGCAGCATTGACCTTGCCGTGGCGGGCATGAAAGCGGGGGCTAATGATTTCATCACCAAACCATGGCAAAATGACTACCTCGTGCAGTCGGTCAGGACGGCGCTTAAACTGGCGGGTTCATCACGGCGTTTGGGCGACCCACTCTCAACCGGTCGGCGGCAACTGAACGAGCAATTCCAGTTCGACAACATCGTCGGTGAAGACCCAAAGCTGTTGGACGTGCTGACCACCATCGGGCGCGTGGCACTCACCGACGCGCCGGTGCTGATTACGGGCGAAAGTGGCACGGGCAAGGAACTCATTGCCGAGGCCGTCCACCAGAACAGCCGACGCAAAGGGCAACCGTTCGTAAAGGTCAATCTGGGCGGCATTTCCAGCACCTTATTCGAGAGCGAACTGTTTGGTCACGTGCGGGGGGCTTTCACCGATGCCAAATCCGACCGCGTGGGGCGGTTTGAATTAGCCAACAAGGGCAGCATATTCCTGGACGAAATTGGTGATCTCGACCCGGCCAGTCAGGTGAAACTGCTCCGCGTGTTGCAGGACCGCACCTTCGAGCCGCTGGGCAGCAGCAAAACCCGGGCGGTGGACGTGCGGGTGATTTGCGCCACCAACCGCAATTTGGATGAGATGGTTGCTAAGGGTCAGTTTCGGGAAGATTTGTACTACCGTATTAACCTCATCACAGTCCGGTTACCCGCCCTTCGCGAGCGCCCCGCCGACATTCCCCGGTTGGTATCATTTTTCATCGACAACCTGAAAACGCTTTACGGGCGACCTAATTTGCAGGTAGAAAAGGAAGCGTTGAACTGGCTGAAAGGACTGTCGCTACCGGGCAATATACGCCAGTTGAAGAACGTGGTGGAACGGGCCGTCCTATTGGCCCCCGGCGATGTGTTAACTATGGCCGACTTTGAGCGACACCTAACGAATACCTCTTTACCCCAGGCCCATGGCCCCACGCTTCCACCCGTCGGCACCATGACGCTCGAAGAAATAGAATTCCAAATGATTCAACGGGCGATGGCGTTTCATCAGAATCGGGTCGCCAACGTGGCGCGGGCACTGGGCATTACGCGCTTCGCGCTGTACCGGCGGCTGGAAAAGTACGGCATTGCGTATAATGCGGAATGAAATTTCAAAGGCGCTACCTGCTCTATATCCTCACTCTCCACGCGGTGCTGGTTGGGTTGACGTTTCAGCTCCTGAAGCACATGAAAGTCTGGTTCATGGCTTCGGAGGTGCTGATTCTGTTGTCGTTGTACGTCGCGTTCCGCATTTACCGCTCCTTCCGGCAACCGTCGGCGTTTATCGCGTCAGGCATCGATGCTATTAAGGATAAGGACTTCACGGTCAAGTTCGTACCGACGGGCAACGAGGAAGTGGACGAACTGATTCGGGTTTATAACCTGATGATCGACCAGCTCCGGCAGGAGCGCACCCGGCAGGCTGAGCAGCAGTTTTTCATGGATAAACTGATCGAAGCCGCCCCCATTGCCCTCCTGATTTTCGACTTCGACGAGCGCGTGTCGGCCGTCAATCCCAGAGCAAGGCAGCTCCTGCGTCTGCCCGACGACGATCTGTTGCAAAAGCCCCTGTCGGCCATTGCGCATCCGCTCTTAGCGCAGCTCAGCACCTTGCCACCCGACCAGCCGCATACCATCCGGCTGGCGGGCGTCGAAACGTACCGGGTATTGCGGGGGCAGTTCATTGACCGGGGCTTTCAGCGGCAGTTTCTATTTATTGAAGAACTGACCGCCGAAATCATCGAAACCGAGAAAAAAGCGTACGGTAAGGTGATTCGGATGATGGCCCACGAGGTTAATAATTCCATTGGGGCCGTTAACTCCATCTTAACCATCGCTGAACCAGCCGTCTTCGATCCCGACGTGCGGCAGGCTGTGCGGGTAGCCATCGAACGCAACGAGCGGCTGAACCGGTTCATGCGCCGGTTCGCCGATGTCGTGCGCCTGCCCGCACCCAGCCTCTCGCTCACAAACGTAGCCGGCCTGCTGCGCGATGTCATACGGCTCATGCAGCCGCAGGCAGACGAACGGGGTGTTTCGCTAACCGCCAGTTTACCCAATCCGCCCGTTAATCAGCCGATTGACATCGCCCAGATGGAGCAGGTGCTGGTCAATGTCCTAAAAAATGCACTCGAAGCCTGCCAGTCGGGGCAAGCGGTTGACGTTCTCCTCACCGACCGTCAGTTGCTCATTCGTGACAACGGCGAACCCATTCCTGAGCACGTAGCGGCTAATCTCTTTAACCCCTTTTTCAGCACGAAAGCGACTGGACAGGGCATCGGCCTGACGCTTACCCGCGAGATTCTGCTAAACCATGGATTCGCGTTTTCGCTCCGCACAGAGCCGGATGGCTGGACGGTGTTCCTGATCGACTGGAAAAACGCAAAATGAGTGATGGGTAACTTTGCTTCAATGGCGCTGTCTGTCTAACTTCGGCAGTTCTACGCAGCCACGAAAACGCGTACCTGACATGAAAGGAAGTAAACTGGACTCATGCCTGAGCAACGGCTATTTTCGGATGCAGCAGAAGGTGTTTACGTGCCAGTTTGAGTTTTTCGGCAGTCAGCTTTGCTCCGTGCTCTGGCTGCGCGTCGTAGTGGCCAACGTCAGCTACGGCAAAGACCAGCGCAGGCTGCTCCGGGTTAACGAAAAATTTTCGGTGGCCGTTACGCCCTTTGTTCTATCTGATGAGCTTGAGGGGCTATACGCTGCGTACCGGAATTCGGTAAATTTCGACGCGCCGGATTCGGTTGAATCCTGCCTGCTGGGGGGCACCACGCATAATGCGTTTATGAGCCACGTGACAGAAGTCAGGGATAATGGCCGGTTGATTGCAGCCGGAATTTTCGACGATGGTTCACAAAGCATTGCGGGCATCATGAATTTTTACCACCCGGCGTACCGCAAACATAGTCTGGGGAAATACCTGATGCTGCAGAAGATCAATTACGCCCAGGCGCAGCAAAAAACGTACTATTACCCTGGTTACATAGCCCCTGATTATGCCAAATTCGACTACAAGCTTTTCGCCTGTGAAGCGGCCACCGAAGTGTTCGACAGCAGCAGCGGCACGTGGCTTCCCTTTTCGTGGGAGACGGCCACGAAACTGTCGGCGGCTATACTGAACAGAATTAGAATTGGATCAATTACGCTGACGACGGACTTATACGAGTAAATGTACGGGCTGAACGTCAATTTATCTGAGCACATCGTGGGGGTAAAGGCTTCGTTGCGGGTCTTACGCAAAAATTGATACCAGCAGTAAACAACACGATTTATGCTATTCGCTCATCTAATTTATATAGGTATCCTAAGTTGGTTCGTCAGTTCGCCCCCGCAAGCGCTGACCTACGACGTGATCGTTCATAACCGGTCCATTGGTCAGCTAAACGTCACGAAAGTACCCACCACTACCGGCGTCCAGTACCGCGTCAATGCGGATGTTGCCGTTCGGCTATTCGGCGAAAAGCGCATGATTACCCGCTTCACCAGCACCTACCGCAACAATCTGCTCACCGAATCCTCGTTCAACGATCAGCTCAACGGACGCACCAAACATGATGCACTGGTTCACTGGGACGGCAACCAATACCAAATCCGGATCAACGATGCCTCTTCAATCATTGCCAACCGGCGGGCCACCTACAGTGCCGCCAGTTTGTACGACCGCGAGCCGTTGGGCGTCAGCGAATTGTTTTCGGAGCGGCACGGGCGGTTCTGCACCCTGCGGTCCGTGGCAACCCACGCCTATGAGCTGACCCTGCCCGACGGTAAGAAAAATTACTACCGATACGTGAATGGCGTTTGCCGAGAGGTCGAAGTCGAGCAACCTTTGTTCACCGTTTTCTTCCGGCTCCGCTCTACTTGATAGTAAGCAGAAGCCAGCGTGAGAAAAATCCGCTCTCCCGGCGGCAGCTTCAGTAAGACTGCAATAATTTCACCGTCTGCGACTGCCCGTTGGTGGTCGTGCGCAGCAGGAGAGCACCGGCCGCTTGCTGACGCAAATCGAATGTTTGCCGCTCTGTGGCTTTCGCCCGCTCAATGGTCCGCTGCTCAACCAACCGGCAACGGTTGAAATTGCGGGAGCGGAGTACCAATGCTTGCTGCTCCGCTCCCGCAATTTCAACCGTTGCCGTTTCACCCGCCGGATTACCCAGCACGGTTACGGTTAGGTCAGCGGTAAGTTCGCCGACGCCAACGCAGTACTTCGCCCACGAATCGCGGTGGTACCGGATTCTGAACGAACGGGGCTGGCTGAATATGGACAACGTGTTCGCCTAAAACGGCTTGCAATTGGAAAAATCGTACGCCATCGGCCAGACGGAGCACACCGACAACACGTACATCCCGAAGCGAAACCAGTTTGCTACCGAGATGGACCACTTTTCGGACTGTGTTCAGCGTAACAAGAAACCATTTACACCCGGCGAAGAAGGCCTGCAGGACCATCGCATCATGGAAGCCATCTATCAGTCGGCTCAGGAAGGCAAGTCCATTAAATTACCCCTCATCACCGAACTCGATCCGTTCCGGGGGCCAGAGCCGCAGTTGGACTGAGACTCAGCCGGGCGGGTCACTCTAAAAAACTGTTTACCAGACGCCGGTGCGGCCATGACGCCGTCGATTGGTGACCAAAAGGTGGCGTCTTTCTCAATTTTCCAATACGCTGTTAACAAGCGAAATCGTATGCAGAGCACGGACAAATCGCTGATTGATTTTCAGGACGAGTGGGAGAAACTGGTAACGAAAGGATTTGACGATTTTCAGTCATTGACTCCTAATGAACGAATCTGGTTTACTGTACAAGGTTTACTTGGCGATGTTAATAATGGTGGATTGATAAGCCACTACTATAATCATGGCGCAGACCGAAACAGGGAAACAATCGACGATTTAGAAACGCTTGGTTTTTCGGACATAGCCGGTTTGCTGAAACGGATCAACAGTTGGCTCCCCGATGGGCAACCTTCGACAGACGTTGAGGAAAGAAACAGGGTAATATCAGACTGGGAGACAGGCGAATATGACGAGCTATTGGAAGATTTTGACAATCAATTTTATGATAGAGAAAAAGAACTTGAGGATGAACTGATCCGGCACATTGAAACAAACGTGCTGTCATCGTAACAATGATTGACGCTCTCGCTATCTCAACCTCTATAATATTATTTTGCTATATATAATACAATTCCAACAGATAGCTGTTATTTTTAGCCCAGACTTGTGGTAGTCGATTACCACACCTGTTTATTGGATAATATGGCTGCTAAAAAGAAACAGTTGATCCGGGTCATGTTTGACGTGCTCGATGAGATGAACCACCATATCCGGCTAAATGAAGACCTATCGGTTGCCGCTGCTGATCCAGACGAAGCCATTGACTGGGTCTTCGCTGAAATGCAGCGTCATTTCAACCAACCGGGCATCCGTCTTGCACGGGTTCGCATCTGTGCCTGAAAGACTTGTATGTACTATCATCCGTAAAACGTCACCAGTCAGGATGTGGTTTTAACGGATGAATAACGGCCAATGCCTAAGTAATGCTTGACCGTCGCCCCGAAGCGGGTTACCTTGTGGAGATTCCGACAGAATCAGTTTGAATTCTCAATCCAGAGTGAACCAGTTGTTGATGAAAAAATACGGATTTTTGATAATAGTCTGGGCATTAGTGGCGGGCAGTTGCCAGCAGGCCGATGATACCCCCTGCAACGCAACTCCTGTGACGACGCAGGCACCCCAGGCGGAGGTTACGGCCCTAAAACAGTATATTGACACGAACAAAATTACTGCTACCGCCGACAGTCGCGGCTTTTATTACACCATCCAGTCGCCCGGTTCCGGCACCAAGCCAACGATATGCTCCACGGTGACGGTTAACTACGTCGGCAAGCTGACCAATGGCAACACGTTTGACAGTGGCAATGGCGTCTCCTTCGGGCTGAACCAGCTCATTGTGGGTTGGCAGGAGGGCATTCCTTTGGTCGCGCCCGGTGGCAGCATTACCCTCTACCTGCCCCCCAGTCTGGCGTATGGTTCAGCGGCTCAGAATGGCATTCCGGCCAATTCCATTCTGATCTTTACCATCGACTTGGTCCGGGTAAATTAAGCAGGCGTTTGGCAAATACCAGGTTCAGCGGGTCGCACGTTCCCGCCAGTTATACCTTGCTTTCAGGGTACGTCTTTTTGTGGTTAGCCAGCAGTATCGTGTATTGCTGGGGCGTTAGCAAGGTTTTGTACTGGTACAGTTTTTCGGTCTCCACGGCGACGGCCAACACGCGCAGCTTCTGCTGATTCATCCCCGATTTTTTCAGTTTTTTGACTCCCTCGTTGTACTTAACGGTCGCCTGAGTAATAATTTCTTTGGCCTTGGGTAGCTGCTGATCGGTCAGTTTAAGCCGTTGTTTGTCGGCTTTCAGCACGGATTTGACAATCATACCGACCGTCACGCCATTATTCAGGAAAACAAATTTTTCATCTTCTACCGACTTGGTCTGAGCCATAGTCAGGGTGGAAATGCTAACCAGCAATACAATTGCACTATATCTGATAGTCATAATGGATGGCCCGGAGACCGTTTTTGTTTAGGACGACTAAGATAAGGTGAATTCGGAATCAGACGCCTTTTTAACCTTTCGATAAATACAACGACGCGGCAGTGGTAACTCTAAGTAGCTTTCGGTCAAGCTACTCCGACCTCTTTACCACCATGGCAACTTCCCCCAATTTGTACGCTCTGCTCGTGGGCGTCGACCAATACGAGCGCGTAAGACCGCTGCGCGGATGCGTCAACGACATCCGAAAAGTAAACGCCTACCTGAAGGCCGATCCAGATTTTACCGATGACGCAAGAGCGGTGAACGTGCTGACTGACAAAGCCGCCACTAAACAAGCCATCATCGACGGATTTCGGACGCATTTATCCCAGGCGACAGCGACCGACACGGTACTGTTTTATTTTTCGGGGCACGGCACGCAGGAGCAAGCGGACGCTAAATTATGGCCCAACGAAGCCGACGGGCGGCTGGAATGCATCGTCTGCTTCGATGGTCCGGTGGCACCCGTCCCCGACTTTTTGATGACCGACAAGGAAATCCGGTACCTCATTCACGAACTGACCCAAAAGACCGGGGCGCACGTCATCACCATCTTCGACTGTTGCCACTCGGGCGACAATACCCGCAACTTCGATTTGCTGATGGCCGCCCGCGGGGGCGACGAGGTGCTGGAGCGCCGGGTGGCCAATGCGTTTCCAAAGCGGGCCTGGTCCGAGTTTCTGTTCAGCGACACGATAACTGAAGACACCCTCCGCCAGCAAGGTCCTGAAAAGCTGATTCCGGAGGGAACGCACATTCAGTTCTCGGCCTGCGAGTCGGACGAGTCGGCGCTGGAAATTAACGGGGAAGGCGTATTCACCAAAACGCTGCTCACCGTGCTGAAGGCCGCCGGTGGTCCGTTGAGCTACCGAACGCTGCACAGCCGCGTCCGGGAAGCCATGCGGTTTGGCTTTGAGCAGCAGCCCCGCCTGTACGTTCCTGAGTCGGGCGATGGGTCGGCGGAGGGCATGCTGCGGCTGGGATTTCTGAACAAGCCCATCAGCGACGCCAGCAGCAGCGCCGAACTGGCCTATAATAAGCACGCTAAAAAATGGACGCTGAACGTAGGGGCGATTCATGGGCTGGGGCAAACATCAGGGTCGGTAACGGTGGCGGGTGCCAATGGCGGGCCGGATGCTCTGCTCACTGTGCAGCACATTGGACCCGACTACACCCACGTTGAACTTGACGCGGTAACCGCCACCCGTTTCGACCGGGCCAAAACCTACCGGGCTACCGTCGCAGGCTTGCTGACCCGACCATTGGGAATTCACCTGCGCAATGACAACGGCCAACTGACCGACGTGCAGACCGTAAGTGACTACTTAGCCGAAAAAGCCGGTCGGTACGTCGTGCCGCAGGGCGGAGAAACCGGAGCCGATTACACGCTACACGCCCGCAACGGGTTGTATTACCTGACCCGGCCCAACGACGAGTTCCGGCCGCTGGCGCAGCCCGTTCCCGCTGGCGACCCCCGTGCGGCCCGTTTCGTAGCCGACGATTTGCAGCACATCGCGCAGTGGCAGCACATCCGTCACCTCACCAACCCCGTTGCCCCGACCTCACCGGTTCAGGTCAGCGTGGCCCGGCGCATCGGTGCCGGAACCGAGTCGCTCCCGGTGGCGAATGAGGTGGTAACGGTACTCCTCAACGAACAGGACGGACGTTGGCTGACCGACCTGGAAATTCAGTTGACCAACCCCACCGGCCAGAAACTGTACGTCAACGCGTTTTACCTGTCGCGGTCGTTCCGGGCGTATCCTGAGTACCTGCCTAAAAACTACCTGCTCGACGGTGAACTGACCAAACAGGTTATGCTGGGGCGACCCGACAAAGACGTGCCCAGCGGACGGAAAGATTCGATCCGGTTTGGCTTAGACGAGGTGGTACGGCAATACAACTGGCCCGAGCTGACCGAGCATTTCAAATTTATTATCACCAAAGAGCCACTCTCCGAAACGGCGCTGGCCTTCCTGACCCTCAACGGACTTACCCCGCCCCCGACCTTAACCAAATCGGGAGCCGGTTTCAAAACCCGCGACGGCGACGACTTCGACCAGCCCGCTGCCCAGCCCCTACCCGACTGGTCGACGCTGACGTTGACCATTGTGACGCCCAATCCGCTGCACAATCAGGTGCAGGCCGATGAGCTGTCGGCCATGATTGGTCAGGTTGACGAGATTGAGGAAACCGACCTGACCAAAGACACGACGGCTATCCAGAGCGCCCAGGCCGATTTTGCCCTGGGGCTGTATTACACGCTGGGGCCAGACGAAACGGGTGCGCCCACCTTCCGGCCCCGGTCCGAGATCACGCTGCTGGGCGATCCGGCCGGTCTGGCTGAGCGAGGGTGGTTGGGCGATGCCAAACTGTGGGTTGCCAATACCATTGCCCGCAAACTGCGCAACCGTCAGTATTTCCAAACCATCAAACAGCACCCCAGCCGCCCGCGCTTAGTGGCCGAGGGCGATTCGTGGTTTCAGTACCCGCTGCTGGTGCGCGAACTTATTGATCACCTGTCGGGCGTGTACCCGATTTACTGCGTGTCGGCTGCGGGCGATACGTTACGAAATATGGGGCAGAAGCCGAACTTCTTGGACGCCATTGAGGAACAGAACCCCGCTATTTTTCTGATGAGTGCGGGGGGCAACGACATTTTGGGGGAGCAGTTCCGCGATTTTCTCGAAACAACGTTTAATCAGCAGCCAGCCCCGCTCCGGTATCTGAAAAACAACCTGATTCAGGAGTTAGACCAGTTGCAGACCATCTACCAATCCATCTTCCAAACGCTGGAGCAGCGGTTTCCCCAACTACCCGTCATCATTCACGGCTATGACTACATTATTCCGGTGGATACGACCCTGCAACCGAAGAAGGAAAGCTGGCTGGGCAAGTATATGATTGAGCGGGGCATTGAGCCGCAGTCCGAGCGGGAAACGGTTATCCAGTTCATTCTGGACGAATTCAACAAGCGGCAGCAGGAAGCAGCGGCCCAATTCAATAATGTCTTCTACATTGATTTGCGGGGCACAATTAAGCGCACCAATCGCGTCGATGAGTGTTGGCACGATGAGATTCACCCGAACGACAAAGGGTATCAACTACTGGCGGCTCCGTTTATTCAGCAGATCAATCAGATTCTAACCAGCGTGTCTGCACACCCGGCTCCGGCAGCGGGCAGGGACTTCGTGCTGGAGATGACCGATGACAGTCAGGGGCGGGAGATGATGATGGCAGAACCGGGCGATAACGAACGGGATCTCCTTGACGTATTCGAGCATGCAGCGCCGGAAAGCAGCCCGCCATTCTCCATGTCGGAGAATGAGCCACCGGCTCCCCTCGCTCCTTCCCCGCCACCGCCCAGCCCATTCCGGCCGGGTAATCTTGACTACGACCTGCCCGAACTGATGCCCGTTGGCATACCCACCATCTGCACCGTTCGCATTGCAGGAGCCGAAGTCGCTGCCAATACGTTCAAAATCAATGCGAACAGCACGTTGGCGGGCGTTCGGGTGACCGACGAAATGAGCGTTGAGTTAACGGACGGGTCAGCGGGGGCTAACTTCGGTATTCAACCACTCGGTCCGGTGCGACAGGCCGTCATTGCTGACGAATTCACCGAATGGCGGTTCAGCATGACGCCCCGCCAGCATGGACGTTTTCCGCTCACCCTGACAGTAACGGCCCACTTCAACGGCAAATCCAAAGTAATGCTTGGTCTGGACAAGCTCATTAGTGCGTCCGGGCTTTCGCCAGAGCCGCTGGTGCCGGGTTTTATGAGTATGCCGACTGCGGCACCCGTTGGCAAACGCAAGATTCTGTTTCTGTCGGCTAACCCGGCACTCGACCGGCTGCGGTTAGATACTGAGTCGCGCAGGATCTGGGAAGAATTAGAAATGTCGGACGAGCGCGACAAGTACGACTACACGACTGTTTCGGCGGTGACGCCCCACCATCTGACGCGGATACTACTGAAAGAAAAACCGTATATTCTCCACTTTTCGGGGCATGGCACCAGCGAAGGGCTGTATTTAGTCGACGACACCGAAGCGCCCGTATTAGCCAGCACCGAAGCCCTCCAGCAACTGTTTTCGGTGCTGGGCGCGGGCATTGGCTGCTTAGTGCTGAACGCCTGTTACTCCGTGAGTCAGGCTAAGGAACTGGCGCGGTTCATTCCGCAGGTCGTTGGCACGTCATCTAAAGTGGGCGATGATGCTGCCCTGGATTTCTCGGTGGGTTTTTATCAGGCTATCGGCGCAGGACAGGGTTTCCCTAACGCCTTTACCCTGGGACGCGCCTTGGTGCGTCTGGACGGCGGCCTGAGCAGCGACGATGTATTTGTGCTCCTGCCGAAGTAGTGATAGCGGGATGAAGGCATACTCGGTATCTTCCCCACAGGACTTTAGTGGACCCTATACTGATCCTCCATCTTATCGAATAGAGTAAGTTTGTTTCCAATTTGCGTTCTTGTAGAGCCTTTGGGTTTGTTTATTTTATTCAACCGAGTATTAAATCGTATAGCCATGACTGATAACGACAACCAGGAAGGAAGACGCCAGGAACAGCAAGACCTGGAACAGCAGCAACAGGACCTTTTCGGCGAACTCTCTCGGGAACAACGCGAAGCCGAGCAAGCACTCCGGCAAGATGATGAGGAGGAGTCAGCAGGAGCAAACGCACCCGACACTAATGAGTAGTTGCTAACAGAATGTATCAATGCGTTGGTTTACCTCTACAGTCTCATCACAGGCATTGAGATTTGCCACTACCCTCTTTCATCAAGACGGTAGTGGCATACGCTGGCCGAGCAAACCCGGCAATCTCAATAGCCCTGGTTCTGCTTCAGCACGGCCGTACCCTGAAGATCAATCTGCTGCTGGGGAATCGGCATGTACTCGTTCTTTTTCGCCGTAAACTTCGCCCCCGCGTAGGTGCCGGGCAGCTTTGTACTTTCGTAGGCAATGAATGCACTGACGGCCCGTTCGGCAATGCCCCAGCGAACCAGATCGAAGAAACGGTGACCTTCGCCCGACAGTTCGAGTTTGCGCTCGAACCGCACGGCGTCACGGGCCGCAGCCTGATTAGCCCAGGGCATGGTGAACAGACCAATAACGTAGTTGGCAGCGGGTTTACCATCGGCACTTTTCACGAAAACGGCGGGGTTGGCTGCCCGCGTCCGCACCTGATTCACGTAGCCACGGGCCTTTTCCAAACTACCTACTTCAACCTCAGCCTCAGCGGCCATCAGCAACACATCGGCATACCGGATAATGTTGTAATTGATCGTCGTGTAGCCGGGCGTCCAGCCGGTGTTGTCGGTCAACGTGCCCGTCTGTGCTTTTGGATACACGAACTTCTTGGGCGCAAACGGACCGCCGTAGATCTGATCCCGAATCCAGTTGGCACCCGGATGCGGTCCCCAGTCTAAGTAAGCGATACCGCGCCGTCCCACCGAGTAGTCAATCCTGGGGTCGAGCGGTCCGGGATCGGGCGTAAACGGATCGGCAGAAGCCAGACCCTGATCGGTTTTCAGCGCATTGGCAACCGTATTGTACGATCCATCGAGCAGGGGCAACCCGTTGGCATTGGTTCGGAACGAGTTGGCCATCTCAAACGAAGGCTGAAAAAATCCGCAACAACTACCCGGCCCCCCGGAGAAGGGGAAATTCAGCACCATGTCGGGGTTAGCATTGTTGACGCTCCCGGTATTGGCCGCGTTTTGAATCGCAAAAATCGACTCGGCATTGTTGCTGTTGGCCGCGTTAAAAATCGTCGTGAAGTCAGCGACCAGCGCGTACGGCTGACCATTAGCGGTTTTGCCGTTGGCAATAATCAGGTCGAACAGCGCTTTGGCTTCGGCATATTTACCCTGATACAGCAGCGTCTTGGCCAAATACGACGCAGCGGCCCACTTGTTTGCCCGGCCAGCGGCATCCTGCGTTTCGGGCAGGTTATCGTAGGCATATTTGAAGTCGGCTTCGATCCTGGGCCAGAGTTCAGCCTCGTTAGTCACTTTGCTGACGCCCGTGCTATAATCGAGGGTTTCATCCACATACGGGGTGTTGTTGTACGTCCGTTTCAACTCGAAGTAATAGTGACCGCGCAAAAAACGCGCCTGACCGCTCAGGTTCTGGGCACTGGCCGGTGTCACGTCGGGTCCAGGCTCCTGTAATATCCTGAGTACGGTGTTAGCCCGGCTGATGCCTTCATACATAGCCCGCCACTTGTCGTTGATTGGCCCGGCGGTGGGAATAACCGTAAAATTCTGGACGAAAACGGCCGTGCTCTGATCCCCGGCGTTCGATCCTTTGTTGGCGTCGCCCCCCGTCACCGAACCCCAGAGCCAGTTGAAGCTGGACCCGAACCAGCCGTAATCCCGTCCGTTCAGTTCGGCATAGGCACCAATCAGCGTGGCCTGTATGCCCGCGTTGCTCGTTATTTCGGCGCTGCTGAGGGTTCCCGTTGGTGCCAGATTCAGGAATTTATCCTTACAGGCAAAGCCAACCACCGCAATCAGCAGCGAGGTGACGGCCATTATCAGTCTCTTTTTTAGCGTTGTTTTCATGACATTTGATGGACTATATGAGTTAACGGCCAAGCGACAATACCTGAATCGGTATCATCTGACCCATAGAATGATTTCTTAGAACGTAAGCCCAACACCTACGTTGAAGCCGCGCGTAACCGGGTAATTACCAATGTCGATACCGAAGTTGGTATCGGCCGTACCGCCCACTCCCGGATCAAGACCTTTGTATTTGCTGACCGTAAACAGGTTCGTGGTCTGCACGAACAGCCGCAGCCGTTGCAGCCGGGTGCTGTTCAGCACCGCAGTCGGCAGCGTGTATCCAAGCGTGAAGTTCTGCATTCGCAGGTAAGAGCCATTTTCGACGTAGAATGAGTTCGACTGGGTGTTGGTGCTGAAGTTCGACGTATTCTCGAAGATGGGCTGGTCGGTATTGGTGTTCTGGGGCGTCCACGAATCCAGCACCCGCGCACTGACGGCCTGACCCGTGAACGACGGGTAGAAGTCAATGTACCACTTCGAGAAATTGTAGATCTTGCCGCCTAATGACGAGTACAAGTACGCGCTCGCATCGAACCCTTTGTAACGCAGAATGAACGTCAGTCCACCCGTGAATTTGGGCACTGGACTGCCCAGGAAGGTGCGGTCGGCTGCGTCGATCTTGCCGTCGCCGTTGATGTCGGCGTACCGGAAGCGGCCCGGTGCGGCTCCGTCCTGCGTGGCCGATGCGGTTACCTCTTCTTTACTGTTGAACAGACCATCGACCCGGTAGCCGTAGAACGACGCAATGGGCAGGCCAGGCTGAATCTGAACCGGGCTGATGTTCCGCAGGTTGGCGGGCTGGAAGTTCTGAATACCCGGTGCCAGCGCCTGCACGATGTTGGTCAGGAAACTACCGTTCAGAATGACTTCGTACCGCAGGTCGCGGGTGAAACTGCCCCGGTTCGTCAGTTGCAGGTCGATCCCCTGGTTGCGCATTTTGGCAATGTTCACCGCGGGCGCATTGGCGTTGTCGCCGACCACAGCGGGCAGCGGCACCTCGAAGAGCAGGTCGCGCGTGTCTTTGCGCCAGATGTCGAACTGCACGTCGAGTTTACCGTTGAACAGCGACGCATCGAAGCCTACGTCGGTCGTAACGGCCGTTTCCCAGCGGGCATCGGGATTGCCGATCTGACTGCGGGCAAAGCCGGGGGCTACGCTGTTCTTGGTCGAGGCAATGTCGTAACTCCGGTTGATGCTTTGGGTATAAAGGTTAAACTGGTTGTTAGGATCGACGTTGTTGGAGTTGCCCATGGTGCCGTAACCCGCGTGCAGGCGCAGGTACGAAATAGCCGGGATGTTCTTCAGAAACGCTTCGTTCGAGAGGGTCCAGCCCGCCGAAACCGCTGGGAATACCCCGTACCGGCTGTTGGCCCCGAAGCGCGACGACCCATCCCGCCGAACCACGCCGGTCAGCGTGTACTTGTCATTGTAGGTGTACTGCACCCGCCCGAAGAGCGAGTAAAAATTAACGCCCAGCCCGTAGGTACTGCCGAGTTGCCGCCCCGTGCCGGATACTGAACTGAGTGTCACGTAGTTCGGATTGGTTGAGAAGGGGTCGATGCCCGATGCGGAGATAGTACGGCCCGCGCCCGTATTGAGGGCCTCCTGCCCGGCCAGCAGGTCGAGACTGTGCAACCCAATCTGACGTTTGTAACTGGCCGTGTTGCTCAGCGTCCAGTTCAGGTTGTAGCCGTAATTTTCTCCGTAGCTGAACGTACTGTTGTTCTGAGCGGTTTCGTAGGTCGCCCGGTTGTAGAAATTAGAGAAAAAGTTGCCGTATTGACCGCCGATGCTGCTGCGCAGGGTCAAGCCCGGAATAGGTTCATATTCCACGTACACATTGCCAAAAGCGCTGGCCAGAAAACTCTTGTTGTTGCGGATGCCGTCGAGGGTTGCTACCGGATTCTGAGAGCCATTGAATCCTTTGGCGGCCGTACCGGCGTACCCTCCGAATTCGTCGTAAACTGGAATGATGGGGTTGATCTGAAACGCTTGCAAAATAACGTTCTCGTCCTGCGGAGTGCTCTGACCGTTCGTGTTGCCAATCTGCCCAAGCTGCTGCCGGTAGGTTAGCTGGAGATTTTCGCCGAGCCGCAGGTTTTTCAGAATATCAAATTCTGAGTTTAACCGAACAGTGTAGCGATTGAACTGGTTGTATTTGAGCACACCGGCCTGGTTCTGAGCACTGAACCCAACGTAGTAACGACTGTGTTCGGACCCTCCCGAAATGCCGAGCGTGTTCCGAATCAACGGCGCATTGCGCGTAACGGTCCCGTACCAGTCGGTGCCATTGCCTTCCGTGTTCGCCCGAACCACCTGATAGATGGGGCCAGCCGCCGGGTTGATGTTATATAACGCGCGGGCGGCATTCAGGTCAACGGTGCCCACGACGCCCGGTGTGCCGCCGACGTTGAGGTAGTCCGGCAACACGGGTGTTTGGCCCGCCCCGTACTGACCACCGCCCAAACCCGTGAAACTGTCGGGACCAATGGTGCCGCCAGCCTGAAAAATGTCGTTCCGTCGCGACTGCCAGGTCCAGTCGGCCTGCTGCTGGGGATTGAGCATCGTTTGTCCCTGCCCCGGCGTCGTTATGCCAAACAGACCGTCGTAGGTGACGGTTAGTTTATTGGCCTTCTTGACGCCCCGCTTCGTTGTAATTACCACCACACCACCGGCAGCCCGTGCCCCGTAGATGGATGCAGTAGCCGCATCTTTCAGCACGGTTGTCGATTCAATGTCGTCGGGGCTGAGAAAGTTGATCCCGTTGAACTGGTCGCTGACGGGAATCCCATCTACAACGTAGAGCGGTTGATTGTTACCGAACGAGCCAAAGCCCCGAATCCGGACAATGCTGTTGGTGCCGGGCTGCCCGCTCGAAATCACTGTTACCCCCGACACGCGACCCTGAAACACCTGCTCCACGTTGCCCGTGGGCGTTATGGTGATGTCGCGGGTTTTCACCGTCGATACGGCCCCCGTGTTGTCTTTGCGGCTGTCGGTGGTGTAACCCGTAACGATGACTTCGTTCAGCGCGGTAGCATCGTCTTCGAGCCGGACCACGATGGACGACTGCCGACCAACGGTTATCTCCCGTCCTTTAAAGCCAATCGCCGAAATAATAAGCACCGGGTTCGTGCCTCTGATGTTAAGCACAAAATCGCCGTTCGCGTCGGTGGTCGTGCCGGTCGTGGTGCCCTTCAGGAGAACGTTGGCACCGGGAACCGGCCCGTCCGTACCGGAGACCTTACCCGTAACCCGGCTATCCTGGGCCGCAGCACCGAGACCCCATAGCAGCAGCCCCGTTCCCATCAGAAGGGTCTGCCAAAACTTGTAGATTGTCCTGTTCATGATTATTAACTTGGTTTAAAGGGTAAAGCATCTGAGACATTCTATTCGGGTCAATTCACAGCGTTGGTATGATTTTCCAATTACCTGCCGCGACCACGAACTAAAAGTAAAAAGCATTCGACTCACTTCCGGTTACTTATTATAACAAGTTAAAAATAAATAGTACAAAAATCTGATATTAAGCAGAGTTTACTCTTTTTGCTGGTGTCTTTATAATAAGATTGAAAGGTTTCAACCGGGTTGTTCTGCTAATTATTGAGCGGATAAGTCCAGGAGCATTAACAGTGGTAATTGATTGAAACGATATGCCCTATTGTTTTCGATTCTTCTTCACAGGCTTGAATCAAAATCGCTCTTTCCCGGTCAGTTCATAACAGCGTACAATTGAGTAGTTAGTGGGCTACCTGATGGCGGGTCGTCAGCAGAATCTCTAATTCTTCTAGCGACTTCCCTTTAGTTTCGGGCACGAAGGCGGTGATAAACAGGAATCCCAACCCGTTAATCAGGGCGTAGAACAGGAACGTGTAGCCGCCTTCCCACCGCGCCAGCAGAACCGGAAACGTGTACGAAACGCCGAAGTTGGCCACCCACAGCGCCAGCGTAGCCACGGAAACCGCCTGTCCCCGTACCTGATTGGGGTAAATCTCCGAGATTAATACCCAGGTAGCGGGTCCCAGCGAGACGGCGAACGACGCGATAAATCCCAGGATGAACAGCACGACGCCGTAGCCCTCCAGCCGGTCCGCGAAGAACAGGCCCGACAATAGCAGCAGAAAAACCGCCATGCTCAACGCCCCCGCCCGCAGCAGCGGCCGACGGCCAATGCGGTCGATGGTGAACATGGCCACCAACGTGAAAATTAGATTGATCAGGCCAACGGCGATAGTTTGTAACAGTGCGGTGTCCGTACCAGCCCCGGCTTTTTCGAAAATGATGGGGGCGTAATACAGAATGGCATTGATGCCCGTGGCCTGTTGCAGCACCGCCAGCACAATGCCCACCAGCAGCAACCGCCGGTACCGGGTTTTGACCAATTCGCCAAATCCGCCCGCCTGCGTTTGGTCCAGCGACTGCTCAATCTGGTCTAACTCACGTTCGGCTTCGCGTAGGGAAAGTACCCGGCTCAGCGTGGTGAGAGCCTCTGCTCGGCGACCTTTCAGCAGTAGCCAGCGGGGGCTTTCGGGCACGAACAACAGGCAAAAAAAGAACAGTGAAGCGGGTACCGCACCTACGCCCAGCATCCACCGCCAGTCGTTTGCGCCGGTGCCAACCAACTGGTAATTGGAGAAGAACGCCAGCAGAATTCCAACCACCAGCGCTAACTGATTGACCGACACCAACCGGCCCCGGTAGGCGGGCGGGGCCATCTCGGCAATGTACACCGGCGACAGGGCCGACGCGGCTCCCACGGCGATTCCACCCAAAATCCGGTACAGGATGAAGCCCGTGAACGTGGTCGCCAGCGCACTCCCGACCGCACCAATCAGAAAAAACAGGGCCGTGACTAACAACGTTTTCTTGCGGCCAATGGCGTCACTGGGTCGCCCGGCCAACTGCGTTCCGACGACGCAACCCACTAAGACGCTGCTGACGGCCCAGCCCAAACCCAGTGCATCCAAGCCAAAAACGGGCTGAATAAACGGCGTTACACCCGCAATGACGGCCGTATCGAAACCGAACAGCAAACCGCCACAGGCCGCCACTAAGCTGATGAACAGGGCGTTAGCTTTCATGACTCGTTTGGTTTACGCTGCCTGGCACCGCGATGCCTAATCCCCCGTCGATGCGAATTGCCTGGCCGGTGATGAAGGCGGCTTTGTCGCTGCACAGAAATACAATCAGTTCGCCCACTTCCTGGGGTTTGCCAATTCGCTGGAGTACGTGCATGTCGATGCTTTCCTGATGCACCCCCTCCGGGTCGTCGGCGGTAGCCCAGGCGTTGCGGGCCATGGGCGTGTCCACCGTGCCGGGACACACCGCGACCGTGCGGATGTGCGGGGCGTAGTCGATGGCTAAGCTGCGTGTCAGCCCCAGTAGCGCCGTTTTGGCCGTGGTGTAATGCACCATATTGGCCGAACTGATGAACGACTGAGCACTGGCTACGTTGATAATGACGCCCCCGCCCCGCTGCTGCATGAACGGAATGGCGTATTTGGCGCACAGAAACGCCGATTTGAGGTTAGTGTTCATCACCCGGTCCCAGTCGTCTTCGACACAGGTCGTGGCGGTGGCGTACTGAATAATACCGGCGTTGTTGACCAAGTAATCCAGACCGCCGAAGTGGGCCGCGCCGGTTTCAACCGCCCGCTGAACGGCCAGGGCGTTCGACACGTCGGCCTTCAGGAAAAGCGCGTCGCGGTTCAGCCGTTCCTGTAGTTCATTGCCCGCTTCCTCATCGGTATCCACCAGAATGACCTTGTCGCCTTCCCGGACGAAAATCTCCGCCGTGGCCCGGCCAATGCCTTTAGCTCCTCCCGTAATGAGGGCGACTTTCGGGCTCGTAGTGCTCATTACCAGTTGGATAAAGTGCCGTCCGTGAGTCGATTGACCGGTAAGTAAGCCCGTTGGTAGGGGTATTTGGCCGCTAACTCTTCGTTGAAATCAACGCCCAAACCCGGTCGGTCGGTAACGTGCAAATAGCCATCGTCGAAGTAATACTCGTGCGGAAACACCTCGTCGGTCAGGTCATTATGCCGCATGTTCTCCTGAATACCGAAATTAGAAATCGCCGTACCTAAGTGCAGCGCGGCCGCCAAACACACCGGTGACATATCGGTCGCTCCGTGGCAACCCGTTTTAACGTGGTACACATCAGCTAAGGCCGCAATCTTGAGCAACGGCGTCAGGCCACCCCCGTGCGAAACGGTCATGCGCAGGTAATCAATCAATTGCTCGGTGAGCAGCGTGGTGCAATCGTAAATTGAGTTAAAGACTTCGCCCACGGCTAAGGGCGTCGTGGTGTGCTGCCGGATGGTGCGGAACCCTTCCTGAAGTTCGCCCGGCACGGTATCTTCCAGCCAGAACAGATGAAACGGCTCCAGTTCCTTACCCAGCCGGGCCGCTTCCACGGGCGTCAGCCGGTGGTGGCTGTCGTGGAGCAGGTGGAGGTCGTCGCCAAACTGGGTCCGCACTCGGTCGAACAGCTTCGGCACAACGTTCAGGTATTTCGCCGTATCCCAGCGTTCTTCAACGGGCAAGTCACCCCGAACGGCGGGTTCATAGGCGGTCGCGCCTTTCGCCACGCCATACACCTGATCCAAACCCGGAACCCCACTCTGCACCCGAACCGCCCGGTAGCCCCGCTCTACTTCCTGCCCAATTTTGTCGAGCGTATCGTCAATAGTAGTGCCATTGGCGTGGGTGTAGGCCAGCATCTTCGTCCGGCTCCGGCCACCCAGCAGGTTGTAGACCGGCGTACCGAGCGCTTTGCCTTTGATGTCCCACAGGGCGGTATCAATGGCTCCAATGGCCGCCATGCCGACGGGACCCCGTCGCCAATACGCCCCCCGGTATCCGTACTGCCAGATAGCCTCGGTATCGAATGGACTCCGGCCAATCAGGCAGGGCAGCAGGTGTTCCTCTAAATAAGTCACCACTGCCAGTTCCCGACCGTTGAGGGTGGCGTCGCCAATCCCGTAAATCCCCTCATTGGTATGAACGACGACGGTAACGAAATTTCGTCCCGGTGAGCAAACGACGACTTTGGCGCTTTTAATAATCACAGGGTTCGGAAAAAGGATGAGCAAACGAAATCAGCCATTGACCACAGGCCGCTTTAGTCAATTAGAGTGACCTCAAAACGTGGATAGACTTATTTCTATAATAAATAATAATTAACTAATCAAAAGTAGGCCTCATCGGTAGATAAGTGCGTTTACTATTCTTTCAGAATAATATACTATTTTACCAACAATCAGCCGTGTCTTGCAGCTTACGTATTAATATACCAGATTCACTATGCACGAACCTTTATTTCAGCGGATTCACGTAGCGGAAAACCAGTCGTACAACGTGTTGAAAGTTGACCGGCCCTATTTCGTTGTTCCCTGGCATGTGCATCCAGAGATCGAGATCATGCTGGTGGTGCAGGGCGAGGGCACCCGGTTCGTGGGCGACAGTGTGGAGCGGTTCGAACCGGGCGATCTGGTGATGGTCGGCGCTAACTTATCACACGTTTGGAAAAACAGCACCCGGCATTACGAGGACAGTACCAGCCTGCGGGCGAAGGCGCGGGTAATTCTGTTTCGGGAAGACTGCTTTGGTCCCGCTTTTTTTCAGGTTCCCGAAATGCATCCGGTTCAGGCACTGCTCCAGCGGGCAGAGCGCGGCATCGTCTTTCACGGCAAAACGCGGCAGGGAATAGCCGACAAAATCTTCCGGGCGCACACACAGCAGGGAGTAAAACGTTTCCTTACCTTCATTGACATCCTGCATGATCTGGCGCAAAGCCGGGAGTTCACCCTACTGTCGAGCGTTGGCTACAGCCCGTCTACGCAGGCCGATGACATGTTGCGCATCAACAAAGTGCTGGATTACCTGATGCGCGATTTTCGGAACCCGGTCCGGCTGGAAGACATTGCAGCCCGTGCCAACATGGCCCCCACTTCCTTTTGCCGCTACTTCAAAAGCCGCACCAACAAGACGGTTATCGGCTTTGTCAACGAGCTACGCGTGGGTTACGCGCATAAACTGCTGATCGAAACACCCCATACCATTACTGATATCGCCTACGAATGTGGCTTCAACAACGTCTCCAATTTTTACCGGCAGTTCCAGGCTATCACGGGGCGGTCGCCGTTGCAGTACCGACGGGAACACGAGGAGAAATTAATAAGAACGTGAGTAGTTAGCCAAAACCGTCCGACCTGGGTAGCTTAAGGTTTTAATGTTCTGAAAGTCAAGGATATTCATTTAGATAGCCTGCACATACCGTATGTAAAAAATAGATATATCGCTATTTATTTTATCACTATTCAATTCAGGAACAATATTTGCTTACAGACAGAGGACAACTTGTATGTTAATCTAAAACTATTTATTAACATTAATTGCCACTCACTATGTCATATTTGCGACAGAATGGGAAGCTTATCTTCACGTCTGGTAGGGAAGTAATCACTCATTACACCACGCTCATTGAGATGCTCACTCAGCAACTACAACGTATGTCTCCCCACGATTGCCAGGCAATTGGGGCCGAAATCAGCGATCTGCGTCGGCAGTTGGCCGATAACCTGAAAAACTTCGGATGTAATCAGGTCGATGAGTATTTTAGGGAGTCAATGGCCAACGCGGAATCCGATCAGGAGTTCTACGAACTGAGCAACGCTTACGAAGCGATACTGGTGGCAGAACTGAAATGCGTTAAAGAAAAGTTACACGCCCTGCGCGTATCCTGATTGGTCACCAATCCAGTTGTTTTCTGCATTTACTCCTACCACTTCGCCCGTTTGCTAAACCACGGACTGGCCTGTTCCAACTGACCCGCTAAGCGAATCAGCGTTGCTTCGTCGCCTAATTTAGCCGCGAACATCACACCAATGGGAAGTCCATCGCCCGACCAGTGCAACGGCACCGACATGGATGGCTGACCGGTCATGTTGGTAATAACAGTGTACGAGATATAGCCCAGTGATCGCTCGGCGAGTTCGTCAACCGTCTTGCTATGGCTAAGGTATTTCAGCCCGCCAACGGCATCGACTAATTTCAGCAGCCGCTCTTCCGACGCCTTGTTCTGAAAGGTACCAATGGCAATGGGCGGGCGTGGCAGCGTGGGCGTCAGAAACAAATCATAGGTTTCGTGCAACTGACCCATGCTCCGGTTCAGGGTGTTCCAGCGTCCTTTCTGATAGGCTAAGTCAGCCGCCGAGAAGCCGTCGGCCAGTCGGGCCTGTAGCCACGTGTTCAGTTCAACATCGCCCGGCCGGGCGGGGCGTCCGAGGTGGGCGCTCAACACACGCAGCGTGACGGCCGTCTCGCTCAGCACGGACAGAAAAAACGCTTCGGTAACCAGTGTCTTTTCATACGGCAGCGGCACCTCCTCAACCGTATGACCGAGCCGTTCGAGCAGGTGGGCCGCTTCCCGAACCGCCGTCACGCATTCGGGATCAGTCGTTTGCGAGGGCATCAGCGAAGCCGTTGAGAAGGCAATGCGGAGTTTGCCCGGACCACGCTCTACCTCCTCGGCAAAAGGCCGTTCGGGTGAGGCAATCAGGTACGGGTCGCCTGCCAGCGGACCGGCAATAGCGTCGAGCAGCCGGGCGCTGTCACGAACCGTGCGGGTCACGGCATGGCCAATAACGGCACCGTTCCAGAGTTCGCCGTAACGGGGACCGAGGGTAACGCGCCCCCGCGACGGCTTCAGTCCAAACAGCCCGCAGCAAGACGCCGGAATGCGGATGGAACCGCCCCCGTCGGAGGCCGTAGCCATTGGAACGATACCCGCAGCCACCGCCACCGCCGATCCGCCACTGCTGCCACCGGGCGAGTGCGAGAGTTTCCAGGGATTGCGGGCCGGGCCGTAGAGTTTGGATTCAGTGTAGGGCGTGAGACCAAATTCAGGCGTGTTGGTTTTCCCAAAAAATACCAGTCCGGCCGCTTTCAGGCGTACGATTACTTCGCTGTCGGTTTGGGAGACGTAGTTAGCATAGCCCCGGCACCCAAACTTCATGGGCGTTCCCGCCCACTCCAGTTCCAAATCCTTCAGCAGAAACGGCACACCCCTGAACGGACCCTTGTCGGATAGGGTTGCGGCCATTTCGCGGCCTTTATCATACAGGGGCGTTACAATAGCGTTGAGCTGCGGGTTGATCGCTTCGGCGCGGGCAATGGCCGTTTCGAGAAGTTCGGCGGGTGACACCTGCCCCGTTTCGACCAGTTGGGCAAGGGCCGTAGCATCGTGTTTTACGTACTCATCAAACGAAAAGGCAGCAGTTGAAGCGGTTTGCATGAAAGCAGGGCGTATAGGAAGCGACTCCGAAAGCTACGCAAAAGCCCGTGTTTGTCGGTGCGTCCGGTAACTTTTCTAAACCGCCGTACCCGTACGCGGTTAGTTGCTGTACAGATCATCCCGAAACACATGCAGCGTTCCGTTCAGGTAGCCACTCCCAGTGACCGTACCGACCAGCTTATCAGCCAACTTGAACCTTTAGACGACGTGATTGGTCTGTCCGTACAGCGGGGTGGGTCGATCAAACCCCTGGGCGATATTCTGGTTATCAACGCGCTCAACAAAGGCATCGACGACGTACTACGCCAGGTAGCCGATACATGCCGGGGAACAAATTATTCCATTGCTACATCCGAACAGGCCAGCCTGATTGATCAGCAGTACGACATGCTCATTGAAACGGACATTGACGAAGCTATTTGGGAAGAGATCGAAACGGGTATGCGCCAACAGGCTCACGTGACGGTTAATTACATGCTACTGATGGCCATTGGTGGAGCCATCGCTACGGTTGGTTTAGTGTCGGACCCCGGACCGCAGGCGGTGGCCTTTGTGGCGGCATCCGTTATCGCACCGGGTTTTGAGCCGTTGGCGGCCGTTCCGCTGGGTTTGGTCGTGCGCAATGCACACACGGTTTGGCGGGGTATGCGGTCCGCCCTGATTGGCTACGGCGTTCTGATTCTGGCCGCAGCACTGACGTTTGTGCTGTTACGCTGGCTGGGCGTCACCAGCGAACAGGAATTTGTCATAAATCCCGAAGTAGAGTCGCTGTCGCACCCAACGGCCAAAGAAATTACGGTATCGTTTTGCGGAACGCTGGCCGGAGCCATCATCATTGCCGCCTACCGGCGCAGCATCATTGCTGGGGCACTCATCGCCATGGTCATCATTCAGTCGGCCACCATGATTGGCGTATCGGTCGTTTGCCGGCGGTGGGACCTGGCTCTTGAAGGAGCCGAGCGGTTTGGACTGGATGTCGTCTTTGTTTTCCTATCCTGTTTCGTCGTATTTGCCGCCAAACAGTCATTGATTCACAAACGAAAACCGATTGTGTAGATAGGGGCGGGCATCCGTTGTTTTACTGCTTCGCCGTTGCCACACCGATCTTGGAATCGGCCGTGCCGTAGTAGAGAAACCACCGTCCCCGAAACGGCACCATACCCTCCAGAAATACGACCTGATTGACCTGCCCCACCGTTTCGTACGGCTGGTCGGGGCGGATGAAGTAGGTGTCGGAGCGGTCAATCAGGCGGGCCGGGTTGTTGGCGTCGAACAGCAGTTGCCCACCGGTATAGGCGCCATTGGGCAGGTTCGGATCACCGGTTCCGGTATTATTCATACCGTTATAAACCAGCAAAATACCAGCGGGTGTCAGCAGCGCATACGGGCCGGGTTCGATCAGCCGCACATCGTGCGTACCCCGGCGCGACCCGGCGGCTGGAATCGGTTTTCCCTGTTCATCTTCTAAAGGCGTCCAGTGCAGCAGGTCGGTCGAAATGGCCAGCCGCAGGTCGGGTTTATCGCCCCAGTACATCCAGTAGGTGCCGTTGATGCGCTGGGCCACCATCCGGTCACCAACCCGCTTACAAACAATAGCGCCCGACTTCGACCAGGCGTTTTTGTATTTGCCGTTGGCAAAATCACCGAACGCCAGTCCTTGTTTTTGCCAGTCTGTCAGATTCCGCGAGGTGGCCACGCACAGCCGCGCCAACTTGCCATCGTAGGCCGTGTAGGTCATCACATACACGCCATTGGGACTTTCTACCACGCGCGGGTCTTCGCAGCCGCCCTCCCACTCGTAGGTTTTCATGGCGTCGTTGTTCGGATAAAACACGGGCTGCGGCATTCGGTTGAAGTACAGCCCGTCCGAACTAATAGCCAGCCCCAGCCGCGACGTGCCACCCACGCGCCGGACGGTATCCTCCGCCCGATATAGCAGGTACACTTTGTTGTTGCGCACCACCGCCGTTGGGTTATACACGTCCTTCTCTTCCCACCGAACCGTTTTCCTGCGTACCGGGCAGTCGAACGTGGTGCGGGCGTTGGCTGATAGAATAGGATTGATGGCGTTCTGCTTCACAAACGGACCCAGCATCCACGGTTTTTGGGGCGTAGGCTGCGCGAAAGCGGGCAGAAGCAGAGTACCAAACCAGAATAGAATTAGCAAAATAGGTTGTTTCATGGTGGGGTTATTGAGGTGAACTGCCAAACCACCGCGCCCGCTGCTGCTGACCCGCTAAATCGTCCAGTTCCAGGAGCCGAATGCCGCCGGGCAAGTCAGCCGTTGGTTCGTCGTAAGCAATTTGCAAACTAATCCAGGCGAGGTACTCATTCAATAGCGATTCGAGGGGTTGGTTGCCAAAAATGCACAGATCGTAGTACCACTCCAGCGATTCGCCCGCCACGGCTTCGGTTACGGCGCGGTAGTCGTCGAGTGAATAGCCGATGAACGGTTTGCCGAAACGCTTCCACATCGTGCGCATGACGTCGTCTAATGAGCGGGCGTGATTCGTCAGTCGGCGGATGTGGAGGTCCAGGATCAGCGCAACAACCGCGCCTTTGTGATAAACCGACACCTTACGGTCGGGAACGCCTTTCTCGTAGCCGTCGAGCCACAAATCCCACGACGACTCAACCAGCGACTGAACCGCCTGACCGTTGTTCTCAAAATGCCGTTTGAACAATACCTGTAGTTCTTTCAGATACGCAGCCTCATCGAATACGCCCGCCTGACGAAGGATCAAATCACCGTAGTACGTCGTCACGCCCTCCGCCACGAAACAGGTCGAGAAATAGGTTTCTTTCGTAAAATCGTACGGCAGCAGTTCAACCGGCCGAATGCGCATGATGTTCCAGGCATGAAACAATTCGTGCGACGACACACCCAGCAGATCCTGATATAACCCTTCGCCCTCGTCGTTGGGTCCCAGCACGAGTACCGTTGAGTTGCGGTGCTCAACGCCGTGATAATACGCCACCGGCAGAATCAGGGTTAAAAAATGATAGTCGCGTTCGGGGAAGTCACCGTACAGATCAAGCTGTTTTTGGGAGAAACGGCTGAAATCATGCACCAGCCGCTCAGCGTCGAAGGTTGGATCACCGTCAGTGCGTCGCCCTCCCTGAATCCAGACGTGAAATAAGGTTTCGCGAATCTCGTACTGAACGTGCTGCATAGCGGGCGCAGCCATCACCGGACAGTCCACTAATTCATAAAAGTCAGCCGCCTGCCACGTTTTAGGACCAGTCTGCGCCAATCCGCAGGCCACCATCCAACCGTCCGGAATGGCCAGTTCGAGGGTACAGGGTTCGTTGATACGGCCTTCGGCGTATAGACATAAATTCACCGGGTTCAAGTACAGTAACGTATCACTCACAAAACTGCTGCCCGCGTTGAGCTGGTTGGGCGTCGGCAGTAGCGCGTAATAGTTATAGAGAATGGTCAGTTCCGATGCACCATCTGTTTCCACCAGCCACCGGTCTTTGGTGAGTTTGCGAAACGACAGCGGCCGCCCTACCCCATCGACAACGGCAAACCGCTGGATATTTTTGGCGAAGTGCTGCAATTCATAACGACCCGGTCGCCAGGCGGGCAATTGCAACTCGACCGTTGGTGTGTCGACATCGGTCAGCCGGGCTTCAACGGCAATATAATGAGCGGCATCCCGTGGTCCGGCATTCCGGTCGGCAGACAGGCGGTAGTGCATAGGTTTCGGTATCGGAGCGAGCATCAGAGCGTCAGTACGAAAGTAACAAAGACGAACGGGTATCGTTTGGTTGCCACACTCAATTAGTACCGGGCCTCGTCCTCCAGGACGGTTCAATTCTTACAATGGAGCTTGGCAAACTGAGCTGATTCCCCTATCTTTGCGGACTCATTTGAAAACAAGGATTTTAGCACATATATAGTCATGAAAAGAACGTATCAACCATCGAACCGGAAGCGGAAAAATAAGCACGGCTTCCGCGAGCGGATGTCCACCGCCAACGGCCGCCAGGTTTTGGCTCGCCGTCGCGCCAAAGGCCGTCACAAACTGACCGTCTCGGACGAGAAAAAAGGCGAACGGTTTAAACTGTAAAAGATAGTCGGTGAGTTGATAAGTCAGTGAGTTGGTCAGTAAAACCTGCGTCAGCTACTGACCAACTCACTGACTTATCAACTCACCGACTTCGATGCCGCAAACCTTCACCAAATCGGAACGGCTTTGCAGTAAGAAGATTCTGGGTGAGCTTTTCAAAAAAGGTAGTGCGTCGGTTCAGACGTTCTACCTTTTTCCGTTTCGGGTGCTCTACATGCCCCAAGACCCGAATTTACCTGAAAACTTACCGGCTATCGTCATCACCGTACCGAAACGCCTGTTTAAACGCGCCGTCGACCGTAACCTCGTTCGTCGGCGCGTCCGCGAAGCGTACCGGCTTAACAAGCCATTAATTGACCGAGAAAATCCTCTACCGGCTTACATCGCTTTTTTATATACCGCTAAACAGATTATTTCTTTTGACGAGATAGAAAAAGGCATGAAATTAGCGTTAAAGAAACTGTAATGCCGAATCTCCAGACTCGGCCGTAGAGAATCGCTGTTACAGCCGAATCTGGAGATTCGGCATTACGTTACTTGCCCATGCGCTTCCCAAAACGCCTTACGCTCTTTGCTTCGTCGGTCCTCGTGGCGGGCGGCATCGGTTTTTTCTCGTTCAAAAACGACGACCGCTTCTTCGAGATCGCCCGCAACCTCGACATCTACGCGTCGCTGTTCAAGGAATTGAACCTGTATTACGTCGATGAGGTAAACCCGAACCGCATGGTCAAAACCAGCATCGACGGGATGCTGAAAGCCCTTGATCCGTACACGAACTTCTTCGCCGAAGACGAGATTGAGGATTACATGACCATGACCACCGGCCGCTACAACGGCATTGGGGCGCTCATTGGGCAGCGTCAAGCCAAGAGCATTGTACTGATGATTTATGAAGGTACGCCCGCCGAAAAGTCGGGTTTGCGCATTGGCGACGAAATTCTGAAAATAGATGGCGTCGACCTAAAAGCCCGCAAAGACCGCGACGGCGCTTCATTTGACACGGGTAAGCTGCTAAAGGGTCAGAACAACACGGCCGTAAAACTGACGGTTCGGCGCTATGGCCAGAAGGACCCCGTTGACCTGAGTGTGGTGCGCGACGTGGTGAAAATGACCAACGTGCCGTATTACGGCATGATCTCCGACGAAGTTGGTTACATCGACCTCAAAGATTTCACCGGCACGGCCTCGCGCGAGGTTCGCACGGCATTCCAGGAGTTGAAAGGGAAGGGCATGAAGAAACTCGTGCTCGACGTTCGCGAGAACCCCGGTGGGCTGCTTAATATGGCCATCGACATCTGCAATACATTTATCCCAAAGGATTCGGAAGTGGTGACGACCAAGGGCAAAGTGACCGAGTGGAACAAGACTTACACGGCCCTGAACCCACCGCTGGACCTCGAAATGCCTATTATCGTGCTCACCAACAGCCACAGCGCATCGGCGGCCGAAATCGTGTCGGGGGTGATTCAGGACTACGACCGGGGCGTGCTAATTGGGCAGCGCACGTACGGCAAAGGATTAGTGCAGACCACCCGCGAATTGTCGTTCAATACCAAGCTAAAAATCACCACCGCCAAGTACTACATTCCCAGCGGGCGGTGTATTCAAGCCATCGACTACAGCCACCGCAACCCCGACGGCAGCGTTGGCAAAATTGCGGACTCGCTCAAAACTGCGTTCAAAACCAAAGCTGGACGTGTGGTGTACGACGGCGGTGGCGTATTGCCCGACATTGTGTTGGAAGCGCCCACGCCCACGCCCATCGCGCTCAGCCTGACTAATAAAGGGTTGATTTTCGACTACGCCGTGAAATACCGCCACGAGCACCCCAGCATCAAACCTGCCCGCGAATTTCGCCTGACCGACTCTGAATACGCCGAGTTTGTGAAGTGGTCGAACGACAAGGAATACGATTACACAACGCAGGTTGAAAAAGACCTCGGCACCCTCGAAGCGTCGGCCAAGAAAGAGAAATACTTTGATTTGATTCAGGATCAGTTGAAAGCGCTGAAAACGAAAGTGTCGCACAGCAAAGACGCCGACATGAACACGTTCAAGGGGGAGGTTAAGTCGCTGCTGGAACAGGAAATTGCGGGTCATTATTATTTGCAAAAGGGCCTGAAAGAAGCTTCCTTCGCCACCGACCCCGACCTGAAAGCTGCCCTCGCCCTCTTCAACGACATGGGCCGGTATTCTTCGATTTTGAAAGGCAAATGAACAAAGAATGAATAATGAGCAATGGATACTGTACAATGTAGGCTCATCAAGGCACATCGTATAGTATCCATTGCTCATTATTCATTAAAAAAATGCTCCTCCTCTCCCTCGACACCTCCACCACCGTCTGTTCGGGGGCGCTCCATCAGGACGGGGCGCTGCTGGGTTGTTACGAGCTATTCACTGAGCGCACGTCATCGGCTATGCTCACGACGTTGATTGCCAATGTTGTTGAGCATACGGGGCATGAACTGAGCGAGATTGATGCGATTGCCGTTGCCAAAGGACCGGGGTCTTACACGGGTCTGCGCATCGGCGTTTCCACTGCGAAAGGACTTTGTTTCGCACTGGAAAAGCCCCTGCTTTCGGTCAATACGCTGGCCGCCATGACCGAACAGATTCGGGCGTTCTACCCAGCCAATTACGTGCTTTGCCCCATGATCGACGCCCGGCGGATGGAAGTGTACTGCGCGTTTTATGGGGCGACCGATGGTTATGAGTTGCAGGCAACATCGGCCCAGATTATTGACGGTCAGTCGTTCAGCGATTGGCTAATACGGGGGCCAGTCGTGTTCTTTGGCGATGGAGCCGCTAAGTGCCGGGCTGTTCTGGGCCATCACCAAAATGCTATTTTCCTGGATCAACTCATTGTGCCCTCCGCCCGGACGATAGGCGTTATGGCAACTCCGCTGTTTACTCAAGGCCGCTTTGAGGACATTGCTACGTTTGAGCCGTTTTACCTCAAGGAATTCATGACGGCAAAGCCCAAACAGGCGGTATTGTAATTAGTTGAGGGATTGCCTGACTTCAGGCCATGGGATGACTTCCTGAACAGATTGCAGGATTGTGGCGTTTTTCTCCGTATTTCGCCCCGGCAACCGTCCTCAATCCGCTCCTCGTGCAGCTAATCGTTGATATTGGCAATACCGACGCCGTTTTCGGCTTTTACAACCAAACTGCTTGGCAGCACATTTGGCGGACGCCCTCCCGCACCGACGAAACCGCTCAATCCTACGAAGGGCGATTGCGGCTGTGGCTCCTCGAAGCCGATATTCCCCTGAGCGCCATTCAAACCACCGTTGTCAGCAGTGTCGTACCGGACCTGACGCCCACGATGCGAACCATGCTGGGGGAGTTGTTCGGCTTAGAACCCATCGTAGTTGGACCAGCCATTTACCCACTACTACCGCTCGAAATTCTGCGCCCCCACGAAATTGGAGCCGATCTCGTTGCCAATGCATTAGCCGCTTACACCCGTTACCATCGCAACTGCGTTGTGGTTGATTTTGGCACGGCTCTAACCTTCACAACGGTATCGGGCGAAGGCAAAATTTTGGGCGTGGCTATTGCACCGGGTCTCAAAACCGCCATCCGGTCGCTGTTTGCTAACACGGCTCAACTGCCCGAAGTACCCCTCGACGTACCGGCGTCAGCCTTGGGACTGAGCACGACCCACGCGATTCAGGCCGGTGTCGTGTTGGGCTACGAGGGATTGGTCCGCTCGCTGCTGGACCGCATCCGGGCCGAACTCGGTGGCGACTGCATTGCCGTTGCCACGGGCGGGCTATCGGGCCGGATTACATCACTACACAACGCGTTCGCCGACGTAGTGCCGTCGCTGACGCTGGAAGGCGTCCGGCTGATTGGCGAAATTGTGCAATCGTTTCCCAACGCTAAAGCGGTGGGCTGATACAAATGAGTATACAGGCGGAATAGCAGGTCCGTATCAGCCCACCCCTTCAGGATTGGGAATTGTTGGATCAGAGGCAGCTTCATTATCGCCCGGTTCCCGGTTTCGCTTTTTTCGTTTACGGAGCGCGTCGTTAAGCAAAAACTCGATCTGCCCGTTTACGCTCCGAAACTCCTCCTGCGCCCAGCGCTCCAGTTCTTTCAGGGTTTCGGCCTGAATCCGCAACACGAACGCTTTTTTTTCAGTCGCCATGATGTTTCAGTTATCAGTAAGCAGCCAGAGTGAACAGTAATCAACGGTCAACACGGATGGCTGTTTACCGCTCACTGCCTACTGATAAAGCGTTCCAGCGTTGACGACTGGGCTCACTGATTTTTCGCCACAGAGCACGACCAGCAGGTTACTCACCATCGCGGCTTTACGTTCTTCATCCAACGAGATTACGCCGTTCTTTTCCAGACGCTCCAACGCCATCTCGACCATTCCGACGGCACCTTCAACAATTAAACGACGAGCCGCTATCATAGCCGACGCCTGTTGGCGCTGTAGCATGGCCCCGGCAATCTCGGACGAATACGCCAGGTGACTGACGCGAGCTTCGAGAATGTCAACCCCGGCCCGGTCGAGCCGTTCGTTCAGTTCCTGCTCCAAAAATAAATTAATTTGACCAGTGCTGTCGCGCAACGTAACTGACGATGTTTCGTCTTCCATGTGGTCGTATGGGTACGTATTCGCTAACTTCCGAACGGCCGCTTCGGACTGAATTTGAACGAAATTAACGTAGTTGTCAACTTCAAACAACGCTTTTGCCGTGTCCTTCACTTGCCAGACCACTACGGCAGCAATCTCAACCGGGTTACCCATTTTATCATTAACCTTGAGAATTGGGCCGTTCAGGTTACGGGCACGCAGGCTGATTTTAACTTTGTTATAAAGCGGATTTACCCAGCGCAACCCCGTCTCCTTAATTGTACCGACGTAATCCCCGAAAAAGGTGGCAGTCATGCCCTCTTTCGGGTAAATAATTACGATTCCTTTGAGAATAAAAATACCGGCCCCAATCAGCAAAAATGATAGAATGGGGCCGTAAACACGAAACATGACGCCCGCCAAAACGAAGCAGATCAAGGCAACCAGTAAAAACAAGTAACCAGAAATAGAAGTAAGCTTTTTATCCTGCATTGTCGTAAGAGGTTAATGTGAAGTAGCTATCATTATGATATCACAATGATAGCTACTTTTTTTATACGTTCATAAAAAAGTAGTGGAATGGTCGACGGCTTACACCAACGGCTTGTTTGTTCCTCATCCCACTAAACGCCGATCCTTTTCGCTATTTTTGCACCCTGATTTTAGTCAGGTCGAATCCTGTAGAGGTCAGGCACGTACTGCCGAACTTTCGGTACAATTCAATCAAGAATGCTGAGCGAACAAGAGATAAACCGCCGACAGAAGCGCGAAGAATTAATGCGGATGGGCATCGATCCCTACCCCGCCGACCTGTTTGATGTAACCCACACCATTGTCGATATCCGTGCGGCTTTTGCGGATAAGACGGGGGCCGATACGCAGGGCGGCTATGAACCACACCTCGATTTTTCGACGGATGCCCAGTATAGCACAATTCGGCTGGCGGGGCGGTTGATGAGCTTCCGTATCATGGGCAGTGCGTCGTTTGCCGAACTACAGGACTCCACCGGTCGGTTGCAACTTTATTTCCGACGCGACGACCTTTGCCCCGGTGACGACAAAACGCTGTATAACACCGTCTTCAAAAAACTGCTGGACATCGGCGACATTATTGGTATTGAAGGTCACGTGTTCACGACCCTCACCGGCGAGTTGTCCGTACACGTGCGGTCGTTCAAAATTCTGAATAAGTCATTACGGCCCCTGCCGGTGGTGAAGGAAGGCGTGAATGAGCAGGGGGAAAAAGAAACGTACGACGCCTTTACTGACCCTGAGCAGCGCTACCGCCAGCGTTACGTCGATCTGATCGTGAATCCGCAGGTGCGCGATGTGTTCGTGAAGCGTACCAAATTAGTTAACTCGATCCGGCAGTTTCTGAGCCAGAAAGGGTATCTGGAAGTCGAAACGCCCATTCTACAGCCCATCCACGGCGGGGCAGCCGCCCGGCCCTTTCGCACTCACCACAACTCACTCGACATGACGCTGTACATGCGCATCGCCAATGAGTTGTACCTGAAACGGCTCATCGTGGGCGGTTACGATGGCGTGTTCGAGTTTGCCAAAGACTTCCGCAACGAGGGCATGGACCGCACCCACAACCCCGAGTTCACGCAGGTCGAATTCTACGTAGCCTACAAAGATTACTTGTGGATGATGGACACCATTGAGGAAATGGTGGAGAAAGTGGCGCTGGATGTAGCGGGCACGACCAAAGTGACCGTTGGTGAAAACGAGATTGACTTCAAACGCCCCTGGAGACGCCTGACCATGTTCGAGGCCATCCAGGAATACACCGGTATCGACGTGTCGGCGATGGACGAAGCGGGCTTGCGGCAAGTGGCCGAGGGCCGCAGCATCCGGGTAGACAGCACGATGGGCAAGTCGAAACTAATCGACGAACTCTTCGGCGAAGCCTGCGAACCCAACCTGATTCAGCCGACGTTCATCACCGACTACCCCGTCGAGATGTCGCCCCTGACCAAAAAGCACCGCAGCAAACCGGGTTTGGTGGAGCGGTTCGAGGCCATTTGCAACGGCAAGGAAATTGCGAATGCGTATTCGGAATTGAACGACCCCATCGACCAGCGCGAACGCTTTGAAGAGCAACTGCGCTTGGCGGAGCGGGGCGATGAAGAAGCTATGGCACTGGACGAAGACTTTTTGCGGGCGCTCGAATACGGGATGCCGCCCACGGCGGGCGTCGGCTTGGGTATCGACCGGCTGGCCATGATTATGACCAATCAACCCTCCATTCAGGACGTCTTGTTTTTCCCGCAGATGCGCCCCGAAAAGAAGGCTGACCTATCGACGGAAACCGACTTTGTCGAAGCGGGCGTACCGGCTGAGTGGGTTCCGGCGGTGCAGAAGTTAGGCTTTCTGACCGTGGAGCAACTTCGGGCAGCCAGCCCCAACAAACTGTTTAACGATCTTGGCGGAGTGCGCAAGAAGCTGAAGATGGACGCGCCCATGCCGAATATGATCGACGTACGGGGCTGGACGGGAAACTAAGCGGGCACTCGCTGCTATGTTGACTAATCTGCCCTTGTGGGTATACGTTTTAAGTGTGTATGTGTTTGACAATCAGCGGGACTAAAACACCGGTCCGGCGTCCCGGTACACACCTAAAAACTTAATTACGTGCATTCAATAGTCTGACTCTAACTTTTTTACTTTCACCGCGTTGAGACCTTTCTTGCCATCAACGACTTCAAACTGAACCCGGTCTTTCTCCCGTACGGTGAGTCCATTCAGACCGGTAATGTGGACAAAGATGTCCCGGTTGGTATCGTCTTCAACGATAAATCCGTAACCCTTACCTTCATTGAAGAATTTTATTATACCAGTTTGCATAAAACGTAAAAAAATTAAATTGGAGGAACTTACAGAGCGTTAGTCAGTAACAAAGGTTCTGAAGGCGGAATCAAGGCACACCGTAAGCGAGACATGTGGTTGATAGTCAGCAAACTTTGTCGATGAAAAGCGGATAAGGTCAACATCTAATATCAGTCTCCGTTTTGACACAAATAAACTGAAAATGTTCTGACTTCGGCTGTCTGCACGACACTTTTTGAAACCGTTGCCTCTTTTTAGCTGATTTTTCTTTATAAATGGCACACAATCTGCCCACTGAATTCGTTAGCTTTGCTATTATCCCGTTGACGTATGTCCGTGAAGAACCCGTTGACGCAGTAAAAAAACTGGTATGTATAAAATTAGATATTTCGTTGAAAAGCAGGCATTTGGTGTCTGTACCCGGCTGGGGGAGAAGATGAGTATCTCGGCCAGCAGCATCCGGCTTTATTTTATCTATACGTCGTTTCTGACGCTCGGATCCCCCGTAATCTTATACCTGATTATGGCCTTCTGGATGGAGATGAAAACGCACCTCCGCCGACACGCCCACCCTACGGTTTGGGAACTCTGAAAACTAATGTATGATGCAAAATGAGTAATGGATAATGAACTGGCCATCAGTCATTATCCATTGCTCATTTTGCATTATACATTTCCGAGTAGGTCATTTTTCCTTCTACAAAATACTGCCAGACGATGCTGCGCGGATACAGCGCCACGTCTGTTTTTTGTTCCCGCTGTAGTATCCTCCGCTGCCGGTGGAGTTGCGGCAACCGGCCATAGAACGCAAAATGCGCCCGTAGGATCGCTACCACATCGCGCCACTGCCCAACCTTCAGGAATAGTAATGAAGAAAGGCCATCCAGCACTAAACGCAGTAAGATTTTGCCCCAGAACCAGCCACCGGCGGGCCAGTTTTTGTACAGCATAAACAGGCTGTTTCGGTAATTGAGGTATGTCTTTTGCGGATTCGATTTGTGCAGTGTGCCGCCCCCAACGTGATAAACGGTCGATTCGCCACACGCCCAGACCTCATACCCAAGCCGCTGCACGCGCCAGCACCAGTCAATTTCCTCCATGTGCGCAAAGAACGACGCGTCAAAGCCGCCGGTCTGGTGGAACACGTCCGCCCGTACAAACAGACAGGCTCCCGTAGCCCAAAATACGCGTTTGTTATCGTCATATTGACCCCTATCTACCTCAAACTGGGCGAAGACCCGCCCCCGGCAAAAAACATAACCGAGCCAGTCGACAAAACCACCCGCGGCTCCTGCATGCTCGAACAGTTCGCGCTGGGCGTAGGACCGAATTTTAGGCTGGCAGGCGGCAATCTGGGGGTTGGTCTCCAGCAGGTTCAGCACGGGCGAAAGCCAGCCCGGCGTCACCTCAATGTCGGAATTGAGCAGCACGTAGTAGGTAGCCCCGCCATACTGCGTCAGGAGGTGATCGAGGGCGCGGTTGTAGCCACCGGCGTAGCCCTCATTACGGGGCAGTTCAATGATCCGAACGGTAGGAAAAGTGTCCCGCACAAAGCGTACCGAGCCATCGGTCGATGCACTGTCGGCTACGTAAACGGGGTGTCCATCGGCATTGGCCAGCACCGACGGCAGAAAATCAGCTAAGAAGGAGAGACCGTTGTAATTAAGAATTACGATAGCAAGAAGGTCCACAAAGAGGAGTCAGTGAGTCAGTGAGTTGATTAGTTAGTCAGTCAGTAGTGCCAGCTTTAGCCACTGACCAACTTACTAACTAATCGACTCCCTGACTAATTACGACATCAACCCGTCTAAATTCAGACCGGGAATATTGGGCAGCAGCCCTTCGGTAGCCTGACGGAGGTGTTCGCGGGCTTTGGTTTCTACGTTGGCCATGGCGATGTTGGTTGCCGCCACAATAAGATCCTGTAGCATTTCGCGGTCGTCAGGCTTGATCAAGTCAGGGTCGATCTCGACGCTGAGTACGTTTTTCAGGCCGTTTACCGTCACCTTAACTAAACCCGCGCCCGAATCACCCGTTTCGGTTACGGTGCGCAGTGTCTCCTGAGCGTCTTTCATTCGGGACTGAACTTCCTTCATTTTCCCGAACATATCCATCATGTCCATACTGTTAGTCAGTGAGTTAATCAGTTAGTGAGTCGATCAGAGTGCAACAAGCGTCAGCATCTGACCGACTCACTAACTGATTAACTCACCTTCATCGTATCAATAACACGGCACCCGTCCGAACAGTTTTGAGACCGGTCAGATCTTGTACTTCGATGCGGTACATATACTGCCCCACCGCCACCGGCTGACCATCGGCGGTGCCGTCCCAGCCCTTCGTTTTGTCGGATGTTGCGTAGATAACCTGTCCCCAGCGGTTGTAGATCATCATCCTGAACTGGTCGACGTAAATTCCTTTAGCCACGAATTCGTCGTTAAGGCCGTCGCCATTAGGTGAGAAGGCATCGGGAACCAGAATTTTAACCTCGCGCCGGAGCGTGAAAAAGTTGGAATAACTCACTTGCCCCGTACCCGACACGGCAATGATCCGGTACTTCTGCGCCTGAATCGTGGGGTCGTTGGGGTCAGGTTCGTAGCGCAGTTTGTTACCCATCTGAATTTCCCGCTTCGTGCCATTAACCGAGTCAATAACCTCCACGGTGTAACTGGAAACCGTACCCGGTGTAAACGGTGACGCGGCCGTCCAGTCGATGGTGGTGGCTGACTGCGACGCTAAAAACACCGTACACACCGGCTGAGACGGGGGCGATGACAGCCCACAGGCAGCGATGTACGTCAGTTGATAGCAGTACAACCCGGCCGAGGCATCCGCGGTTTCGTCGGTAAACGTATTTCTGTTGGTCACCGTCCCTACCGGCTGGAACGTACCCGATGGTCCATCGGCCCGGCTGACGGCTAATGTGTAACTGGACGAGGTGCCGGTGGTGGGTAAGGTCGCGACCAACCGGGGGTGGTTGTTTTCGACCGACACGAGAATGTTGCCTAACGAATTTGGCAAGTCGCCGTTGATGCCGGTTACGCAAACCGGAGCCGATGTAACAACCGTTTCGACCAGCCCGGAAATGGTTGCTTCAATCGTGTAGCAATATTGCGCACCGCACTCTACCCGGTTGATATCACCATGACTGGTGATGCTCTGCTGGAAATACGTGGTTCCGGGGGAGCCGTTCCGGTAGATCCGGTAGCGACGGAACTGCGTCGTCGCCGACAGCGTACCGGCGTAGGGTTTCCAGGTTAGGTCATTGCGTTTGTTAGCCGCTTTGGCGTCTAATACTAAGCTGCATACCTCGTCCGAACGTTTCCCGGCAGCGCTGCAGGCGTCCTGCGCGACCACCTGAAAGCACTGTACCTGTCTGGCGTCGGTGGGCACGGCAAACGTACCCGCGCTGGCTCCCTTCTGACCCGTTGATACGTAGTTTCCACTGCCGTCTTTCTGAAAGAGTTCTACCTCAACGCCCGTTCCGGCCTGGTACTGTATTGTGATGCTGTTATCGCTGGTGGTCGTCAGCTTCGTGATGGAGGGTTGGGCGGTTGCCGCCGATAGCGCGATGGTTTGCTGCGTGGTTTGGGTAGCGGCCAACGGCGTCTCACAATTAGCTGGGGCTGCATAACGCCCCGTAATCCGAATTGTGTAGGCAGCATTGTTGCTGTAGGTATGCGACTGCTGCGTCGCGATTTCGGCCCGGCTCAGGGGTGCACTGTTTTGCCCGTCGCCCCAGTTGATGATGTAACTGTCGTACTGACTGGTGCTGGCATCGAGCGCGACGTTGACGAGTGCCTGTCGGCCGGAGCAGCCTCTCGCCGTAAACTTAATGGGGTCGAGAGGCAGCACCGTCACTTCCCGGCACGCTACCGCCCGCAGCCCGTTAATGGTTCCCACCTGAAGAATAGTGAAGGAACCAGGGGTAGTATATTGAAAAACTGGACCTGGCTGCGTAGTAACCGGAATACCTTTTCCGCCGTACTGCGGTATGTAACCCGTGTTTGCTAAGCCTGTTGGGATCCCACCGGCAATTCTCACCGCTTCTCCCACACATACTTTTTCCTTGTCCAACGTGAAGCCCCCCGTAGCTGCCCCCTGCTTGTCAACGCAGTAATTATTGTTGGGGTCCTGGGCTACTGACTGAATTGCAGGGACTAAAAAAAAGAAAAACAAAGAAATGAGCTGCCAGCGTACAAGCCACCCAGATATTGCTCTTCTGTCAGTCGGCCACAATCGTAAAATTCGCACGTAGAGTACAGGTTTTTAGCGTTCGTTTGAGTTGGTGAGTTCTATTGGTAAAAACGATTCAGCGGACCTTTTCGCATCCGGCGCGAAACGTATCTCGCTGAAAAAGAGTTTTCCGGTTGTAGTTCGCGTGGTTTCGGTAGAAGACGGGGGTTACCAACCTACTGAAAACGCCCAGACCAAGTGTAGAAATTTAGATTTACGATCACCAACACGCATCAACCAAAGCGATGAGCAATAATAATACCAACATAGATCAGACGACGCCCACAGATGCCGCTCCCATCCGGCTGGACCGGATCGAAGAGGCCATTGCGGATATTAAGGCGGGCAAAATTGTGCTGGTCGTGGACGACGAAGACCGCGAAAACGAAGGCGACATGATCTGTGCGGCCGAAATGATTACGCCCGAAATGGTCAATTTTATGGTGCGTGAGGCTCGCGGGCTGATGTGTGCGCCCCTGACTCAGGAACGCTGCGACGTACTTGGTCTGGACATGATGGTGAGCAGCAACACGTCGGTTCATACAACGCCATTTACCGTTTCGGTCGATTTGTTGGGTCACGGCTGCACCACCGGCATCTCAGCGTCGGACCGGGCCAAAACCATTCAGGCGCTCGTTGACCCAACGACTACACCCGACGATCTGGGTCGGCCGGGGCACATTTTTCCGTTGCGGGCCGTAGCGGGTGGCGTCATTCGGCGGGCCGGTCATACCGAAGCGGCCGTTGATTTGGCCAAATTAGCCGGTCTGGCCCCGGTTGGCGTCCTGATCGAAGTGCTGAGCGAAGACGGCACCATGGCTCGTTTGCCACAGTTGCGTGTTTTGGCCGACCGCTTCGGTATGAAGCTCGTTAGCATTCAGGATTTAATCGAGTACCGGCTGCAAACCGAAACGCTGATCCGGCGCGAAATCGGCGTCGATATGCCGACCGAACACGGCCATTTTGATCTGATCGCATTCCGGCAGAGCAACACCGGCGATTTGCACTTAGCGTTGGTGAAGGGCACCTGGGAACCGAATGAACCGGTGCTGGTGCGGGTTCATTCGTCCTGCGTTACGGGTGACATTTTCGGGTCGTGCCGGTGCGACTGCGGGGGGCAGCTTCACGCATCCATGAAAATGATCGAAGCTGAAGGGCGGGGCGTAGTCGTGTACATGTTTCAGGAAGGGCGTGGGATTGGCCTGCTCAACAAATTGAAGGCTTATAAACTTCAGGAAACGGGCCGCGATACGGTCGAAGCCAACCTCGATTTGGGTTTACCGATGGACTCCCGCGACTACGGCGTAGGGGCGCAGATTTTGCGTGATTTGGGCGTTCGTAAACTCCGGCTCATCTCCAACAATCCAAAAAAACGGGCGGGACTGATGGGTTACGGACTCGAAATAGTCGATACCGTACCCATTGAAATTGCGTCGAATCCCTACAACGAACGCTACCTACGCACCAAGCGCGACAAGATGGGCCACACCATCATGAACGAGCCGGTGAATGAGGAGCAATAACGGGGGTTTTGTCATTCCGACGGAGGAGGGATCTCAAGGATAGGCTAACTTGAGATCCCTCCTCCGTCGGAATGACAAAACACAAACACACTTAAACACGCAGTACGTTATGAACAAACCTTCTTTCAACGACCTCATTCACGGTGAAACGCCCGTGCTGGTCGATTTCTACGCCGACTGGTGCGGCCCCTGCAAACAGCAGACCCCTATTTTGAAGCAACTCACCGACCGGGTTGGCGATAAAGTGCGCGTTGTAAAAATCAACGTGGACAATGCGCAGAAAGCCGCCGATCAATACCAGATTCGGAGTATTCCGACGATGATTCTGTTCAAAAACGGTAAGATTGTGTGGCGGCAGTCGGGCGTTCAGCCCCTAAAAACGCTCGAAGGATTGGTAAATCAGTTTGGTGGTTGAGTCACTGAGCAAATCAGTTTGCCAGACTCCTATTTCTGTTGTGCTAACCCGAAACTTTTCAGGTTTGTCAGCGCTGTGACGTTGATAATCTTCCACTGCCCGTTGATCTTTTCCACCACCCGCGATTCCTTCGACGTTGTTTTACCGTGACTATCCAGCAGCGTCTGGTCATAAGCTACGAAGGCCATATTCCCGTTTTGGCGGATAGTGTAGTTTGAATTCTGCACCACCACTTTGTCCGTCACTTTTGAGCTTTTGAACTGACTGGCGAACTGTTTCTCCAGCTTGTTCCAGCCCTCGATCAGCATAAAATCGCCCCCGTACAGGTTAGCCGCGAAGTGAATATAGGGCGCATGTGCCCATGCGTTAGACCACTCGACTTTGTCGCGCTTAAAAAATCCTTCTGTTTCGCTGCGAAGCACCCGTTTGATGGCTTCGTGGTCAGCCTGCGCCAGGCTCTCTGACAGGCTGCTGAGTACAATCGCAATTACCAACACGTATGTTTTCATGGCTGTAAACGATTTGATACAAGGGAAGGTAGAGCAAGAAAAGGTAATATACAAATATTTTCTTATACTTTTCTTGTAACCTACTCGAATATTTTATACAAAAAAACCGTAGTGCAAACCCGTTAAGGTTGGCACTACGGCTCAAAAAGACCCAGCGGATTAATACTTCCTGCGCGTTAATCGAAACTTTGCATCATGTTGCGATACATAGTCGTTGCTTTCCACTGTCCCCCTGCGATGATGCGCCGAACAGTATAGAGCGGCATGTCATCATCGCGCTTGTCGGCGAGGGTAAATGCCGCTACGTAGCCGCGCTTCTGAATTTCGGGCAGCGCCTGCTTGTTCCAAAGCCCGAACGGGTACGCAAAGTACTTAACAGGCTTACCGATGATCGCTTCTAATTTCGCTTTTGGCTCTTCAACCTGTATTTTCCAGTCGTCGCCCTGGTATTTTTTCACATTGTGGTGATCCCACGTGTGCGCCCCAATAGCATGGCCCCGGTCGGAAAGGTCTTTAATCTGCGCTTTGTCCATGTAGGGTTGCTTACCCCGCCGACCGATGGCCACGGTCATGATGAAAAACGCGCCTTTGAAACCGTGCTTTTCCAGAATGGGCACGGCCGTTTCGTATTGGTCGAGGTCGCCATCGTCGAAGGTGAGCAT
Organism: Spirosoma arcticum; assembly: GCF_054779955.1. Lineage (NCBI taxonomy): Bacteria > Pseudomonadati > Bacteroidota > Cytophagia > Cytophagales > Cytophagaceae > Spirosoma > Spirosoma arcticum. The sequence goes on from NZ_BAAGXG010000021.1 coordinate 83,660, forward strand.
AATGGGCTTTGGCGGCAGCGGTGCGCCGGTGGTCAGGTAGGCATAGAGTTGGTCGGGTAACACGGTGTGGTAGCCGCTGTCGGCCAGCATCTGCATTTGTTCGCGGAAGGCCGCCGTCGGGATAATGTAGTCCTTCATGCTTTTGGAATCCCGCGGACGCCAGTCGCGAATCTGATGGTAACATAGAATCGGCACCTGCGGCCGGGCTATAATTGCAGCGGCATTCGCAATCTTGTCTGCCGGGATAGTGCTCGGGTCGGGAGCCGGTGTAGCAGTTTCGGTTTTGACATCCGCCGGTTTGTCAGCAGGGGACGCATCAACCGATGTAGTACTTGTTCCAGCTTCGGTCGTATCTGAGCCTTTCGACTGGCAGCCGGTTAAACCATTGGCAATCAACACGGACAAACAAATGGCCGTTACAAAGGAGGGTATTTTATGAGTGATCATAGTGAATTGGTATGCCCAAACATAAGGAAAAGTGCGTTGGGGTGGACAGATTTTTTATGAACCGACCCAATTATCTATCCCCTTGTTCCTTCTTTCCTCCCCGGTCTTTCTGTCCTTTCTTGTTATCTTCACCAATGATTTACCTCGACAACAACGCCACGACCCGGCTCGACCCGCGCGTTCTGGACGCGATGATGCCGTTCCTGACCGACAATTTTGCTAATGCGGCCAGTACGCACCCGTTCGGGGTGGGGGCCGGTGAAACGGGCACGGCAGCACATGGCCGATTTAATGGGCTGTGAGACTCATGAATTAATTTTTACATCGGGGGCGACTGAGTCCATCAATCTGGCTATTAAAGGCGTTGCCGAGCAGTATCAGCACAGAGGTAAGCACATCGTCACGGTTCAGACTGAACACAAAGCCGTGCTGGACGTATGTGGCTATCTGGAAACGCACGGTTTTGAGGTCACGTATTTACCCGTTCAACCGGACGGTTTGCTGAACTTATCGTTGGTGAAAGCCACCATCCGACCCGATACGATTTTGGTGTCGGTTATGCTCGTCAACAATGAAACCGGCGTTATTCAACCGATTCAGGAGATCGCACAAATGGCCCACGCAGCCGGTGCCCTGTTCATGACCGACGCGACGCAGGCCGTGGGTAAATTACCGATTGATGTCGACCGCGACCACATTGACCTACTAACTTTTTCGGCGCACAAGTTTTACGGACCCAAGGGGGTAGGCGGGTTATTCGTACGGCAGCGCCGACCCAATAAAGTAAAGCTGGAAGCCATCCTGCACGGCGGAGGACACGAACGCGGTTTCCGCAGCGGCACCCTCAATGTGCCAGGCATCGTGGGTTTGGGTAAAGCGGTTGAGTTGACCAGGCTGGAGATGGGGCAAGATGCGCAACGGGTTGGTGCGTTGCGCGACCGTTTAGAAACCGAACTACTGACTATCCCCGGCACGTCGGTTAACGGCAGTCGTGAGCACCGGCTCTACAACACGATAAATATTCTATTTCGGGACTGCGACTCTGACGCGTTGATTATGGGGTTAGAGGGCATCGCCGTCTCGAACGGTTCAGCCTGCACAGCCGCCAGCATCGACCCGTCGCACGTGCTGCTGGCTATGGGGTTGAGTGAGACCGAAGCGTTTTCCTGTCTGCGGTTCAGTCTCGGTCGCTTCACCACCGACGCCGACATTACGACCACCGTAGATGCCGTTCGGGGTGTGGTTGAGGGGTTGCGGGCGTTGGTGGGATAATCTACCGACGCGTTGCTGTTACGTCCCTACGGGACGATGGAACACGGGCGAATTACCATCATTCTACCGACGCCTTCGGCTGTTACGTCCCTACGGGACAAAACGGAAAAACACGATGCTATTTGTGCTACCAACGCTGCGCTATTAGGTCCTTACGGGACGATACATTATATGCCGTCCCGTAGGGACCTAATAGCGTAGCGTCGGTAGATCGGTGTCGGTCTCCACATTTTCTTGTCCCGTAGGGACATAACAGCAACGCGTCGGTGCAGACATTCGTAAAAAACCGAACTTGCCCTTCTTCTAAACCCCACCACTATGCCCAACACCTATACCCAAATTCATCTGCAATTGGTCTTCGCCGTTAAACACCGAACCGCTGTTATTGCGCCCATCTGGAAATATGACTTGTATGGCTATATGACGGGCGTTATTCACAACCACGGTCACAAACTACTCGTTATCAATGGGATGCCGGATCATGTTCATATCTTGATCGGTATGCGTCCCACACAATCGCTTTCCGACCTGATGCAGCAACTCAAACAGGATTCTTCCAAATGGATCAACGACAACCGCCTAACGAGAAGCCGGTTTGCCTGGCAGGAAGGCTACGGTGCATTTTCGTATAGCAAAAGCCAGCTACCGGTCGTTATCAAGTACATTGAAAATCAGGAGAATCACCACCGTACCCGAACATTTCTGGACGAATACCGACGATTTTTGGATGCGTTTGGTATCGAGTATTATGATGCCTATATATTCAAGCCGTTGGAATGAGAGTTCATTCCCAGAGGACAAAAAGATTGGGGTGATTGCCGATTCAACCGACGCGTTGCTGTTACGTCCCTACGGGACAAGTCGTTAATTGCTGTCCCTTAGGGACGTAACAGCCGAAGGCGTCGGTAGCGGTAGAACACGGGTACCGGGTATCATCCCCACATCAAACATACCGCAACCAACTCATCTCTGGGTGTTCCAATTTGTAACGGCCATACCAACGACAGAGCGGATACAGCAACACCACCAACCCCAACCAGACGACGTACACCACCGGCAACGACACACCCGCCCCCGCCGGTCGGCCAAAACTCAGTGGACCAATCGGCATATCGCTCAACTGGTAGCCCTGCCCCAAAAACATCCCAATCATGGCCGCTTTCACCAAATACCAGTGAATGAGGTAATAGAACAGCGGCACCTTTCCGTAAACCGTCAGCACGCGGGTAACGACCGTATTGGCCCCGTCGGCTAACCACAACATTCCGAACATGATACCCAGCGTGACGGCCGCGTAGAGCAACGACGGCGGGTATTTGCTGACGTTCAGGAAAGACAAAACCGTAAACAGGCCGTCTTTCTGGACGGTCCAGGGCGTGGCGTTACCGTACACATTAATGGCCCGTACCACTAAAAATAACCCCAGCAACGCTACACTAAATTGCAGCAGCCGCTTCCGGCGCTGATCCATCGGTAAGGCGAACACCGGCCCGCACGCAAACCCCACCAGCATGATTCCGAACCACGGAATGAGCGGATACGCGACGAGCAGCATAAAATTAGCGCTGATTGGAAACACATCCGTGCGAAACAACAATGACCAGCCCAATCGGGCCGCCGGATTGGCGAACGTAGGTACCAGTTGGAGCAGGTCGTGTAGGAAAATAATACTCAGGCCAATAATACCCAACCACCGAACCGGTAACTTAGACAGCGCTGATAGCAGCACTAAGCCGCCACCGATTACGAAAATCACCTGAAGCATGAGTGATCGGAACTGAATATCGGTCCAGAAGGCGAAATTGATAAGCGTAATTTCCAGCAGAATCAACACCAACCCACGTTTCAGCAGAAATGATCGGGCCGACTCCGTGCCGCGTGACGTCGCGGCCCGATCACCCGTACTGCGTCTTTGCAGCGACAGGTAAGCCGACGTTCCGGAGAGGAACACGAACGTAGGGGCGCAGAGATGGGTGATCCAGCGGGTCAGGAAAACCGGGGCGGTAGTCGTTGCGAGATTTGTAGGGTCCTGCGTCAGGGCGGGGATATGAAGCAGATCCCGGACGTGGTCCAGGGCCATAACCACCATCACGATGCCCCGGATCACGTCAATCGTCTCGACTCGTTTCATGTTGCCTACCTATCTGATTTAGGTAAGCAACATACGAACAATCTTCTTTCGCTCAGCCCGCCAGCGTTGATACGCCCTCCCCCGCTTCCTCCGGCTGGTGAGTCTCAATCGTGATTTACCCCGGCTGAGCGAGACCACAGCCGCCGTCAGGACCAAGGCGGTCATCACCCAATACACAGATCGCATACCCGCTAATTGGGCTATTGGACTCGCCGGGCTGGTCTGGTGCGTTAGGGCATAGTAGTTACGAACACTATACCAGACGGCAGCCGACAGCGCAATGCCGACCACCAACCCCATGTTCCGCATGAAGGCAATCACGCTGCTGGCTACCCCGCGTTGCGCCAGTGGAGCGGCATTGAGCGCACTGCTGCTATTGGGCGACTGAAACAGGGCAAACCCAAAACTAACCAGCGAACTGCGCCAAACTACATCCTGCCAGACCCAGTCGGCCCGCAGAAACGAGAACGCGAAATAACCGGTAGCCGCGATAATCAGACCCGTACTGGCCAAGCCCCTTGTACTGACCCGGCTCGACAGATACCCACCAATGGGCGCAATGACGCTCAGCGTTAGTGGACCGGCCAGCAGCACCAGCCCCGCCATCTGGGGGGTAAATCCTAAGAGTTGCTGGAGAAAAAACGGAATAATAAACAGATTACCGCCCGCAGCCACGAAGCCTAACCAGGCTGCAACAATGGCCGACGTGTAGGGACGAATTTTGAACAGGCTCAGTTGCAGCATTGGCGCAAGTGTACGGCTCTCCCAGACGAAAAACAGCCCCAGCAGCACGAAACCACTACTCAGCAGACCCAGCACGAGCGGATGCCTCCACCCGTAGTCCGGCTCCGGCCCAAAGTCCAGCCCGGTTAGCAATGTCGTTACGCCGACCAGAAACAGCCCCGCTCCGACCAAGTCAAACGGCTGTCGGGGTTGCGTAGGACTGGGCGGCAGCACCACCGACGCCCGCCAGATGGCGATTAGCCCGATGGGTACGTTGACGAAGAATATGCTCGACCAGCCAAATTTGCCCAGCAGCAAACCGCCCACCACCGGCCCCGTGCTGGACCCAGCCGCTACGATAGCGCCCATTAGCCCCAATGCCTGCCCCCGTTCCTGAGCGGTGAACGTATCGGAGATGATGGCGGGCGCAATGGCGAAAATCATGGACGCCCCCAACCCCTGCACGATTCGGAAGCCAATCAGCGACGCAACGTTCCACGACAGTCCACACAGCAGCGAACCAAATACGAAGACGGCAAATCCGGTGATGTACATCGACCGCCGACCCAGCCAGTCCGATAGTTTGCCCATGATGAGTAGCGTACTGGTGGTCGTGAGCAGGTAGCTGAGCACAACCCACTCGACACTGTCACCGGCATTCAGTTCGCGCCGGATGGTGGGCAGGGCAATGTTGACGATGCTGCTGTCGAGGGTCGCCATGAACGTTCCGAAGGCCAGCGTAGCCAGCACGAGCCATTTGTTAGGCTTAGTCTGGGGTGATGATGCGGTTGTATTGAAGGTCACAACGAATACTAAATAGGAGACTACTCAGTAACTTTCCCTCCGCCCGGTTGTTTGCTGCGAGTGTTAACCAAGTAAATTTGTAGGTCAAGTACAAATTTACTTGGTTGATGCTAAGGGAGTTCTACTATCCCAAAGGCTGCTTATCTATCTTTCTGCATACTCTTTTTCTTGCTGTAAAGGCATGATCGCATTACCGTAAATTTAAAGTAAATATTTAATTTTACGGTGTAATGATTGACCGTACGCTTAGCACAGATTTAATAGAGCTGGTAAAAGACCGACCAGCGGTAGCTCTTCTTGGACCCCGTCAAGTAGGAAAGACTACCTTAGTGAGAACGCTGACAAGCCAGTTTACCCCTGAACCAGTCTATCTTGATCTGGAATCTTTAGAAGACCTAAACCGTCTGCAAAACCCTGAACTTTATTTATCAGAACGACAAGACAAACTTGTTATCATCGACGAAATTCAGCGGATGCCCCAACTATTTCCGCTGCTACGGTCGCTTATTGATCGCCACCGGGTCGCCGGACGGTTCATTCTTTTAGGCTCTGCATCTCCTCAACTGCTTCAGCAAAGTTCAGAGTCCCTGGCGGGTCGTATTGCCTACCTGGAGCTTCAACCGCTTACCTGGCTGGAAGTTCAGGGACAAATTCCTTATCAGCAACACTGGCTGCGTGGTGGCTACCCCGATATGTTGCTGGCTGCCAGCGACCGCTCTGCCAGTCGACGTATGAACGACTTCATCCAAACGTATGTAGAACGAGACTTACCCAGTTTAGGTCTGGGGGCTTCACCCGCCCGCGTACGTACACTTCTATCGATGTTGGTGAGTGTTCATGCGAATCAGTTGAATATTTCTGAATTGGCTCGTTCATTGGGATTGAGTGTACCGACCATTCAGCACTATCTGGATTTCCTTGAACAAGCTTTCTTGATTCGTCGGCTGTCTCCTTACTTCGTCAATATCGGTAAACGGTTAGTCAAAGCCCCCAAACTGTACATCAGAGACAGCGGTATGTTTCATGCGTTAGCGGCCATTCAAACGACCGAAGCCCTCAGTGGTAGTTTGCACGTGGGTAGTTCGTGGGAGGGCTATGTGCTTCAGCAGGTAGTGGCTAATCTGGCCTATGATGCCCAACCTTACTATTATCGCACAGCCGACGGATCAGAACTGGATTTAGTGCTCGTACGCGGAGGCCAACCAGTAGTAGGCATTGAGATTAAATATACCAACGCCCCTGTCCTAAGCCGGGGAAACTACATTGCCAGCCGCGATTTGAATACAATCCCGTTGCTGGTCGTGACACCTTCGGCTCAGGATTTCCGCCTTGACGCCCAGGCTCAGGTTTGTAGTGTAGCAACGCTCTGGCAACACCTGCTTCCCTACAACGTGCTGAGCGATTCGTTACCATCGGATTCCTGACAGGTAGTGGCTCAACCAGCCACCGGCTTATACGTTATCACGTACAATTTTGACGCTTCTTTGCACATGATAAACTGCTCGTGTGTATTTTGTGTACATGAGTGGTCTATTTTATCTAATCATCATCTGATGTCTGAGTATCTATTTTAATCAGTTCCTTGACTTGGTTGAGATGATTAATTCTCTTGTTGATGCGCTCTAAATCTTTTTCATTTTTCGCATCCTCTTCTCTTGGAAATTCAATGTAACCGCCAGCCACCAACAAAACGTCCGTAATGTTACCGCGTCCGACACCAGAGAATTGAAAAAAATCACTAGAAAAGTCAACTTTCCTGACTTCGTCAAATAATTTAACAAAACGTTCTTTGCGCAAGTCCGCCGTTTTTAGCGTTCTATCGATGTCTTTCTCCTGATTCAGAATACGTCTAAGTGCATCAAAAAGTCCTTGAATACCTATAGTTCTAATGATCGATGAATTGACCGGAGCGTTATCAAATAAAACATTCTCAGCAGCTTTAAAATAGTTAAACACTATTTTATAGATTACCAAATCTAAAGCCTCCAAATACTGATAACGCAAAGGTGAATTATCAGTAGGAAGAATACTTCTAACCCGTTCTTTCAAAGGCAGTTTTTGCAACTCATATTTATCTTTTTTCGGGTTAGTGGAAATTAACCGAAGTATTCCATCCACAATAGTTGCCGTTGAGACCAACTACTTTGAGTTTTTAAGTTCTTTTCTTAACACATCGTCAATTTGAGGAGCAATTTTAATGTGACGATAGAAGGGGCTATCTGTATCATTGTTAAATTTATTATGTAAAGCAATTGCTAATTTGTCAGGTGACCAAGAAGGAGAATCTTCATCGTCTGCATTAAATCCAAACTGAGCATACGCTAAACTCTTATCAACCTTCTTCTGGTTAGTATTTATCGTTGCAAATAGATAAGCTTGTAGAGCATTAGGCAAATCTATATATACAGAACAAACTAATTCCATCCTTTTGGCTTGGCTATTAGCGTCCTTAAATCCAAAGATTCTATGTTGGCCGTCGATAATGGATGCTAATTTTTTATTTGTTGGAATTATTAATTTTCCGTTTTCAAATCTCCATCTCAATCCTTCATCACTTACATTAAATCCATCTTCATCATAATTAGCGGACAATATAATAGAATTAGGAAATGCAGCGTCGCTACCTTCAACAAAATCTTTAATTTCTTTTACTCGCTTGTCTTCATCAAGTATGCGTTGATTACCTCTTAGATTACCTTTCTCATCGTATCGAATTGGATCTGAAAATGTCATCTCTAACAATTCCTCAGCGTTCAGCTTACAAACATAAAAAACGTCAAAGGGTTGATTAAATTCGATGGCTTCTAACTCTCTGTAATGCATATATTGCGCAGTTATAATATATAGCTAGGATCATCTCCATCTAAATTATTCCCCGTAGGATTAGCACCACTTGGATCAACGGGTTTAGTCAAGTTGGGGTTTTCAGCATTGGCCAGCCACCAAGTGGATAATGCCAGTATAAGACCAAACATCGCTGGTATGTAACCCAACTCATCTTTAAAAACGTTAGTTAGCCAAAACAAACCAACACCAAGTAAAACTGAGCAAATGCCAACCAGTCTTAAAATTTTCATCTGAGATTCTGATTTTGCAGGATCGTCGCTGGACAATATTAAATCAGCGGATGACGAAGCTAAAAGGGCTATAAAATAAGTAGCTATACTAAGCGTAATATTCCCGTGATTTACCAGGCAATTCCTTAATTCAATCTCAAGTGTAGTGAATACACCAGCCAGGCCAACTATGACAATTATCACTGAGAAGTATAAAATAAATTCAGGATGGCTAACAGGTTTTTTAAGTCTATTAGCTGTTGTTTCAACTAGATCATTCCACTTCGAATAATCTAGTTTGCTTTTTTGCCAGTAATCACGAAAACTTCCCTTTGACATTAGATAAATAAGGTGTTTAAATCTTACGATCAACGCGTCATCACTCCACCAATTTCACAAGTGTAGGCTGACCCTGTTCCAAAATGAATGCTTCGCCACGTGGCAACCGGCCAATATCATTCAGCATATCTTTGGCTTGCTTGCTGTTTAGGCTAAACTTCTGTTCTAAAAACTTGTACGACGAAGGTGTACAGCCCAGCACCATCGGGAACTGAACCAATTCTAAGAAGTTAAAGTCAGCCTTGTCATAATCGTCCGGTGATTGTGATGCTAAGACGACCATGCCGCCCGACGAACGTACCTCGCGAATCATGCTGGCCAGCACCTTCGAGCGCTTTTTTGAGGACAAAAAATTGTGTGCTTCATCGATCACGACGACCGTGCGCAGTTGTCTGGCTCCTGATGTCTCGTTAAAGATCGAAGGCCCCTCTTTTTTCAACTCTTGAAAAATTTGACGGAGCACGAAAAAGCAAACTAAGTCCTTTCGCTCAATGTCGTGAATATCGACAATCAGCGTTTTGTTGAGCCAATGCTGATAGATGTGCTCATCATTGTTAGCGAAGTAATGCTGATCTATTAATGGGCGCAACACTGACGTCAGGGAATCAGGACGGTCATTAAGTTGCTGAAGTTCGTCGCGGACGGTGCGGAAATCAGGATAAGGGGTTGTGATTTGGTAGCTGTTTAAAATAGCTTGGTACAGATTGTTTTCCTGTACCTTACCAATGTTAGCTTCTACTTCACGCACAATCTCGACAATCCGTTCGGCCGTTTGAATGCGTTCGCGTTCGTCGGTTCCGGCGTTGGCAAAAGGGTTCAACGGCAATGGCTTGGTGCGCACCGGAATCACCTCGGCAATGGTATCCTCAACGAACTTACGGTCCTTGGCAATGTCGCCGTCTTTGTAGTCGAAAATGATAAAGTGCGTTTCATAGTTCGAGTTTTTGCGTATCTCCCGCAGAAGGTGCTTCAAAAAATACGTCTTGCCCGAACCTGACCCGCCCATGATTGCCATGTGAGGATTATTTGCTTTGTTCAGATCGTAGAATACGGGTTGCTGACTAACCTTTTCCGTACCAATCCGTACACGAACCACATCTGTTTGATACGTATCAACGGGGGGCTGATTATCGCTGTTTCGACTCGGTACAACGTCGTCTAACTTGTAGCGAATCGCGCTGTTGCTAATCAACACAGATAAGTAATCGTAGCCTTTGACTTTTTCGGTTTCGGTAAAAATCAGCCAGAGACCGTGCTCAATGTGTTGCGTCAGCAAATCAACATATTCATCATCTTCAACCTTGCGCAGGTAGCCTTGCGACAACAACGCTTGAAAATAAAGCCGGTTTCCCTGCTCCAACGTAGTGAGCGGAATGGATTTTCGACGCCGGTCTTTCTCTGGTATTTCTACTGAAGCTGATACAACAGCCTCAGCTTTGGTTTGCAGCGACCGTCCCAATGCAATCCGGGCAGGCACATAATCATCTTGTCCACGCAGACTAAGCCGTTGTTTGACATTAGTTAGGTAATACGAGGCAAGTTCACTCAGTGAGATTCGGTCTCTCATGCTACTTCTACTTCGGCGAATGGGTAACCAGCCCTGACGAGTGATTCACCGTCTGCGTTCTCAATGGTCAATTCGAGCGCTACGAATGGCTTAATCAACTGGTAATACTTATTGACAATTTCTTCATCCTGCGAGAGCAGGATGACTTGGTGACTGGCTTTCGGAAAATACTTTTTAACAATATTGGAGCGGTGCAGGCTATCCAAACGGCCAAACGGCGTGTCAACAATAATCGGCATCCGGCGTCCCGACACCTGTACGAGTGCCCATAGTAGCGAGATAGCGTAAATCTCTTTCTCGCCCGCCGACAGTTTAGTTTTATCTAATTTGCTACCCCGTCGGTCATACAAATCCACGGAAAAATTTTGTTCTGGCATTACCTGAACTCGTTTTACTAATTTGTCTTTGTGAGCCAGCGCATTCCACATACCCTGAATGGCGACTTCTAAGTCAGCAGTGCGCTTAGCTTGAAACCGTCGCTGAAAATCCTGAATGACGGTGTTGGCTTGTTCGCAATACGTAATTTGTCGGCGTTGCTCATCACTAACCTGCGTCCGTTCTTCCCACTTACTGATTTGCGATTTAATTGATTCTATCTGTCGACGCAGTTCGTCATTAGCAAAGATTAGTTTATCTCTTCGCTCTATCAAAGCACCAACGCTACGCTCAATCTCTCCCTTCTTGTCGAACAGCCGCTTGATTTCATCATTGTTATCACCAGCGTAGCTTTGCGTGTTGCGGATTTTGTTCAATGTGTAATCAATATTCTTCAAGCGGCTCGACTTAAGTGCCAAGCTATCAATAATACGATGGCTAACACTGTCGAAAAAGTCTCTAACCTTATCTACCTCACTGGCAGACAAGCCGTGAATAAATTGAACTCCGGTAACCTCATTATCTTGAGCATTAAAAAACGTATCTCGTATAGACTGATCTAAACGAACGCCATAAAAACGTTTCTGCAAGGAGTTCAACAGCAACGTCTCCTTTGTATTTATTTCAGGCGTGAAGACAAAGTTCACAATTTGGTCAATTTTTGGCTCAATTTCCCTCTGTGCAGCCTGCCAACTTAACAGCTTTTCCTCGTTTGATAACTGCTGTAAAACTTCATCACAAAGAGAGTTTGGAAGTAGAAACGGCAAGTAGTCTGTAGCATCGTTAACGTACTCACTCTCCAAAGTCATTCGTTCGCGCTCCAACTCAGTCCTCTGTCTTTCAAAGTCGGTTCGGTCTTTTGTTTCGATACGAGTCACACGATAAGTTTCATTTTCTATCTTTTCAAGGTCAATCTGAAGTTCATCTAATTGATTGTTAATTTCAGCTATTTCAATACCGTTATCCTGAATCTCACCCTCTTTGTGTTGGCGATCAAGATTCATCTTAGCTAATGATTCTGCCGCTTGCTTATTTTTATTGTAATCCGTTAAAATTCGACTTCGCACTTGTTTAATGTCTTCGCTCAATGTAGAATAAAGACTAATGCCTAATACCTTCTTCAAAGCGTTAGAGAATTCGCTTTCGGGATCACCAGCAAAATCCTGAATTTTTTCCCCATCAAACAGGAAGAGTTGCGCTACATCATATGGCAGCAACATATTAACCCGGTCTTGGTACTCTGACCGATCTAACTCTTCGACAAGCTGTCCGTTTTCGAGTATATCAAACTCTTCTAAGGGCTCTCTGACTATTCTACCTTCAAGAAGCTCAAAATTCCAAGTACGTCTGAGACTGATATTTTTTGGGAAATTACCGGTGAGCGGTACATCATCTAAAAATAGCTCAACGCACATCTTACCTACGTTCTGACCACTCTGTTTGATGTCATTATTAAGTAGCGCTCCGATGAAACTGTGATAGTTCTCAAACTTAGCTCCGCGTGTTGGGTACAGTTTATTTGCCCCACTGCCGTACAGACATAAGTAAAGGGATTCAAGAAAAGTAGTCTTTCCAGCCCCGTTCAGACCACCAATCAGAACTACATTCTCTTCGGCGGTCAGGCTACTACTCAACCCTTCGATCTGGTGATGACCTTTGAAGCTTTTGAAATTAGTCAGGTAAATACCCGAAATGACCATTGTAAGTAATTAGGCAAATTTAGAATAGATCAACTATTTTAGCGGCATGAGCCGCAAAGAAAAGCATATTGATCTTGTTGAAGCCGAGCTGATTAC
>NZ_BAAGXG010000022.1:0-88536 GCF_054779955.1 Spirosoma arcticum
AAGGTAATCAGCTCGGCTTCAACAAGATCAATATGCTTTTCTTTGCGGCTCATGCCGCTAAAATAGTTGATCTATTCTAAATTTGCCTAATTACTTATCTACTGTTGCCCCCAATTTTGAGCAATAAGTCAAAATGAATTTTTGCATACCCTTTAAAAGCCACTTCAGAAACTGATTTGATATTTTAGCTTTTGGAACTATAGCTTTCATATCCTGATTAAGGGTGACTTCAAGAGTGTTTATTGCAACCGGAAGCGTATGCTTTAAAATACCTGAACGTACCACCACCAAAATACTCCCGGCTGGAATCAAAGTAGTTGCACTGTTTTGTAAAGCCAATTCAGTTATGTAGTCTTGTGTACTTGATATTAATTCAACCTTCATATCTTTAGGAGATACCCAGGGGATGTCTCCATCCCAAAAAGCCTTCTCAGTTGTAGAGGGAGTACCTCCGCCTAACACTTGTTGCACTACGTATTTCAACTTCTTCACTTCCCAATGGGCCGGAATCTTGCCCAACCACGGCAAGCCGGAGTCTTTACGTGGTGCGCGGGCGATGAGGCCTTGCGTAACGGCGTCGTTGATAAGCCCGGCCCGTTCTTCTTGTAACAGCGCAATCAATTCTCGCTTCTGGGCCAGCAGGTCGTCAATCTGGGCGGTTCGGCGGTCGAGGTAATCGGCAATGGCGGCTTGTTCAGCGAAGGATGGATAAGGTAATTTTAAATGGGCTATATAATCGTCCCAACTTGCACGTGGCATCTTAGTGCCTTCCGTTGAACTGTTGACAGTACTGATGAACTCATTCGACAGCAGACGATAATACGTGTATTTACCAGACAGTTCACCTTTTGATCGCGAAACGAGCAACTCTCCCAAACAGCCACCTGATTGATTGGCATAATAAACCTTTGCCAGATAAGGTCTCAGTTTATTGAAGATTACGTCTTCTGGTCGAAAACCTGTTGCGTCGCTTTGAGTGAATAATTCATCAGATAAATTTACCAATCGCCCGGTTCCGCTTTCAATATTCTCAACTGCAATCCGAAATGAGGTTTGTGGAAAGTCATTCTTTACTGACGTTAATAAGTACTTTAACTTCTTTACGTTCCAATGCTCGGGAATATTACCGAGCCATTCGACGCCGGAGGACTTATAAGCAGGGTAGGGGTTAGTCATTCTGATTTCTTACGGGCCGTATGTTGGTGCGCGTTCAGTAACGCATCTAAATCGGCTTGGGTGGTTAACTTGTGTTGTTGAAGCCGCGCCATCTCCTCGTCAGCTTTCCGCACAAAGTAGTCGGCCAGCAGCGTTTTGATGTCGGCTAATTCGTTTTGGTCCAAGTCGTACGAAAACAACTGGAGCAAATGCAGTTGTACGGGGTTGAGTTTCGTTGGCATCAGGCTGAACGTAGGTCTCTATTCCAAATTTACGGAGCCGACGCAAAATAACGGACTGGTGTGCATCAGCGTGTGGTCATGCCGCTACGGATACGTTAAGTTCGTAGCTTTCCCGCATAAGCTGGCTCAGTTCATCAGCAAATTGCTGCCGTAGCCGCTGATAACCTTCAATAGTCAATTGATCGGGTTCGGATTGGGCCTGATGGGTATGAATAAGCTGGTTGAGCCGGGCAATGTGGTTCAGCAGATCTTCGATGTCGTCAAAATGTACGTTGGTCGGTTGCATCGTCAGTCAATGGTTAAGCAAACGCATCCTTTGGGATGTCGGCGGTTTGTTCGGCGATCTTTCCGGGATTGGGTAAACAACGACAGCCATTCCATCTTGTCTAAGTTAGTCAAAAAATGACTTCGGTGGTCATCGGGAAAGACCCGCACCGCATAAGCATCTAAGTTAGGGTAAGCGGCAAACCGTTCTCGAAGCTCACCTTCAAGCTGTTGGTGTTGTCGAAACGGAATAAAAGTCACTAAGTCCATATCGTTGGGGTATGACTTCTGCGTAACAAAACTGCCGTTCACCCATTGCTCGGCTCCTGCCAATTCCAGTCTCCGAAGGTCAACCAGTAGGTCAGCGTGTTGTTGAAGCAGCGTTTGTCGATGTTCATTAAAGCCGAACGTTTCCCGAAAGTGGTCAAGTGTCGTAACGATGGGTTGGGCAGGCACAAGGTAGCCCCATTCATCAAACACCAACGGCGTATTCGGTTGCATCATAAAATTTGTCGAATCATCCCGGCCGTTTTCTCTTCCAGGGCCAGAATTGCCGCTTTGATTTCGGTCAGGGAGCGTGGGGCTTTGTACTCGTAGAAATACCGCGTGAAGTTGACTTCGTACCCCACGATGCCTACTTCGCCATCACGCTCGTCGCGTTTCTTCTTATCGGTATCAATCCAGGCGTCGGGAACGTGTGGCAACACCTCCCGCTTAAAGTAATCGTAAATGTTCTCCCGAAGCGGCACATTTTCGTAATCGCGCAGGTTGGCGTCAACTTCAAAAGGAGATGGCGGTCCGGCGGTCCGGTCGTCCGGTTTGGATCGTTCTTTACGTACTTCAGCCGCTTCCGGGTCAACCTGGCAAAGCAAACTGACCACGGTCATGATCTCACTGTCTTTCAACGCCGGGCTTTTGAGCATACTTTTTACGCGCCGTCTGACCTCGTTGAAATCGTAGTACGCATCAGTTCCGAACTCCGTCCGCAAGGCATTGACCCACTCCAACACATCGGCTTCCAGCAGCGATTTATTGAACAGCAAAGCGGTTAGTTCATCATCGGTTAACTCGCGCACCTGAAACCGTAGCCGCAACGGTCGCTCAATGGTAATGCGCCGATAGCCGAAATCGGTGTTGTTGAAGATTTTGCAAAATCGTCCTTCTTCAAATTCATCGTAGAGTCGGGTAATGTCCGAAATCTGGGGTTTAGCCGTAAGATCGTCTTCGTCGGGTTCGCTGATCTTCTTACGCTTATTGCCTAAGCTCTTGGGCATCTTGACGTAGAACGGATTATTCTTGTCGTCAAATTGACTGCCTGATGCGTTGATGAGTTGCACCTTACCCCGACGTTCGGGCTTCTTGCGGTCGGTCACAATCCAGATGTACGTGGCAATACCGGTGTTGTAAAACAGTTGATCGGGCAAGGCAACGATGGCTTCAAGCAGGTCGTTTTCAAGTAACCACCGCCTGATTTCGCTCGGCCCGCTACCAGCCCCACCACTAAACAGTGGCGACCCGTTGAAGACCACCGCAATGCGGCTCCCGCCCGTATTACGTTTCATTTTCGAGACCATGTGCTGCAAAAACAGCAGCGACCCGTCGCTGATGGGCGGTAGTCCGGCTCCGAATCGTCCGCTCCATCCCTGGCTGGCGTGTTCATCGCGAATTTTCTTCTCGACCTTTTTCCAATCGACTCCGAATGGCGGGTTCGACAGCATATAGTCGAACTGAACCCCGGTCAATCCGTCCTGGGTGAGCGTATTTCCGAACTTAATATTCTCGGCCTTATGGCCTTTGATAAGCATATCGGACTTACAAATAGCGTAGGATTCGGGGTTGATCTCCTGCCCAAACAATTCCAGCTTGGCATCGGGGTTCAACCCATCTAATGGATTTACCACGTATTCTTCAGCTACAGACAACATCCCGCCCGTGCCACAGGCTGGGTCATAGATCGTTTTGACGATGCCAGGCGTAGTCAGAACGTCCTTATCATCCGCAAAAAGAAGGTTTACCATAAGCCGGATTACCTCGCGGGGTGTGAAGTGTTCTCCGGCAGTCGCGTTAGAGGCTTCGGCAAACTTGCGGATAAGCTCTTCAAATACGTATCCCATCTCCAACGAGGTAATTTTCTTAAATACCTTATTGGTGGCATCCTGACTTGCAAAACGTTTTATTACAAGATAAAGTAGATCAAACTCTTCCAGTTTACGTATCTGATCGTTGAAACTGAAATACTCAATAATCTGACGAACCTCCGCTGAAAACCCATTCAAGTAGTTACGAAAGTTGTCGCCAATGTTATCAGCATCGTTAGCTAAGTCGCTAAATGAAAAGTTGCTGCGATTATGAAATTTGAGCTTAGTGCGGCTATTAAGCATTCGCTCCAGAACATCAGGCGATTTATCTCTTAACCTTTCATAATCTGTCAATACGGCTGCTTTGGTTGGCTCTAACACCATATCAAGCCGCCGAATCACGGTGAGTGGTAAAATGACAGTGCCGTAATCTGCTTGTGAATAATGACCGCGCAGCAGGTCGGCAATATCCCAAAGAAACTTGGCTTTCGCTTTAAAATCTTTCATCTGTAATCTCAGTGAACAATATGTATCTTCTTACGGTGGTCTCAAAGGTACATATTGCTCACTAACCAGCGAAGGCCGACCCCTACGCATGAGAGGATAAAATACGTAAAGGGTATGAGCTAAGACCTGCGCCAGATATTACTTTGGTTTCTGCCCTGCTGCTGTAAACACAGCATCTAACCAACGCGAAGCCCTTGGCGAAGCTCTGATACAGATTCTTCAATGTTATCCTGCGAACAAAGAAGTACTGGTCCCGCGCTTCGCCTTTGTTCGTTTCATAAAGGTGATGGCAAAAGGTAAAACGGCAGTCGGTATTAGCTCATTTAGGTGAACCTGCTGGTGTTTGCCGCTCAGCATGAATGAACAGTTGATTCACTAACTCCTTCAACTTCTTTAAGTCCTGACTCAGTTGTTCGTTCGTCTGTCGTAATTGATCGTTGTCAGATTTGAGGCTGAGCAGGTGCAACATCTGCTCTTCCTGCGTCTTAACTAAATTGATAATCAAATTTTCAACGGACGCGCCCTTTGTTGTCATTTCGTCCGCAGAAGGAAAACCAGGGAGGTGCCGATTTGTCAGTAAGTATTGTTTAAGCTGGTCAAGCGGCATTGAGGTGTATGGCTCCTTTAATACATAATCGGGCCAAAGTTTTGCCGACGTGGTTTGCAGCCGTATTGTGTTGGCCGAGGCTGTCCCCAGTACCACCTTTCCTTCTTGATCTACAGTTAGAAAATTATCGGTCCGCGCCGTTGGACGGCTCTCGGCGGTCAATCTACTTAGTAGCAGCCCAGAGTCATCTGCTTTTTCTCCTACTACGTGCAGTCGCGCCAGCGGAGCTGAAGTCCCGATGCCCACGTTGGCATTAGCTCCCAAGACTACTGCATTACTGATTGTTACACGAGCGTCGGCACCAATAGCCGTGGCATTTTCTAAATTAGGTGACTCCCCATTTGCCCGATAGCCAATCAGGGTATTGCTCCCACCCGACCAGTTTCCTCCACCTGACTCCCCGCCAATGATAACGTTATGTATTCCTGAACCATCCCCCGCTTGACTGTTGTAACCCATCAATATGTTATCATTACCAGTAATGACGTTGGTATTTGAGGTAGGGCCAATAATGATATTATTATTGCCTGTAGTGTTACTGGCACCTGCTTTGAAACCGATGAATGTATTATTTTGGCCAGTGGTAGTGCCTTTACCAGCCTGATAGCCAAACATTGTATTTGCTGAACCAGTCAATGAATTACCGACTTCTGTGCCGACTAATGTATTCTGTCCGCCGATAATATTATTATAACCGGCTACTAAACCGATAAATGTGTTACCTGCTCCTGTGGTATTTCGGTAACCGGAACCATAACCCATAAATACGTTACCCGAACCAGTTGTATTGGAATAACCTGTTGAAGTTCCAAAGAAGCTATTTTGATTACCCGCGTTAGCTTGACCTGACTCAGATCCGAAAAAAGAATTTTGATAGCCTGATGTATTATTTAGCCCTGAACTTTGTCCAACAAATGTGTTATAAGACCCTGTTAGATTTCCGTAACCTGCTCTCCATCCTAATGATGTATTACTCTTACCCTGCGTGTTAGATTGACCTGACTGCGTACCAAGAAAAGTATTTTCAGCACCTGTAGTGTTGTAAGAGCCAGAGTAAGTACCAACAAAGGTGTTATCGTAGCCATCTTTATTACTGTCACCGGACCACCCACCTAAAAATACATTCTGCCGCCCGGTTGTGTTTAATCTCCCTGTTGATAGACCGATAAATGTATTGCTATTTCCAGTTGTATTGCTTGTACCACTTAAACCACCTACAAACACATTATAAAAACCAGTAGTGTTTGCTCTACCACTGGAAATACCAACCATGACATTATTTTGCCCCGATGTATTAGATTCTCCAGCACTTTTACCTACAAACACATTATCATTCCCTGTTACATTACGATATCCGGCTCCCTGCCCAACGAATGTGTTTTGATTACCCTCTGTGGTGCTCTCGCCTGCTAAACTTCCCAGAAATGTATTATAAGCTCCGGTCGTGTTATAATATCCCGTATTGGCTCCGAAAAAAGCGTTAAAACTTGCCGTGGTATTCACCCTTCCGGAACCCTGCCCAACAAATACATTGTGAGAACCAGTAGTTGATGATCCCGTTGTATTACCGATAAACAGATTTTGAGTACCCGTTATGTGAATAAATTTATTTGGGCCAAACTTAAGTACGTCCTGCCCCTTTCCTGTTAAGGTACATAAACCGAACAGTGCGCTGAAAAATAGTTGCTTTGTCATGGCTTGAATAGAAGATCAGAAAGGTTGAAGATTAACAAAACCTCCGTTTTGATTAATAATGTAGCCCCCACCTAAAACGAGCGTTTTGGCATTGCCGATGATGCCATCGACCGTAACGATATGGCGAATGTAAACCTCATCGCTAAGCGTGGGAATACGCCCACAGACCCAGGTAGACGGCGCATTCCAGGGACCCGCCTGAGCAGTTATGAGAGCCGTTCCAGCATTACAATTATGCGAACCACCCACCGACACAACTGATTGGCCGCTACTGGGACAATACGGTTTGTTGCAGTAGGCAACGAAGTTGGTAGCCGGTTCATAGACTTTTACGGAGACACTACTACCAATCTGCCCGGTTGACCATAGCACCGTACCCGTGCAGCCATAAGCGTTGAGCGTGACCGGCTGGCCGTAGGGTACGGAGGGGCTGTTGGCGTTAGTTGCAATATTATCCGCCACACAGTTGACCGTTACGCCAATGCTGGCCGAACCACTGTTGGGGCAGTAGGGTTTGGCACAACGAGCCGTATACATAGTCGTAGCCGTTGGATTGACGGTGATTTGATTGCCGGTCTGCCCGGTGCTCCACTCAACGACGCCTACACAGCCGTAAGCGTTTAGTAGAACAGGCTGCGTAGGTTGCACCAACGTGGTGCTGGCCCCAACCGTTACCTCGTTGACCGCACACTGGGTAACCGTTACTTCCACTTTCCCAACTCCGCTGGTGCAACCCGTTACCACGCACGAAGCCGAATACTGCGTTGTAACCGTCGGGTTAACCGTGATGCTGGCTCCCTCTTGCCCCGTTGACCACCGCACCAAACCCGTGCAACCCGAAGCTGCCAGCGTAGCGGCTTGGCTGGGGTTTACCGCCTGCGGACTGGCCGTTACCTTTGGGTGTGGGCTACTACCCTGCATTTTCTTAGAAATGCGGTTCCCGCTGGCATCGTAGGTTAGAGCCGTAATGAACTGGGCACAGCAATTGTGTACTAAAATCCAATAGAAAAGAACCAATACGACAAAGAATTTAATCATTCCAAAGTTTATCTATTTTGATTGACGGTTTGATTATATTCCTCATAGGTAGATCCACCTATTACACCTACATCAAATGCTGTTAAACCAACACCAACCCATCCTGCCCAACGGGCACCTGCACGAAGTAAACCAGGTGAAGCTCTCATTTTAAAACTGTCAGTCAAAGGATAACCTACAGGAGAACGTATACTACCTATTCTAATATCTCCTGTTCTGAGAATAATAGAGGACGCTAAAGATGTCGTACCCGAAGCTCCTTCCATAATAAACGATTTTGGTATAATATCCCAAGTCATACCAATTGTTGCTATTTCCCCAGCTTCTCCAAATCCAAACTGAGTAGCTGTTCGATTTTTTAAAATTTCCCAAGCTAAACCCAATTTTGACAAATCTCTCTTTCCGTTATATTCATATGTCTTGTGTATTTGTTCTTCATTATACATCTGCACAAATGCTCCCGAAATTGCCCCATTAGTGAAACTACCTCCAGCTAAACTGGAAGCAGTTCCTCCAGCAATTGCGGACGTTGCAATACGAGCACTGTAATCACTCAGTTGATTAATGAATGGTCCGGCGGCACCTGAAACGGCACCTGAGGCAAAACCTTGGATGAATTTACCTCCCTGCAACTCAGTCATCGATCCTTGCACTACACCATGACCAACAGCCTTAATACCAATATGAGCAGCCTGCTCCGCTAACGTTGCTTGTGCGAATTCCTTACCGTTTAATGCAGTTTCTGCCAAGTCGCCAACTCCGTAAGTTAGTCCAGCCGACACCCCACCAATGACCGCGCCTTTCAATCCAGATTTTAGGGCATCTCCTAAACCTCCTCCGTTTAATAAAGTACCCGTTGCGTTAGAGGCAAAACCAGCAGCAGCCCCCGAAACAATGATCGCTCCGAGACCACCCGCTTGTAAACCTATTGCCCCAGCCAGTAATGGGCCACCAATTCCACCTGTCACTACCGCTACTGCTGTAATCACTACTGGCTTCCAAACCGCTTTTACTACCTTCTTTATCTTTTTCCAGGCTTTACTAAGCCAACCATATCCGCTTGGGTCAACGTAGCTCAAGGGGTTGTTATTGGTGTAGCTGTACCGATTCAACGATTGCAAATCGGTCATGTCCTGAATAAATGGGTCGGGCGAGAGGAAGCGGCCCAACATGGGGTCGTACACTCGCCCGTTCATGTCGATCAGGCTGAACAAATCGTAATGCTCGTGGTCGGTGAAGCCGCGCTCGTGGCTGCCAGCGAACCGTCCGGCTAATGCCGTCCAGTCGGCGTTACGTCTCTGCCCCCAGGCGTCAAAACTCATTTCTTCAAGCAGTACACCGCCCGCTCCCGTAAAGCCCGTTACCGAACCGAGATGATCTTTCAGATAATATTTTGTCGTAACGGTGGTGCTGGCTCCCTGCGTTTCGCGGACCACAATGCCCGCTCCACCAATGTAGCTGGTCGTTTTGGTCCGCCCGGTGGCAAAACTCTCAATTTCAACCAGCCCGCCTACGTAGATTTTGGTACGGGTAAGCGTTCCCCGTACAAACAGCTTCTGCATGACCCGCTGCTGGTCGGGGCCGTAGTAAATTTCGGCGTAGGAGGTATCGTTGGCAATCCGCCGAACTTTGTTGAACGACGTGAACTCAGTCGTAATGTCGAGGGTGATTGAGCAGGCGAGACCGGGATTGTTGGACCGCACGTTCAGCAGCCGGTGCGGGCCGTTATTCGCGCTCCCGTATTCGTAGAGGCCCACGCCCGATTTGTAGGTGATGTTGCCCAAGTCGTCGTAACGTACCGTGTCGCGGGCGGTGCCGTTCAGGTACGTCAGCGTCAGGCGGTTTATGTCATCGTAGTCGAACGATTCGCGCTTGGATCGCTTTACGTCTTGCCGCTCCATCAGGTGACCCAGGTCGTTGAACTGAAACGCAAACTCCTGCAACACTGCCCCGTTGTAGGTCGACTTGATGCGTTGCAAATAATTCGTGGCGGCCTCGTACTGTTGCTCCGTTCGTACACCATTGCCAAATTCCTGCTGCGTTACGTCACTCTTGGCGTCCATCGTGATGACCTTCCAGAACAGGCTATTATCGGCGTTGTTGCGCAGTTCAGACAAATGACCGTACGCGTTGTAAACGTGCTTCAGCACCAAGCCCGACGAGGGGTAGGTTACCCGCTCTACCCGACTCTGACTGTCGTAAACGTAGGCAGTAGCGTAATTCTGGCCGTTCACCGTGAGGGTTTCCTGGCTTTTACGACCCAGATTGTCGTAGGTAAACGTTTGATTCGATACGTAACCGGTTACGCTGCTGAGCCGCCCGATGGCTTTGTTGCCCTGATCGAAGGCGTAGGTTGTTACGCCTTCGTCCTCCGTTCGTTTCGTCAGCCGCCCCAACCGGTCATACTCCATCCTGACTTCTTTGCCACTGGGATACGTCTGTTTGGTCAGTTCACCAAAACCGTTGTATTCGTAACGATACGTCCCCATGTCGGGGTCCGTCATGCGAATCTTATAGCCCCGTGCGTCGTACTCGTTGGTGATTGTATTGCCCCTCTGATCTTTAACCGTCAGCAGTCGGTCGGCCGCGTCGTAGGTGTAATAAACGTGCTGACCGTTCTGCCAGCTACTTTGTACCAACCGGTCTTTGGTATCTTCGACCTCGGTTTTCTTCTGGTTTTTATAATTGAATTGCTCTGTCACTAAACCCCCGTACACGGTATTGGCCGTACGGACACCCCCAGTTTTAGATTCCGAGACGGCAATCGGCCGACCTAAATTATCGAGTTGCTTTTCGGAATAACCCGTCGACGATTCGTTGGCGTAATAAGGAAACGAGTCCTGAATTTTCTCGCGGTACTCGGGCGAGGTAACGCGGTCAAACGTATGGTCAACCACAATCCACCGCCCGTCGAAACTCCGGCTTTTAGTTTGCACCGCCCGGTTATACGAGTCGAAATGCTCGATGCTCTCCTGACCCGCGCTGGTTTTGGTATACGTCAGAAATACGGCCTCGGCGGGGCTTTGGTAGTTGGCAGTACTGGCTTTCCAGTAGGCCATCGTCCGCCAGGTACCATCCGGCCCGGTTTGCCGTGTGGGTCGGGAGAAACCATCGTATTCGGTCGTGCTGGTCAGACCGTTGGGGTCGGTTATCACCGTGGGCAGTCCAAACCGAAGGTCATAAGCCGTAGTGGCCGTTTGGCCCAGCGGATTGGTGACTTTAACCGCAAATCGTTTAGTAGCGGCATCGTACTCGCTCAGCATAGTGCGCGTATCGAAAGCCGTTCCAGTCCAGGCCGTCGTCTCACTTCGGGTGACGTTACCGGCTGCATCGTAGGTATACGTTTTTCGGACCTGTTGCTGGTTATTCAGGTTAGCATCGGCCAGTTCGCCCGTCAGCAGACCTGTAGCGGCATCGTAAGTGAATGAGGATTGGCGGGTAATCGTCGGCTGGCCGGGCGCGTAGCGGTACAGTGTAGCCGTGGTCAGCCGCCCCAGAATCCAGTTGGCCGCGTCATTAGTATAGGTACTGACGGTTGAGTCGCGCAGGCTACTGCCATAGTCGACGGTCACGTAAATTGGATTTCCCCAGTCGTCATGCGCTTTACGGACGGTCTGCGTTTTACCATTTACGTAGTCGCTGGTAATGGTTCGCTGGTCGTAGGCGGCAAAACTGGTTGGATTGGTTGCCGGGTAATTAATGAGCGTTGGAAAGATTTCGGTTTTCGCAATTAGGACACCATTCGGATAATAGCGTTCGGTTCGGGTCAGCGTCTGGCCAGTGTACTTAAAATTGTCGGCATCCTGACGGTAGTGTCGACTCTCATAGATGCCCGTGATCGTGTCGCGCTCAATCGTCTTGACGAATCCCCGAAACCCCCGCCCCTCGGTGTTGATGGTAGCCCCGCAGTACCAATACGTTTTGGCTGTTTCGTCGCCGGTACTGGTGCGGGTTTTGATTTTGGCCACCACATAGAGGGGCGACTGCACATCGATGTTTGGGAACGTCACTAAACCTGCCCGCTCGTAAAGAGCACTATTGAGCATGTTGTCGTAGCTTACTTCTACCGACAGCCCCGCTCCATTGGTAACCCGTTTAAGCGAATACCCTTCGCTTTGCCGCAGGCGTTGCAGGTAATACTTGTTGGCAGCCGCATCGAAATAGTACAGATCGGCGTGGGACCCCTTCAGAAACTGGCCAACCCGAAACTGATTAGCCGCTTTAAACATAGCCGTCGGCCAGGCGTCGTAGAGCGTCGTGGTGACGTTAAAGTTGAAGTTGCCTTTATTGATGAACGTGTGATTGTGGCCTTCAGAAGCGTCGAAAAATGTTAGATCAAGTAGCCCGTCGGCATTGAAGTCGTTAGGATAAATACCCGTAAAACTACTGGGAAGGGTTTCCGAAAGCGCTAAGGAAACCGGTTGTACAGTGGTGGGTGCGGTTCCGAACAGATAAGCTACTCCACTGCTATGCGGATAGCCGCCCTGGTTCGGGTACAGAAACACCTGTCCAGCCGCCGGTTTGTAAACCAGCAAATCCGGTAAGTCATCGGCGTTGCAGTCGGCCAGTAGGACGGTGTTCGCGGCTCCTGCCAGCCACGACGCGGGAATGCTGCTGCTACGGTCGTAGCGAGTTTGTTGGCTTTGAAACTGATTTTTACGGGTAGCCGCATCGGCTACCGTGCGCTGCGCTTCCGTCCAGACAATGACATTGTTTCCACTCGCTTTGTCGTAAATCAGGATGTCCGTCAGGCCGTCGCCGTTGAGATCATTAAACACCTCTTCGGGACTGGAGAAATTAAGGGTGTTGTTATAGCCAGTCAGCGATGCAGCCTGCACCGATTGGTAGTACGTCTGGACCGTGGCGTTGTTCGTTGGTAAGGTTTGAGCTACGTGAGCCGCCGAAAGCGTCGGTACGTTACCCGGAAAGGAGAGATCAACAAAGTCCGTCAGGCCGTCGTGATTGAGATCGGTTAAATAATCGTCCCACACACTTGCGCCTACTTTCCCAAGTTTTACGTAATAATTGCAGGAGTAGGGTTGAGCCGACACCGGGTCCGATAGGACAAACGCATACGAGTTAGCACCAGCCGTATTTGGCTGGAACGTAACGATGATGTCATTAAGCGCATCGCCGTTGAGTTCGCCCACGTCTAAACGCAGATTGGTCCCGCCACCTCCGCCCAGGTCGACCGCCCGGCTGATGGATGTTACGAAGGAGCGGTCGCCATTGTTGAGGTAGAACTGAATGGTGACGATGGTTCCGGCAGTGGTCCAGGTGGTAATGTCGGTCAGGCCATCGCCATTGAAATCGCCGAAGAGCCGGTTCGTGCCGATGTTGGTCGTTGTAACTTCGGCGGGTGTTCCTAAGCCAATCGTTTTGTTACTCCATTCAAATGTAGTTGGGTTGAATGTCTGTACGGGCGACGATCCGTCGGTCTCGGTAATCTGCGTTAGCAGCGAGTACTGGTCGAACTGATAGGAAAGCAGATACTCGCGAATCAGCGTAGTCTGGTAATAAACTTGAACGCTTCTTAAACGCTTCGTGTAGGTGTTTTTCTGTTGATAGCGGATACCATACAGCAGGATTGGGTCGGGCCGAGTTTCGTAAACGAACTGGATTTTGTTGTACGGTGTGACACTGGCTCCGGTATTGCCGGTATACTCAATCTTATCGGGATAAACTTCGCCGGTCGTAGCATCGCGCAGATACGAAAAGGTCATGTAGTTTCCTTTCCGGTCCTCAATCCGATTCACGAGCCATTGAATACCGACTGATTGACCAGACGGTGATGAACTCATTACCCGCGAATCTGTCGTATTGCCATATTCAAATATTAATCCTGACTTCGTGTAGGTTTTGAAAAATTGGGGGCTTTGCGTACCGGCATTTTCGGTCAGCACTACTTTAGTGAAGCTATTCTGCTCTGTGTAGTACTGCGTCTGATCGTTGCCGTAGTTAGCATCAAATGCTTGCGCTGGTGGTACCGATTGCGGAGCTAATACCAACCGCTCACCATCTAAACTGAAGCGATCATTCTTGTCGTAAGTAATGCCAGTTGCTACGCTCTTAGTCTGTTGTGCGGCATCGGCTGTTTCGTCCTGAGCGCGCGTGCGCGTGGAGCGGCTAATACTTGATAGTCCGGTCACCATCCACCCCAATCCGACTGTACCGTTACTGTTTTGGCTACTGTAGCTCAACCCAACTCTGGGTTGCAAACCGGCTGTGCCGAGCGGGAGGACGAACGGAAGTTGATAGGTAGCTGCCCCAGCATCGGAGACGGCAAACTGGCCGGGGGTATAGCCAAAGTTGTGTCCAGTAGGAACGGCCGTTTGAGCGAATAACGATGAGAAGTTACTGAATAAACTCAGCAGTGCAATAACACTGAGAACGGCGTGGTAAAAAGGTCTCATCATAGGCGTTTGCTGGTCTACAATCAGTACGCTACACCTTTTATGAACCTATTTTAATAGGTGATGATGAATTAGGTAGACGCGACTCAAAGCAAAAAGAATAGACGTTGAAAGATAGGTCCAAGACATTCAACTACCTTACTTCTATAAGAGTAACCTTTATTAAATTTATTAAACGTAGTAATGTTAACCCAAAAAGTAAAAACTAAATAGATGGTAAAGTTAAATCAACGGCTTCAGCTTAGCTCAAAGATTAGCAGTCACACAGAATCCATCATAAACGGTTAAGCTATATCAACTTAGTTTCTAACTCACTCTAAATGAATTATGAAGACGATTAACAAGTTTTACGCTTATAAAAACTAATACCTCAAGCTACCAATGAGAGAAGTGTATGCAAATTGTATGCAAATAAAAAAGCCAGTTAACTTTATATAAAGTTAACTGGCTGATAATCAAGTGCACTCGTAGGGACTAATAAAGCTCCTTGATTATCAGTTAGTTACGTCCAAATTTAAATCATCGTATCAAAAATGTAGCAAAACGGGGTGAGGTCCCCCAATTTCCGGGTCGGTGAGCGGTGATCTCGACTCCTCATTTTTGATTCTTCATTGACGCGAAAGTTGACTGGGTAACTGTCTGTCTTCTCATGGCATGCATGACACAGTGTACGGCCATTATCTACATCCCAGGGCATAGTACAGCCAATGGCCTCTTCCAGATAGGTAACTGCATTCCCGCGGATCAAAGTAGACAAACTAACGATATGGTTAGCCTCAATGACTCGCTTCCGTCCATTGTTAGCTCCGTCGTCAAGACACAGGTAAAATAATCTCTCACAAGTACGGCTCTTTTCTGGTCTTCGTACTGCTAGCCAGTTGTATAAGCTGAGTAAATAGTTTACGTTGTTGTACGGGATTTGGTCCCATATAGGATGTATAATCAGTTCGAACTACTACTTGTAGAGCTATTCGTTTCAATCTGGGTATCAGTTGTAACGCTCGAAATAGGGCTTCTATACCGGTACCATTCACCCGTAACCGACTACCGAAAAGCTGAATCGGAGTTTAGTTGGGCCACACGATAAGACGCACTACGACACCCCAAAGCAACCCGCCATGTTTGCATAGGATTTGAGCCACCCCTCGACGAAATGGCCTTTGCCAAAACTCGTCCAACTAAGTCGGCTCAACCACAAAACACTATGCGCTGGCTCTATTACCAACACCTACCCCCTTAAAGAAACCAGCTATAACCTCCTGGCCTCCCACGAGCTGATCACTCCCAAGGGCCTCCGAACTGCCTGCCCGAAAGCGACCTGCTCGGCAGGAGACACCATCCTTGTGACCCTGCCCCGGAGCAGGCGTTTTTTAGCCCTGCCCCCTGTACTGTTGGCCTATAAAGTGATCATTCTTGACCCCTGTTCCAATGTCTACCCTCGTACATTGTACCCGTGTATACACTGTACAGGTGAAGAACAAACCAAAAGCGATTCCTAATTCGTAATGACACGCTCAACCAAACCAATCATGGCTAAATCCCACGACCCCCTCTCTATTGGCCAGCTGGCTCAGCCCCTTGCCGCTCACGCTCATCAGGCCGGCCTGACACCACCCGCCCAATCGGCTTATCAAGACAATTTTGGTAAATTCGTCCGACAGGGAGCCACCTACACGCATGTCATCCGCTTCGCTGACACCCGAAAGTCGACCCTGATTGGCTACAGCCAACCCCGGGGGGGGCGCGAGAAACAGGATAAGGTGGTGCTGCTCCAGGACATCATCCGCCGCCTACTGGCTAGCCCCAAAGCCTACCTGCAGGCGGGGGCCTGCATCGAGTTTTACAATAACCTCTCCGATGATGACCGCGACTCGATCTGGATATTCACCCTCCACCACAGCCGGGCCGAGCCCAGCCACTATGCCAGCCAGCTCCCCTGGCTGATGGCCTACCTGGAGGGCCTCTATAAACCCAAACCGGATGCTTACGTGCAGGGTCTCTTCACGCCCCCTACTGGCAATCCTGCCGCTTACTCACCCCTGGTAGCCCTGTCCCCCACCAACACCCCACCGACGATTACCCCCCAGCCAGGGAGCCTGCCCTTGGCTACCCACTATGCAGAGGCGGGGACCCGAGCCTTATCGGAGACCAAGCGCTTCCAAGACCGCATGGAGCTCGACGACTATCTCAAACCCTTTATCATCGCCGGGGTCATACCCCCCGGTGAGATCGAAGGCTACCGCTGGAAGGTGATCCGCAACCAGCACTTGCCCGACAACTACATCCGCCGTTGAGCTGCTCGTGCCTCTCCCCCCCATGTAGCGGTGGCTTACTGCTGAAGCGATGGGTTCGAGAAAGTGGTCCCTTGAGCACCTGACCAAGGGGTCCATCCAGGCGCCAAAAACGGTGCTCTTGGGCGAGCTACTCAGTGGTCTGTTGAGGAAGACCGACTGGTCAGCTCGCCCAGGGGTTTGGGTGCCGACACCAATGCCATTCGGGTCGAGCGAAGGGGTTACCCAGGTTGACCACCTCAGCTGGGTAGGCGACTACCCAGCTTACACCCCGCTTACACTCTGTAATCATACTGCCCAATTGGAGCCGATAATGAGCTGACCCCGTCATACACCCCCCTTACACCCTGTAATCATGCTGCTCGATCGGAGCCAATAATGGGCTGACCCCGTCATACACCCTGTAATCATGCTGTAATCACCCCGATTACACCCTGTAATCATGCTGTCTGACTCCTGTAGTACCGGTGTAAGCCTAAACCCATATGACAACCGGTACACCAGCGGTTGGGGAGATCTACCAGACAAGTGCTAAGCCCAGGCCCCACAAGAAAGACCAACTGACAAGGGGATTGTCGACTGGACCTAAAAACCAAAACTCATCAACTACCCATGAAAACAGAAATAGGGGCATCTGCTCCCTTAAAGGTGACTACTTAGCAACCTTCATTGCTTCGATAAAAACTACATCCACTTTGGAGATCCCTTCTTCAGCAGGCCTCTCATTGAGCCTGTGTCAGCCCAAGTACCGCCCCGCATGCACCCCGCGCAGGGGTGCATCGAGTAGCCCGTTTATCTCCTCCGCTGCCCACCCTCAATTGATTGATTCGCCCAGAGAGGCGATTAGTCCCCAAGGGGCGCTGGCAATGGGACCCAGAATGGACCCTATTAGTAACTAGGTTACCACCCAGTTCATGAGGGGTATTTGGTCCAAACAAGCCGCACTAGCGGATCGAGCGGGGCAGGAGTGTTAACTACTTGGTTAATGCTTATTGTCAAACTCATAGCCATAGGCTATCACTAAGAATTCTCTATATGAGGCGTGAACGACGCGTATGATTGACCAATCAGGTCGTTAGACGTTTTTTACTGGCGTCACGACGTTACTGCTGATCAAGAGTCAGCTTAGGTCTTGACTTAAGTTGAACGATGTGGCTACTTGGCCGCCGTATAGATCCGCTCATTAGACTGAAAGACGCCTTTTTTTTACTGACGAGGTCACGCAATCTTAAATAAAGGGAGGTTTTTATGAACGATTTCCAGCAGTAGCCCATACTGATACAAACCATTCATTGATAGCAAAATAACGAGTTCATTTATTAGAATTAGCTACCCTTTTATTGGTTGAAAACGGCCATGACCCGTCCTGAAATCACTCGATTATGCAGGTACCATTGAATAGGAGGGGAGCCTGTACGGATATAAATAGGCAAGTTATAGATAGAAAACGCGACTTAATCTATACCAGAAGCCTGACGAGGGGTTATTGAGCTATTTTTTGGCTGAAGGAAACGGAGCAGTACTGTACGCCAATAATCACTGGTTAAACGCCGGTCAGTATTTTAAAAAGCGACCGGCCCGGTTGTCTGACCGGATAATGTACAGGCCCGTCGGTAAATCGGCGATGGAAATAGTCGTCGTTGGGTGGTCGCTTTCCTTCACCAAAAACCCGCTGACGTTGAACATCCGATACCCTTTATCGCAGGTTACATTGATGACCGAGGTGGCCGGGTTGGGATAAATCAGGCCATTTCCGGGCGGAGAAATGGGCTCCTCCACGCCGGTTACGACGGCTGGTTTGGCAAACCGATCCAGACTGGTGGTGATGTAGGGCCGACCGGGTTCGTAAACATGGTCGCGCAGCACAAAAATGGTGTTGCCGTCAAAGGCGATGGCGCGGGCAAAAATTCGTTCCAGCGTCTGGTCGAACTGATAGAGCGCGTTCAGATTCCCGTTGATATCGAACAAGGCCACCACCATATCGTCCGACGCGGGCGTACCTAAGCTGTTGTTGCTGGCCCCGGCGAAACTCCCGAACGTATAAAAAATCACGCCAACGCCCGTACCCGACAACGCAATCGACTCGCCGGACTGCCCTTCGCTCAGGCCCAACTGGTTCAACCAGACAATTTTGTGGGTGTTGTTGTCGATTCGGGCCGTGAACACCTGCGGCATTTGCGGATTACCAAAGCCCGAAACCAGTTCGCCGGTGGTCATGCCGGTAACGAACATATCGCCACTGACCGGGTCAACGACCAAATCAAACGCGAGGTCGTTTTCGGCGGAGGCATATTGGGTGTTTCGGAGCCGTGTACCGGTGGGTGTCAACTCGATGATAAACAGGTCGTAAGCTCCCAACGGCGTTCCTGCATCGCCGATTTGCCCTTCCGTATCGCCGAAGAGCAGGATGTTTCCGTTTTTCGCGGTTTGGCTGGCAAAAATCCGGTCGTTTGCCGCGCTACCGAATTGAAGCGTGTTTAGCACGGTGCCAGTGGCCGAAATCCGAACGGCAAACGCATCCAAGCCGCCCGCGTTTTTGAACGCTGGAAAATTACCTTCCGTGAAGCCCGTGGCCATCAACGTGCCATCGTTCAGGAACGACACGCCAAACCCGAAATCCTTGCCGTCGGCCGTGCCAAACGTGGTGCGCATCTGCAAAACGCCATCGCCGTTCAGCTTCAACACCAGCACGTTATCCTCCGATTTCAACGCGCCCCCGCTGCTACCGATCCCGACAATGCCGAAGGTGGGATGAGTGTTCAGCGTTCGCAGGTATTCGTTTTCGTTACTCAACCAGGTCCAGAGCAGGCGGTCATTCTGGTAGGCGTTGATGATGGTTTTCTGCTGCACAAAATCATACACAGCGGTGATGACTTTGCTGCCGATGGTGACCATGGATTCGCCCCCCGTAAAATTCGATTTGCGATCAAGTTGAGCATCCAATTTCCCAACCATGCAGGCAGGTTGCGTCAGGGGCGACGCGCCGGTTCCCCCGCCGACGGGTGGCGTGTTGGGGCTGATGCCTTCGACTTTTAGCTGACCGGCAGAGGGTGCTTTGGCCACGATAAAATAAAGCCCCCGCGTCGGCGACCGAAAATCAATGGAATCGCCCGTGGTCAGCACCCGGCCCTGCGACGATAGCAGGGTCAGCACGGGTTTTGCGCCCGTGAAATTGATCGGTTTGATTTTGGCACGCTCACCCCGCAGCAGTTGCAGAATCGGGTGACGACGGATGCCAGCGGTCATTGCCACAGTGCCTTCAGTCAGCACCGGCCCCGCCTGAACAACGGGAATCGTATCGGCCAGGCTCGTGCCATTGGACAGCCGCGCCAACAGGATAACGGGGGCCGTCGTGACGTTGTAAAACACTAACGGATTGGTCGTTACGCCCCGAATGACTCCGCCCGTTCCTGAAATCGACCAGTTTACGGTAACGCCCGCTGGCAGGTTGATTGTCGAGTAATTGTCGTCCGAATTAGGCAGCACGGAGTCGGGGCCATTATACAAAACCGTCTGTGCCCAGGCCGTCACCGAAGCAAAGGTCAGGATAGTTAAGAGGACTAAAAATCGCATAGGTAGGGTGATTTTACGGGCTAAACGGGGCGAGGTGACCGACTGATCGCCGACAGATGCCGAGCCTGTATAATTCCCAGTCACGGCTATTTGACCGTCGGGGCCAGAGGCTACGCCCCGTGCGTAGTAGTCACTGGTTCCCCCGTAGCTTTTGGCCCACGTCCATGTTGGCTCCGTGCCGGTCAGAGATGTTGGTGAAACTGGCGCGGAAGGGTCTGGATTTTGGCAGGCAAATGATCCTAAAGCCAGTAACCACACCAGACTTCGATAATTCGGATTATGGCTCACTGAATACAATCTCATTTTATAGGTCTGAATAACCAATCCAGGTTTTAGTCGCTACACAAATCACTGGAATAGACCAATAAATAGGGAATCCAGTGGTCGGCTTCGGGTCGGCAATGAATGTGTACCGTATGGCCAGCAATGGAGCATATCGTCACGCTGGCTCCATCGACCTTTACCATTTTGATAAATCGCCCCTTTAAATGAATCGCCAGAATCTGCTCAACAGCCGTGAGGTGCTGAAAAGGACAGGGGCCATTAACCGAACAATGTACGGACGTTTCCATAACAGGTTATTCCGAGGCTTTTTTACCCCGCAGCAGGTAACTCATAAAATCTTCGTCGGTAAACGAACGGGCCGACGTGCCCAGCGTTGCCTGCCGAACTATGACTAATTTTTGCGACGGAATCACGTACAGGCGCTGCCTGCCCGCCCCGGCTGCGAAATACAAATCTTCCGGTGCCCAGGTCGCGTTGGCCAGGGCCTGCAATTCTTTCACGGTCGCGTTTTGGTTGGCAATGACATCGCTGACGGGTTGTTTCAGCCACCAAGTCAGGCCGTAGGTTGGGTTTTGGGGCACGGTTGGTTTCATACACTCGTCGATCAGTTCGGGGCGGATGAGTTGCTTTCCCTGCCACAGCCCACGATTTCGGACAAACTCACCAAACGTAGCCCAGTCTTTAGCGGTCATTGTGGCTCCTCCGGCGACCTGCGGATTGCCATCGGCGCAGCGGTAAATCCACTGAACCTGCACACCGAGTGGGTCCATAATCCGGCGTTTGAGGTAGGCTTCGTAGGTTTCGGTGCCGCCGTTTGCCTGTAGTTTGCGTTGTATAGCTGCCGCAAATGAATTGAAGTGATACGGCCCGTACTCGAATCGCTGGCCCGGTTCGTAGCACGTGGGTTCGGCCAGAATATCGGCCCACGATTCCATGCTCGTGGCCGATCCCTGTTCGCCGGATAATTGCCCATCGGTTTGGTTGAGCATTTGCCGGAGCGTGATGCGCGATTTGCGGGCATCGGTTTTCCATTCCGTGATGTAGGTGCTGGCCAGATCATCGAACGTAATCAGGCCATCAGTGATGGCGACTGCGGCTACGATGCCGTTAAAACTTTTGGTGCCACTGGCCAGCATCTGTTGTTGCGAAGCCGAACCGCCGTTGTCGTACTGCTCAAAAACGACCTTGCCATCCTGCATGATGTACAAAGATCGACCGCCGGTATTCTTCTGATAATCAGCCATTAGTGTCAAATTGGCAGCCAGAATGGGCGGCACTGTGACGGGTGGCACGACGGCTGTGTCGTCGGTATTGGATTTGCAGCCAGCTAGGGTGGTTGCGAGCAGCGTGGCAAAAATGATGGATCGGATCATGGCTTTAGTCTTCGTAATAATAGCCGAAAATGATACCCATTTCGTCGTCCGATGTCAGGCCGGAGCGCACGGTTTGGGTTGTGTTGTTGTAGTAGGTAATCTCCGACGTCAGCCCTTCGCCTTTGGCCAAAATCAGCGCGGGCGTGAAGTTTTTAATTAGCGGGTGTACCCAATCCGTGCTTTCATAAACCACCTGTCCGTCGCGGGAGCCGCCCTTGATGCGGATGATGAATTTTTCGCCCAGTTTGTGGTTGTGCGACGTCAGCATCACGATGTGCCGGGGCGTATCGAACGTCCAGGATTTGGTGAATGTTTTGCGTTGCCCTGCCGGAACATCGATGCCCTGATTGCCTAAATCCAGTTCCTGCACCACGTGCTGCACTGTGGCGGGGGCTGTCGTGTACAGGTTGACGTAATTTTCGCCGTACAGCACCGTGTTGGTTTTGTTGAAATAATGGGCGTTTACGTCAATCGAATAGTTGGCCGGAAATTTCAGGGCCATACCCGCCGGGAACGTATAATCCTGATTAGATTCGGTGCCACCACCCAGAAAAATGTGATTGGCCGCCGACAGCGATGTTTGCCGGTTTAAGGTGTTATCGGGGTTCCGCAAGTCGCGCACCTGATTCATGGCCGGTAACACGGCCCGGTTCCGAAAGTCATACAGTACCATATGGTGGCTGTTGGGGCGGCTCTGCGACACAATGCGGTTGACATAAATCTCGGTCGGATTGCCAACGGCCCGGTGGACAAATATCTCCCGCTCAAAATTCGGATTCACATCGAAACGATCCAGTTTCAGTTGGTACCCCGTGCCAACAGCGGGCGCGGCCATCGGCATAAATGCGGCTGTAGAATTACTCGGCGTTTTATCGTCCAGCAGGGCTGCGTCGGCTACCGAACCCGTAGCGGGCGCACCGGCTTCGATCCACCGGCGCACAAACTCGATCTGTCCTACCGACAGCAATTGCCCGCCCAGCGGCATTGGACTCCCGTAGTTTTTGCCACTGTGATGAATGGACCCGTTGGGTTCCAATTTGTGATACAGCAGACTCGACGCCGACGCAAACGGTTTCACCCGCATTAGCCCGTCGGCCAGCGCGTTGGGATTTTTCGATAGCACATCCACCAAATTCTTGTAAGCCACCCCTTTTGCCAACACAAGGCCGTGCTGCTTAAACCCCCCGTCTGATTCTGATGCGTGGCAACCCGCCGTGGCGCAGGAAGTCGTCAACACCCGATCCTGCAATAGCTCGAAACTGGCCATCTCGACGGGCGTAACCGGCTCCGATTCATTGGATTGGCAACCGATCAGGCTGACCAATAAGCCGGTCAACATAACCATACCCAGCCGGGGGGCGAGCGAATAGAGCGTCTGTGTTTTCATGAAATTTGTTGATGGAAAAAGGAGCTAACGAGTAGGAATATTGACACTGATAATCAGAACGTTCCGCGATAAATCCAGGCGGCTTTCGAGATTGGGATGCTGTTGCAGTCGAATCCACCGGCATAAATCACTTTCCGATTATCGGAAGCAAACGGCGACACGCACATCGACCGGGTGGCAACCAGGGTGTCGCGTACCGTGGGGGCGTTGTTCACGATGTATTTCAACGTGTAGTCAACGTTTCGGCCCCGTTGCCGCCGGTCAAAATACATCCCGTTCGTTGACCAGCGGTTCAGGTTCGACGGTGGGTTGCTGCCAGTCAATGCCGACGGATCGTAGCGCATCTCAAAGCCAATCAACCGAATATCGTCGGTAGCATTGGCGGGATTGAAAACGGGGATATTGTCGTTGTACGCGGCCAGGACGTATTTGATCGGAATGCCCAACAGCGTGGTCAGACTACCCGTAAAATCATATTCGACGGTGGTGGCGAAGTTGCCGACCGGGTCTATTCGGAGGGCTTCGTTGTTCCAGCACAGCCACAGTACCTCACCGCTGCCGCCCGGATTGGGGATCGCCGACAGGCCGCGCACGTCTTCGCTTTCTCCCCCGCCAGTCAGCGTCTTGACCAGACTCCAAGCTCCTATACCGTCCGTCCGCCTGTAAACGTGTCCAACACCACCACCGCTGGTGGCGCAGTAAATAGCATTGTTACAGACGGTAAAGCCCATTACCCGCTCGTTGGGCGGGGCCACAAACTCTGGCTTGGCCGACCATTGTATTTTGCCTGGCAAGGTGCTGTTGTGAGTACCGCTGAAAATGCCATAGTCGACCAGACCGGCAAAGACAACCGTTGTGCCATTGACCGAGTCTTTGTGCAACCCTAATGCCCGGCAGTTGATGTTGGCTGGCAGGGTCGCAATCGTGGTGCCGATCCAGGTGTTGGCCGCATCGTTGCGGATGTAAAAAATGACGTTCCCGGCATTGTTGTTAGGAATCGTCAGCAGCAGCGTGTCAGGTTTTATGGCCGCACCCGTACAGTTGGTCGTAAACACAAACGATTTCATGGCTCCGATCCGCAGATTTTCGGCGGTAAACTCCTTATCAACCTGCCATTGCGCATCGGCCCGGTCTAAGCGCAAGATTTCGGCAGAACGGATGCTTACGTCGGGTTCCATCCAATAGCTGTTACCAGCATAGAGCTTACCCTTGTGCGCCACGATCTGCATGATCTCGTTTCCACCCCGGTATATTCCCGCATTGTCGCGGGTGCCGGGCAAAAACGTACTTGTCCAGTTGGTTTGCGTCGGTGTGGGCGTTGGCACCACAACGGGCGTTGTGTCGGGTGTTACGTTGGATTTTTTGCAGCCGCTAACCAGTAACACGAGCCAGAGCAGGGCGATAGCGAAAGTCGTCGATTTCATGCGTAGCGAATGGGTTCGGTTGCCGGTTAGCGGTCGGTTATGGTTAACGACTATCACGATCACGCTGACCTCGATTCTGCTTCATACGATCTTTCCGCTCGTCTTTGAACACTTCATACTGTTTGTATTGACCGCTGTTGAGCACTTTTTTCAGTTCCTTGTCCTGGCTGTTGGCCATATCGCGAACCTGCTTCATCATGTTTCGGCTACGCTCACCATTGGCGATCAGCGGTTGCATCTGCTGCGCGTACTTGAGATTGATGGCGGCAACAGTCGTCTCCTGATCGGCGGTAAGCGACAGTTGCTTTTTCATCCGGATCGTTTGCCGGTTGGCGCGTTGTTCGGGCGTGGTAGCGGCCAACCGCTCCCGGCGGGTAGTGCCCCCATTGGTCGTTGGAGTTGTTTGGGCCACGGCTTGCACGGCAATGAACAGACCGAAAAGGATACTCAGGATTGTGTTGCGTTTCATCAGGTTGGTTTGTTAAATTGGTTTGTCAGCGAACACTGTCCGTTTGGCGGCCCGGTTTCAGCAGTAAGAATGCGAAGCGGGCTGAGAACTTGCGGGTATCGACCATATCTTTAAAACTGGTTTCGTAATCGCTCGCGCAGGCTACGGGCCTGACCGGGGTTGTTGATTCCCCGTTCGATGCGGCTGATGACCTGGTCAAACCGGGTCTGCTGCTTGGGCGTGCAAAGGGCGCGTACCTGCTGCCAGTGCCGAAACCGAAGCCGGGTGATCTGTCCGTTTTGCCGGGCGATCTGCTCCAGCAACTGATTCACGGCCTCATCCGATACGGCTGGCTCTTTGATCCGGCTGAATAACGTGCTACGCAGTGTCCGTAAACTGTCTTCGTAACGTTTACTCTGCCGTCGCATCTGGCGGTGACTCTGCTGATACTGCGTCATCTGTTCGGGCGTAAGGGCCAGCCGTTTAGCCAGAAACTGCTCCGAGTTCGGGCGACTACCGCGCACCGTATCCGTTTTGCGAATGACCCAGCCAATGGTGGCTACGTTCAGGATGAGTAACAGAACGATAGCGGCCCAGAGCCAGTAAAATTTGGTTTTTGTATCCATGTGATTACCAGTTCAGCGCGTCGGATTCAAGTTCCCACTCAGTGGAGAAGCCCGCTGATTCCTGCTCCTGTTCGTGCTGAACCACCTGATCCCGGACGTACACTACCGCCGACAGATTCAGCAGCAGAACCAGTCCAAGCGAGGCCACTACGTAAGCCGGACGGAACACCCAGGCCGTCAGCGGTTTGGGAGTGGTACGCCGATCCAGTCGGGCCTGCACCCGCGTCAGAAAAAACGGTTTGGGCGCGGCCCGTTCGATGCCGTCGAGTGAGCGGAGCGTCTGTTCGATTTCTTCGTCGATGCGCTGATTCGTTTTCATGTCTGTTTATGTTGTCACAACCCGTTATCTTCTTTGTAATAATTTGCTAATCGTTTTCGCAGATTCACCTTCGCCCGGTGCAGCAGCGATTCGACGGACGAGAGCGAAACCTGCATCACCTCGGTGATTTCCTGATAACTCAATCCTTCGATGTTGTGCAGCGTGAACGCTATTTTCTGCTGGTCCGACAGCCCGTCGATAGCCCCAAATAGCACCTTTGCCCGCTCCTGATGCTCTAATTTCACGCCCGGATGCGCAAAATCGACCGGGTGCAGCCGATCATCGAACCCTTCCTCGTCTTCTCCTGTGAACAGCGACGTGAAAAACGCAAACCGCTTGCGGGCGTGGCGTTTGCGGTAGGCTTCGAGGGCTTTGGTCGTGGCAATCTGGTAGATCCAGGCCGTCAGTTTACCCTCACCCCCGAATGTGTGAATCGACTGAAAAACCTGAACGAACACCTCCTGCGCTACATCTTCGGCGTCTTGGGGTTGCCGCACAATGGCCAGCACCGTGTTATAGACGCGGCTCTGATAGGTCTCGACTAAGTGCCGAAACGCATCGGGACTGCCACGTTGCAAACCGGTGATAAGTTGAGGGACATCCAAACAGATTTTGGGCTTTAAGAGAGTAAATGCCGATTGGAAAGCAAAACTTGCGGGCAGGTTTAAATTTATCCTCATCCACAAAAAAAGGGTGAGTCCGCAAGTTTTTTGGCGCACCTGCATTTTTAAGTTGGAACGTGCTCTGCCGAACAGCCTTTTGCCGAAAGTAACGGCTGCCCCAGACCCAGGCAGAGCCAGCCGGAAACGAACTAAGCACCGCCGGTCAAACCAGGCAAATCTGAAAAATCAGGTTGCTGCTGTTTCCTGTGGCACTATCTTTAACTTGTTAACAGCGTTATTATGCAACCGATCATTAAATCCATTGCCGATCAATTTGGCTTATTTCCCGTTGGGGTAGTGATGGCCATGCTGGTCTTCGGGCGGTATCTGCTGATGGCGGGCGGGGTTTATCTGCTCGTTTATGTCTGGCTGACACGGTTCGTTAGCCGCTACAAGATTCAGGGTAAAGCACCGCAACGCCGTGCCGTGCTGGGTGAAATACGGCACTCATTCTACACCGCGCTGGTCTTTGGTGGCATCGCCACCATTCTGTTCGTAGCCCGGCAACACGGTTATACCCGCCAGTACATAAACATCAGCGAGTACGGCTGGGCCTATTTTGCCGGGGTATTGGTGGCGTTGATCTTCATTCATGATGCCTATTTCTACTGGATACATCGGCTCATGCACCAGCCCCGGCTGTTTCGGCTGGTGCACGGGGTGCATCATCGGTCCACAAATCCTACCCCGCTGGCTGCCCTGTCGTTTCATCCGCTGGAGGCCGTGCTGGAGTTTGCGTTCGTGCCCGTAGTGGTGTGGTTGTTGCCGGTGCATCCGGCTGCGTTGCTGCTGCTTTCGCTCTGGTCAATGGTTTGGAACATCGTTGGGCATCTAGGCTATGAATTGTTTCCGACGGGCTTCACCCGGCACTGGCTGGGGCAATGGTTTAACACGGCGACCCACCACAACCTGCACCATCAGCGCGTGAAGGGTAATTATGGGCTGTATTTCAACGTCTGGGACCGGCTTATGCACACCAATCACCCCGATTACTTTTCCACTTTCGACGCCGTGAAATCGCGCGGGCAGGTTGTTGATCACTGACTACCAATTGCTTTAGCTCCTCAGTAGCCGAAACAATTGTGGCGTTACAGTGATTTATCGAAGAATGAGATTGTCCGGGCGTTGGCGTCCCGGTAAAACTTGTGTTCGGCGTAACACACAAAAAGTTGATCCTCAATGCCGTTGACTAATGCTCTATTGCCGGCAATCGAGCCGCTCAGTGCGCTTTTCCAGGCGTCCGACTGTCGGGGATTAGTCCTGAAAAAATCGTTTGAGTCCAACTGTTCACCTTTTTTCAGGTCATTGTGGAGCAGGATGGACGTTGCCTTATCTACGCCCGGAACAATCGTAAACCGTTTGGGATAGACTGGTGAGGGTTCGTTGACGTAGAATTCCGCCCGGATGCCCCGCCCGGCAAGTTTTTTGTAATTGGCGTAGGAGTCGGCCAGCCGTGTTGGTTCTTCCGCTACGTCATTGCGGGAGATATTCCACAGGATCGGCACCGTTGACTGGTCGAACACCGCGCTGATACCCGGTACGCAATACAATGCACCAGCCTTATAGCTATTCAGGGCCGTAATCAAACTGCAAAATCCGCTCCCCTGCGACATCCCGACCCCAAACAGATTGGTCTGATCGAGCAAAATGGCGCGTTGTTTCAGGGTGGCCAGCACCGCATTGATGGCGTTGATGTCGGGGTTGTTCGTCGGGGCATTGCTCCACCGTTTATTGACCCGGTCTTGGCTTTCGGTGATGACCGCGGCGTAACCATTGGCAACGGCATACCGCACAAAATTGTCGTTCTCGACATTCGTGCCAATCCAGCCGCTAGCATTACCCCCTGCCCCGTGAAACGGTAAAATTACGCCTTTGTAGCCCATTGGTACGTAATAGTAAACTGACGAGCCATTGATGGTTTCACTCACAAACGTAATGTTTGCGCTGGCTTTGTAAGTTGCCGCCGGGATCAGTCCGGTTGCGGGCACGCTTACCTTGCTTTTCCACTCGTTGGGGTATTTCAGCCCCGAAACATCCCCCATCCATTTGACGAATACCGTTCCGGGTGCGGGTGGGTTCGACCAAACAAAAACCGAGTCGCCGACGGTTGCCGTGCCACTGCCGTACCCATTCGTGACCTGAATGGTGGCCGTAGAAGCGGTCGGGGTGGGCTGGGGCGTTGTTACGGTATCAGATGTACAGGCAGCAAACAGGATCCCAGGCAGCATTAAAGGCCATCGGTTGTTCATAATTCATTGTTTGTTTACAAGATCAGAGTGTTTGTTCTCAACGAACCGGAGCTACTGCCGAAAACAACGGGTACTATTAGCGAAATGCCGTAACCCGAAAAAACTTGCGGTCGAACCATTGTAAAAGAGCCACTGGGCAATTGACTGCAAAAAAATGACTGCCCGCGCAAGTTTCATTCGGCAATGGCATTCTATCGGTAGAACCCTAAAACACCTATCGCACTGCCTATGAATCGATTTTTGTTTCTGTACCTGCCCGGTGCTATTTTGTTGCTTGTCAATTTGCTCTCCTGCCGAAGAACGGATGAAACGTCCACTCCTGCCGCAGTAACTCCGGCCATCCTCGCCGACCGAAGAATTAGTCCGGAAGGGCTTAGCTATCAGGATATTGAGATTGACAATGCCCGCAAAACCGCTGTTTACCTGCGGGGGGAAACCAGTGAAATATGGTTAGCGAACCTAAACGCAGCCAACGGTGGCTTCGCATTAGCCAATGGAGCCGATCTGCGAATGGCAACAGGCGCGGCCCCATTTAACCTGAACAATGTGAACGGGCCGGAGTTTGGCGACAATGCTAATGGCTGGGGTGTGTACTACACCAAAACCAATGGCTCAGTCTATCAACTCTGGCGGTCAACCCCCGACGCCACTACGGCCACCGAAACGCCCCTCACTACGGGCAATCTGCTTCGTTCCGGTGTATTGGCCAGCACCAATCGGCAACTTTCCCAGACCCGGCTTATCTACATCCGCAAAACGGATAACAAAATCATGTGGTCAGATGAGAATAACCCTACCGCAGAGGTCGAACTACCCGGCGCGGTGGCTGGCGTATCCGGGCCACGCTCCCTGCCCAACTCGCCCGACATTGTGTTTTGTACCACTAACGGCCAGATCGCCCGCTACAGCACGGCCACCAAAACCGTGCAAACGCTGACCAACGATTCGGGGACAAAGACCGACGCTTTTGGCTGGCTGGCTCCCGAATACGGGGGCGACCTACTGCTGTTCGCCATTGTCGATCAAACCCGTTTAGCCGTTTATAAAAACAACGGCGGGGCTTTTTGGGAGCGCATTAAAACGCTGACCGTCGATCCAACGTCCAATCACCCGTATGTGTATTCAGCAGAGCCTTTTGTGGGCAACGGCGGCACTAAATCCTACTTTTCGCTGCACCAGCAACGGGATAAATTAACGCCACCGCTCCAGACCGACGCGTCGGTCTGGGTATGGGGATTGGATGGTACCCGAAAGCGGTGTGATAATGGCGCGGCCGGTCGGCGGTTAGACCCGGAATTTTTTTATGGAGCCACCGAAATTCACCTGCTCTACAACCTGATCGTTCCGGCTGCGGGCGGCAACCGCTGGGAAGCGTGGAGTTGCGGAACGGGTATAAGACCGTAGTACTATTTACTGCAAAACTACCTGACCATTAAGACGATGCAGCAAATCAGCTTTTTGACGTTAAGCGGATTGCTCATGCTGACGGGATGCCAAAAAGCACCAGATTCTGCTGTTACGCCCGCGCCCACAATGACAACTCTTAAAAATCCTGGCCCCGCAAGTTTTTTCCGGTTATTGCATTTTATGGATAGAGACGCCGTACTACGGTCGGCTCCATCAGCCGAATTACCGAAAAAAGAAGAGCACCATAACCCCTGGCGTTTTAATCCGGCACCGAATTTTCAGTCATAGTAATGCCGGTAACAGGACAACGATTGTTACGCTGCCCAACAAAATCAGTTCACAACCATAACACTTACAAACCGATGAAAACCGCAAAAATTGCCCAGTCTCTTGTCCTAGCCTTCGGCCTGTTCGTTGCGCAGATTGCTGATGCACAGCGCGTGGTGGTTCGGGTTGCGCGGCCACGGCCCGTTTATGTCGCCCCCCGCCCGGTTGTCTACGTGGCTCCCCGTCCGGTGTATGTCGCCCCCCGTCCGGTGTATGTCGCTCCGCGCCGGGTATATGTGGCCCCACGCCGGGTGGTAGCTCCGCGCCGGGTGTACGTAGTGCGGTAAACAGCTTCTTAAACCAACGACCTTATATGCGTTCGATCAGCAAACAACAACAGATTCAGCACCTTTACTGGCGGGCCGGATTTGGCGCAACCCCCGCCGTGATTCGGCGCGACAGCCACCGGCCCGTCAGAAAGGTGGTACGCGACCTGCTCCAGAACAACGACCCGTTCGCCCCCCTAACGGTGGTCGAGCCGACACAGCTCATGAACCGGAAAGAACTGAAGGGCATGTTTCGCGATGGAATGCTCGACCGCGATGCCCTCAAACAGCGCATCAAAGAGAACACCGGGCATATCCGGGATTTGAATGTGCTGTGGGTCGAAAAAATGGGGTCTGGCAAGGGTATTATGCGGGAGAAAATGGCGCTCTTCTGGCACGGTCATTTTGCCTGCCGCGTCCTGAATCCGGGAGCTATTCAGCAGTATCTCAACACAATCCGGCAACACGCGCTGGGCAAATTCAGTGATTTGCTGATGGCTGTCTCGAAAGAACCGGCCATGCTCCAGTTCCTGAATAATCAGCAGAACCGCAAGAACGCTCCCAACGAGAACTTCGCCCGTGAGGTGATGGAATTATTTACCCTGGGCCGTACCGATGGCGCATCCAGGAATTATACCGAAGCCGACGTAAAAGATGCCGCCCGTGCCTTCACTGGCTGGGGATTCAATTTGCAGGGTGATTTTACATTTCGGCCAAATCAGCACGACGACGGCCCGAAGACGGTTTTCGGGCAAACGGGCAATTTTGCCGGTGAAGACGTAATCCGGCGGCTGCTGGAGAAAAAGCAGACTGCCCGCTTTGTCACGGCTAAAATCTACCGGTTTCTGGTCGATGAGCAGGCTACTGACGCGACCGCCAAAAACCGGATCGACACGCTCGCCGACCGCTTTTACAAAACCGGCTACGATATTGCCGATTTGCTGGAGACGATCCTGACCGCCGACTGGTTCTACGAACCCGCTGTTGTGGGAAACCGCATCAAATCGCCGGTCGAATTGGTGGCCGGGATGCAGCATGCGCTGGGTCTGCAATTCGAGCAAAAGCAGTCGATCATTTTTATTCAGCGCACGCTGGGCCAGGTGTTGCTTTATCCGCCCAATGTGGCGGGTTGGCCGGGTGGGCGAAACTGGATTGATAGTTCGAGTTTGTTGTTCCGTATGAAATTGCCCGATGTGCTGTTGCAAGCGGGTCAGGTTCAGATTCAGCCCAAAGAGGAAGGCGACGTGAACACCGAAATCCTGGCCCGGCGCGGCAAGGGCGGATTAAGCGTCACGGCAGATTGGGCAGCTTTTGAAGAAGCATTTGCCCGCGTAAGCACCGACAAACTTCCCGATGAGTTAGCGGCTTTCCTGTTGCAGCAACCCCTCGGTTCCGACCAGCGGGCGGCAGTCCTGAAGCAGGTAGAGCATGGCGGTTCGCGCAGCGAGCAAATCCGAACACTGACAGCTACATTGATGGCCTTACCTGAATACCAACTTTGCTAATTTAACGAATGAATGCGTGATTGAGCGAATTAGTGACAAACACGATGTCGCCTGTTTACTCAACCAGCATTCACTCCATCACTCGATAAATCAATGAGACGGAGAGACTTTCTGAAACAATCGGCCCTGACCACTGCCGGGACCATGCTGATCCCGCACTTCCTGAAGGCCTACGAACTGAAC
Organism: Spirosoma arcticum; assembly: GCF_054779955.1. Classification (NCBI taxonomy): domain Bacteria; kingdom Pseudomonadati; phylum Bacteroidota; class Cytophagia; order Cytophagales; family Cytophagaceae; genus Spirosoma; species Spirosoma arcticum. Next base: position 32,325 of record NZ_BAAGXG010000022.1, read on the forward strand.
CAGTTGGGCGTGACCCCCACCACCGGCAAAACGCTGGTGATTGTGCAACTGTCGGGCGGCAACGACGGCCTGAATACAGTGGTACCCTATCGCAACGATATTTACTATCGCGAACGCCCTACGCTGGCCATTCCGCGCAATAAGGTCTTGACGATCAATGATGAAATCGGATTTAACCCCACCCTTGAATCGCTCAAAGCCCTGTACGACGATGGACTGGTGACAGTCATCAACAACGTGGGCTACCCTAACCCCGACCGGTCGCACTTTCGGTCGATGGACATCTGGCAAACTGCCAGCGATTCGGATAAATACCTCAACACGGGTTGGATTGGCCGCTACCTCGACGCCAGTTGCCGCGGCACCGATGCTTGCCAGCCCCATCGCGCTATTGAGGTCGACGATACGCTGAGCCTGAGCCTGAAGGGAGCCCGCATTAACGGCCTGGCAATGCTCAATCCGCAGAAACTCTACAACCAGACCCGCAGCGGACTGGTAGGCGGACTGGCTAAAATCGACCACGACGACGAACACAACAACGTGGCGTACCTCTACAAAACCTTAGCCGAAACCGTATCGTCGTCGGCATATGTTTATGACAAATCGGCGCGGTCGGCCAGATCGATCAACACCACTAAGGGCATTTATCCGGCCAGCGAACTCGGCAATCGGTTGAAAACGGTGTCGGAACTGATTCAGTCAGGAGTAAGTACGAGTGTGTATTATATGTCGATTTCCGGTTTTGACACACACATCAACCAGCCGGGCCAGCAGGAACGGTTACTTGGCCAATATGCTGAAGCGGTAAAAGCGTTCATGGGTGACATGAAAGCGACTAACCGGCAAAACGACGTATTGCTGATGACCTTCTCAGAGTTTGGCCGCCGGGTAAAACAGAATGCCAGCAACGGAACCGATCATGGTACGGCCAATAACGTGTTTCTGATTGGTGGCGGATTAACACCGGGCAAGGTATTTAACGAAGCCCCCAACTTAACCAATTTAGAGGAAGGCGATTTGATATACACCGTCGATTTTCGGAACATCTATGCCACACTCCTCCGCGACTGGCTTAAAACGAATGATGTAGCGATTCTGGGTCGGCAGTTCGAGACCCTCGGTTTTGTTTGATCTGACGCTAAAGAGGTGATTTCTTCAGCACACTAAACCACTTCAAAAAGCCCCACCCAGATTCGGCTGACGGGGCTTTTTGAAGTGGTAATTATTTCGGTACAGTGGGTGGAAAGGGAATAAGAAACCTGTTTCAATCCCTATTTACCTTACACAAAGCGTCATTTGGAGTTCGACGTTCTTCTAAACCCAACCAATGACCCGGCCCATGCAAGACTGTCTAGCCTAAAGCCTGCTTGGAAAGAATTCAAACAAGGGTTAGCCAAGCTGCTCCTTCGACTAGCTTACCTTTACCGGGTTTGATCTCCCTGCCGATGCCCTTCTTTCGGTCCGCTGGGTCTCGCCAGCAGGGCTTCCAAACTCACCATCGCTGGCTCACTCGTCAGTAAACTATGCCCCAATCGGGGCAATACCGTGGCGCTACGCAAAGAAGGTAGATGCTGGCAGGCTCGTTCCAGCGTTGCCCCATAAGCAAATAGCTTATCAGCCGCCCCCAACAGCAGATCGACCCGCGGACGGATCTCCTCTAACTCTTCTTTTGACAAGGCCTTGTTCCACCAAGAGGTGAACTGAAACTCGGTCAAGGCGTGCAGTTGAAACGCCACCAACAGCGTTTCAACTGCAACAGGAAGCCCCGGTGCCAAGCCACCGAAGACGGCCTGCTTCAAAAACGAACGAACCGCGTCCTCACTGGGGTGGCTCAGGCCCAACCAGTAGTAGCGCAACAGCGAAAAGGACGGGGTTAGGGCGTGAAGGCCAGCAGGGTTGATCAGGATCGCCTGGTTAATCTGAGCCGGAACCTGCTGACAGGCTCGCAAGCTGATCAGCGCCCCCATCCCCAGACCGATTAAGGTGACCTGTTTGGCACCCAGTTGATTGAGCACCTGGGCGACCCACTGACCATAAGCATCGGTCTCCAAAGTGGGACTGTGGCCGTCACTTAAACCGGGTTGGCCGTTGATTTCCACCAGACACAGCCGGTAGTTGGTCTTGAAGCGGGTTAGGCTTTGGTTGATGTCCCAGGCCAAGGCCGGACTGTGAAAATCAGGCAGGAAGAGAAGGGTCTGATAAATCCGGCGTTTGGGGGTATGCACCCACACCACTGTTTGGCCCCAATCGGTAGGCAGGCTCAGGGCCTGGTAGTCCAAACCGGCCCGCTGTTGCACCTGCTGGTTCCACTGGGTCAGAAAAGCAAAGGCCTGTTGGGGGTCTTTGTAGCGGGAGAAGCCAGCGGGAGTCATGAGTGAGCAGCCAAGAGAGGGGCCTAAGGTAGTTATTTTCTTTACTGGACGGACACTCGCCTGTAGACGTAGAGCAAGGACAATACAAAGGACGATACACCTGGACCTGGCTGGAATCGGAGGTTAAAATGAACGATTTTATTGGCGGTTTATTCTGAGATAAATCATTAGCCGACAGCCGTTTACAGAGTCCAATAAATAACATTGATTATCTTTTAACGGCTGAAAAAGGTCGATTAAAGTAGGAGTTAAGCGTGTACGAAAATAAACATTGATGTCACATAGGGAAAAAGCTACGCAACGTCCACCAGCAGCTTTGTGAAGGTGTTTTAATCTATTTCTTGCCTATACCAAGCTAACCAGTACTGTCCTTATAATATCACTTGTTTTTAGTGAAATTGTCATTGGTAGAACGCCATCGGCAGACTACAGGAGTATCTGACTCAATTCGTTACAAACAGGATTCGTTTACAGGGTTCTATGCTCAACTGTCTATTACAATGAATAACTTGACTGTCAAAATATACTGATCCTGTCAGTTGCGAGTCATGTAGCCAATCGAAGATAACGCAACTAATCAGACGGTAGAGACGCGGTTTCTGACCTAAGAATGTATTCGGATTTATAAAAGCGAAGAAACATAGAACACATCCGAAATAGATTTGCACAAAACAAAGGAAGCAGATCAAACTACCGCCTTTCCTAACAGTTGTACACTAACGGACCAACGGATATGTCCCTGAAATCGCCACGCATCTGGTTCAATTTATTCATTGTCGCAGTGGGCTTTGTGCCTTCGTTAACCAGTGCGCAGGTGCTGGTTCAGCCCGTGATTGGCGACCGGCTGCGGCCCGCGCAGGAAGCCCGATTAACCGGGTACGTCGGTCAGCAACTCGACGCATCCTACGAAAACCGGATTCTGGCCCAGGACGCAACCCGGCTGGTCGAACCGTTTCGCCACCGCACCGAAGAGCGTTGCTGGCAGAGTGAGTTCTGGGGGAAGTGGTTCACCTCCGCCGTACAAGCCTATCAATACCGACCGGAACCAAAGCTGAAAGCCGTTCTCGACAAGGCCGTTGCCGATTTGCTAACCACCCAAACACCCGACGGCTACATCGGAAATTATTCGGATGCTAAACGGCTGGAGCAATGGGACATTTGGGGCCGTAAGTACTGTATGCTGGGGTTGCTGGCGTATTATGACCTGACCAAAGACCAAAAAAGTCTACAGGCGACCCGCAAAGAAGCGGACTTCCTGATGCAGGAGTTACAAACGAAGCAGGTCCAAATCGTTCAGAAAGGCAATCATAAGGGCATGGCCGCTACCTCAATCCTGGAACCGATGGTGTTGCTTTACGCCCGCACCAAAGACCCTAAATATTTGGCCTTTGCCAACGAAATCGTGCAACAGTGGGAATCGGCGGATGGCCCGCAACTGATCGCCAAAGCAGGGTCGGCAGTGGGCGAACGTTTTCCGGTGCCGCAGAAAAACTGGTTCGGCTACGAACAAGGGCAGAAAGCCTACGAAATGATGTCGTGTTACGAAGGCCTGCTCGAACTCTACCGGCTGACGGGTAAACCCGCTTATCGAACCGCTGTCGAACAGACCTGGACCAGCATCCGCGACACGGAAATCAACGTGGCTGGTTCCGGTTCCAGCATCGAATGCTGGTTCGGCGGCCGGAAAGTACAGGCGTTACCCGCCAAACGCTATCAGGAAACGTGCGTGACGGCCACTTGGATCAAACTGAGTCAGCAACTGCTGCGGCTTACCGGCGAGGCCAGATACGCCGAAGCCATTGAGCAATCATTTTACAACGCGCTGCTGGGGTCGATGCGGCCCGGTGGGGCAACCTGGGCTAAATATTCACCACTGGTCGGCACCCGGACACAGGGCGAAGACCAGTGCGAAATGGGCCTGAACTGCTGCATCGCCAGCGGGCCGAGGGGTTTGTTCACCCTGCCACTCACGACCGTGATGAGCGGCAAAGACGCACTCACCGTCAATTTTTTCGCGGCCGGTTCGTACCGGGTGAAGACACCAAAAGGGCAGGTTGCCGAACTGAAACAGCAAACGGATTACCCGGCTTCGGGTACTATTTCGATGGTGCTGAACCTGCCAAAACCCGAAACGATGGCCCTGCGCGTCAGGATACCGGCCTGGAGCGGGCAAACGACGCTCACCGTGAATGGTCAGGCGGTGGCGGGTGTGATGCCCGGCGAATACGCCACCATCAGCCGGGTCTGGCAACCGACCGACACCGTGACACTGACGCTGGATATGCGGGGCCGAGTCGAACGCACTGGTACAAAACCAGCCGAATACGTGGCGATTCTGCGCGGTCCGATGCTGCTGGCCCGCGACAGCCGAATTGCCGGCCTTACCGACGTAGATGAGATTATTTCACCCGCCTTAGACAAAGACGGTTTTTTGCCGCTCGAACATACCGGAACGGATCAAAACGGCATCTGGATGCGTTTCAACGCCCCGTTTTTGATTGGGACGTACCGGTCGGGTGAGTATCTGAAACCCGTGTCGCTGCCGCTTTGCGACTACGTTTCGGCAGGAAATACCTACGACGGTACATCGCGCTTTCGGGTGTGGTTTCAGCAATTGGTTGATCCGGCAGGCCCCGGTACGGTTCCGGTGCAGGCAAAACCCAATAAATAGGTCCCGTTCATGAAGTTACTCGTCTTTTTGCCGGTGCTGCTGCTCGGCTACTTCGGGCTTTCACTAAGGTTACCCGCGCCGAACCTAACTCCACCGAATCCGCTCCGCAACGTGATCGTTATTATCGGCGACGACCACGCGGCTCACGATCTGGGCTGCTACGGTAATCCGGTGGTGCGTACGCCAAATCTGGACCGGCTGGCGGGGCAGTCGGCGCAGTTCGAGCGGGCGTATGTGAACAGCCCCGTTTGTACGCCCTCGCGCCAGTCGTTCCTGACCGGAAAAATGCCCCACGCCGCGGGCGTTACGCTGCTTACTACAGCCCTGCCCGACACGACCTACACGCTGGCCGAACACCTCAAAAAGCAGGGTTTCAAAACGGCATGCATCGGCAAAACGCACTTCAACAGCGAATTGACGCATGGCTTCGACGAGTTAGTCTGGCAAAAGGAATACAACGAGTACCTGAAAACGGTGCAGGAGACGCTGCCCGCAACCGTCCGTTACTCGCAGGCCAAACACCCTTGGAACGACCCCGTGCAGGTATTCTGGAACGCCGAGGGTCTGCCCGCTCCGCACCACGACGAATATGACATCGGCACGTTTTTCGCTAACCGGGTCAACGATTTTCTCGACCGCAACCGGGCTAATCGGTTTTGTTTGTGGGTGGGTTTTAAAGAACCGCACGCGCCGTTCAATTTCCCGATTGAGTACGCCAACCGTTACCAGCCTGATGAGCTGATTTTGCCGACTGGCAGCCCGGAAGATGATCGGTATGAGCCGCTGGTTTTCAAGGCGTTGACCACTGCCGACCGCCGGGGCATCATGCGGTCGTACTACACCTCGACTGAGTATCTGGACAAAAACATCGGCCTGATCTTAGACAAAATCCAGTCGCTGAACCTGACCAACGAAACGCTGATTATTTATCTCGGCGACAACGGCTATCTGCTCAATCACCACAAGCGATTCGAGAAACATACGATGTGGGAAGAAGCCGTTCGGGTGCCGCTCATCATCCGGGCCGGTGTCGGTAATCCCCAGGTTATCAGTAGTTTGACCGAAATGATTGATCTGGCCCCGACAATCCTGGCTGCGCTCGGTGTGGAAACGATGCCCGGTTTGCACGGAAAATCATTGCTGCCGCTGCTGGCGGGCCAGACGAACCGACACAAAGACCTGATCTTTTCGGAATACCTGCCCGACAATAAGGCGATGGTCAGGACGGCGCAATACAAGTACGTGTTCACCAACGGCAAACGCGACCTGGGTATGGGCTACGCCACCGGCAATCCACCGGCAGGCATCCACCACGAACTCTATGATCTGCAACACGACTCCCGCGAAACGACCAACGTATTCACCAAAGCCGCTTACCGGAAAATAGGGCAGGATTTACAAAACCGGATGCTGGCGGTATTCCGGCAAACACACCCGAACGCGGGATTAGTCGCTAAAAATCAACCGGTTGACCGGCAGTTGGCCGCGTTTTGCGAACCTCCGGAAGGCGAACGGCCCGATGATAAATAACCAAAAAAACTCACGAACAGATGAATCGAAGAGAAGCCATCGGGCAGGTATCGCTGTTGCTGGGCGGGATCGTTTCGACACCGGTTATGGCCGGTATGCGCAACGAACGAACATATTTCGGGCCGGTTGTGCCAGTTGGTTCCGACCAACAGGCGTTGCTGGCCGAACTGGCCGAGACCCTCATCCCGACCACCACCACGCCCGGAGCCAAAGCCGCCGGGGTGGAAAAATTCATTGTCCGGGTGATGCAGGACTGCTTTGAAAAACCAAAGCAGGAGAAATTTTACGCAAGCCTGGCGACCATCGAAACCGACTGTAAAACCCAATTCGGCACCGGCTTCGCAGCATTGGACGCGGCTCAGAAAAACGCCGCGATGACAAAAATTATGGCGCAGGACAAACCGTTTTTTCTGACCCTGAAAGAACTGACGGTATCTGGTTATTTCACGTCCGAAATCGGCGCGACCCAGGCCCTGGCCTACCTGCCGGTGCCGGGCCGTCTGGACGGTTGTCTGCCGCTGGCAAAGGGGCAAAAAGCGTGGCAATTGTAGGCAGTTATTGGGTATAACAACAGTCATCACACAAACAGACAATGGCAAATCTGAATATAGACCAGATCAAAGATGCAACTTATGACGCTATCGTGATCGGGTCGGGCATCAGTGGCGGATGGGCGGCTAAAGAACTGACCGAAAAGGGCTTACGGGTACTGATGCTGGAACGGGGCCACAAACTCGACCACATTACTGACTACGAAACGGCCAATAAAGACCCCTGGGAAATGCCCCACGGCAGTTATCTGACCACCGAACAACGCGCCACGCACCCCAAGCTGGGCCGCGCCCGGCCCTACAACCCCGGCACGGAAAGCTACTGGCTCAAAGACACCGACGCACTCTATCAGGAAGATAAACGCTTCGACTGGTTCCGGCCCAATATCGTCGGCGGCAAGTCCATTATGTGGGGGCGGCAAACGTACCGACTCAGTGACCTTGACTTCGAGGCCAACACCAAAGAAGGTATCGCCGTGGACTGGCCAATCCGCTACAAAGACATTGCGCCCTGGTACAGCTACGTGGAAAAACACGTCGGTATTTCGGGTGAAAAACTCGGCCTGCCCCAACTTCCCGACAGTGAATTTCTGCCGCCGATGGAGATGTACTGCATTGAAAAAGAAGTCCGGCAACGGATCGAGAAAAACTTTCCAGGCAGGGTGATGACCATCGGGCGGGTGGCGAATCTGTCGAAAGCGACGCAGGCGCAGATGAATATGGGCCGGGCTTCGTGCCAGTATCGCTACAAATGTTCGCTTGGTTGTCCGTATGGTGCTTATTTCAGCACCCAATCCTGCACGTTGCCCCCGGCGGCCAAAACGGGGCGGCTCACGCTGCGGCCCGATTCGCTGGTGTCAGAAATCCTATACGACGAGACCCGCAAAAAGGCTACCGGCGTGCGCTTGGTGGACACCGTGACGATGGACAGCCGGGAGTATTTTGCGAGCGTCATTTTCGTCTGCGGCAGTTCGATCAGTTCGGCGGCTTTGCTGCTCAACTCCAAATCCAACCGCTTTCCGAACGGGCTGGGCAACGATTCGGAGCAGGTCGGGCATAACCTGATGGATCACCATTCGTCGCTCGGAGCCGACGGTCATTGGGAAGGTGACTTAGACAAGTATTACCTCGGTCGGCGGGCCAACGGCATTTATATTCCGCGTTACCGCAACTACGGCACCGACAAACGCGACTACCTGCGCGGCTTCGGCTATCAGGGCGGAGCAAGCCGGACGGGTTGGCAGCGGGAGATTGCGGAGTTTAATTTCGGGGCCGATTTCAAGGAGCGTATGACCCAGCCCGGCCCCTGGATCATGGGCTTAGGCGGCTTCGGCGAGACCCTGCCGTACTACGAAAACCGGATGTACCTGCACCCGACCGACAAAGACAAATGGGGCCAGCCGATTGTGGTTTTCGACGTTGAGTTCAAGGAAAACGAGCGGAAAATGCAGCGCGACATGGTCAACGACGCGGTAGAAATGCTCGAAACGTCGGGATTCACGCGGGTAAAACCCAATACTACCAGTTCGTTTCCCGGACGCGGTATTCACGAGATGGGAACCGCCCGGATGGGCCGCGACCCCAAAACGTCGGTGCTGAACGGCCACAACCAGATACACGCCGTGCCGAATGTGTTCGTCACCGATGGGTCGGCCATGACCTCGTCGTCCTGCGTCAATCCGTCGCTGACCTACATGGCATTAACGGCCCGTGCCGCCGATTTTGCTGTTAAACAACTGAAAGTGAAGGCATTATAAAAAACTGGTCAAGATGAAAGATTTATCATTCCTAATTCTGCTGGTGTTGATCGTCGTTGTCGGGTTGATGGCCTTCCAGCCACAGCTCGAAACGCCGACCGCGCCCGTCCGCAAACCCAATATTATCATCATCCTGGCCGATGATATGGGCTATTCCGATCTCAGTTGCATGGGATCAGAAGTGCCAACGCCGAACATTGATGGGCTGGCGAAAAACGGGCTGTTGATGACGCAGTTTTACAACGCCGGTCGCTGCTGTCCGTCGCGGGCGGCTTTGCTGACGGGCTTGTATCCGCACCAGACCGGCATCGGCGACATGAGCGGGGACTATAACCATCCGGCCTACAAAGGCGTGCTGAACGACAAGTGCATCACCATCGCTGAGGGACTCAAAACGGCGGGGTACGTGACGGCTCATTCGGGTAAATGGCACGTCGGCGATAAGATGGCGAGTCTGCAGCCGATGCGCCGGGGCTTCGACCAGAGTTATCTGATTGACCGGGGCGGGGGGATTTATTTTTACCCGGCGGTGGGGCCGCACACGATTTTCGAGAACGATGTGCCGCAAAAAATAGACCCGAAAACCTACTATTCGACCGAAGCCATCAACGATTTTGGGGTGCGGTTTCTGGAACAGCAACGCAAGGGCGACAAGCCGTTTTTTTTGTATCTCGGCCACATCGCCCCGCATTTTCCGTTGCAGGCCTGGCCCGAAGACATTGCCCGGTTCCGGGGCCGGTACCGCAATGGGTTTGCTGTGATTCGCCAACGTCGTTTTGCCCGGCAACAGCAGTTGGGACTCGTGCCGAAAGGCCAAACGCTGTCGGTTCCTGATGATTTGGTCAAAACATGGAACAACCTAAGCGAAGCCCAGCGCGATACGTTCGACCTGAAAATGGCCGTTTATGCCGCCCAGATCGCTTGTTTAGACCGGGAAACGGGCAAACTGATTGCCAAACTAAAAGAAATCGGGCAGTTGGAGAATACAGTTATTTTCTTTTTATCGGACAATGGTTCGTCGCCGGAGGAGTTGCCGGTGCCGGCCAGCAACAAGTCGGAACCCGGTTTGGCGCAGGTGGACAAGTCCATTGGTACTCCCCGAAGCTGGGCGATGGGCAGTCCGTCGTGGGCCAACGTGAGCAATACGCCGTTTCGGATGTACAAGCAGTGGGCGCATGAAGGCGGCATTGCCACGCCCCTGATTGTACACTATCCCGCCTTGATTAAGAAGAAACGCCTTGATAATCAGGTCGGTCACATAACGGATATTCTACCGACGTGCTTGGAACTGGCGGGCGCGACCTACCCGGCGACGTACAAAAACAAGCCGGTGATCCCGGTCGAGGGGCGGAGTTTGGTGCCGATTCTGGCCGGGAAAAAACGCGCCGAACGCCCGTTTCTGGCCTGGGAACACGAAGGCAACCGCGCCATCCGGCAGGGCAACTGGAAATTAGTGTCAAAATGGCCGCAGAACCAATGGCAACTCTTCGACATGAGCCGCGACCGTTCGGAGATGAACGACCTGAGTGCGAGTAACCGGCAGAAAGCCAGCGAATTAGCGAACCAATATCAGCAATGGGCCGATAAAGTTGGCGTGTTGCCCTGGAAAGACCTCGAAGCCATTGCCAAACCGTGACGGGTACACACCTTAAAAACAGGCGTATATGCATAAGCTGTTACTCTTTTTTGGAATATGCGGGCTTACCAGCTTTCTGGTCGCGCACATGTCCGCACCCCGCCCGGCTTCGCAACGCTACAATGTGCTGTTCATCGTGGCTGACGACTGGAAACCAATGGCGGGCTGCTACGGAACCCGCCAGATCAAAACGCCCAACATTGACCGGCTGGCCGTGCAAGGCACGGTTTTCCGGCGAAATTATTGCCAGCAAGCTGTTTGCGCGCCCACCCGCGCCAGTCTGCTGACCGGCCAACGCCCTGACTACACGCGCGTCTGGGACCTGGAAACGCAGATTCGGGCGATGAACCCATACATTCTGACCATGCCGCAGTATTTCCGGCAGCATGGATACGTGACCTCTGGCATTGGCAAAGTCTATGATGGCCGGTCAGTAGACAAAGGGCAGGATTCGCTGTCGTGGTCGGTGCCGTATCACCAGCTTGCGGGCTTTGGCGCGGCTTTCCAGATGTACCGAAACCCGCAAACCCGGCAACGGCTCGACCGGCTTGAGGCCGAAGCGGTAGCGAAGGGCGTTCCGGTCGGGCCATATATTCAGCAGCGACTCTGCCCCGTTGACGAAGGCGAGGCCGTTGCTGATTCGGTCTATGCGGATGGGAATGTCGGGCAGAACGCGCGGAGAATCATTCGGCGGTTGGCTGGTCAGCAGGCTCCGTTTTTCTTCGCCGTTGGCTTTCGGAGTCCGCATCTGCCGTTTATCGCACCCAAAAAATACTGGGATTTGTATGACCGCTCCAAGCTGACGCTGGCGGCTTACCAGCAGCATAGCAAGAACCCGGTCGAGGTAGCCTACCAGCCTTCCGGCGAGTTGGTCACGCAGTACACGGGGACAAACGGCGAACGGTTTCCCAAAGGCTACGCGCCCTATGCCGACTCGGTGCAGCGACGCCTGATTCACGGCTACTACGCATCGGTCTCCTACATGGACGCGCAGGTCGGACTGCTGCTGGGCGAACTGAAAGCGAGTGGTCTGGACAAGAATACCATCGTCGTGCTATGGGGCGATCACGGCTGGCACCTCGGCGATCACGCGATGTGGTGCAAACACACCAATTTCGAGCAGGCCACCCGCTCGCCGTTGATTATTACGGCTCCCGGTTTTCAGGGCAACCAGCAAACGGAATCGCTCACCGAATTTGTGGACGTATTCCCAACACTTTGTGCGTTGACGGGCCTGAAAACGCCCGATGCGCTGCCCGGGAAAAGCCTCGTTTCGGTGCTTAAAAAACCGGCAACGGGCGTAAAAACTTACGCCGTAAGCCAGTATCCGCGCAGCAACGATAAGGTGATGGGCTATGCCATTCGCACGGACCGCTACCGCTACGTGGCCTGGTTTGAACAGGATTTTCGGAAAAACCCAATCCGAACGGCGCTCAAACCGATGGCTACTGAACTCTACGATTACCGGAAAGACCCAGACGAGACCGAAAACGTGGCTGCCAATGCCGCGTATCAGGCCATCGTCAACCAGCACGCCGATTTGTTACGGGATTTTTTGCAGCAACAATCCCACCCGCTGGCCAGCAACAAATAAAATAACCCCACGATGCCTATTTTTTTGTTCTCCATCCGCACCATTTGGGGAGTGGTGCCTGTGATTGGTACACTACCGATGACTTTATCGCTGATGAGTGACTGACCGGATGGAAAAATAACGTTCGGTTAACAGTCAGCCACCCGATCTCTACTTAGTTTTATGAGTAAATACTGGCAGCAGGTGCGTCTTCCGTTTCCTGGTGTCAACCACCCGCCTGTAACGATTACACCTATGTTGAAATTTACTGGTTTGGTGCTCCTTACCGGCTGCATTGGATTCAGCAAAGCCAGCGCGCAAACGGAGATCGTGGGGCGAATCGTTGATAAAATCACCAGCCAACCGATTTCTTTCGTCAGTGTGGCTCTCTATCGCCAGCCCGATTCGACAGTCGTGAGCGGCACCATCACTGACTCGACGGGAAGGTACAGACTACCCAATCTGAAAGCAGGATCGTACAAACTCAGGACCTTTTTCGTCGGTTACAAACCGGCCTCCGTGCCGTTGACCATCGACCCGCAGCAACGGCTCGATTTGGGAACCCTGCCGCTCGAAAGTGACTCGAAAGTCCTGAACGAAGTGCAGGTGACGGCTCAGCGGGCCGATGTTGTGGTTAAGGCGGACCGGCAAACCTACTGCGCGGCCCAATTTCAGTCGGCAGCAGGCGGTACAGCGACTGACGTGCTGCGTAACCTGCCCGGCCTGACGATCAATGCCGAAGGTGAGGTAAGTCTGCGCGGAGCCAACGGATTTCTGGTACTGCTCAACGGCAAACCCGTTCAGGCCAATTTAGGTACGCTGCTGAGTCAGCTTCCGGCCAACACCATCGAGTCCATTGAAGTCATTACTACGCCGAATGCCCGCTTCGACCCCGACGGCAAGGCGGGCATCATTGCCATCGTTACCCGGACCGGAGCCGACAACGGCTGGTCGTCGCAGGCCAACGGGCTGCTGGGTATGCCCAGCGTGAATGACTTTGGCAATGCCCGCTCCCCCCGGCGGTACGGGGCTGACCTGACCCTCAACTACCGCGCCACCCGCTGGGACCTGACGCTGAGTTCGGCCTACATCCGCAACGACATTGCCGGGCGGCGGGTGGGCGACGTGAATACGACCATCGGAAACCGCTTTACCCGATTCCCCTCGACGGGCGAGCGCAGTTTCGACCGCTACACGCTGACCAACCGGCTGGCGGTGGCTTACCTGCCCAACAAACAAAATGCCTGGAATTTGGGCCTGTATCAGAGCCAGCGCACCGAAGACCGGCTGGCCGATATTTTCTATACCAATACCACCACCAATCTCAACACGGGTCAGACCATTGGCCGGATTGCTTATTTCAACAGTAATTTGGTCAGAAGACAAGGGCGGTTCTACACGGCCAACCTCGATTATACGCACACCTTTCGCAGCAAAGCGACGATTGGCGCGGGGGCCTTCTACGAGTATGACCGGATCGATGGCTTTACCAGTAACCTGAACCTGAACCGGGCCGATTACACCGATACCCTCCAGTATACCCTGTCGACTACCGAGAGGCCGATTCAAAATTTCCGGGCCAGCGTAGATGCCAGCTTACCCCTTTGGGGCGGTAAGCTGGAAGGGGGCTATCAATACCGTTACCAGGACGACACGGGCGATTACGACTATCGCCAGCAGGATGGAAACGGCTTACCCCTCCGGTTGATACCGGCCTTCACGGGGCGGGTTGCCATTGCCAACCGCATCCATAGCTGGTACACGCAGTTTGGCGCGTCCACTAAAAAGGCCGAGTACACCCTGGGATTACGCTACGAAAATGCCGTGCGCGATTTGATCGCCCGGCCCCAAAACCAGACCTACTCGCTGACACTAAACAACCTATTCCCCTCGTTCAATCTGCTCTACAAGCCCCGAACCGGGCTGGCACTCAAGGCCGGGTTCAGCCGCCGGGTGCAGCGCAGCAGCAACTTCGCCCTCAATCCCCTGCCCGAACGGGAACACTCCGAAACGCTTGAACAGGGCGATCCTAATCTCCTGCCCGAATTTGTGAACCTGGCCGAAGTAGGCGTAACCAGAGAAATTGGCCGCAGCACCTTACTGGCAACGGCGTATTACCAAGGCATTGAGAACATTATCAACCGGGTAAACCGGGTGTATACCGATACGATTCTTAGCCGCATTTTTACCAACGCAGGCCTGGCCCGGCGGGTTGGGCTGGAACTGGCTGCCGACCTGAAACTGACTAAAAACTGGAAACTGTACGTCGGCGGAACGGGCTATCGCTACACGCTGGACGGGCAATTGTTTCAAAACACGGTGACGTTTGAGCGGGCGGCCTGGGTGTATTCGGTCAACGTAAACACCACTGTGCAGGCTACGCCCTCATTCTCTGTGCAGGCCAGTGTGAATTACTTGTCGCGCCGGATTACGGCCCAGGGCTAAGATTCGCGGTTTCTGACCCCCAATCTGTCGGTCAAAAAAAGCCTGATGAGCAGTCGGTTGACCCTCATGGCACAATGGCAGAATATCGGGCTGGGCCTGTTGCCCACCAATGAGCAGCGGATTACGACCCAGGGCCGGGATTTTTTTACGACGACCAATTACATTCAGGAAAAAGACATTTTTCTGCTCAACATCAGCTATTCGTTTCGCCAGTTGAGCAAACGGCCCAAGCTGCCGGGCAACGAATTCGGCGATAAGGAGTTCTGAAGAATTGTTACAGTTCCCGAATCCAGATGTTGCGGAAACCAACCGGGTTGCCATGATCCTGCAACATGATCGGCCCGGCTCCATGCGCCTGTACTTTCGGATAGCCAATGTAGGCAGTCGTGCCGCGAATGGCCGTGTGGTGCTGCACCAACACGCCGTTGAGCAACACCGTCACGTGGGCGGGGTTGGTCATCAGGCCGACTTTATTGAACGCAGGAGCCTGATAAACAATGTCGTAAGTCTGCCATTCGCCCGGTTTTCGGCAGGAGTTGGCCAGCGGAATCGCCTGTTTATAGACCGAACCGATCATGCCGTTTGAGTAAGTTGGATTGTTGTAATTATCCAAGATTTGCAACTCGTACCGGCCCTGCAAAAAGATACCGCTGTTCCCCCGGCCCTGGCCATCGCCTTCTACAGTTGAGGGCGTTTTGAACTCGACGTGCAGTTGGAAATCAGTAAATTCCCGCTTCGTCCGCGCCCAGAACCCTTTCGTCGAGTATAGCACGCCGTCGTTTACCGGCCATTGCAGCGGCCCCGCAACCGTTTTGTCCCGATTGGCGGCTACCCATTCGTCGGTGTTTTTGCCATCGAAAAGCACGACCGCATCGGACGGAGCGGTGGTGCCGGTGGCATTGGCCGAGGTTATGCCGGGCGTAACGACTGGCGGCACGGGTTCCCAGATTTCGCTGGATTCCGGGGTTTGTTTACCAGGTTGCGTTTGTGCAATTGCAGCAAGCGATAGACTGACCAGACTAACGCAAAAAACAAGTCTAAACGGAGCATTCTTCATGAAACTGCAAATAAATCAGAGAAATAGGCAGGTAGATGGGTCAAGTTCGAGACAGGTCTTGGGCAGATAACAGGACGTTTAGGAAACAAACTATGTATGTTCCCCAAACGTCCCGAAACACCAGTAATTATGGCTTGATTAGCTTGACGGTTTGGGCTTGCGTTGGGGTGCTGGCCCGCAGCAGTAAGGGGCCTGCCGGTCGACCGCCAAAATCCAGTTCGTACTCCTCACTCGACGCCGGACGCGAACTGAACCGCTCCGCGACCACTTTGCCCCCCACCTCGGTTACCAACAGCCGCAGCGGTTGACCGCCGGTGCCCGCTACCCGCACCCGCACACTCTCCGCCCGAAGCGGATTGCCCAGAATCGTCACCCGCAAGGGTTCGGCTACCTCGGCGACGCCAAGCCGTGGACTGCCACTACCGCAGGCCACCAGCCAGTTGTAGCCGAAAGTAGCCACCGCGCCGGACTGCCGGGCACTGAGGGTGATGGTGGGATTGTCGGTGTACAACCGCAGCACGTAGGGACCCGGTGCCGTCGTGGGCAGGAGTTCATTGACCACCGAGAAACTGATGGGGGAGCCACTGGCCCCGCTGTAGACCGGCGTGAAGGTGAGTCGACGCTCCCCCGCCGAGAGAACCTCACAAACAGTGGTGCTGACGCTGGCAATGGCGAAACTGCCCGGACCAGGGGCGGGAGTGCCGCAGGCGGCTAACCAGTTGTAGGCGAAGCTGACTTCACCGGTGGAGCCGGTCTGGGTGGCCTTCAGGGTGATGGTGGGGTTGTCGGTATAGAGCCGCAGGGTGTAGGGCCCCGGTGCCGTCGTAGATGGCAGTTCGTTAACGACCTGGAAGGTGATGGGCTGACCCGTCGCACCTGCGTACTGGGGCGTAAAGGTCAGATTTCGTTCGCCGGCCGAGATTGTCGTGCAACTCCCTGTCGTTACCCCCGTAATGCTGAAGGGGCCACCCGGCGTCACCGTCATCAAAGCCGGACTCACCGTCAGGGCAAAGCTGGTGCTGGCACTTAAACTGCCCGGATCAGTGGCCGTTACCATCACCGTCGGAGTGAGGCTCAGCGAGGGTGTGCCCGAAATCGTCGCCGGAGCCGTAAAGCTCAGCCCATTGGGCAAACCGCTCACCGACAAAGTCAGTTGATCGGGTGTTTCGGCATCGGTGAAGGTGCTGGCCGGAATCACGTAACTGAACATCTGCCCGACAGTGGCCGACTGGGGCGGAATCACGTTGGCCATTGTTGGGGCGGTGTTGACCGGCACCGACGCGGTAACCGTCACGCTCACCGTACCCGAAATCGTCTGGCTGGTGGGCGTGGTGGCATCGGCCACCGTGAGGGTAAAGGTCTGCGTCCCGGCGGTTAAGCCCGACACGCTGGCCGTGTTACCGCCAAGGGTGAGCGTACCGGGTCCGGCGAAGCTGTAGCCGTAGGGGGGCGTGCCGCCTGACACATTGGCCGACAGGGTGGTCGTGCCCGTGGTCAGGATGGTAGTGGGGCTGGCCGAAGCGACCAGCGTGAGTGATGCCACCGCGACCGGGTTGCACACGTTGGTCGGACTGGCCGAGTTGCGCGGAGCCGGGGTGGCTGTGGCAAAGTCGGCCGTGTTGTTATTCGTATCAGTACAGCCACTCAATTTTCGGAAACTGGCTACGGTGTTGGACGGTGTTGGGGCCGGGCCGCTGCCCTCGAAGAAGTTGGCAGTCCCGTAGCCGACCAGGTCAACAATGCGGGCGACGCTGGCAGCCGGACAGGGAGTATTGGGGCTGCTGCTGCTACAGGCCAGGAGCAAGGTGGAGTTGACTACGGCCACCTTGCCTGCACCGCTGCCCATGCCGAGGGCCGGATTCGATGCGTCGGGCGTGGGTAGTGCCCGCCCCGTCGTGCCACCGGCAAGCCGCACCAAGTAGTACTGACCCGGAGCAATGATGCCAGTCAGGTCAACGACGTTGTTGCTGAAGTTGCTCGTACCGCTGCTACTGGCCTGCACGGTCCAGCCATCGAGCGGAACGGAAACGTTACTCTGGTTAAATAACTCGACATAGTCATTCTGAGGGGTAGTACCACCGCTTGCGCCCCCGCCGTAAATCTGGCTGATGACCACCCCGGTCAGGCTGCTGACCTGCGAGGGGTCGAGCACCCGGATGCTGAATGTAGTGCTGGCCGATAGACCGGGCGGGTCGGTCGCCGTAATCGTGACCGTGAACGGTGAGCCGCTGGTGTTGGTCGGTGTCCCCGAAATAATACGGGTCGCCGGGTCGAAACTTAATTCTGCCGGTAAACCCGTTGCCGCGTAGGTCAGGCCGGTGGGCGTTTCAGCGTCGGTGAACGCCGTAACGGTGTGCAAAAACGGAATGCCGACCGTGGCCGTCCGGTTGATGTTCGTCGTGGACTGGGGAGCGGTATTGGGCGGCAGGTTCACCGTCACCATGACCGTAGCGGAGGCTGTTTGGCTGGTGGGCGTTGTCGCGTCCCGGACGGTCACGGTGAAGGTCTGTGTCCCGGCGGCCAAGCCCGACACCGTAGCCGAATTACCCGTTTGGGTGATCGTTCCCGGCCCGGTGAAGGTGTAGCTGTACGGCGATGTGCCGCCCGAAACGGTGCCAAGCAGCGTGGTTGTCCCCGTTGTCAGGATCGTGGTCGGATTAGCCGAAGCGATTACCGAAAGCGGAGCAACCGTAACGGCGGCAATCACACTGAGCGTGAAGGTGGTGCTGCCCGACAACCCGCCCGGATCGGTGGCGGTGATCGTGACGCTATACGGCGAACCCACGGTGGTGCTTGGTACGCCCGAAATCACGCGGCTGTTGGCGTTGAAAGTCAGTTCTGCCGGTAAGCCGGTCGCCGTATAAGTCAGGCTGGTGGGCGTTTCGGCATCATCAAAGGGGTTGACCGTGTAGGCAAACCCACTCCCGGTTGTGGCGGTCTGGCTGGGGTTGGCCGTGGTGACCGGAGCCGTGTTGACCACGCTGACGATGAACAGCGGAACGTCAGTCGATAAAGCAAATTTACCTTCTTTCATCGTCTGCGGCATCACCCCTTTGGCCATCGTCTTCGTTACCCCGTATCGGGTATCAACCACAACGATAGGCCTGACTAATTCGGGGAACCGGCCCCTTTCGCTGACAATGACCGACACGTTGGCATCGGTCGTGTTGATGATCTCCTGGTGGACATCGCCCCGAAACACGCCAAACACGATGGCACCCAGCACCTCGGTGGAGCCGTAATCCGTGGTAACGAAAGGAACCCCGTAGCCTTCCGTATCAAACCCCATCATCCACAGCTTTCCCCCCTTATTGTGCACCATCGGGTTCACGTTCTCCGGGTTCAAATTGCGGGCAAACACCTCCTGGTGGTCGAACAGAAAGCCCGGTCCCGGCATCGTTACTCCGTAGGGATTCGAGGCCAGCGAATTCACATCTTCGATGAAGAGTGTGCCGGGCGTATGGCTGGCATCATATCGGTTCCGATAGACTCGGTTTGCCCCATTGAATGAATCATGCCGGAGGATGAGTGTCTTTTTAGAGTTATTCTGAACGTACTGGTAGTAGTTACCGTTTTGCGTTCTGATTCCCTGGATAAGCAGGGCCTCGTTGGCGCCCGTACCAATCTCGAAGACCGCCTTTTTGATGGCCGGATCGAAAACGCCGTCATTTGTCGTCAGCGTCGATCCGGTGACGTTGATCTCGCCCTGCACCAGAAACCGCTTCACCTGGTGGCCATCGGGGAAGACAATGGGTTTGTTGACGTAGATAAATCCGTACCGAACCCAGATCGTTGATTTGCCCGAGGCAATAGCCGCGTTGATCGCATCGGCATCATCGGCGGTGCCGTTGGCGTTGGGGTCCACGATGGCCCAATTGTTAAAATCCTCGTCCCAGGGGATGACCGGCGCATCTTTTATGGGCAGGTTCATCGACGTGCCGATTGTCAGCCCGTCAATGTTGTAAACGCCCCTGGACGACAACTCACCCCCGTCGGGCAGTTCAGCCGAGCGGTTCACGCCCAGATCAAGAAAGCGGACGGGATAGTCGATGGTCAGGTTCCGGGCAAACACCCCGCCTTCCTGGTTGTTGATGGCGGGCGTGGGCAGGCTGCGGTCGCCGGTGTAAAATAGCTTGCTGTCTATAATGACGATGGTGCCTACGCCCGGTACACCGGGAATAAGGGTGGGCGTGTTGACGATGGCCGGTACGGCATTCCGGCTCGTTAACCGGCGAATCTGAATCGGTTTATCCAGGTTTACCAGACCCGCTACCCGCTGGCCTTCCAGTTCGATGTCCTCAAACAGGTACGAGATGGCGTAGGCCCCAACGTTGATGCCCTGATCGAAACCCTCGACGCGCACGTTTTTCACGTAGCCGATGCCGGTGTTTTCAATGTTCATTTTCAGGCCGATTTTCCCTCTTTTCTGGCTGTCGCGGGTCTTGATGGTGACATCTAAAATGCCGCCGTAGTTGTTGTTGTGAAAATCAAGCCCGATGGCATTGGGATTATCGGCTCCGATGTCGATAGTCAGGTTTCTCACGTAGTTCCCCATGGCGTTGTTGTTGAACGTACCTTCAAAGAACACCAGCATGGGCGTTACGGCCGTTGAACTGACCCCGTCAAAATCAGGACTGGCATCCACCAGTCTCAGAATGGCTCCGTCGCGGCTTTGCCCCTGAAATATTACTTCGCGCGACGTGGTGCCGGTGCCCTGAATGGCTCCCAGTGTCAGTTTTTTGTTGATGTAATAGGTGCCGTTGGGAAAATACAGAACCTGAGAAACAGGGGTCGAAGCAGGGTCGTACCGCCTACCGTAACAATCAACGATGGCCTGCTGGAGCTTCGTCGAGTTGTTGGTCGCTTCCGCCACGTTATTCGGCACAAGCCCGTAGGCCGAAACAAGATTGGTCACGCCCGTTGCGGGCGGATAAACAATATTCTGGGCAACGACCCACAAGGGGCTGAGGAGTAAGGCGAACAAAATAAACCGGAAGCGGTCTTGATCTAAACTTCCCCGGTTGATCGGCAGAAGATAGTGGGAATAAGTAGTCGTCTTTTTCATGTAATATTTGTTTAAAGGTTTATTTGATGGTCCCAATCGAAAAGGGTGTTGTGGTCGGTGTCAGTAAAAAAAGGCCGAAGTTTTAAACGGGTCACCGTTTGTCTCGCTGAAAGTATACCCGTCGGGTTTGGCTATCATCTCTGTTGCTGAGCGGGGCAACTGCCAGGGGATCAACCGAATCCAATGTCATACAGGTCTCTACACCAGCCATTCAGGTCTTTCAGGTAACGAGCGGCATTCGTTACCTGAAAGACCCGAATAATATAGACGCAGGTGACTATTGCTTGATTAGCTTGACGGTTCGCGCTTGCGTGGGGGTGCTAGCCCGCAGTAGCAGTGTGCCCGCCGATCGGTCACCCAAATCCAGTACGTACTCCATACTCGACGCGGGCTGCGGGCTGAACCGGTCCGCGATCACTTTTCCCCCCATGTCGGTTATCGACAGTCGCAGCGGTTGACTGTTGGTGCCCTCCACCCGCACCCGCACGGTGTGATCCTGAAGCGGATTGCCCAGAACCGTAACCCTCAACAGTTCGATTGGTTCTGCAACCCCAAGTCGTGGACTACCACTGCCACAGGCCGCCAGCCAGTGGTAGGCGAAAGCAGCCACCACGCTAGACTGCCGGGCACTGAGGGTGATGGTGGGGTTGTCGGTGTACAAGCGCAGTGAGTAGGGACCCAGTGCGGTTGTGGGCAGCAGTTCGTTGACCACCGAAAAACTGATGGGTGAGCCGGTAGCCCCGCTGTAGACGGGCGTGAAGGTGACCCGACGCTCCCCCGTCGAGAGAACCTCGCAGTTGCTGGTGCTGACACTAACGATGGCGAAGCCGCCTGGACCGGGGGAGGGAGTGCCACAGGCGGCTAACCAGTTGTAGGTGAAGCTGGCTTCGCCCATGGTGTCGGTCTGGGTGGCTTTCAGGGTGATGGTGGGGTTATCGGTGTACAACCGTAGTGCGTAGGGACCGGCGGTAGTCGTAGGCAGCAGTTCGTTGACCACCGAGAAGGTGATGGTCTGCCCATTGCGTCCTGCGTACTGGGGCGTAAAACTCAGGCTCCGCTCCCCGAAGCTCAGCGTCTGGCAGTTTACGGTAGTGACGCCCGTGATGGCGAAGGGCCCCGTAATAGTGGTGCTGGTCGGGGCGTTGACCGTCACGCTGAGGGTAGCCGAGACCATCTGGCTGGCAGGCGAGGTGGCATCGGTGGCGGTGAGGGTAAAGGTCTGCACCCCGGCCATCAGGCCCGACACGGTGGCCGTGTTGCCGCTGGGCGAGATCGTACCCGGACCCGTAAAACTGTACATATACGGCGCGGTTCCGCCTGACACGGTGGCCGAAAGCGTTGTCGTACCCGTCGTCAGAACCGTCGTTGGACTGGCCGAGACAACCAGCGAGAGCGGGATTTCTACGACGGGGTTACATACATTGGTAGGACTGGCCGAATTGCGCGGAGCCGGTGCCGCCGTAGTAAAGTCATCCCTGTTGTTGCTCGTATCGGTACAGCCACTCAACTTTCGGAAACCGGCCAGCGCATTGGACAGCACCGGAGCTGTGCCACTGCCCTCAAAAAAGTTGGTACTCCCGTACCCCACTAAGTCAACGATGCGGGCCAGATTGGCCGCTGAACAAGGATTGGCCGGGCTGCTGTTGCTACAGCCAAGGATCACCGTTGAATTAACCAGGGCTATCTTCCCGCTGGCACTGCTCAGTAAGATCTCGGTATTCGATGCGTCGGGAGTGGGTAAAGGACGTGGCCCCCCAAACCCTCCGCCCATTTGGATTAGGTAGTACTGCCCTGGGGCAAGGATACCTTTCAGATCAACGATATTACTACTGAAGTTGCCAGTACCGCTGGCTGCCTGCACTGTCCAGCCATCGAGGAGAATAGGTCTATTACTCCGGTTAAACAACTCAACAAAGTCATTGCGGAAGGCGTTGACGTTAGACCCTCCACCCCATATCTGGCTAATGACCACCCCTGTCAGGCTACTTACCGTCGAAGCGTCAATCACCCGAAGCCCAAAACTGGTGTTGGCTGACAGGCCGCGTGGATCGGTGCCGGTTATGGTGACACTGTACAGCGATCCCACTGTGGTGCTTACCGTACCCGAAATGGTACGGCCATTGAACGCCAGTTCTGCCGGTAAGCCGGTCGCTGCATAGGTAAGCTCGTCGGGCGTCTCGGCATCGGTAAAGGGGTTGACTGTGTAGATAAAGGGAACTCCCGTCGTGACCGTCCGATCAGAACTGGCAACGGCTTCAGGGGCTGTGTTGGGCGGAAGGGTTACTGTGACAGTAACCGTGGCTGAGGCCATCTGACCAACAGGTGATGTGCTATCTTGGGTTACCACGGTGAAAGTCTGAACCCCAGCGACTAATCCCGAAACGATAGCTGAGTTGCCGCTGGCGGTAATCGAACCCGGCCCCGTAAAGGTATAACTATACGGGGCGGTACCACCCGAAACCGTGCCCAGCAGCGTCGTTGTGCCTGTCGTCAGAATCGCAGTGGGATCGGCCGAAGCGATTACCGACAATGGAGAAACCGTATCACTGGTGACTACAGTAAGCACAAAACTGGTACTGGCTGACAGGCCACCCGGATCGGTGCCCGTAACCGTGACGCTGTACGGCGACCCAACCGTGGTACTCAGCACACCTGAAATAATGCGGGTACTGCCATTATACGTTAGTGACGCAGGTAAGCCAGTAACTGCGTAGGTCAGGTCATTGGGCGTTTCGGCATCGGTGAAGGGGTTGATCGTGTAGGCGAACCCACTTCCGGTTGTAGCCGTCTGATTGGCGTTAATCGTGGCGACCGGAGCTGAATTGACTACGCTGGCGATGAACAATGGAATGTCGGTCGATAAGACGAATTTGCCATCCTTAGCCGTTTGCGGCATCACACCCTTTAGCACTGTTTTTGTCACCCCATACCGCGTATCGACCACAACGGTGTTCCTAACCCGATCGGCAAACCGGCCTTTCTCGCTGGCAATGATGGATACATTCGCATCGACCGTATTGATAATCTCTTCATGCACATCGGCGAATGTGCCATTGACCACTCCGCCCAGCACTTCGGTGAAGCCGCCCTTGGTAGTGACAAAGGGCACTCCCAATCCTTCTGTTTTAAACCCCATGATCCAGACTTTACCCCCCTGGTTGAGCATCATCGGATTTACATTCTCCGGGTTGAAACTGCGGGCAAACACCTCCTGGTGGTCGAACAGAAAGCCTGGCCCCGGCCGCGACTCCCCGTAGGGATTCTCGGCCAGTGTGGTTACGTCTTCGAGGAAAAGTGTGCCAGGCGTGTGGTTGGCATCGTACCGATTCTGATAAACCCGGTTTGCCCCGAAAAAAGCGTTGCTTCGGAGGATGAGCGTCTTGGTGGAGTTATTCTGAATATACTGAAAGAACCTGCCATTCTCCGTCCTAATCCCTTCAATGACTAAGGCTTCGTTGGCTCCCGTGCCAATCTGGAATACCGGCTTTTTTACAGTCGGATCGAAGACTCCATCTGTTGTCGTTAGTGTAGAGCCGCCTACCTTAATTTCTCCCAGTACCAGAAACCGCCTGACATTGTGACCGTCCGGGAATACGATCGTTTTATTGATATTAATACTACCGTACCGGATGCAAACCGTTGATTTACCCGACGCAATAGCCGCGTTAATCGCATCGGCATCATCAGTGGTTCCGTTCGCATCGGGGTTGACCACCGCCCAATTGGTGAAATCTTCGTCCCACGGCACAATCGGAGCATCTTTGATCGGCAGATTCATTGACGTACCCGTCGTTTTGCCGTCGATGTTGTACACCCCCCTGGACGAAAGCTCGCCCCCGTCGGGCAATTCGGCTGAACGGTTTACCCCCAAATCGAGGATTCTGACGGGATAGTCGATGGTCAGGTTGCGGGCGAACACCGAACCTTCTTGGTTGTTGATGGCTGGTGTATCCGTGTTGCGGTCGCCGACATACTCCAGCTTACTGTCAATGATAACGACAGTGCCAACGCCCGGCGCGCTGGGAGTAATCGTGGGCGTGTTGATGATGGCGGGTACCGCGTTCCGGCTCGTCAACCGGCGAATTTGGATGGGCTTGTCCTGATTCACCAAGCCCGCGATCCGCTGGCCTTCCAGTTCAAGGTCTTCGTACATATACGCGATGATATAGGCCCCAACTTTGATCCCGTAGTCAAAACCCTCAACACGCACATTTTTGATGTAGCCGGTGCCGGTATTTTCGATATTCATCTTCAGGCCTGTATTCCCGCGTCGCTGGCTGTCGCTGCTCCTGATGGTCACGTCCGAAATGCCGCCGTGGTTATTATTGTGAAAATCGAGCCCGATGGCATTGGGATTATTGGCCCCGATGTCAATGGTCAGGTTTTTTACATAATTCCCCATTCCGGTATTGTTAAATGTCCCTTCAAAAAAGACCAGTACCGGCGTTACTGCTGTCGAACTGACCCCGTCGAAATCGGGGCTCGCGTCAACCAGTCGAATGATCGCACCATCCCGGCTTTGTCCCTGAAACGTTACTTCCCGCGACGTTGTCGTACCGCCCGTGATATTCCCCAACGTCATTTTCTTGTTGATATAGTAGGTGCCGTTTGGAAAATACAAGGTCTGTGATGTCGTCCCATTTCTCCTTCCAAAACAGTCAGTTATGGCCTGCTGGAGTTTCGCCGAATTACTGGTCGCTTCTGCTACATTGTTGGGAACGAGACCGTAGGCAGTAACCAGATTGGTTACGCCACTTTCGGGCGGGAACACGATGTTCTGGGCGACGGCCCACAAGGGTCCGAGGAGCAGCGCGAACAAAATCAGCCAGGCGTGTACTTTGCCAGGGTTTTGCCAATTTCTTGATAGAGAAAGTCGGCATTGAGTAGTCGTCATCTTCTTCACAGGAAACATTGTTTAGAGGTTCAGTCGATAATTGTTATTGAAAAGGGTGATAATGAAAGCGTTTTGGCCAACTGCCCGTTGTTCTGTTGCAGGCTCTCGACTCCCTGAACCTAAGTCACTAATGGCGCGTGAAACTGCCGAAATCGCACCGGCGCACCGGCTGAGTCTGTACCCATCAAATCGGTGGCAAGCACCTGGTTTTGGGCGGTTTGATTGACGAGTAAGGTTCGCTTTTGAGAGCCGTTTGCAAACTGCCAGCCGATCAAACCCGGCACGGTTTCGTTCCGGTCGTTGGCCAGGGTGGGCGCGTTATCGAAGGTCATCGGTGTGGCCGAAGTCATGTTGCGGGCGGTCTGGGCATAGAGATTCATCATCAGCCCGCCCGCCGTGAGTGCGCCGGGTTTGCTGGTCAGTTTCTCGTTCAACAGGTAGTTCAGTTCTTGCTCATTCTGATAGACTGCCCCGAACAGACTGCTGTATATGTTGTGGAACATAATCACGTTCACACGGGGGTCTTTCAGAAACCGGGTCAGGAAAGTGCTGATTTGCAAGCTGTTCAACCACGTGCCGCGAATGGCCGAGTCGTCGGCGCGCATGTTGAACTCGGTGATCCAGACGGGCATCGTGGCCGGAGAGCCGAGTTCGTCAATCGTACCCGCCGATGTCTGCACCCGTGAAAGACTATTGGCAATGGCTTTTGAATCAGTTAGTTGCGCGATTTCCCAGCGTTGACGTTCGGCCATGTCGGTGGGTGCGATACGGGTCGCGGACGGGTTTCTGGTGGTCTGATCTTTCACAAGCCCCAGATCGGGCTGTTTGATGCTGCCGTCCAAGCCCAGCGCGGAATAGGCATGGAAGGTCACGGCATCGGCGTTGGTGCATTGGCTCAGGACGCGCTTCGTCCAGTTGGTATTGCGGGCATCGCCGTTGACGTAGTAGCCGATCACGGCACATTGCGCGTCGGGAAATTCTTTTTTGATGGCCCCAATCCACGTTTGGCAGGTGCGGCCGTAGTCTTCGGGAGTTGGAAAAACCCGCTTCATCTTGACTAAACCGAAATAAAGCTCGTTGCCCAGCTCGACGTGCCGGACCGGAAAGCCCAGGTCGCGGAGTTTGCGGAGGACGTTCAGGTTATGTTCCAAGTCTTTGCCCAGCATATTCAGCACCACCAGCGGAGCCATGCCAGTGGCTTTCAGTCCGTTGGCGTAGTTCTCAAGGGTGAAGGTACGTTTAGTGTTCTTGAAGTTCGAGACGATCCAGGGCTGCATATCCGCGTCCGGCTCGGACTTATCGACCCCGCCGGTCTCGAAATTCCAGTGGTTGGCAATCATACCACCCGGATACCGCAGGAGTGCAACACCCGTCTGTTTCAGGTCAGTTACTGCGTTGGGCCGGTCGAACGGGGCGTCGTAGGCGGTGATGTTCCCGTTCAGACCAAACAACGTGGTCGGAATCGGTCGGGTTTTGCCAAGATGGATCTGTATCTGGGCGACAACCGGC
Organism: Spirosoma arcticum; assembly: GCF_054779955.1. NCBI lineage: Bacteria > Pseudomonadati > Bacteroidota > Cytophagia > Cytophagales > Cytophagaceae > Spirosoma > Spirosoma arcticum. Next base: position 59,385 of record NZ_BAAGXG010000022.1, read on the forward strand.
GACAGGCTGGTGGCGATAAACAGTGATGCACCGAGGTAGATGGTTCGTAGTTTCACGGTGAACGGCAGGTAAGGTTTGCTGGCGAAAATTCTGATGTGCAAAACTTCAAGTTCTATCCTGGAAAGGTCTTCGCATTTACGAAAGCAGAGAGAATTTAGGAGTGATCTCCTGTAGTTTTGCACAAAACACAGTCAATTCCCATGCGACTACTCCTTGCCCTGCTGACTCTCAGTCTCTTTTTTGGCGACCTCGCCCTGAAACTCCCCGTCCCAACCGCCGACACCCGACCGAACGTCCTCTTCATCATTGCCGATGACTGGGGTTTTCCCCACGCGGGCGTCTACGGCGATCCCGTCGTTAAAACGCCCCATTTCGACAAGCTCGCCCGCGAGGGGGTGCTCTTTACCGATGCTCATTGCACGGCCCCGTCCTGTTCGCCCTCGCGGGCCGCCATCCTGACCGGCCGTTATCCACATACCCTGCGCGAAGGAGCCAATCTGTGGGGAACCCTGCCCAACGAGTTCGCTACGTTTCCGCAGGTGCTAAAACAGGCAGGCTACGAGACCGGCTCGTTCAGCAAGGGCTGGGGTCCGGGTGATTTTACCGCTGGTGGCTATACGCACAACCCCGCCGGGCCGGAAACGAAAGATTACCGGGGCTTTTTCAAAGGGTTGCCCGCCGAGAAGCCGTTCTGTTTCTGGCTCGGCACCTACGACCCGCACCGGCCCTACGAAGTAGGCAGTGGCAGAAAAGCGGGCTTTGACCCGGCGAAGGTGAACATTCCGCCCTTTCTGCCCGATGCGCCAATTGTGCGGGAAGACATCACCGATTATTACGCTGAGGTGCAGCGGTTTGATGCTATGATCGGCGATGCAGTGCAGTTGCTCGACAGCTTGGGCCGGTTGGACAATACGCTCATCATTGTCACCAGCGATAACGGAATGCCGTTTCCCCGATCCAAAGCCCGGATGTACGATGCCGGTACGCGCATTCCGCTGGCTATTTATTGGAAGGGAAAAATCAAGCCCGCCCGCCCGACGGCGGAGTTAGTGAACCTGATCGACGTGGCTCCGACGGTGTTCGCGGCCCTGAACGTGGCCCCGCCGTCGGAAATGCACGGGCTGAATCTGTGGCCGTTGCTGACGGGCAAAACCAGCCGCACCCAGCCCGCCATTTTTCTCGAACGCGAACGCCACGCGAATGCGCGGCTGGGCAACCTGAGTTATCCATCCCGGGCCATTCGCACGAACGAGTTTTTGTACGTCGCCAACCTGCGGCCCGACCGCTACCCCGCCGGTGATGGTGACTACGAAAATTCGCAGGGTATCTACAACGATGTCGATACCGGGCCTACCAAAACCTGGCTGCTGGCACACCGCAACGAGACCGCCGTAAAGCTGCTGTTCGATCTGGCCACGGCCAAAATGCCCGCCGAAGAATTATACGACCTCAAAAAAGACCCGTTCCAGATGGTCAACGTCGCCACTGACAAAAAATACGCAACGATCCGGCAGCGGTTCGGTCAGCAATTAGCCAACTGGATGAAGCAAACCAACGACCCCCGGCTCGACGGCAAAGGCGACGAAATTGATCGGTATATCTATTACGGTAAATCCCGGAGAGAATAACCCGTTCATCAATGACTCATTCCAACTTGTGAGACTATCAATCTGTCAATTATGATTGCTAAAAACGGCTTTTGCCTACTGATTTTCAGTTGTATGCTGACCCAATCGTCGGCAATGGCCCAGCCCTCGACACGGGAGGATCGATCGGCGATAAAACCGCAGTCCGACACGCTGACGAAGGCGTATGATTATTTCTGTACCTGGCGTACCCAGCGAATGCAGCTTCGTCCTGAATTCGTAAAACCGGGCGCGGTTCAAAGTGATTTTAAGGCAGCCATGCGCGATAATCTGAATGAAACCGTGCTGTTTGGCAGGCAGGGTTGGCTGACGACTCTTTATCCGTCCGTTCGGAAAAACCTGTTGTTTGTGCTTGACTACGGTTGGGACGTACCCTTGTCCATCAGCAAACCCTCAGATATCAGCCGGTTTGGGGCAATGATTCCTGATCCTGATCGGTTCCCTTCGCTGGTCGGGACTCCCGCCGAAAAATTACGTCAGATCCGGGAGCGGGTCACGCAGGCTGGCTGGAAAGGATTGGGCCTTTGGGTGGCGGTTCAACAGCCCGGCGAGAAAGACAGCCTTTCCGCGACGGTATCGGATGCAGAGTCCTATTGGCGGGAACGCGCCCGGTGGAGTCGTCAGGCCGGCATTGTCTACTGGAAAGTAGATTGGGGCAAACACGCCAAAGAGGAGAACTATCGGACCATGATGACGCGCGTAGCCCGTGAAGAAGCACCTGATTTGCAACTCGAACACGCCTACACAGGTGATTTTTTTAATGACCTGGAGAGCACTAATTCCCGGACTGGTGATGCCAGAGGAGGGCGGTTTAAGTTCGCCGAAAACGGAGCTGTATTGACGAATACGCTGGACCTGCTGGCTGTGAGCGACGTACTCAGAACCTACGACGTGGCGTATATGCTCGCCGTGTCTACCACGCTGGACCGGGCGGTTGAGCTACTGAAAAAAAAGCCCAGCGCGAAACGGAGCTATCTGAATACAGAAGACGAATTATACCTCAGCGTGGTATTGCATACAGCCCTGGGGGTGATGCGGTCTCCGCTGCCGCCGGGCCGAATGCGGTTGCCATATCATAATCTGGTCGAAGTTTATCAGCGCAACACGGAGGTGCTGCGGGCGGTCAACTGGCGCACGCTGACTCCGGTTGTGCCAGCCGGTCAATCCGCGTTGCTGCAAAGCGACTCGGTGCTGGTTGATACGTGGAATTTCGGGCCCCGGCCCGATCAGTATAACAACCTGACGGTCAGGCAGGGCGCACCGGCTGTTGTGTCGTTGAATATGCCGCTGCCGAGGGTCAAAACAGCCAATACGCCCCTGCCTTTTGTGCTGGCTTCCCGGCATCCCAATGGAGCCGTCGCCGTGGCTACCTTACCCCGAACGTCCATTGAGAAAGGCGTTCATACGCCCCTGGCCGATGTAGAAATAAATCTGACGGATGCGATTAAACCCGTCGGCGTTTTCGGGCAATACAATACGCTGACGCTTGTTTTTCCGTCTGCCCTGGGCAAGATTCGCGTAATGGCGCAGGATTTGGCGAATCTGTCAGACAAGTACATCGACATCACCGATCGACTCACCAATCAAAAAAACCGGATTATCATTCCAGGTACGGTCATTCAGCAAATCGGGTTGTCGGCAAACGGCGCAGATGATTTGTCTGAACCTGGGTTGATCCTGAAATTTACCCGGTAAGGCCGATCACCAGCGAACTACCGGGATCGTTTGGCTGGCGTTATTGATTTTTTCAGCGATTTTACGGGCTTGACCACGTAGGAAATAAACAGCGGAATGTCGGTCGATAGAACATATTTGTTTTGCTTGGCCGTTTGCGGCATCACGCCTTTCAGCATCGTCTTCGTGGTGCCATTCCGCGTATCGACCACAACCGTATTTCGGACCAACTCATTAAACCGGCCTTTTTCGCTGACAATAATCGACACGCTGGCATCGGTCGTGTTGATTATTTCCTGATGTACGTCGCCTTTGAATGTACCGTTGATTTCTCCGCCTAACACTTCGGTATAGCCGCCCTGCGTGGTGACAAACGGTACGCCGAGACCTTCCGTTTTTACGCCCATTATCCAGACAGTTCCGCCCTGATTGAGCATAAATGGATTTACGTTTTCGGGGTTGAAACTGCGGGCAAATACTTCCTGATGATCGAATAAAAAACCCGGACCTGGCTGGGTTTTGCCATACGGATTTTCGGCCAGCGTCGCCAAATCCTCGATAAATAACGGGCCGGGTTTGTGGCCTGTATCGTAGCGGTTTCGGTAAACCCGATTCGATCCGTACAGGGAATTACTTCTCAGAATGAGCGTCTTTTTGGAGTTATTCTGGATGTACTGGAAGTAATTGCCATTCCGGGTTCTAATCCCTTCAATGACTAAGGCATTGTTCGCGCCCGTGCCGATCTCGAACACCGGCTTTTTGATGGCCGGATCAACGATGCCATCAGTTGTCGTCAGCGCGGCCCCGCCCGCCTTTATCACGCCCAGCACCAGAAAGCGCTTTACCTTGTGACCGTCCGGGAAGTTGATCGTTTTGTTGATGTTGATAAGCCCGTACCGGATACAGACCGTCGATTTGCCCGACGCAATGGCCGCGTTGATCGCGTCGGCATCGTCGGCGGGTCCGTTCGCGTCGGGGTTCACGATGGACCAGTTGGCAAAATCTTCGTCCCACGGCACAACTGGCGGGTCTTTGACGGGCAGATTCATCGAGTGGCCCGTCGTCGTCAGCCCATTGATGTCGTAAACGCCCCGCGACGAAAACTCGCCCCCGTCGGGCAGTTCAGCGGAGCGATCCACGCCCAGGTCGAGAATACGGACGGGATAATCAATCGTCAGGTTGCGGGCAAACACCGACCCTTCCCGGTTGTTGATGGCGGGTGTTTTGGCGGTGCGGTCACCAGTATACGTCAACTTGCTGTCGATGATAACGATAGTACCCACTCCCACCGACGCGCTGGACACGGGCGTATTGACAATGGCCGGCACGGCGTTCCGGCTCGTCAGACGACGAATTTGGATGGGTTTGTCCTGGTTGACCAAGCCCGCGATCCGTTGCCCTTCCAGTTCGATGTCTTCGTACATATAGGCAATGATGTAGGCCCCAACCTGGATGCCGTAATCAAACCCCTCGACGCGCACATTTTTGATGTAGCCAATGCCAGTGTTCTCGATGTTCATCTTCAGGCCCGTATTTCCGCGTCGCTGGCTATCGCTGCTTTTGATAGTGACGTTGGAAATGCCGCCGAAATTATTGTTGTGAAAATCAAGCCCGATGGCATTGGGATTATTGGCCCCGATGTCGATGGTCAGGTTTCTCACGTAATTCCCCATCGCCACATTGTTGAACGTGCCTTCAAAGAAGGCCAGTACCGGCGTTGCGACGGTCGAACTGACCCCGTCAAAATCGGGACTGGCGTCAACCAATCGCAGAATAGACCCGTCCTGGCTTTGTCCCTGGAACGTCACGGCTCGTGCGGGAGTCTGCACTTTACCCGTACCGTTGACGCTCCCAAGCGTCATTTTCCTGTTGACGTAATAGGTGCCATTCGGAAAATAGAGAGTCTGAGATACGTTGGTTCTGTTTCCGTAACAATCAATGATGGCCTGCTGAATTTTCGCCGAGTTACTGGCCGCTTTTGATTTATTATTCGCGACGAGACCATAAACTGTACTCATGTTGGTTACACCACTTGCGGTCGGATACGTGATAGTTTCGGAGATCGTAGGGGAGGTTTGGGCGATGGCCCACAGGGGCAAGAGCAGCACGAACAGCATCAACCAGACTTGTACCCTGCCAGGATTTTGCCCGTTGATCGACAGTGAATGTCGGAATAGAGCAGTGGTCGTCTTTTTCATGGGAAACATTGTTTAAGGATTTAGTCAATAATTGTACTGAAAAGGGTGGTAACGAAAGCGTTTGCGCGGCTTAGACGTAGAAATTCATCATCAGCCCGCCCGCCGACAGCGTGCCGGGTTTGCGCTTAATTTTTTCGTTCAGCAGCCATAATCTTCGGACATCGAGAATACCCGCTTCATCTTGACCAGGCCGAAATATCGTACGTTGCCCATCTCGACATGCCGAACTGGCAGTCCCGTGTCGCGGAGTTTGCCCAGGATGTTCAGGTCGTGCTCCAGGTCTTTACCCAGCCTATTCAACACAACCATCGGGGACATGCCAGTGGCTTTGAAGCCCTTCGCGTAGTTGTCGAGAGTGTAGGTACGGGGGCTGTTTTTAACGTTCGACACAATCCAGACAGACTGGTAGTGATGAGCAGTGGTACACCGAGGCAAGCAGTTCGTAATTTCATCGCAAGCGGGAGAAAAGCAGGCAGGATTTGTTGACGAAAATTCTGATGTGCAAAACTTCAAGTTATATCTTGGAAAGGTCTTCGTATTTACAAGAGCGGAGAAGATTTAGGACAGAGTTGCTGTAGTTTTGCACAAAACACAGGTTTCCATGCTACTTCCTGCTCTACCAATCCTCAGTCCCACCAAGTATCTATTTCTTTTGTTCGCCCGATGTGGGTCGGTGTTGTGGCTCGTTTTGACGACGGCTTCGCTATCGGCCCAACCAAACCGCACCAACGGACCGGTGGCCCCACCGAACGCGGCACCACTAAACATTCTCTGGATTACCTGTGAAGACATGAGTGCCCAACTGCCCAGCTACGGCGACCACACCGTGCCCACGCCCAACCTCGACCGGCTGGCGCGGGAGGGCGTCCGCTACCGACGCATGTTCTCGACCAACGGCGTATGCGCGCCCAGCCGCTCGGCCATCATCACCGGTATGTATCCCAACAGCATCGGCTCCAACCACATGCGAACGGGGCAGGTTTCCGCCGGTACTGGCCTCATCGCTTACGAGACGGTGCCGCCCGCTGCCGTCAAGTGCTTCCCGGAGTACCTCAGAGCCGCCAATTATTACTGCACGAACAACAGCAAAACCGACTACCAGTTTCTGCCACCCTTCACCGCCTGGGACGAGAATGGCAAAAAAGCTCACTGGCGCAACCGGCCAGCCGGTAAACCGTTCTTCGCTGTATTCAATATCGAGGTAACCCACGAGTCCCAGATTTGGGCGCGGGCTAATCAGCCCCTGCGGGTGAATCCGGCCACGGTGAAACTGCCGCCGATTTATCCCGACAACGTTGTTATCCGGCGCGACGTGGCCCGCAACTATGATAACATTATGGTCATGGACAGCTTAGTTGGCACGATTTTGAAGCAACTGGAAGACGACAACCTGTTGGACAAGACCATCGTCTTTTTTTACAGCGACCACGGGTCGGGCATGGCCTGGCACAAACGCGAAATCTACGACCGGGGGTTGCACGTGCCAATGATAATTCGCTATCCCGACGGGCGGCAGACCGGTACGTGGGACGAAGACCTGCACAGCTTTGTCGATCTGGCTCCGTCGGTGCTCTCGCTGGCCGGGGTACCGGTGCCAAAGAACTTGCAGGGGCAGGCATTTCTGGGTGAACAACGGGTCAAAACGCCCCGTCAGTACATTTTTGCCGCCCGCGACCGCTTCGACGAACACTACGATTGTGCGCGGGGTGTGCGCGACAAACGCTTCAAATACATCCGCAACTACCAGCCCGACAAACCCTACTACATGGATTTGACTTACCGCAAACAGATGCCCATGATGCAGGAGATTCTGCGTCTGCGCGACGCTGGTCAGTTGCCGCCCGTGACCCAGCGGTGGTTCGGACCGAAACCCGTCGAGGAACTCTACGATACCGAAAAAGATCCCGACGAGTTAATCAACCTGGCCCAAAACCCGGCTTTCGCTGGACAACTGAACGAGTTACGCCGGGTTGAGCAGGAATGGGTGCGCGACATCCACGATAAAGGCTTCATGCAGGAGCGAGACCTGATCAAACTCTTCTGGCCCAACAATGAGCAGCCCGTCACCGAATCGCCAAAACTGAGTCGGCAACCCGCCCAACTCGCGCTTACCTGCGCCACTGAAGGAGCCTCCATTGGCTACCGGCTCAACGACGGTCCTTGGCAACTCTACACCCAACCCGTCACGGTGCCAACGGGCGCAAAAGTGACGGCCAAAGCCATTCGAATCGGCTATAAACCCAGTCCAGAGAATACGTTTTAAGTCACCGTTTCCCCCCGATAGACGGCATCGTCAGGAATTTTCCAGCCTTCGAACGGTAATTACGTTCATTATATTTCTTTCGGTCGGACAATCAATGTTCCGGGCGCTGCTGGGCAGGGTTGTTGTCAGGTACTGACCGGAGCCGGGCCGACCACCAGAACCAGCAGTATTCCGAGGTAACGAGAGTGTTCTTTATAATGACCGAACGAAATTTTGCGCGTCGGATTTACCCGATTGATTGTTGTGCAGAATCTGACCATCCAATGCTGAAAGGTCTTCGTATTTACAAAAGCAGAGAGAATTTAGGAGTGATCTCCTGTAGTTTTGCACAAAACACAGTCAATTCCCATGCGACTACTCCTTGCCCTGCTGACTCTCAGTCTCTTTTTTGGCGACCTCGCCCTGAAACTCCCCGTCCCAACCGCCGACAACCGACCGAACGTACTCTTCATTATCGCCGATGACTGGGGTTTTCCCCACGCCGGAGTTTACAACGATCCCGTCGCCCGAACACCCCACTTCGACAAGCTCGCCCGCGAGGGGGTGCTGTTTACTGATGCCCACTGTGCGTCGCCGTCCTGCTCGCCCTCGCGGGCGGCCATCCTGACCGGCCGTTATCCACATACCCTGCGCGAAGGAGCCAATCTGTGGGGAACCCTGCCCAACGAGTTTCCTACCTTTCCCTCCGTCCTGAAGCAGGCGGGCTACCAGATCGGCTCGTTCAGCAAGGGCTGGGGGCCGGGCGATTTTGCCGCCGGGGGCTATACGCATAACCCCGCCGGCCCCGAAGCGAAGGACTACCAGGAGTTGTTGCGGAGCATGGCCCCCGACAAACCATTCTGTTTCTGGCTCGGCACCTACGACCCGCACCGGCCCTACGACGCGGGAAGCGGCAGAAAAGCGGGCTTTGACCCGGCGAAGGTGAACGTCCCGCCCTACCTGCCCGACGCGCCGACAGTGCGGGAAGACTTCACCGATTATTTCAGCGAGGTCGAGCGGTTCGACGCGATGGTGGGCGGGGCGGTGCGTATTCTGGACAGCTTGGGCCGGTTGGACAATACGCTCATCATCGTCACGAGTGACAACGGGATGCCGTTTCCGCGCGCTAAAGCCCGGATGTATGACGCGGGAACGCACATTCCGCTGGCCGTTTATTGGAAAGGCAAAATCCGGCCCGGCCGCAGCACGGGCGAGTTGGTAAACCTGCTCGACGTGGCCCCGACGGTGTATGCGGCCCTGAACGTGGCCCCGCCGTCGGGGATGCACGGGCTGAATCTGTGGCCGTTGCTGACGGGCAAAACCAGCCGCACCCAGCCCACCATTTTTCTGGAACGCGAACGCCACGCCTGGGCCAGAACAGGCAATCTGAGTTATCCGTCCCGCGCCATTCGGACCAAAGAATTTCTGTACATCGCCAACCTGCTGCCTGACCGTTTCCCCGCCGGCGATGGCGGCAGCGCGACCGCGCCGGGAATGTTTATCGACATCGACGGTGGTCCCAGCAAAACCTGGTTGCTGGAACACCGCGACGAGCCTGGTGTAAAACCGCTGTTCGATCTGGCTACGGCTAAAATGCCCGCCGAAGAATTATACGACCTCAAAAAAGACCCGTTCCAGATGGTCAACGTCGCGGGCGACAAAAAATACGCAACGATCCGGCAGCGGTTCGGTCAGCAATTAGCTACCTGGATGAAGCAAACCAACGACCCCCGGCTCGATGGCAAAGGCGACGAAATTGACCAGTATCCCTACTACGGCAAGGCCCGGAAAGAGTGATTTTCGCTGTAAACCCACCTGGACTATCCTGACAAACCGCTATGCGACAGCTAATTATATTTTTTTTCGCGGGCCTCTTGTGCCTTTTTTTTGGTAGCGGGCCGGTGGCCGGTCAAACTCCGGATCGCCGTAGCCCCAATATCATCTACATCATGGCCGATGATCTGGGTTACGGCGATCTGAGGTGTATGGGGCAGAAGATAGTGAAAACCCCAAATCTTGACCGCCTAGCCCGGCAGGGAACCCGCTTCACCCGTTTCTACGCGGGCAACACGGTTTGTGCCCCCTCGCGCTGCGCCCTAATGACGGGTAAAGACATGGGCCATGCCTACGTTCGGGGCAATGGCGGGGGGGATATTCCGCTTCGTCTCACGGATACGACCATTGCTCTGCGGCTCAGGAATCGGGGCTACCAGACCGGGATGTTCGGCAAATGGGGCCTCGGTAATGACACCAACTCGGGAGCACCCCAAAAACAGGGATGGGTTCAGTTCTTAGGGTATCTGCGGCACGGCCACGCGCACAATTACTACACGGATTCGCTCTGGCAGGTAAAAAATGGTGAACTCTCCATACTGCGCACAAACCCAGGCCAGTATACCCATGAGTTGATTATTAACGCGGCCACATCGTTTATCCGGGATAATCGCGCGAAACCGTTCTTTTTGTACCTGCCCGTTACGCTCGTTCACGCCGAATTAGCCACGACATCCGACGATGAGAAACCGTTCTTGACTGCCGACGGAAAGAGCATCTTCCCCGAAACGCCCTATCTGCGAAAACCCAACACCATCTTTACCCGCTACTCCGCCCAGCCCAACCCACATGCCGCGTTTGCCGCCATGCTCTCCCGACTCGACCGGGACGTGGGCAAGCTGATGGATTTGCTGACCGAGCTGGGGTTAGATCAGACTACCTACGTCTTTTTTACGTCGGACAACGGGCCGCACGACGAAGGCGGAGCCGACCCCACTTTTTTCGATAGCAACGGCCCGCTACGGGGTATGAAGCGCGATTTGTACGAAGGCGGTATCCGGGTGCCGATGCCGGTACGCGGGCCGGGCGTACCGGCGTACCGGGTCAATACCATGGCCTGGGCCAACTGGGACATCCTACCGACGCTTTGCGACCTGACTGCCACCCCCAAACCAACCGATATTACTGGTCTCTCGATGGTGTCGTTGTTGCGGGGAGAACCCTCGCCTGCTCCGGCTGACCGAACATTCTACTGGGCCTTCAACGAGGGCGAATACCGAAGAGCGTTGCTTCAGGGCAACTGGAAGCTGATCTGGCTTAAGAGACCCGACGAAGCGGCCCGGCTCGAACTGTATGACCTTGCCCATGATCTTGGCGAAACGACTAACCTTGCTAACCAGAACCCGGCCAAAGTACGTATGTTAACCGACCTGATGCAACGGGCGTCGACTCCCGCCGAACACCCTCTATTCGACTGGAGTAAATTGAACTGAGTGGATAGAAAACTGTGCTCAAATCGTGTACGTAGACGCCCGCGTATAGTGTGTACCGTTAGTGATTGGTCATTCTATGTTGGGCGTTTAAGACAATTAGGGACAGCAAGCCAATGAAAAAGTGGAACGGTCTCATTAATGGTCGTGCTTAAAGAGGATGGTAAGGATCGGATTCGTGAGGGAGCAGATGTTGACTTCAGACCGTGCTGGTCTGGCTTTTTTCTTCTTTATATTTTTTGGGAGTCAGGCCAGTGTATCGCTTGAAATTCGTGTAGAAAACGGACTCGGAGTTGTAGCCACACTCCAGCGCAATGGCGAAGATGGTGTAGCGGTTCGATTTGGGCGAAACCAGCAGCCGCTTCGCTTCGTCGATGCGGTTGCGGTTCAGAAACTCATTGAAGGTTTCGCCTACGTGGTCGTTGAGCAGTTTCGACAGCAGATACGGCTGAATGCCCACGGCGTCGGCCAGCATTTTCTCGTTCAGTTCGGGCGTCAGGTACGCTTTTTCCTGCCTCATCAGAACCGCCAACCGGTCCAAATAGGGCCGGGCTTCTTCGGGCGATATGTGAATTTTTCTGCGGGTGACGTCTTCCTCCTGTTTGGAATCGGGTAGGGCGGGCAACTCCACTTTACCCAATGCTGACGCTGGTATTTCCCCGAAGATAGATGGTTCAACCAATTGATTCGTAGTCGGTTCGACGCGGGGCAGGGCCAGAATAAACGGATACTGAAACAGTTGAATCAGCACAACGAGCATGATGACAACATCGAGCAGAATAAAAATAATCTGCTGCGACGATTCGACATAGTCTTTATTATAGAACCCCACAATCATGCGCAGGGTGAACAGGTACAGCACAGGTATGGCTTTGAACCACAACAGCGTGCGCAGTACGTAAATCCATTTTCTGATGTGCGGCTGAGCTGGTTGAGCCGCTCGGATCAGGCTGTTCAGCCGCCATAGCCAAAACAGGAAAACAATACACAGACAGGCTAAAACAACCGGTCGCAGTGGTGTAAAGGCGTAATATTTAATGTGGTAAGGCTGGTGTTGCAGCAACTGAAAAGTCACGAAGTAAAGCGCGAAGATGGCAGCGGGCAGGTAATACAGTCCCCAGGCCGGGGGTAGCTTCTTTTTGAGAACTAAATAGATGTACAGGTAGAGCGTAGGCGCGAAGGAGAGCCGGATCACGTCGGCCACGAAGGAGAACTCCGGTAAAATGTAGAGGTAGTTTCTGAAGTTGAAGAAGTACTGCAGGGTTACCAAAGCCCCCCCGATCAGGAAGAAAAATGACAAAATCCGGTTACACTGATTCCGGCGGAGGAAAAGCAGAATCAGCCCCAGAAACAAACATTGAAACGCATCCCAGACGTAAAGGGCTTCTTTAAATGACTGCATTGGATAACGATAGACGACCTGCCTTTAAAATTAGTGCAATTACTTAGCTGAATAAAACTATTCTCTACGGTTTTACAAAATCGTAGGAGAGTCTTCTTCGGAAAGGCCAGTTTTGATGCGAAATGCACGATTTTTCGTTTCCCGGCGGCATGATTCTTTTCCGAAGTCTACTGCTGTTCTTACTCTCCGGTATCCTGGTGAACCCGGTTGCGAAAACGCATTCACCAACTCATCCGTCCCTAAGCGAACGCCTGTATGGAACACCCAACCCCGTCGGTTATTGAGCCGCCCCGGTCGATTGCCAATCAGTTAGATGCCATCAATGAATACGAGCGGGAGCCGGTTCCCGAACATAAAACCAAAGGCTTTCGGGAGTTTCTGGCCTTAGTGGCCGGTGAGCATATCGCCGGTACCGAGTTTGTCATTGGGCCGCTGTTTGTGCTGCACGGGGCTACGGCTACCGATGTGTTGCTGGGGCTGCTGGTCGGTAATACACTGGCTACTTTGAGCTGGACGCTGGTCTGCGCGCCAATTGCCGTTCGGACCCGGCTGACGCTATTTTACCAGTTGGAAAAAATCTGTGGCTATCGGTTGGTCAGTTTCTTCAACGCCCTGTCGGGATTACAGGCCTGCGCGTTTGCCGCTTTTATGGCCGTCGTATCGGCCGGGGCCGTGGGGTTGGTGGTGGGCTTGCCGACGCCGGGTTTCTCGCAGTTAGTACCGCAGCATCCGTCCTGGTTTGTGCTGGTCGTGGTGCTGATGGGGCTGATCACGGTCATTTCTATCCTGGGAATCGACTGGGTCACGCGGTTTGCCAAAATCAGTACGCCCTGGATGCCCTGGATTTTTCTGGCTTCCGCCTTAGCCGTATTGCCACAGTTGGGCGTTCGGTCGGTCGATGATTTATGGACCGTTGCCAACCGAACCATCTGGACCGGAACGCCCGCCCCCGGCATGACCAGATACACATTCTGGCACATCATGACGTTTTCGTGGCTCTGCAACACGTCTATGCACATTGGTCTGTCCGATATGATTATCTACCGATACGCCCGCAAACCATACTACGGCATTGCCTCGGCGGGTGGCATGTTCATTGGACATTTTTTGGCTTGGATCGCGTCGGGTATTTTGTGCGCGGCTGCGTTACGGGCCGGTATCAGCGACCCAACGCCGGGACAGGTGGCCACCATCGGCGCGGGGCTGGCCGGCACGATCTGCGTCGTGATTGCGGGCTGGACAACGGCAAACCCAACCCTCTACCGGGCCGGGCTGGCCGTGCAGGGGCTGTTTCCGGGAGCCAAACGCTGGAAAATTACGGTCGTTCTGGGGGGTATTGCCGCTGGCATGGCTTGTTTCCCCGGCCTTGTTTCGCGCTTAGACCAGGTCCTGGCCGTATTCGCACTGGTGGCCGCGCCGGTGGGGGCGGTGGTGTTCATGGATGTCTATTTTTTCAGGAAGTGGGGACTCACGCCCAACTTCGCGCAGCGAGCCGGGCTGTCGGTCAACTGGGCCGTGGCTATTACCTGGCTGCTATCCATGCTGATCTGCTACGTGATTTACCGGTGGACCGACGCTGATTTCTTCTTTTTTATGGCTATACCGGGCTGGTTTATTGCCGCTGTCCTGTACGTCATCAGTAGTCGTTTGCTTCAAAAATCACAATCCCTGCTCGTCAGATGAATGGACTACTAAAATTAATTTCCGGCACTGGGCTGGTCCTGACTGCCTTGCCCGGCCTGTTTGTTTTTCTGGGCCTGCTTTCTTTTCAGAGCTACACGCAATGGCTGCTGGCGGGTTCGCTGCTGTGGTTTGCGTCGGCCCCGTTCTGGATTGGTAAAGAAACAAAACTCACCCCCCGCCGACCATGACGATCACCCCGCCCCCGCACAATCGGGCAACCAGCACCGCCCCCACAGACTCCACCGGCGAGTTTGCCAAACGACTGGCGATGAGCCACCACCGCCTGACCCGGCCGACCGTCGTCCCGCATTTCACCGAGACCTTTATCCTGGCCGACGTGACCCTGAACCCCGAAACACCCCGCCGATTTTATAATTTCAGCGGTGATCTGTCGGGCCGGTACTTGGAAGTGATGTCGCTTTTTCCCGATCAAAATAATGCGGTTGACCTGCACGATCTGGTTGGGAAACTCATCCGGCACCAACGCTCCGACGGACGGTTTGGCCGCACCGATCTGCCGTTTGCCGCCGACCAGATTGCCGATCAGCACATGGCGTTGCTGTGGGGTAACGGGCGGCTGCTGGTGGGCCTGGCTACGTATTACCAGCAGTATGGCAACGAGGCCGTGTTGGGCGCGGCTGAACGGCTGGGCGATTTTCTGCTCAATACCTACGCGGCCTGTTCGGCGCCGGAAGTAGCAGGGCGGCTGGCTGGGCTGGGCGCGTTCGGTTTCATCTGCTTCACGCAGCTCAACGAAGGCCTGGTGCTGCTCACCCGCGCGACGGGCAACCCGGTTTACGCCGGGGTTGCTGCCGGAATTTATGCACTGTTGCCCCCCCGTGGTGATCAGCACAGCCACGGCTATCTGACCACGCTACGCGGAGTGGTGATGCAATACGAACTGACCGGCGAACAGAAACACCTCGACTTTGCGGTGGAAAAGTACCACGAACTGCTACAGTCGCCCGACTTTCTGGTTTGGGGCGGGGTGAAGGAGTATTTTGGCGAAAAACCGCTTGAAAACCGCGATGAAGGCTGTTCCGAAGCTGATTTCCTGCGGCTGTCGCTTCAACTGTTCGCGGCCACCAACGACCCGTTTTACCTGGAACACGCCGAAACGTGTCTACTGAATGCCCTGTATTTCAACCAGTATGATACGGGCGATTTCGGCCATCACCACTGCGACGCGGAGGGCTTCGGGTTCCGGCCCAACTACCGGCATTGCTCGTGGTGGTGTTGCACAATGCACGGCCTGCGCGCTTTTTACGACGTACAGCAGGCGGCAGTCCGATTCGATGGCACCGATACGGCCATCAATCTGTTCCTCGACGGGCGCTTCGAGGTGGAAAAAGCCGTCGTTACCATCCGCAAAAACGGGGTTGCCTACGAGGTCACGGTGCAGCCCCGAACGCCCGAACCCGTTAGTCTGACTGTTCGAATGCCGACCTGGGCCGTTGCCTGCACTTACCGGCTGAACGGTCAGCCAATTACGCCCCCGATCACCAACGGCTACGTACGCTTCGACTGGACTAACCCCGACGACTGCCTGCGTGTTGATTTCAC
The DNA here is from genome assembly GCF_054779955.1 of Spirosoma arcticum. NCBI lineage: Bacteria > Pseudomonadati > Bacteroidota > Cytophagia > Cytophagales > Cytophagaceae > Spirosoma > Spirosoma arcticum. The sequence continues at coordinate 75,056 of NZ_BAAGXG010000022.1, forward strand.
GTACCGGTTAGTCCTGAAAAACGAAGCTTTGCAGGACGTTCCGCTTACTGACGTGACCGACGCGCCGACCAAACTGGCGCTCTTCTGCGGGCCGTATCTGCTGGTTGCCGACGACCAGGCCGACCCTGCGTTTGTGGCCGAACCGCTTTGGGAAAACATTCTGTACCTCAACAGCCTGGCCCCCGCGCCCAATCCGCTGTCTCATCTCGGAGAACTCTACCACCGCATTGCCTACAAGCACCAGGGATTTCCGGGAATTTTCCAGACCACGCTGCGGCCCCTGTCCGAGATGGCATGGGGAAATCGCGGGTTTGTGATGGCGTGGCTGTTTTTCGTATCGGGCCACGTCCGGGATATGCGGCTGGCTGGTAACTCGGTCAATATCCCCGCCGGGAATTATGCCGGACTCATTGATGAGGCACAGGCGGGCGGGCAACAATAACTACTTCTGATTCCGAAAGCAGGAGTATCCCGATGAATCAGTCATTGTATCTTGCAATAAATCTTGTTAAAACTACAATTTATTAACCCTTGGTCTATGAAACAACTACTATTTACCACCCTGTTCGTACTGGCCGGGTTCGTTGCCTGGGGCCAGTCTGTCACCGTGAGTGGCGTGGTCACGGCAGACGATAACGGCCAGGAACTGCCCGGCGTATCGGTCGTGATTCAAGGCAGCAGCCGAGGCACGGTGACCGATGCTAACGGCCGTTACTCGGTCGATGCCCCTGCCGGGGCGACGCTGGTTTTTTCCTTTATCGGTTACCAGTCTCAGCAAATCAAACTCACTAATCAGTCGAAAGTAGACGTAAAACTGGGGGCCGCAGCCGGTCAGTTAGACGAGGTCGTCGTCGTGGGATTCGGTACGCAGACGCGCCGGGATTTGACGGGTTCGGTCTCCTCGGTCGATACCAAACAACTGACCCAGATTCCAGTGGCTAACTTTCAGGCGGGGTTGCAGGGTCTGGCACCGGGGCTGAACGTGACCAATTCGGGCGGTTCGGCAGGGTCTCCCGTTCGTATCCGGATTCGGGGATCGGGGTCGCTCACGTCGGGCAGCGATCCGCTGTTTATCGTGGACGGGGTTCCGATTGAGAGTGAGTCAGGCTCCAATTTCAACAACACGGCACGCGGTACACAGCCGGTCAGCCCGCTCAACTCGATTGACCCGAACGAGATTCAAAGCATCGAAGTCCTGAAAGATGCCGCTGCCGGGGCCATCTACGGCTCGCGGGCAGCCAACGGCGTGATCATCATCACGACGAAGCGCGGGCGGGCGGGCAAAACCAAATTCAATGCCGGTTTCCAGACGGGCACCTCGTCGCCTACCAATCGGCTCGACTACCTCAACGGCACCGAATACATTCAACTGCGGGACCAGGCCATTCAGCAGAGCCTCAATTCAGGCATTACGTTCAACAATTTGCCTGGCAACGTACCCACGGCCTACCTCAACGGCGGCTACGACCAGTTTTTCCTGAACAGCGTACCCGCCGTACCCTTCGACCGGGCGCGGGCCGAGCGGGTAGCCGCCCAGAATATTAACCACTTCGACGATATTTTTGTCAGAGGCAGTACCCAGTTAGCGAATTTATCGGCAGCGGGTGGTTCGGAAAAAACCCAGTTCTACGTGGGCGGGTCCATCTACAATGAAAATTCTTTTATCGCCAACAATTATTTCAAACGGCTCAACGGACGCATCAATCTTGACCATCAGGCGACCGCTCAACTGAAATTCGGTGTTCAGTTGAGCGGCTCATACAGTGACAACAACGTGTTTCCGGTAGGCCAGTCCCGGACTGGCGCGACCAACGCCTACGAACAGGGCGGCTTCGACGCGGCCTCTAACACCCTGCTGCCGATTTTTCCCCGCCTGAACGACGACGGCACCTATTTTTCGCCCGACCGGAACCTGAGTATTCTGGCCCTGCGCGACGAAGAACTGTTTTTCAACAAAACCGAGTTATCCCGCTATTTGGCCAATGTGTACGGCGAGTATAAATTGTTGCCGTCGCTATCGTTGCGTACTGAGTTGGGAAGCGACTTTTCGGCGCAGGTAACCCGCTTTTACGTCAATCCGTTGCTGACATCGGGCGGTTTGCTGGGTACGATAAAGGGTCTCAACGACTACCGCACCCGGAACGTGAGCAACATCAACAACAACACGTACCTGACCTACAACCGGGTGTTCGCCCAAAAACACGCACTTACGGCCGTGGCGGGCGTCCAGTACACCTACAACAACGCCCGCACGAGCTATATTCAGGCCAATAACATCCCGTCGATTACGCTGCTCAACACTACCCAGACGGCCCTGAACGCAACGTCGCAAAACCGGCTCGATGAATACGTATACCTATCGTACTTAGCCCGGATCAACTATAAGTTCGCCGAGAAATACCTGCTTGCTGTCAGCTTCCGGGCTGATGGTTCGTCGCGGTTTGGGGCCGACAACCGGTACGGCTATTTTCCCTCAGTTTCGGCGGGCTGGGTGCTGACGGAGGAGTCGTTCCTGAAGAACAATTCGACCCTTACGTTTTTGAAACTACGGGCCAGTTACGGGCAGACGGGCAATTCGCAGCAAGGCTCGATTGTGCCGTTCAGCTACCCGGCCCTGGGGCTGGGGACGGAGGGAGCCTACGGCGATTACTTTGGGTTTCCGCTCCGGCGCGCCCCCAACGTGGCCAATAGTGTCCGGTGGGAGCGTTCGACGCTGTTTGATCTGGCCGTTGATTTTGGTCTGCTACGCGACCGCTTCAACGGAACCATCGGCTACTACAACCGCCAGTCAACGGATTTGCTGCTGGCTGCGGTTGCTGCACCCCAGACCGGTATCATTGGCGGTAATAACACCCAGAATGCGGGTGCGCTCGAAAACAAAGGCGTTGAATTTAACCTCGCCGGTAAAATTCTGAACGGATCTGCCTTCAAATGGCAGGTGGACATCAACGCAGCCTATAATACGAGTAACCTGCTCGAACTAAACGGCTTGTCGCCCTCGGCCGTCTCCAGCGGTGCGGTGCAGAGTTTTATCGGTAAACCCATCGGCACGTATTTCCTGCCGTTGTATCTGGGCGTTGATCCGGCTACGGGCTACGAAACCTTCGCGTCGGTCACCACCGATGCCAGCACCGGCTACCCGGTTCACGACGCGAGCAAACCGATTGTAGTTGATTTTCTGGGCCGGGTGGCGGGCACAACCACCAACGTGAACTTTGCTACCATCGCAGCCCCCGTCGAGGGCAAACCGGCCCAGCCAAAGTGGACGGGTGGTCTCACCAACACCTTCAGCTACAAAGGGCTGTCGCTGGGGGTACTGTTCACATTTAGCCAGGGGGCCTGGATTCTGGATCAGGGAGCCAAAGAGCAGGCGTACATGGTGCAGGCTGCGCAGAACGTCCGGTCTCAGTTTGCCGAAAATGTCTGGCAGAAACCGGGTGATGTTGCCGAGAATCCCGCGTTCTATTTTAATCCCCTGTACCGGGCGCAGAACTCCAGCCGGTTTTTGTATAACGCTGATTTTGTGCGGGTAAAAAACGTGCGGTTGAGCTACGCGCTGCCCGGCGCGTTGACGAACCGACTGAAAATGACCAACGTCAGTGTGTTTGCCAACCTGACCAATGTGCTGACCTTCACGAAGTTTCCTGGCTGGGACCCGGAAGTCATCGGGTCGCAATCCCAGCAAACCTTCAATAATCAGGCGTCAAACCAGTCCCCTTCGACCGTTAACAGCGATCCGCCCCAAGCCAAAACGTTTCTGGTAGGACTCAACTTTGGTTTTTAACAACCGGCGATCCGGCAAACTCATACCGAACAAATGAAAAATCAGTCACAAAAATTCCTGCTCGTTGTGCTGGCCCTGGCAAGCGGCTGCAAATCGCTGGACATCAAGCCAACGTCTGAGTTGGGCTACGAGGAAGGCATCAGTACCACGGCGGGGTTGGAGGGTGTCATCAACACGGCATTTGGCCGCTACATTTCGGGCAACGGTGCGGCTACCTACTTCGATGAAATTCTGTACGCCGAAGCTCAGGCAACCCGAAACCTAACCCGGTCGGCACTGGCTCCCACCTCCGGCAACACCTATGAATTGAATCTGTTTAACGTGCAGGCAAATTCCGGTGTATTATCGGGCCTGTCGCGTAGCCGCTACGCCACCGTTACAGCCGCCAACGTGGTTCTGAACGCCATTGCCCGCAATGCGCCACAAGATGCCGACGCCCCAATCCAGAAGGACCGTCTTATGGGTGAGGGGTATTTTTGCCGGGGAACGGCCTTCTTCGACGCGGTTCGTTTCTGGTCGCACCAGTACGGTTTCAATAGCACGGCTCCGATGAGTGGCGTTCCGATTCCCCTGAACGTTCCGGTCAACGGGTCGCTCGACGTGGGCCGCAGCACGACCGAAGAAACTTACGCTCAAATTATTGCCGACCTGACAAAAGCGACTCAACTGCTGCCCATTGCGTACGATGCGGCTATTCATGGAAAGTTTCCGGCGTATCGGTTTCGGGCCACGCGGGCGGCAGCGTTCGGCATTCTGGCGCGGGTCTATTTTCAGCAGGGAACCAACGAAAGTTACCAGAAGTCGTTGGAAGCCATCAACGCTATCCTCGGCCCAACGCCCGGCACCATTGCCGCTACGGTCAACACCGGCACCCGTGTGTTTGCGCTTCAGCCGTTTCACAGCGGGACGACCTTATCCGCGGGCGGACCGTTCAACACAACCGGCTTCGTCGTGGCACCGGCCAATTCGGAAGAGATCATCCGGCTCGTCAACAACACAGTCACCACCGGCGGCTACATCGCGGCATCGGCTAATCTCACGCTCGAATCGGGCGGTAACCCCGTCAACCGGGGCGGGGTCCGCTGGGTACTGAAACGCCCCACACCCGACGTGGCCCTGACCGCGCCCGTTATGACCAGCCCGCTCTTCGACGACGTGGTGAACGACCGCCGGTTTACGGTGCTGACGGCGAACAACAATTTTGGCACGGCGGCCGCGCCCCGCAACGAACGCTACTCGCTTAAGTGGGGCACGCAAACCGGCACGCTGGTTGGGTTCCAGACCTGCCCCATGCTCCGGGCTGGCGAACTGGTTATTACCCGCGCGGAGATCAATGCGGTGCTGGGCAACCTGCCCGCTGCCGTGGCCGATTACAACCTCGTGCGGACGCGGGCGGGGGCGGCCACCAAAAAACTGGGTGATGCCAGTTTCACAACCAAAACGGAAGTGCTGGCCGAAATCGTGAAAGAGCGCCAGCGTGAACTGTTGTTCGAAGGCGACGATTACTGGGCGTGGAAACGCATGGGTATTTATAATTCGAAAAACGCAGGCATTTACTCCGCAGCAGAAGTGGCTCCGTTTGTTCGGGGGGGCGTTTCCTACAATTGGAATAGCAATAAAACACTGCTTAAATTTGCTAACGAAGACATCAATTTGGGTCCGTTGATGGGTCCGGCGTCCCAAAATCCGGACTAACTTACTAAATGAAGAATACGAAATGGTTTGAGAAGTGGCCTTGGGCATTTCTGCTCATGGCCACTGGCATGAGTTGCACAGACGGGCGTCTGAGCCGGGAAAGCAGCGACCAGCCCCTAACCCCGTCGGTAACGCTGATTGCGGGGCCAACCGGCATTGGCACGGCCATTTCATCGAGAGCAGCGACTAATAACGCACCGGATTCGTCCCTCCGGGGGATGGTATTTGTTCCCGGCGGGGAGACCCAAATTGGCTCGGAGGAGGGTGGTGAAACGGAGAAACCTACGTTCTGGGTGCGCGTAAAGCCGTTCTGGATGGACGAGCATCCAGTTACGGTTGCCGAGTTCAGGCAGTTCATCAATGCCACAGGTTATAAAACCCAGGCTCAAACCTTCGGCGATGGGGGCGTTTTCAGCGAAGCCACCAAAGGCTGGATCTTGACTAAAGGGGCGTGCTGGCACCACCCGCAAGGCCCTGACCAATCAGCCGTGCCAGACGATCACCCGGCTACGCAGGTATCCTGGAACGACGCAACGGCCTACGCGACCTGGGCAGGTAAGCGGTTGCCCTCGGAGTTGGAATGGGAACATGCAGCCCGCAACGGACGCAACGACCGAACGCTGTATTCATTTGGCAATGAACTGACCCGACAGGGGAAAGCGATGGCCAATACCTGGAACGGTCATTTTCCAGAGCAGAACAACAATACAGACGGATTCAGAACGACTTCGCCGGTGGGCTATTTCGGGAAAACGCCGTTAGGCCTGACCGATATGACGGGTAACGTTTGGGAGTGGTGCGCTGACTGGCGCAGTACCTACACCGATCTGGCCATTGGAAAGATATCGGCGCTGGAGCAGGAAAAAGTGCAACGGGGCGGTTCGTTTCTCTGTGAGCCGGGTTGGTGTCATGGCTACCGGGTGTCGGGGCGTTCATTTACCTCGCCCGAAACACCCTTGATGCATGTAGGCTTTCGATGTGTAAAAGATTGATGAAAATCGGGTGATTTAGTCGGCACACTAAAACGTGTTAAAAAGCCGCGTTCAAATTCTTTTCACGCGGCTTTTTGGCGAAGTGTTTCTTTCAGTAGAATTGGTTGGAAAGGGAATAAAAATCTGCTTCATTGCCCTTTCACATCTTGGAAAGCTCCGGTTACAATCGGACGTTTAACTGAACACCTTCAGAGAAGAGACAGCCCACTTATACTGGTAACCATATCTGTCGCATACTGACCAACAATTACTATGTGAACTTCTAAGGAAGTGGTTGCTAAGGAAGACACACTGAAATTTATTTTGAAATAATTCAGTTATCTTCATGCAAAATTTCATAAAGTTATGATAACGCCATCCGTAAAACGTTCCGGTCTAGGCTGGGGCTTTTCTACCGCCGACCTAATTCTACAAGCTCGCCAGAAGCTACCGCGTAGTCGGGTCGACGAAGTAGCCTTGTTAGGGGGGTTAACTAAAAAACAGATGGCGCTTGTTTTAGGGGTCACAGAACGGAATTTATATAACCACCATCAGGGTGAATTATCAGTGCCACTCTCGGAGCGCCTTTTACTGCTGGAAAAATTATTTCAGCACGGGCTTGACATCTTTGACGGGCACCGGGAAGGATTTTATAACTGGCTTTGTACCCCCTTAGCCGAATTAGCTACCCCTGAGGTAGGATTTGCTTCCCCTACCAGGGAGTATACCCCTCGGCCCATGACCGAAATGGGCACTAAACAGGGACCCGCCGACCTGCCAGCTGCAGCGCAGGCCCGTCGGGAGCGATTGGCAACTAAGGCGGCAATCGCTGAGGAACCGATGCCGCCTTATCCGACTCCGTTATCGTTACTGGATACAGTCACCGGCTGTAAATTGGTTGATAATGTATTTACCCGCATCGAGGCCGGGGTATTTAGCTAAGTTCGCTAGCCGTAAGCCATTATTGTGGAGGTATTTCGCATTTTAAAAAAGCCATATTGGCATGACCCACTCTCGGTGATGGGGGCCGAAATCGCGGGTGGGCGGTGGAATCCACCAGGAGTGGGCATTCTTTACTCGGCTAGCTCACCCGCCTTAGCGTTGCTGGAAACGTTAGTTCATTTTCCGAAAGTACCCTACGACCAACTTCCTGCCTTGCGCATCTTCACGTTACAAATTCCAGAGGGTGAAGTCCGGTGGATCCATCCTGATTTGTTGCCCGATGAATGGGCTTACCCAACGGCTTTACCCTTAACGCAGTCGATTTTTGAAGAGTGGTTGCAAAATCCGCTTGATTTAGGAATAGGTGTTCCCTCAGCGGTTATGGACATCTCCTATAACGTGCTTTTGCATCCCAAGCACCCCCTATATCAGGACATAACTATTTTGGGGAGTCAAGATCTGATTTTGGATCAGCGCTTATGGAACAGACCAACTTCCTAAGAGCAAATATAGAACTGAATTGGAGGTTTAATTGAACGGTTATATTGTAAGAAGGTAGCGGGACCAAACAAACCTTTTTTCGATCAGAAAAGCCGTTCACTTTAATCGTTCAGGATTTTGGCGCTTTGGAAGCTTTTCATAACCGGTCTGAGTCTTACCGCCCGGTAGCCCGGTTGGACGTTCTACCCGAAAGGAAAACCCCGAATCAATCTACCAGTGGTCTATGTGCTGGGCTGGATACCTTAGCTGGAGCGGGGTATCTGGAAGGGGCTACAATCACTGCCTACAGGAACTGGGTAAATTACCGTATCTTCAACGCCGGTGATCAGCCCTTAGAAGGCACTCTTCGGCTCGCGGACCCCGAGTTGATTGGTTTAACCCGCTCACTGGCTTACCATGAAATTAGGCTACGCCCGCGTTTCCACACAGGATCAAAACCTGGCTCTCCAACTCGATGCGCTGAAAACAGCGGGTTGTGACAAAGTGTATCAGGAGAAAGTCAGTGGCGCAATGGCCGAACGGCCAGAACTGGGTAAACTACTGGAGTTGATTCGAGAAGGAGATACCCTGGTGATTTGGAAGCTGGACCGGTTGGGCCGGTCCCTGACCAACTTGATTGGGCTGGTAACTGACCTGGAGCAACGTCATGTAGGGCTGTTAAGTCTGAATGACCCCGTTGATACGACGACGGCCCAAGGTCGATTGATATTTCGAATTTTTGCCAGCTTAGCTGAATTTGATCGGATCGCCGAAGCGACGCGAAGTCATCCGGGAACGCACCTTGGCTGGTTTGGCGTCGGCCCGTCGGCGAGGTCAGTTGCTGGGACGTCCTAAGGGTCTCTCCAAAGCGGCTGAACAGAAAGCTCGCATCGCTGAAAGTTTGTACAAGGAAGAGAAATACTCTATGGAGCAGATTGCTCGTGAGCTAACGATCTCGAAGACAACGCTTTATAAGTATTTGCGTCGACGAGGGGTAGCAATTGGCACAGTTGCGTAAATCAGGGTTTTTGTGGACTAAATAGGTCGAACTGTTGTTTGCACTAAAGCAGAAAAGAAAGTAAAGTTTAGCATCAAAATTTTCATTGTTTAATTAGTAAAGTGAGAAGATAAGCTTGCTTCTCATAGGAGTAGGAAGCTTTACATCAACCGTTGTGCTCGCTAAGCAAGGTGGCCCCTATCCGTGCCCACACCTCACCCATTTTATGGAATAGAGGCTCCATGAATTAATTAAAACGACTGTTAGGATGTAGACATTTATCCCAGTAGTCAAGGATGGAGCGCAGTTGTTCTTGTAAGCCCGCAAAGGTTCGCTCTTTCTTAAAAAAACCCTGAATGGTCATCCGATAAGCCGTATTGACCAGACCTTGATCGGCTGCCGTTGTTAAAAAAACGAAGGGAATACATTTCTGTTTCAAATACTCATTCAAATCAATCAGCTGGCGAAGTTCAAGGCCATTCATGGCTGGCATGTTGACATCGCTTAGAATTACTAACGGAGCTTCTGGGGTAGCCAATAAATAATCAATGGCCGCAACGCCATTGCTAAAAAAGACGACTGGATTCACAATGGCCAAACTAGTAATGGCTTCCTCAATAAAGAGTTGATCATCCTCATCATCTTCAATCACCACAATAGGGGCTTTGCTCGTCATAGGATATAGGTCAAACGTACGTACAGTTTTGGCGTGTTGTCAGCCAAAGCGATCCGTCGATATAGAAAGTATATGGACAGCAAATGTACCAAAATACGGGTAGGCTGAGTAGTTACAGCCTGATTGGCTTTACGCCAGAAGGCCTGACCGATGAGCCAGATCTTTTTCCCAGGAAATTTAGGTAAAGCCGGTCCAATCCGAAGATTACGTTCTACGGGCGTAACGAAAAGGGGTTTAGAGGGGCAAATACGCGCCTGCTTGCCATAGCGTCGCTAAAATACTTGAGCGATACGAGACCGGTATTTCTACTCAAGCTTAACCGGTTTCACCGATGGGGTTCAGCCAGCCCGTTCCCTCCGCTGGGCGAATAAACCAAGGACTGGTGCGATCGGATGACCTATTGGATTGTTCGTCGAAAGTCGAGCGAATGCCTCAATAGCGTCTCTGTTGGGTTTGGCGGGTACTGTACCATTGACATCCAGTGCTCAAAAAGGCCAGTTGCTGAATCGGTTGAGTAGGTTGATCCGACGAGGTTGACCACTCGCGGACAACGCATGTCCAAAATGAACAGGATTTGCTGCCATTTCATTGAACACCAATCGAGTCAAGTGACGGACTTTACGACCATAGTCTGAAGCAAAAGCCAGTAAATAGTAACGAACGTCTTTAAGGCCTATTTGATCTGGTTTGACGTTATCTTCTCCCTCCAAAGGATAGAAACAGGCCTACCACCAGCACCGCAGCACTCAAACCAATAAAGACCTTTCCTGTAAGCTCCGACGCTCTTGCCGAAGTATGAACTTGGGATTGAAGTTCGTAGCGACCCTCCGTAACGGCCAGAATCAAGGCAACCGTTTCAGCGGGCACATCTAGTTGCGGAACGTGTCCGCAATGCGAAAACCAGTGTAGCTGAGCATCAGGAAATAATTTTATGGCTAGCCGTGACTGACTGGGTGGACAAATCCGGTCCTGACGACCCCAGCCAATGACCAGGTTTGGTATGGAGCCAATGGGGGCCCCCTGCTGCGGAGGACCATGGGCTAAACTATCCAGCAGCTTGGTAAAGCTGGGGGTCGGCAAAAACTCCCGAAATTCATTGAGGGCTACCCTAGCTGGGATCGTCCAGGGATGGGCTGAAAATTGAGCGAACAATACCGTTCGGCTTATAGGATTACTCACCAGGGGCGGTAAGATCGGTTGGATAAGGCTGGACAATTGAGCCGACAAACGAACCGAATGGTAGAAATAAGCTACGTGCCACCCTTGCCAGAAACCACCCGGATCCAGGGATACGACTGCCCCGACAACCTGGCCCCGCCGGGCAAGTTCGAGCACCAGCCTGGCTCCCATCGAATTCCCCACCGCATCAATGCCTAAGAGCTGGTGCTGGGTTAAAAAGTCGGTCACCGCATCGGCCAGGGTAGGAATGGATACCTCTCCGATTAGGGCCGGTGATTGACCAAAACCGGGTAAGTCTACCGCAATTACATCCCGCTGGATAGCCAACTCATCCATAATGAGATCCCAGGTCTTCAAGGAACTACCCAGGCCATGGAGCAGTAGCAGCGGTTTACCGGCCCCACGCCGGACATAATTCAGGGTCATAGGTAGTTGTCAGTAGGTCTTAAGTCTGAGCTGAGCAAATCAACGTACTAAGAACGGCTACAGATGCATATAGTTTAGGCAGGTAGACTGGCTACCTCTTAGAGGACACCACTAAATTAAGCATGATCTTACTGGCCAGTTTAAGGTAGCAATTCCAGTTGCTGAGCCGGTAAGGATGACATCAATTGCAGAAGGGCTACATGGCTCCTCGCCAAAGCCGCCGGTCAACGGGCTGAATCTCCTGACCCACAATCTGAATCTTATCGAATAAGGGATGAGACGGGTGAAGAAGCACATTATAAGACAAAGGCACTAGCACCGACGGCACAGCAACCCCTAATTGATCAGGTAGGGACAACCAGGGGATTAACCAAGTTTGGGTTCTTTCATAGGTTTCGTCCTGCCAATAAGCAGGGAGTTGGTCTCGGCTGAAATACCGAATATCATCAGGCACTTCCAACGAAAACACCCAGTAAGTAGGCAAGTCTTCATAACGGACTGCGGGAGCGTGAGCTAACGTCTCGACTAAACCCAACTCGGGCGTTGAGGTGGCATATAATACGGCTGTGCCTTTAGGGTTCCAGCGGCCACCAAACAATCGACTGCCCACAACGGATAGTGGCTCATGTCGATACTTGTCCCGAATGATACAATAAAGAAGGCCCATAGTGACCATCAGGCGGGCAAACCATAGTCTAAACGACCCAGCACATCATCGGCTAAACCGAAACCGGTTACCGTGTCCAGTAATTGAAGGGGTGCTTGACTAGCCAATTCTCGAATAGGTGTCCGTAGCCATTGTAAAACGGTCGGTTTGCGCCCCTCAAAGGTATCTAACCCATGCATCAGCAAGTTCTTTAGTAAGAGTAACCTCTCGGAAGCATCCACATTGAAGCGCTGCTCATCCTTAAGCCGATGCAGATTGCGGGGCGTCATATTGAGCGCATAAGCCATTTCCCGATCCGTTAGTCCTACTAAAGCGGCCACCTCGTCCACTTGCGAGCGAAGAACCCCTTGCCGCGATGAGTTGATTACTCCAAAGGGTGAAGAGCGAGTTGGACTGAAGACCTGGGGAACTGGGCTTTCCATGGCAGATATGAATTAAGTCACAAACGTAAGTGAAACAAGTCATCATCGCAAGTAGTTTCACCGGGTATGAAGCCCAATTTGTCCACAAGCCACCAGTTGTGCCGGATAATAAAGAGTTATTACGAGTAACTACTCATGTATTTGTTAGGCATCTGGTTCAGCATTTATTGAATAGAAGCACCGCTATCGGTATTGATAGTTATAACATACACACAAAATTGCAGAACTTAAACATCTTTATAGGCGGCATCCTCCTTCTGTAAAGATAAAAAAACACGGTGCCCACTCAGCCCTAAACTCACTCCATCACAATCTGGTTTAAAGCTTGACTTACTAACCACAACACGATTTACCATGATTGATCTACTAACTACATCCGCTGGGGCAGACCTGGCCCAGTTGGCTTTTCAGGCTTGGGCAAGAGGCGAGCAAACCGGCCTCTACGATGACTATAAAGCCCTGTTGAGTGATTCGTTCCGCTTGTTTTCGCATCCGCTATTAGGCCGATTTATCGAATCGGAAGCCTTAACTGGCATGCTGGCATTGATCGCTGAACGCGAAAAGACCCCGAACCAGCTTGTCTTTTCCAACGTAGGTATGGCCTCAAGAGAAAACACCTTTCTGTTCCAGTTCGATTCAGCGGGAACCGTGTCAGGGGGGGGGGGCTACCATGGCTACAATATCATTGGTTTGGTTGTCGAGGAGGGTCAAATAACGGGCTTTCGTGAGTACTTCGGTCACATTGATCCCCAATGGTTCAGGTAAGCATCCAGCATGCATTCACCTTACGAGTGCGTAAGCCCCCGCAGTAAGCCAGAAGACAATCTTCGGATTGCTAGTTAGTTCGTTCTAGTGGCTGATATGTGCGATTTCCCGTTCAGTAAGCCAAGCGTTTCACTGAACGAAAAGGGTTGAACTACTAATTGTACTAAAATAATAAGTAATGTTGAATCAACTTATAAAAATTCAGTACAAGAGGTAGTATATTTCCAAGTAAATCTCTGTTTTCAAGATAGTATTCATTGGCCGTCTCGTACCAAACCCTCGATTACCTTGTAGCTTACGGTCCCGCTCCGGCTGTTGCGCCAGGCCGTCGGAAGGGTCGCTTCAGCGCTTCCTAACATATAGATGATTATACGACAAGCCGTATGCTACTGATTTCTGTGTACAGTAAATTGGTAAGCTCATGTATATTAGCGTATTACAACGAAATAAGAAAAATAGAAAGTCGCGGCATTTCAA
>NZ_BAAGXG010000023.1:0-83254 GCF_054779955.1 Spirosoma arcticum
CTTGCTGGATGGCAACCTGACGCCAGTGGCTTCGACCACGACGGATGCATCGGGTCTGTACTCTTTCACGGGTCTGACCCCCGGTATTCCGTATAGTGTGAGCTTCGTAACGCCAGCCGGTTATGTGAGCACCTCGGCTAACGTAGGCACCGACGACGGGCTGGACAGCGACATTAATCCGCTGACGGGCCTGACCACCCAGACTTACAGCTTGACCAACGGGGAGAACAACACCAGTGTGGATGCGGGCTACTTCCTGCCCACTACTTTGCTGGGGGGTACAATTTTCGTGGATGCAAACCGTGATGGTCAGCAAGGGGCAATAGTTACCGAACCAGGCATTCCCGGTGTGGTAGTGGTCTTGCTCGATGGCAACCTGACACCGATTGCATCGACTACCACGGACGCAGGCGGTCTTTACTCCTTCACGGGTCTGACGCCGGGTATTCCCTATTCGGTAAGCTTCACAACCCCAGCGGGTTTTGCGAGCACCTCAGCTAACGTTGGTAATGATGGGTCTGACTCAGATGCGGACCCGCTGACGGGAGTGACTACCCAGACCTATAGTTTAACACTGGGCGAGATCAATACCACCGTTGATGCGGGCTTCTTGCCGACACCCTGCTCGGTGGCAACGCCAGTAATTACGGCAGGTCTGTGCCAAACAGCTACGAACACCTATTCGTCAACGGTAGTGGTGACGGTTAGTAACGCGGTTGCTGGTCAGACGCTGACGATTACCGACGGCACTATCAGTCAGCCCTTCACGACGACGGGTACCTCAGACACCTTTTTAATGGTCTTTAATGGGCTGGTCTCCAACGGGGCTGTGCGTATAGTAACTGCCTCGCTGCCGGGTTGTGGTTCGGCCACGGCTCAGTACACGGCTCCCGTTTCCTGCTCAGTGGCTCCGCCGATCTGCTCGGTAGCAACACCAACGATCACCGTGGGATTGTGCCAGACCACCACCAATACGTATTCATCAACGGCGGTGGTAACGATTAACAATCCGGTTGGGGGACAAACGCTGACCATTACGGATGGTAACATCAGCCAGCCGTTCACCACATCGGCCGGTGCCTCGAACACTTTCTCGATGGTCTTTAACGGACTGGTCTCCAACGGAACGATCCACACGGTGATCGTCTCGCTGCCGGGTTGTGGTTCGGCTACGGCTCAGTACACAGCCCCAGTCTCCTGTTCGGTGGCTGCACCGATCTGCTCAGTGGGGACGCCAACGATCACGACAAGTATTTGCCAGACTGCCACCAATACGTATTCGTCAACGGTAGTGGTGACGGTTAATAACGGGTCACCCGGTCAAACACTGACGATCACGAATGGCGTTGTCAGTCAGCCCTTCACAACCACGGCGGGTGGGTCAAACACCTTCTCAGCGGTCTTCAACGGACTGGTCTCGGATGGGGCCGTTCGTCTGGTGAGTGTTTCACTGCCGGGTTGTGGTTCGGCCACGGCTCAGTATACGGCTCCGGCTTCTTGCTCGGTGACTACGCCGATTTGCTCGATAGCAACGCCGACAATTACGGTGGGTGGGTGTAATACACTGACCAACGCTTTCTCGACAACTGTGTTGGTGACGGTCAACAACCCCGTTGGTGGCCAGACGCTCACGATCACGGATGGAGACATCAGCCAGCCCTTCGCTACCTCGGCGGGCCCCTCAAATACCTTTATGATGGTATTCAATGGGTTGGCTTCGAACGGGGCAGTACATACGGTGAGCATCTCGTCGCCGGGTTGTGGTTCCCTCACGGCTCAGTACACGGCCCCAGTCTCCTGTTCGGTGGCTCCGCCGATCTGTAATGTTACTCCGCCGTTGGTCGCTTGCGCCATCACGGAAATCTGTAAAGGTGGGTCTACGACGCTGACCGCAACAGGCTGCGAGGGCGGTACGATTATCTGGTCGGATGGCCAGTCGGGTGCGTCGGTCAGCGTTAGCCCGCTGGTAACAACCACGTATTCGGCAAGCTGCGTCCTGAATGGCTGCACGAGTGGGGCTTCTAACCCAATCTCGGTAACGGTGCTCGACCCACAAACGCCGGTCATCACGGCCTTGCCTGGTGGCACTATCTGCGCAGGTACGTCGGTAACACTGACGGCCAGTGGCTGTGTTGGTGGTACGATAATCTGGTCGGAAAACGGCCAGACTGGTGCGTCAATTGTGGTTGCTCCGCTCAACAGAACAACGTACACGGCGCAGTGCCGCGTGGGTAGCTGCGTGAGTAACCCAGCTCAGAAAACGATTGAAGTCGGTACGGGTCTGCCAACGCCGACCATCGTGTGCAGTGAAACGGTTGTTTGCCCTGGCGAAACGGTAACGCTGACGGTTGTTGGCTGCGTCGGTACGCCGATCTGGAGCAGCACAACCCAAACAACGGGCAGCATCGTGGTGACACCGACGTTAGGCAACAATACCTATTCGGTCTACTGCCAGAGTGGTGGCTGCACCAGCGCTTCATCGCCAATTTACACGATCAATGTCGTGGCACCAGTTATCCCAGTAGTAGTCGCCAGTGCGGATTCAGTCTGTGCTGGAGGCCTCGTGTCGCTGACGGCTACGGGCTGTGACGGTACTGTAGTCTGGAATGCTGTCGGCCAAAACGGAGTGACGCTGACGGGTTCGGTTATTAATGTTCGCCCAACGGCCAGCATCAGCTACTTCGCCCAATGCCGGGTTCGGACATGCCTGAGCGAACCATCCAATACTGTACCCATCACCGTGGTGAGCCCATCGACCCCAATAATCCGGATCGACAAGTCCATCATCTGTAGCGGGGAGAAGGTGACGCTCACGGCCGAAGGCTGCGAGGGAACCGTCAGGTGGTTCGGCGTGGACCGGATCGGGGCCAGCATCGAAATATTCCCGACGGAGAACAAAGAATACTACGCAACCTGCCAGCAGGGTAGCTGCGAAAGCGAACCCTCGAACCGGGTCCGCGTAACGGTGAACACCGCCGGTACGCCCCCGACCATTGCAGCCTCGACAACGTCGGTGTGCAGCGGTGGCGTCGTCTCGCTGACGGCTACGGGTTGCGCGGGTACGGTAATCTGGTCGGATGGTCAGACGGGTCCGGTGGTGTCGGTAACGGCCACGCCAACCAACAATCAATTCTACGCGATCTGCCGAATCGGTACGCAGTGCGGTAGTGGTCAGTCGAACAGTATCACCATCGGTGTGACCCCTGTGCTGACGCCAACTGTCATCTGCAGCACCGACACGATCTGTCCTGGTGAGCGGGTGACGCTGACGGTCACTAACTGCCAGGGTACTCCGTACTGGAGCACCGGCGAAACAACAACGAGTGTCATCGTGTCGCCTACGGTGACGACGGGTTACACGGTGTACTGTCAGAACGGAATCTGCCGGAGCAATACCTCCATCAACTACACGATCACGGTGATTCCCGTACCAGCGCCTACCATCGTGGCTTCGGCTACGGCGGTTGAGCCGGGCGGCACCATCTCGCTGTCGGCAACGGGTTGTATCGGTCAGGTGATCTGGTCGGCCAACGACATCAACGGAAACAACCTTGGTCCCGTTATCGTCGTCCGGCCGGTTGGCACCCAGACGTACTATGCGCAGTGCAAATTCCGCGAATGTCTGAGTGAGCCATCCGTCACGATTGTGGTCAACGGCACCTGCTCCACGGCACCACCGGTACTGACCGCTTCGTCGCTGACGGTTTGCTCCGGTACCAGTGTGACACTGACGGCAGCGGGTTGTGAGGGAGGAACCGTCAACTGGTCGGATGGCTCGATTGGCGCGTCGATTGTGAAGCCGGTCCTGAGTGATCTTCAGTTAGTGGCAACCTGCACAGTCAACGGCTGCATCAGCGCACCGTCGCAGCCGATTCGGATCACGCTGGGTACACCGGGTGTTCCAACCATCGGTGGCAGTGCGCCAACGGTTTGCCTCGGTGAATCAGTGACGCTAACGGCTATGGGCTGCGCGGGAGGAACGTACATCTGGTCGGACGGCGTAACAATTGGCAACACCCTGACGGTGACGCCAACGGCCGATGTCAGCTACCGCGTGAAGTGTAAGATTGGTGACTGCGAAGGTAGCTTCTCGGCCTTCACCACAATTACGGTCGGCGCACCCAATGCCCCCGTCATTACGGTCGGTGGTACGGCGGTCAGCAGCACGACGGTTTGCTTCGGCACCCCCGTTACGCTCACGGCCCAGGGATGCCCATCTAATGCCTACGTAACGTGGTCGAACGATTTGGTTGGCGCATCGATCACGGTGTCGCTGGCCAACAGCGTAACCTACACGGCCCGCTGCTGCACCTCGAACAACTGCAAGAGTGCGCCATCTAACGCAATTGCCATCACGGTGCTGCCCAAAGTAGGCCAGCCAACGGTGACCGACCGCACCAATGCGTGTCCGTTCACAACGGTAGACCTGACAACGGGCGTAACGTCCAACCCATCAACCACGGGCGGGGTGTTTGAATTCTACACGAGCGCCACGCTGAGCAGCGAAACGAAAGTGGGGAATCCGGCCGCAGTCGGTACGGGAACGTACTACGTTGTTGAGAAAACGGTGAACGGCTGCTACGGCCTGCCCGTCGCGATCCAAGTGCTGATTACGACCTGCACCGACGTGCTGCCGTGCGATGCGCAGAATCCGG
The DNA here is from genome assembly GCF_054779955.1 of Spirosoma arcticum. Lineage (NCBI taxonomy): Bacteria > Pseudomonadati > Bacteroidota > Cytophagia > Cytophagales > Cytophagaceae > Spirosoma > Spirosoma arcticum. The sequence continues at coordinate 4,656 of NZ_BAAGXG010000023.1, forward strand.
CAACGGCCAGCGCGGGTACGAATGCCACGATCTGTGCCGCGAAGAGCTACCAGTTGAGTGGCGTGATTGGCGGAGCGGGTGTCGTTGCGCACTGGTCGTCGACCGGCAATGGTACGTTTGATAATCCGTTCGCCGTCAACGCAATCTATACCGCCAGTGCCGAAGACGTACTGGTAGGTCAGGTAACGCTGACGCTGTCCGTGAGCACGAATAACGCTGCCTGCCCGGTTGCTTCCGACGCTATGCTGTTGACGATTCAGGGCAGCAAAACGATACCGACGGTGACCGTGAGTGGGTCGACCAACCTATGCTTTGGTGAATCGGTAACGCTGCAGGCCCCGGCCGGTGCCACGTATCTGTGGAGTACCGGTGCCAATACGCAGCAGATTGTGGTGGCCACCAGCGGTGTCTATAGCGTTCAACTGATTGATGGGCAGGGCTGCAGTTCGGTGAAGTCGGCCGACGTGGTTGTGACGGTTGCCGAACCCCTGCAAACGCCACTGGCATCCAACGTGCGCAACGTGTGCCCGGCCATCGTGGCTAACTTAGCTGCGGCCCTGTTCGACAGTACGGACGTTGGCCCTTATGAGTTCCGAATTGGTGCGTCGCCATCGTCGGCACTCGTGATGCGGCCCGATTCGGTTGGTGCCGGTACGTATTATGTCTTCCGCCGGAGTCCGGCTGGTTGCTACAGCGCAGCGGCTCCCGTAACGGCGAACATCTTCAACTGCATTGCTGACACGGTGATGACGGACCTGGAGGTTGTGAAAACGGTTAGTAAAACCAACGTTCGGGTCGGTGAGGTGATCACGTACACAGTGGTCGTAACCAATCTCGGTGGCGCTGCCGCGACGAACGTCGATGTGCGGGATGTGCTGCCGGACGGATTAGACGTGATTCCAAATCCAGCGGCCGACTACACGTTGGCCGACGGGGCCATCACCCGCTACATCGAGCGTCTGGAACCGGGTGCATCCATATCCTTTGCTTTTGACGCCCGCGTGATTGCCAGAGGACAAATTATCAACCGGGCCGATATTCCGTACCTCGACCAGAAGGACACCAACTTGGACAATAACTGGTCGAAAGTGATGGTGCAGGACACGTCGGCTACCCGGCCGAGCCTGATTGGTCTGGCCAAATCGGTGCTGCGTACGCCAACGGCGGTGGGCGATTCGCTCATCCGGGTTAGCTACGGCTTCGTGCTGACGAACTTCGGCGACGACACCCTGCACAAGGTGCAGGTGACGGACGACCTGGCGTACTTCTTCTCGCCGAACACGGTGGTTGGTGCCGTGGTGACGCCCAGAACGGCGGGTTCCACGCTGGTGCTCAATCCGACCTTCACCGGCCGGGAGAACAACACGGCCCTGTTCGACTCGGCCAGTTACATGGCACCGGGCCGTTCGCAGTTCTTCACCCTCGACGTGACGGTGCGACGGGCTGCGGGTGACACGACCAATGCGTTCCAGAACATTGCCAGCGTAACGGCTCAGAACAGTGTAACAACAGTATACGACCTGTCGACAAACGGCGGTGATCCAGACCCGGATGGCGACCGCGACCCCACCAACAACACGACCTTCTCCAGCTTCACGCTGAGTACGGATACGGATCTGGTGTTTGGACCGGCTATCGGCGTAGCGCTGGCGGTGGTGAAGGTTGAACAACAGGCTGACAGCAGCTACAACGTGACCTACAAGGCGACGATCAAAAACTTGGGCGACGTGCCCCTGTCGGGCGTGAGTCTGACCGACAGCCTGATTCGGGCCTTTGCGGCACCAACATCGTACTCGGTCGTTGGTTCGCCGGTGGTGGGTGCGGGTAGCAGCTTAGTTGCCAACGCCAGTTTCAACGGCAACACGCAGGCTGATCTGCTGACCAACGCCAGCACCTTAGCCATTGGCGAGCAGGATACGCTGCTGCTAACGGTGAACGTGAGGCCGAACGGCAACAACGGACCGTTCTACACAACGGCAACGGCAACGGGCCAACCGGCCGGTGGTACGGTTGTTAAGGACGTCTCCAACAATGGCTTCGATCCGACCGTGACCGGGTCTGTGTTGACCGGTGTGCGCTTCGACCTGCCGAAAGGTTTGTTAGGTGTTGCTAAGTCGGTTGGCGCGCCAACGCTGGTGGAAGAAGGGGTCTACGACATTCCGTACACCATCACCGTGAGCAACATGGGTTCGGTGCCGCTCAGGAAGGTTCAGGTCGTGGATAATCTTTCCCAGACCTTCACGGGTGGGGCGCTGATTGTGAGCAGCCGCGTTGCCGTAACGGCCAGCACTGGACTAACGGTCGATTCGCTCTACACGGGTCAGGGATTAATTACGAAGATGCTCGTTGACTCCCTGAGCAACCTGCCGGTGGGCACCAGCCGCAGCCTGACGTTTACGGTTCGGGTGGACGTGAAAAACGCCGATTCGCTGGTATTCTACAACACGGCAGTCGCTACGGCGCTGACGGACGCCAACGAGCCAGTGGAGGATATGTCGACGGCCGGAACCAACGATGACCCCGACAATGACCTCGATCCGCGCAATAACAGCACGCCAACGCCAATTTCGTTGAATAATTTAGCGGCAAAAGGTTACATTGGCGTCGCAATGGCGGTTCGGGATACGATTCGGCAGGCCAACGGCAGTTTCAACGTAACGTACCAGATTGTCCTGAGAAATTACGGCACCGATACGCTGACGAACGTGAGTCTGACCGACTCGCTGTCGAAGGTCTTCAACACCACGACCGGGGCAACCTACTCCATCGTGCGGGCACCGTATACAATCTCGACGGGCAGTTTGCTGCTCCTGAACCCTGATTTCAACGGGACAACGGATGCGCGGATCGTGTTGAACGAGATCATCAGTACGCTGGCTGCCGGGAAAGTGGATACGATCCTGGTTACGCTGAACGTCCTGACCGATGGCAGCACGACTACGTTCCTCAACTCGGCCTATGCCGAAGCGAAAGCCGGAACCGAAACCGTGTCAGACATCTCGACGAGTGGGCTGAATCCTGACCTCAACGGCAACAACGACCCGACCGATCTGAACGAACGCGAAGCCACTCCGCTGAATCTGCCGTCGACTGGTTCGGCGCTGTTCATCCCGCAGGGCTTCTCGCCCAACGGAGACGGCATCAACGACCTGTTCGTAATCCGGGGCGTGGGTAATCAGACGATTGCGCTGGAGGTGTATAACCGCTGGGGTCACATGGTCTACAAAAACGACGATTACAAAAACGATTGGGATGGTAAGCCGAACACGGGAATCACGATTAGCCAGGAGGGAGACAGTGGCCTGCCCGATGGAACGTACTACTACGTGATTAAGACGAGCGATGGACGCAAGTTTGTACGATACATGACGATTAACCGCTAATACTGATGTTAAACCAGTTTTCAACCAAACGCTGGGCCGTTGCGCTGCTGTTGATCCTCGGGATCGGCAGCGGCCGGGTCCGGGCACAGCAGGACAAAATGTTCTCGCAGTACATGTTCAACATGACGGCCCTAAACCCGGCCTACGCCGGTAGCCGCGACGTGCTGAGTATGTCGGCCCTGTATCGCAACCAATGGGCGGGGGTGAATGGTCCGCAAACGGCTACCTTCACCATGGACATGCCCCTGAACCGGGAGCGCGTTGGGGTCGGTCTGCAGTTGTACGGCGATAAGTTTGGCGAGATGCAGGAGGCCGGTGGGTTCGTGTCCTACGCGTTCAGAATCAAGGTTGGTAACCGGTCAACGCTGGCGCTGGGCCTGCAGGGCGGGGCGTCGAGCTTTCGGTGGAACCTCACCAACGTGCAGACCAGCCCGGATGGCACGGGTCAGATCGATCCGGCCTTCGCGCAGGACATCAGCAAAGTGCTGCCTAACTTCGGAACGGGGATCTACCTGAGCAACGACAAATCGTACATCGGCATATCGGTGCCCCGGCTTATCAAAAACCGGCTTTCGGAGTACAGATCTCCCGCGGCTGGCTATCTCTCGGTGCAGCGTCGGCACGCCTACGCCACGGCCGGTTTTGTGGTGGGCATCAGTCCGGCCGTCAAAATGAAGCCGTCGGTCCTGGTTAAGTATGCCGAGGGTGCTCCGCTGGGCTTCGACGGGAATATTAATTTCTGGTTTGCCGACCGCATCGCCCTTGGTGTGTCGGTGCGCCGGAACCAGTTCACGTCCTGGAGTCCGGTTGGTACCGATGCGCTGGTGGGGCTGCTGGAGGTTCAGTTGACCGATCAGTTTCGCTTTGGCTACGCCTATGACCGCACCATGAACAACTTTAAGGATGTTGCCCCCAGTTCGCACGAGATCATGATCCGGTATGAGTTTGGCTTCGGCAAAAACCGCATCCTGACGCCACGGTATTTTTAGGCGAATAGCGAATGGTGAATGTTTACCGGTATTCACTATTCGCCACTCGCTATTCGCTATTCGCCATTCACCTAAAAGGTTTTCGGCTCAGTATTTGCTTACACACAAGGTACGTTCTTCCCGTGGTGGGCCGGAGCGTACCTTTTCGCTTGGGATTAGTTATCGTTTTCCACTTTCATCCGGTATGACACGCATTGTACTTGTTCTTGGATTCATCGGTTTGCTGATTGGTTCGGCACTGGCGCAGTCGCTGACAAAGCAAGCCGACCGTCAGTTCGATCAGTTGGCCTATGCGAAAGCGGCTGATCTGTACGAGAAGGCGCTGACCAATCCGGCGACGCTGACGGACGCTGAACGGCGGGCTGCTAAAATCCGGCTGGCTTACAGCTACCGGCAGGCCCGCGATACGAGAAATGCCGAACGAGCCTATCGCGAACTGATTGCTGAAGGCGACTCATCGGCCGACTACGCTCAGTATCATCTGTACTACGCCCAGGCGCTCATCAGTAACGGCAAATACCACGAAGCCGAGGGCGCTTACAACAAATACTACGCGCTCCAGGCAGCCGCTGCCGCCGGTGCCAAATCAGAATCCGGGTCCCGGACTGGTGGGTCCCGGACCAGAGGGTCTAAACTGTATCAGGACGTAACGGCGCTGACCCGCACGGCCGGTACGTACACCATCGAGTTTCTGGACATAAACACCCGCCAATCCGAGTTTAGCCCCATGCTTTATAAGAATGGGCTGGTGTTCGTATCGGCGGATAACAAGCGCTGGAGCAAGCTGTTCAAACGAAAGAATACGCCTTTTTTAAATCTGTATTACTTACCCGAACTAAGTACACTGAATGGATCGAAGGGGTCACGGAAGAGATTGTTTCGCCTGGACCCCGGTCAGTTTCTGGGACGTGATGAATACACGACACGAACGGCCAACGACAGCAAAACAGTTGGCTTCTTTGGGGGAACGAACCTCAATTTGGGCTACGAAGAACAACCCATCAGTGAGTCGGAGCGATTCAGCAAAACGATCAACTCGAAATACCACGAAGGCCCGTCGACATTTGCCAAAGACGGTTCGCGGGTGATTTTTACGCGCAATAATTACACTGGCGGCCAGTATCGGACGAGTACCGACGGGGTCAATAAACTTAAACTGTACACCGCCACCCAAACCAATGGCTACTGGAGCGACGCGCAGGAACTGCCCTTTAACAGCGATGAGTTTTCGACGGGCCACCCCAGTTTAGCCAATGGGCGCAATGGCGAACCGGATCAACTGCTTTATTTCTCGTCGGACCGGCCGGGAGGCTTTGGTGGCACAGACATTTACGTGTCGACCTGGACAGACGGGCAGTGGAGCGAACCGGTAAATCTTGGTGAGCGGGTAAACTCGAAGGGAAATGAGATGTTTCCGTTCGTTGACGAAAAAGGAAACCTGTACGTGGCCTCCGATGGTCACGGCGGTTTGGGGGGCTTAGACTTGTTCTACATTCAGCTCACGGGCGAAAGCCAGCCCGCTGGGGAACTGCTCAACCTCGGTGAGCCGCTGAATTCGCCAACCGACGATTTTGGTATCGTGACGGATGGAGCACGCAATGGAGGGTACTTCAGCAGTAACCGCAGACGGGGCGGGGCCGACGACGACGTGTATCGCTTCACCCGCGCAAAAGCGGTCAACGCGTGTCGCGAGCTAACCATCAGCGTGTTCGATGCCGAGACGAAAGTTCCATTAGTCAACACGTCCGTAACGGTCGACAACCCGGCCAACGACAGCCAGAAACAGCTCAAAACCGATGGCAGTGGCGTAGTGCGCATCTGCCTCACCGCCGACAGCGACACCCGCTTCGTGGTTAGTCAGGAAGGGTACATGACGAATAAAGTTGGTTTCTCTACCAAAGATCTATCCGACACGCAGCCATCCCGCTTAGAAATTCCCCTCGCCAAGCCCACTATTATGCTGCCTGCCGGTGCGACAATGCTGCGGGGACGGGTGCTCACCCAGGCTGACCGGACCCCCATTACCGGCGCAAACGTTGTGGCCGTGAACGAGTGCGACGGTAGCCTGCAGGAAACCGTTACCGACTCCGAAGGCCATTTCCTGTTTACGGCGAAACCCGGCTGTAGTTACCTGCTCGAAGCCATAAAAGAGGGCATGGGCACGACGGGCAGCCACATTGAGAAAGACGGTTCCGGCGTGACCGAACTGCTGATGTTTAAAAAAGGCGACGTGATCACCATCGACAATATTTACTACGACCGCAACAAAGCAACAATCCGCCCCGACGCAGCCACTGAACTGGACAAAGTTGTGGCGCTGATGCAAAAATACCCGGCCATGACCATTGAAATGGGATCGCATACCGACAGCCGGGCCACGACGCAGTACAACAAAACACTGTCGGCAAACCGCGCTAAATCGGCAACTGCGTATTTGAAATCGAAGGGAATTGCCGCCAAGCGAATGACCGCGAAGGGGTACGGTGAAAGTGCCCTCCTGAACGCCTGTGTTGATGGCGTTGACTGCCCCGAAGCCGACCACCAGCAGAATCGCCGGACAGAGATCAAGATTTTGAAGCTGGAGTAGGGGAGTCGTCCGGTTAACCGTTGCGATGGTGGCGGTTCCCAATAGACATCTCCCGTCGTTTTAACCAATTCAATTGCCGATCCGTATCCGGCACAGTTAGTCCACGAATAGCACCGTCAGTCGTGCCATAATCCCAATGCGTGCGGAGTTAGCAAAGGTGTGTATCCAGTGTACTTTAGTGACCATCCCGAATCGTTGTCAGGCTTGAATTAGCTATTTTTCTGTTTTCCCTACCGCAGTTTGTCGATCAGTTCGGCCGTTTTTAGCACGGTCGCGAACTCATTGTGCAGGCTTGCCAATGAGGTTTCATGGATGATTTCTGCCGAATAGTGTTGGCCATCTGCACCAACTTTGTCGAACGTTGCCGTTGCGTCCGAAACGATGTACGTGTCATACCCGTAATTTCCCGCCATTCTCGTTGTTGTCGATACGCAGTGGTCGGTGGTTAACCCTACAATCACTACGGTTTTGATTCCGGCAGCGTCAAGTTGTTGCTGTAGATTGGTGCCGATAAAGGCGCTATTCGTGTTCTTTTGAATTATCGTCTCACCGTCAGTTGGACGTACCGCGTCTTGGAATTCATTGCCCGGCTTTCCGGCAACAAGCCTTGAGTTCGGGTTGGTCGAACAGTGTTTGATGTGAAAACGGGGCAGGTCATTTTGGCGCCAGAAGGCTAAAAGTTTTCCTGCATTGGCCTCCGCTTCCGGGTTGTTCCGGTGTCCGCCCCAATAAGCTACGTCGTCAAATCCTTTTTGAATATCAACCAGCAGTAACGCGGGTTTATCTTGCTTTGTCATGGTTGCCAAGTTATCTGTACCTAAAATTGCGTCCAACGGGGTATAGGTTTTCAAGCCGAAAACCCGAAATTTAACGGTTTATTCTCCTTCCTATGCCCACTTTCCCCAAAAGGAACATCATCCCTGCAATCGTCCTAATACTGGCTTTATTCGCGGTTCAGCCCGCGCAGGCGCAGAAAGAAGTGCTGTATTCGCAGTATTTAGTCAACCCCCTGAGCATTAATCCGGCCACGGCGGGCAGCCGCGAGTCGTTTCACCTGACAGCGTTTTTTCGGCGCAAGTGGATTGGACTGCGCAATGCTCCCGTCACCCAGAGCGTTTCGGCCGATGGGTCGGTGGGGCAGGGGCGGGTGGGTTTGGGTTTTCAGGCGCTCAACGACCGTATGGGCCTGTTTGCCGCTACCGGCGTTTACGGCAGCGTAGCGTACCGGTTTAATCTGCCCGCCCTGGCCAAATTAGCCATTGGAGTGCAGGGGGGCGTCAACGTGCTGCCGCTCTATGATGTCGCGACGGCGTCGAGTTTGAACCGGGCCATTGCGAGTTTTGGGGTGGGCATATACTACCAGTCCGAGAACTTCTTCGGGGGCATTTCAGCTCCGGAGATGACTGGTCAGACGCTGGACTTGACGGGGCGATTTGTGTACCGAAGCGTCCGGCCGGTAATGGTGCAGGCTGGTACGATGCTCGACATAGACGATAATGTCGTGCTGATCCCGTCGATTCTGGTTTCAAAAATCAGCGGTCGGCCGCTGGGCGTCGACCTGAACGCCCGGCTGTGGATCAACGAACAGGTTGGACTGGGTGCGTCGTACCGGCGGAATAGTCCCGGTCTGGTTCAAACGAACTACCTACAGGCCCTGGCGGAGTACCAGTTGACGAAGTCCATTCGGGTTGGGTACATCTTCAACTCAAAAACACCCGAAAATCCCAACGCCGGGCTTTATTTTCAGCAGAGCGTTCACGAAGTGATGTTTCGGTTTTCGCCAAACGTATTGAAGTTTACGTACTGAACCGGTTGGCGGGGCAATAAGTAAGTCTCGGTTTAGTCATTTAGCGGTTTTCTGGGTAACTTGGTGCCTCAGAAACGTAATCCAGCGCCCGCTTGAAACCCCACGACCAGATTTCGAAAGATGACATGTTTCGCTATCTGACGGCCGACAGTCGCATGCCCAATCAACAAACGATTCAAAACCTGTACATTCCCAGCGACCTCGACCGGGAGTTTCCGCTGGCTCCGCACTTTGTTCAGGCGTTTGGCAGCTACCCCAACTACCTGCATTTCAGTGACGATTTTAAGCCATCGGCGCGGCAACTGCTCGACAGCCGGAGTTTCCAACTCGTTAACCAGTCGACGCGCGTTACCGACGAAGGCTGGCACACCATCGAACGGATCTACCAGCACGAGGAGGGCGTTCTGCTCAAAGCTGAATTCGTTGGCGAACGCTTCTTCCGGCTCTACGGCTTCTACCGCGACGAGCCGTCGGTGAAGGAACTACTCGCCGGACTTCAGGAACATAAGTACGTTCACGAAGACAACCAGACCCATATTTACCTGATCCAGAGCGGCCTGGGCGGGCTTCACACCGAGCGCGTTGAGATTCTGCCGCCCGACATCGACCTTGCTCTGCACTACAACGAGGATTTTCCGCCGGTGCACGAACGCCTGACGACGTTGCTGGCTCAGCCCAAAAGCAAGGGCTTGATTCTGCTCCACGGGGAGCCGGGCACCGGCAAAACGACGTATATCAAGTACCTCAGTTCATTGGTCAAAAAGGACATGCTCATTTTGCCGCCTTACATGACCAACTACCTGACCTCGCCCGAAATTATTCCCTTTCTGCTCGATAATAAGGACTCGGTACTCATCATTGAAGATGCCGAGCGTATTCTGCAATCGCGCGAGGCAGGGGGCGACACCAACAGCGTGTCGAACATCCTGAACCTGACCGACGGCTTGCTCGCCGACTGTATGCACATTCAGGTTATCGCCACGTTCAACGCCAGCAAGCATCTATTAGACAAAGCTTTGCTCAGGAAAGGCCGCCTGATGGTCGATTACGCGTTTGGCAAGTTAGCCGCGCCCAAAGCCAACGACCTGCTCATGCACCTCGGCATGGAGCACCGTACCGACGAACCGATGACCCTCGCCGACATCTTTAACTGGGAGGAGCAAACCGTTTCGGGCGAACGGCTGGAAGTGAAAATGGGGTTCTGACAGAGCTACAGAGCGACGCTTTGCCCTCGTTCTAAGTGCTAAAGCCTAAAACAGTGCTCATCAATCCAGTCACTAAGCTGCCCGTTGACGATCCACCGGTCCGGACTACCGTACCCATAAACCACACCCGGTCGCCATCATCTATCAACTTGCCCGCGTATCACCAGCTTCCTCCAAATGGCAATACCTGTTGCGTTAATCAACGGATAGAGCTACCGTTAGATCAATTTAGGATCAAAAGTGCCAGACTTCGCATAAATAGTAGACTTTATCAAGCCTCACAAGTGACCACAAACAGTGGTCTTGCGTCATAGTAGAGTAAACTGCTTAAGCAAACTTGACCGGTCACTGAAGAAGCCGTTCCGGGCAAAGATTGCTGAATGCCACGTCCTTCGCTATGTACATACTTTACGTTGCCTACCTGATTTTCTTGAGTTACATCGGCACTACCGTTCTGTTTCTGCTCGTGCTCGCCGTTGCGGGGCGAATTGGCCGAGCCGATGATTCGGATGTGCAGCGGTTGCCCCGGCTTTTCCGAAGAATAGGGGTGCTCATACCCGCTTATAAGGAGGATGCCGTGATTGTTGATTCGGTGCTGGCAAACCTGATGCAGGATTACCCCGCTGATCGGTTCGATCTGATCGTGATTGCCGATTCACTACAGCGGTCCGTTCTGACGCGGTTAGCCGCCCTGCCCGTTCGCGTAATCGAGGTTTCGTTTGCCATTTCTACCGTTTCCAAAGCCATTAACACGGCCTTAGCCCGGTTGTCTGCTGCTGAGTACGACATCATGGTTGTGTCGGATGCTGACAACCACATGGCTCCCGATTTTCTGAGCCGGATCAACGCGGCTTTCGAGCAGGGCTGGCGGGCTGTGCAGGGGCACCGGGTTGCCAAAAACACGGACACGGGCGTGGCCACGCTGGATGCCATCAGCGAAGAGATTAACAACCATATGTTTCGGAAGGGAAGCCGGGTCCTGGGTTCATCCGCATCGATCATTGGTTCAGGAATGGCAATTGAACCGGCGCTGATGAGAAAGGCGATGGCTAACCTGCTCACCATTGGTGGGTATGACAAAGAACTGGAAATGAACCTCGTGCTGAACGGCCACATGGTGGGCTACCTCGATAAAGCGTTCATCTACGACGAAAAAGTGGCCAACCCAACCGTGTTCGAGCATCAGCGCACCCGCTGGATAGCGGCCCAGTGGCAGTTTCTGACCGGTTACTTTCGGCGGGGAATGAGCGAACTGTTGAGTGGGCGGCTAACGGGGGCGCTGAAGATAGTGCAGGCGTTGGTGCTGCCTAAAGTGCTGTTGATTGGTTTATTAGGTGTTTGCGCGAGTTTAGGTTTGTTGAGCAGCAATCCGGTTTTGTGGGTTGCCCCCTTCGTTTTGCTTGTAACGCTGAGTCTGAGTCTGCTCCTTTCCGTACCGGCTTACCTGTGGAGACGCGTGACCATGCGGGAGCTTCTTCTGATTCCCGTGTTAATGCTGAGTTTCGCCAGGGCGGTGTTCAACATGCGAAAGGCGTTCAAGCGATTTATGCACACCCCCCACACAAGCGTTGCACCATTGGCTACTGCACCGGAGCGGAGTGAGCGTGAAGCCCCTGTCTCGCTGACTCCGGCAGAGTAGAACGGTTGAGCCAGGTTCATAAACCGGCAATCACCTCAACGTATAAACCGGTTGACTCTGGCTGCCACCACGTCTTCAATGCGCTGATCTGGTTCAATTACAATCAATCGCCCAAATTAACTACCTGATGGCCATTGGCCTACGGTAAACAGTGGCGGGAACGCGGGCGTAGAGGTGGCTAAAATAAATGAAATAATATGCACATCCGTTAACAGAAAGGATTCGTAAGTTTAAGTTTGGTAAATTAATAGTTATTAGTTAGTATTCCGTTCAATTGTGTACATTAATTCTCTGCTACAACAGGCTATTATGAAATTTTGCGTGTACAGGCTGCCAATGTTCACTTTGTGTCAGATTGCGTTCCTGATCCTGTTGGGGGTGTTGTCCGATACAATTTGCCATGCCCAGGCCACCGGTGCCAGGCGATTGATTTCGTTTGGATCGGCGTCCGGGCTAACAGACGACACGTTGTACCTTGATATAGATCAGGACATTGCGGTGCAGCTCATTCCCTTCGATGAGCTGATGAAGATTGCTATCCTGCATTCGCCGGTGATTAAATACCAGAAGGAGGTGTCTAATTCATTGAATTCAGCGTACCATACGTCTAAAGTTATTATTCTGCAGAACGCAACCGGCTTTGGCAACTATGCGGGGGGTAATCAAACGATTCTCGCCACGGGCGCGGTAGTACCGGGCAGCACGGCCCGGCCCGGCGAAGCCATCGGTCAGATTGCCAACGGCTACCGGGTGGGCATTGACGTGCGCCTATCACTGTATGACTTGTTCGGGCGCAAGCACCAGATTCGGGAGGCCCAGGCCAACTACCGGGCGTCGATTTTGCAGAAGGACATAATTGAGATGCAGTTGAAGCGGGAGTTGATCACCGTTTACCAGGATATGATTACCTCCCAGCAGGTGCTCAAACTCCGGCTCGTCGACGAGCAGGCATCGCTGGCCGCTTACCGGATTGCTGAGGTGGAACTCCAGAAGGGTCGCGTAAACGCCGACGTTCTGGCCAGTGCCACCAGCCGCTACATTGAAACCAAGTCCGCATCGGAACAGGTCAAAGGTGACTTTTTGAAGAACATTCGCTACTTCGAGACGATGGTAGGGGTGCCTGTTCAACGGTTGAAACGAAATTAATTCAGTCAATTGCTATGACACTCGAGGTATTTCTGCGTTTGCTGAGGCAGCACCTGCTTTGGTTTATCCTGATTCCCGCCGTAACGGCCGGGACGGCTTTTTACGTTACCCGCAATGAGCCAAAGGTGTATATCTCGCAGGCAACGCTGTACACAGGCCTGGCCTCGGGCTATTCGCTGATGACGGACCGGCAAACCAACTTCGCCGACCGGTCGACCAGTGCGCTCGACAATCTGCTCACCACCCTCAACTCCAAAGAAACCCTGCTTCAGGTAGGAGCCAGCCTGCTAACCGATCACCTTGCCCTGGAGCAGCCCGATAGTCTGGTGCTGAGTGCCGCTGGTTTTGAGCAGTTGCAGCGGGAAGTTCCGCTCAATTGGCGGCAGCAAACGTTTCAGAACGGCAACGACCCCGTCAGCCTACGCATGACCATCGACAGCCTGTTGAAAACGCCGGGTGACAACTTAATTAAGAAACTGCTGCTGACCTCGGATTCTCACTATTCCATTCAGCGGATCGGCGAACGGATAAAAGCATCTCCCCGCAAAAACACCAACGACGTACTCTTGATGGAGTATGAAGCCGATGATGCGGCCGTAGCGCAACGGACGCTCAGCTACGCCATCGACATCCTCAACAAGCGGTATTCCCTGTTCAAAACGTCGGAAACGAATTCAGTCGTCGACTATTACGAGGTCAAGCTCAAACGGGCAAAACAGGTCCTCGATCAGGCTGAAGCGAACCTGCGGGCATTCGGCATGAGAAACAAGGTGCTGGATTATGACGAAGAAGCGCGAACCGTAGCCTCCTCGCGTGAAGCCCTGATTAGCGAATACAACCAGGAACTGGGGCGGAAAAGCGCGGCTAAAGCGTCGGTCGATGCGCTCAGTAAGCGGCTGGGGGAGCAGGGCAGTATGCGCACGGCCAACAGCGACCTTGGTGAGAAACAAAAGAAATTGTCGGAGGCCGAAAATAAATTAGCTAACGCACGGGCGTATGGCCAGCCCAAAGTCGTAATTGGCCGGTTACAGGCCAACGTGGCGCAACTGTCGGAAGATCTGAAAACCAGTGCGCAGAAGTACGACGTGGCCACCAACTCGACCGAGTCGGTTTCCCAGCAAACGATAGGCAGTGATCTGCTGGCCAAGAAGTTGGAGTATGAGGAATCGGACGCTCGTCTGAAGCTATACCAGCAGCGGATGGATGATTACGAAACCAAAACCAGCGCTTATGGCCCACTGGGGTCGCAACTGCGGCAGCTCAATCGGGAGCTTGGCGTGGCCGAAAAAGAGTACCTCACGTTGCTCCAGAGCGTAGACCAGTCGCGCACCCGTCGCCAGGACGTGGCCGTTGGTGGTAAGCTGGAGGTGCTCGACGCACCCGATTTTCCCCTGATGCCGAAGGCGTCCAAGCGCAGCCAACTGATTGCCATTGGTTTTGGCGTCGGCATTTTTCTGGCGCTGCTGCTCACTGCCCTGCGGTTCTGGTTAGATAAAGGCATTCACTCGCCGGAGCAGGCAGAATTGCTGACGGGACTGCCCGTTACGGCTTTGTTTCCCGTGGTGAAGAAACGAAGCTTTTTCTCGAAGGCGACTCTGGCGGCTCAGATCATGTTCGAGCAGCTCGTTAATGCTATCAACATCGAAATTGCGCAGGTTACGGCCAAGCCCTATCCCCCCATTATAACCCTGTTCAGCATTCGCAGCAAACAGGGAAAAACCTGGGTTGCCAACGGCCTGACCCGGCTCTATGCCGATGCCGATCAGCAGGTTGCGTTCTGCTACCCGCGCCAAACCAATAAAGAGCAGCGGGAAACAATAAACGGCATTACGTATTTCCCGTACTCGATTCGCCCGGATTTCATGAACGTGACCAGCGTCGACTACCTCATCGACCATGAGCAGGGATTCGACGCCACCCAGTTCGACCGGATTATTCTGGAATTGCCCGCGCTGATTAACCACCAAATTCCGGTGTATCTGCTCAACGGCAGCGCCCTATCTCTGCTGATCGTCGACGCCGACAGTACCTGGGGACGGGCCGAAAAGCAACTGCTGAGCTTATACGTACGGATGACGAAGCAACCTATTCTAATGGCGCTGAACCGGGTTGAGGGGAACTACGTCGACGTGCCGCGTCGGGCCGATATCAAGCAGATTCCCGATCACACAGAGCAGTCGCTGCAAACCTACCGGAACGAACCCTAACTGAACAGTCAAATCCACATAAAGGAAACATATGCCTATTCTCCACGATGATGCTGATGTCAGGACTGCTACCGATCCGTTGCTACATCACCTTGTTGAGTGGGCTGCTCAGGTCCATGGAGAGCGCACGGCCGTTGTCTTTGGCGACCAGCGAATTACCTACCGGCAGCTAAACGAGCGGGCCGACGCACTCTGCCAGGCGGTGCTGCACTGCGCGCCTGATGCCGACCTGATTGGCGTGAGTACTTCCCGCACCATCGAGCTGGTTATTGGGGTGCTGGCGATTCTGAAGTCGGGCAAAGCCTACCTGCCACTCGACCCGGCCTACCCCGCCCAGCGCCTTCACCAACTCATCACCGATTCGGGCGTGGCAGCCTGCCTAACCACTGGCACCGATGTACCCACGTTCGAGTCACTGGGGTTAACCGTAATCCGGTCGGAGAACGATCATGCCTACGCGCACCAACCGGTCAGGCAGCAAAACCCGACGGCCTGCGTCCTGTACACGTCCGGCTCTACCGGAAAACCCAAGGGAGTTTGTCTGGGGCACGCCGGGCTGATTAACCTGTTGAACTGGCAGTTGATTCATTCGGAAGCCAAAGTCGGCCTGAATACGCTTCAATTCTGCCACCTGAGTTTCGATGCCTCGTTTCAGGAGATTTTTGTTACCCTGCTGAGCGGAGGTACGCTCTATTTAATCGACGATACATACCGCTTAGATGCCGGGCGGTTGCTACACTTCATTGAGACTACGCCCATCCACCGGGTGTTTTTGCCATACGTCGTGCTGCAATACGTAGCCGAAACGGCCGACGCCGAACAACGCTACCCAACGGAACTGCGGGAGGTGATAACCGGGGGCGAACTGCTCAAGATCACTCCCCAAATTGCCCGCTTCTTCGCCCAACTACCCAACTGCACGCTGATGAACGTGTATGGGCCAACGGAAGCGAGTGTGTGGGTGACGGAAAATAAACTCAAAGGCGACGCGCTCAACTGGCCCGCCATCCCCACCATCGGCAAACCCATTGCGGGCATCGACGTGTTCATGCTGGACGAAAACGACCAGCTTTCGGCGGAGGGTACGCTGGGTGAACTGTGCATTAGCGGGGTGTGTCTGGCCGACGGTTACCTGAACCAACCCGCCCTGACCGCCGAAAAATTTGGTCAGTACGAACATCCACAACGGGGCCTCGTCAACCGCTACCGGACCGGCGACCTGGCTCGGTATCTACCCGATGGAACCATCGAGTTTCAGGGGCGGAAAGATGATCAGGTAAAGATTCGGGGCAACCGCGTTGAACTGGGCGAGATCGAAGTGGCCCTGGCGCAGCATCCGGGGGTGCAGCAGGCGGTAGTGATCGCCCGTGAGGACAGCGTTAGCTCCAAAGCGCTGATTGCCTACGTCATTGCCACGCCGGAGACGAAGATAACCGCCCTACGCGGGGCCATTGAGCAGTTGCTGCCCGATTTTATGATTCCCGCGTATTTCGTGCGGATGGCCGATTTCCCCAAAACCAGCAGCGGCAAAGTCGACCGGAAGGCGCTGCCTGCTCCGGAGCGCAAACGACCCGATTCGGTGCCCTATCGGAAGCCGAAAACGAAGCTCGAAAAAGTAATTACTGGTTTGTGGTACAGTCTGTTGCAATTTGATAAAATCGGGCTTGACGATAACTTCTTTGAACTGGGCGGCAATTCGCTCTTAGCTCAAAAATCGGTGGCTGTCCTGAAACAGCAGGGCTACAACCTGCCAATCACCAAACTTTACCAGCATCCGACCGCTGCCGGTATCGCCCGGTATATGGAACCACAGCAATCGGGCGGTGCCGCCCGTCCGGTCAGCGTCCAATCGGCTCTGCAACCCGACGTGGTATCTCCGGGTAGGGGTCAGGCTGACGTTGCGGTGATTGGCATGGCGGGGCGCTTTCCGGGAGCCGCCACCATTGATGAATTGTGGGAGGTGCTGAAGCAGGGTAAAGAAACGACCCGGTTTTTCACTCTCGATGAACTCGACTCAACCATACCGGAACGCGTAAAAAACGATCCCAACTATGTTCCGGCCAGGGGTGTCATCGACAACGCTGACCAGTTCGACGCGCTGTTTTTCGGCCTGACGCCCAAATTAGCCGAACTGATGGACCCGCAGCAACGGGTTTTTCTGGAAATCGCCTGGGAAGCCTTGGAGCAGACCGGCTACCTGCCGCAGCATTACAACGGCCCCGTGGGCGTGTTCGCCGGTTGCGGCAACAATACGTATTACCTGAATAACGTCCTGAGTAACGAGCAACTGATCGACCAGATTGGGGCATTCCAGGTGATGACGGTCAACGAAAAGGATTACATCGCTTCCCGAACGGCGTACCAACTCAACCTGAAAGGACCGGCCGTCAGCGTTTATTCGGCTTGTTCCACGTCGCTGCTGGCCATCACGCAGGCCGTTCAGAGCATCCGCAGCGGTCAGTGCGAGGTGGCACTGGCGGGCGGAGCCAGTATCACGGCACCCGTCAACAGTGGTAATTTGTATCAGGAAGGGGCCATGCTGAGCCGGGATGGTCACTGCCGGTCGTTCGATGCCGACGCGCAGGGAACGGTCTTCAGCGACGGGGCCGGGGTGGTTTTGTTGAAAGATGCCGGGGCTGCCCGGCGCGACGGCGACACGATTTATGCGGTCATCAAAGGCGTTGGCGTCAACAACGATGGCGGAGGCAAAGGGAGTTTCACGGCACCCAACGCCGATGGGCAGGCGGGTGCCATTCGCATGGCCATTGCCGATGCGGGCGTCGATGCAGCTACTATCAGCTACGTAGAAACCCACGGCACGGGAACGCCGGTGGGCGACCCTATCGAAATAGAGGGACTCGTCAGTGCATTTGGCGAGCAGACGGAGCGGCAGTTTTGCGCCATTGGCTCCGTCAAGAGCAACATGGGCCACCTGACCCAGGCGGCTGGGGTGGTCGGGTTCATCAAAACGACGCTGGCGCTGCATCACCGGCAGATCCCCGCGTCGCTGGGGTTCGATACGCCTAATCCGGCCATTGATTTTGCCAACAGCCCGTTTTTTGTCAACACAAAACTCACCAACTGGGATAGTGCCGACTCAATGCCACGCCGGGCAGGGGTGAGTTCATTTGGGGTAGGAGGGACCAACGTTCACGTGGTGCTGGAAGAGTTCAGCGCCGACCAGTTTACCCCGGATAGCAACCACCCAACGGTAGAAACAGCGACGGACGAGCGACCCTTTCAACTGCTGACGTGGTCGGCTAAGTCGACGGTGAGCCGGGACACTTACGCCGTCCGATTAGCCGAAGCCCTGACTCCGCCAACCGAACTGGCAATGGCCGATGTTGCCTTTACGCTGCAAACGACCCGCGCCGAGTTTACGCATCGCCGGTTTGCCGTTGCCGCTACCACCGGCGAACTCATCGACACGCTCCGGCTGCCCGGCGATGCGTCGGCCCACCGAAACCCGCCCGATGAGGTGGTGTTTCTGTTTCCGGGTCAGGGTGCTCAATACCTAAACATGGGCCGTACGTTCTACGAATGCGAGACTGTGTTCCGGCGGGCGGTCGATGACTGCGCCGGACAACTGCTGCCGCTCCTGAACGTCGATATTCGGTCAATCATGTACCCCGAAACGATCAATTCGGAAGCGGAGCAGCGGTTGAAAAACACACGCTACACCCAGCCCGCCCTGTTCGTGACCGAGTACGCGTTAGCCCGGCTGTGGATAAGCTGGGGCATTGAGCCGACTATTCTCTGTGGTCACAGCATCGGTGAATTTGTGGCGGCTCATCTGGCCGGGGTGTTCAGCCTGACGGATGCCCTGACCCTGATTACCGCCCGTGGCCGGATGGTGAGTGACCTACCCCGTGGCAGTATGTTGTCGGTACGGATGGATGCCGATGTCGTGCAGACACTGTTACCGACGCCGTTGTCGATGGCCGCCGTGAACAGCCGCAACCTCTGCGTAGTGGCCGGACCCGACGAACACATTGCCGATTTTGCCCGGCTCTTGGACGAGAAAGAAATACCCAATCGGCTGTTGGTGACCAGTCACGCGTTCCACTCGGCCATGATGGACCCGATAATCGGTGACTTCGCGGCTATCGTAGCCGGTGTTTCGCTGAATCGTCCGCAAACGCCTATCGTCTCAACCGTAACGGGCTGCTACCTGACCGACGCCCAGGCTACCGATTCTCAGTATTGGTCACAGCACCTGCGTTCGACGGTACGCTTTGCCGACGCGCTCGACACGCTTTTTGACCTGGAGAATCCGCTCCTGATCGAAGTGGGACCCGGAAGCGTTTCCGCCACTTTAGCCCGTCAGCAGGTTGGTAGTCGGCCCATGACGGTGTTGACCAGTCTGGTAAAATACGAGGGGCTGACAGCTGATTATTCGTCGCTCCTGAAGACGCTGGGTCAGCTTTGGACGGCCGGTCTGACGCCGGACTGGAAAGCATTTTACGCTGGTCAGCATCGGCGTATCGTGAGCCTGCCATCATACGCATTCGACCGGAAGCGTTGCTGGGTTGACCCGGTCATTCGTGACTTGGTCCGACGCGACCCGGTCAGGATTGACACAGCCAAGTCCGAAACAGCGCCGGTTGTTTTTCAAACGTCAACGGCCTCAACACCCATTGAACCAATAGCTTACCCATCCACTACACCAATCATTATGAGAAAAAATGTACTGATCGACAAGGTAAAAGCCATACTGGAGGATGCGTCCGGTATTGACATGGAGGGCGTGACGCCGGACATGAGTTTTCTGGAAATTGGTCTCGATTCGCTGCTGTTGACGCAGGTATCCATAACGCTCAAGCGCGAATTTGGCTTGCCGATTACGTTCCGCCAACTGACCGGCGACTATGCCACGCCCGGTCAATTGGCTAACTACCTCGATCAGCACCTGCCCGCCGATGCGTACCAGCCCGCGCCGGTTGCCGCGCCGACACCCCCTCCGGTGGCGTCGATGCCCATAACTCCGGTATCAACAGCGGCAGGCGTTCCGGCCCAACTGGTCAACTTCAACGGTGATTCGGCTTTGGGGTTAATCGGTCAACAATTACAACTGCTGGCCCGGCAAGTGGCACTTTTGGAAGGAAGTAGCCTGGTTGCGCCCGTTGCCCCCGCTCCTGTTGCCGCCGTCGTTCCAAACGGACAACCAGTAGTGGCAACCGGCTCTGCGCCCGCTAAAACGGCGATTTCTACTGTAGCGAGACGGTCAGACTTAAGCCCGGAGGAGGAAGCGGAACTCAAAAAGCCCTTTGGCGCTACTGCCCGCATCGAGCGACAGGCGTCGGGACTGAGCGGGAAGCAGCAGGATTTTCTACAGCGGATTACGCAGCGGTACAACCAGAAAACAGACGGTAGCAAGACCTACGCCCAGCAAAATCGTCCCCACATGGCCGACCCGCGCGTGGTGTCGGGATTCCGGCCGTTGACTAAGGAGATCGTGTACCCGCTGGTGATGAACCGCTCGAAAGGCAGTCGGCTGTGGGACATCGACGGCAACGAGTATATCGACGTGCTCAACGGGTTCGGTTCCAATATGTTCGGCTACCAGCCCGACCTGATCAAACAGGCGCTGCACGAGCAGGTCGAAAACGGGTTCGAGGTCGGCCCGCAGCACGAACTGGCCGGTGAGGTAAGCCGGTTGGTGTGCGAGTTGACCGGTGCTGACCGCGCGGCCCTGTGCAGCACCGGCTCCGAAGCCGTGCTGGGTACCATGCGCGTGGCCCGCACCGTAACGGGGCGATCCCTCATTGTGGCATTCTCGGGTTCGTATCACGGTATTGTGGATGAAGTCATCGTTCGGGGTACCAAAAAACTGAAGTCGTACCCAGCCGCGCCGGGCATCATGCCTGAGTCGGTGCAAAACATGCTGATTCTGGACTACGGCACGGACGAGAGCCTGCGCATCATCCGGGAGCGGGCGCACGAACTGGCGGCCGTGCTGGTGGAGCCGGTGCAAAGCCGCCGACCGGAATTTGTGCCGATTGAGTTCCTGAAGGAAGTTCGTGCCATCACGGCGGCATCGGGCACTGCCCTGATTTTTGATGAAATTATCACGGGTTTCCGAATGCACCCCGGCGGCACGCAGGCGCTGTTTGGCATCAAAGCTGATTTGGCGTCGTATGGTAAAGTCGTTGGCGCTGGGTTGCCCATTGGCGTCATTGCCGGTAAACGCGAGTTTATGGACGCGCTCGACGGGGGATTCTGGCAGTACGGCGATGCTTCGGTTCCCGAAGTGGGCGTCACTTATTTTGCGGGCACCTTCGTCCGGCACCCCCTGGCCCTGGCAGCCGCACGGGCTTCGCTCCAGTACATGAAAGAGGCCGGTCCGGGTCTTCAGCAGGGCCTAACGAAGCGGACCAAACGGCTGGCTGATGCCCTCAACGCTATCGTTGACCGGTGGCAACTGCCGTTCCACGTTGTGAGTTACGGATCGTTGTGGAAAATAAAGTTCGACCAGGAGATACCCTACGGTGAACTGCTGTTCACGCTGATGCGCGAAAAAGGCATTCACATCTGGGACGGATTTCCCTGTTTCATGACCGAAGCGCATACCGATGCCGAGATGAACACTGTTATTCAGCAGTTTACCGACAGCGTGGACGAGCTGATTGACGCTGGTTTTTTTGTCGCTAAATCAACAGAAATGCCGAAAAAGGTGCTGGTTGGCCTGACTATTGCGGCAGATATGCCACCGGTTTCGGGCGCCCGTCTGGGCCGGGATCGGCAAGGGAACCCGGCCTGGTTTACGCCCAATCCAGACCAGCCCGGCAACTATTTACAGGTTGAATTAACGTAAATTCGGATGGTTGACAGCGCTACCAGTGTACAGTTTATTGCCGTTGATTTTGACCCGTTTGCCGGTCCTGCCATCGCACGTCTGGCCCCAACCACCGAGCCACAAATAGAAATATGGACCGCTTGTTTGCTGGGTGGCGATGATGCCAGCCGCGCCTACAATGAATCGGTGTCGTTGCGGTTTAGTGGCCCATTAGACAAGTCCGCCCTGGAACGGGCGTGGCAGGCGCTCGTCGACCGCCACGAGATGCTGCGGTCGGCGTTTAGTGCGGATGGTACTCAATTCTTCGTTTTTCGCGACGTATCGGCTGATCTGGTTTGGGTAGATTGCTCCCATAAAACGGACGCCGACAAAGAAGCAACCATTGCCGATTACATAAAGCAGGATGCGCTTCATGTGTTTGACCTGCTACAGGGTCCGTTGGTCAGGGCTGGTTTGATAACGCTCTCCGATACGGCGCATCATTTGACCATCACGGCGCACCATATCGTTTGCGATGGCTGGTCGCTGGGTATCCTGATGCAGGATTTAAGTGCGCTGTATTCTGCTTACGCCCAGCAAATTCAGCACGCCCTGCCCGACGCCCCGTTGTTCAGTGAGCACGCGGCTAACCAGCGGCTTTTTGTCCACAGTGACGAGTACCGGCAAACGGAACAGTTTTGGGTTGAGCAGTACCGGCAACCCGTGCCCGTGCTGAACCTGCCGACCGATTTTCCGCGCCCGGCGCAACGTACCTACAAAAGTGACCGCCGGGACTATGAACTGGACGAAGCGTTGGTGCTGGCCGTCAAGGCCATGGGCGTGAAAGCCGGTTGCAGTTTCGTAACCACGCTGACAGCCGCTTTCGAGGTGTTGCTGCACCGGCTAACCGGGCAGGAAGACATTGTGCTGGGTCTGCCAGCAGCCGGACAATCAGCCACGGGCAATTATCGGTTGGTTGGTCACTGCGTTAACCTGCTGCCCCTGCGCAGTTTTCCTGAGCACGATCTGAGCTTCACTCAGTTTTTGAAGCAACGCAAAGAAGCGGTGCTCGACGCGTTTGAGCATCAACAATTGACATTTGGCAGCCTGCTCAAGAAAATAAAGGTTCAGCGCGACGCATCGCGGGTGGCGCTGGTGCCGGTCATTTTTAACGTCGATATGGGGTTGGCCGACGACGTTAACTTCTACGGTCTCACCTACCGGTTTATCAGTAATCCCCGGCAGTACGAAGCCGTCGATCTGTTCCTGAATGCGGGCGGATCCGAGCGGGCCCTCACGCTGGAGTGGTCGTACAATACGCAACTGTTCCGCGCCGACACTATCGACCGGATGGTGGCCGAATTTGAGCGGTTGCTCCGGGCGGTGGTAGCCAACCCAACCAGTCGGCTCGATCAGATTCCGCTGGTCGATCAGCGCCAGCAGAACACCGGGTTGAGCACCCAGTTAGCCGACTGGAACAACACCCAGGCTGAGTACCCCCAGACCGTACCGCTGCATCAGCTACTGACCACGACCGCCCGCCACTACCCTGACAAAACGGCGGTGATTGTCAACCACGAGCGGATGAACTTCCGGGAATTGGACGATACCGCCAGCCGGGTTGCTCACTATCTGCAACGGGACGGTGTGGGCGTGGGCGACGTGGTGGGGGTGATGCTGGACCGCTCGCCGAACCTGCTCGTTACGCTCTTAGCCGTGCTGAAAGCCGGTGCCGCCTACGTACCCATCGACCCCGATTACCCCCACGACCGCATTGCTTTCATGCTCACCGACTCGGCGGCCCGGCTGCTCATTACGTCGGATAAGTACGCCGGACGATTAGCGGGCCGGACGAAGGAATTGTCGATTGGGAAGGCGCTAACTGAATCGGTAAGTTACCCGACCACCGCGCCCGATACCTCGGTTGCGGGCACTGATTTAGCGTATATTCTGTACACGTCCGGCTCAACGGGTCAGCCCAAGGGCGTGATGATCGAACACCGTAACCTCGTCAATCTGCTGTACAGCATGATCGACTGGCCGGGCATCACGAGCGACGACGTGCTGCTGGGCGTCACCACGGTTTCGTTCGACATTGCCGGGCTGGAGCTTTTTCTGCCCCTGCTCACCGGCGCTACGCTGGTACTGTCCGACGCAAAAACGACCAAAGACGGTCGGGATTTGTTACAGCGACTATCGGACCATCGCGTACCCAGCGAGTCGATCACCATCATTCAGGCGACACCCGCAACCTATAAAATGCTGCTGGCGGCCGGTTGGGAAGAGCAACTGCCGCTGAAAATTCTGTGCTGTGGCGAACCGATGTCGAACGACCTGGCCCGGCAGCTCATTCCCCGCTGCGACACGCTCTGGAACATGTATGGCCCCACCGAAACAACGATCTATTCGACGGGAACGCAGATCACCAACCCCGACGAGCGCATCACCATTGGCCGACCCATCCACAACACGCAGGTGTACATTGTTGATGACCAACTTAACCCCTTGCCGGTGGGCGTCGTCGGTGAAATATACCTGGCGGGCGATGGCGTGGCGCGGGGCTACTTGAACCGGCCGACGCTAACAGCCGAGCGGTTTGTGCGGAATCCGTTTGATGCCAAAGCAGGCGTCATGTACCGAACGGGCGATCTGGGTCAGTTCACCGATACCGGCGACATTCACTGCTTGGGCCGGGTCGATCAGCAGGTGAAAATCAGGGGCTACCGCATTGAACTGGGCGAGATTGAGAACACACTCAACAACCTGACTGACATTAAGGAAGCCGTGGTTGTGGCCCGCGAAGATCGTCCCGGCGATCAGCGCTTAGTGGCATACGTCGTTCCAACGCCTGCTTCAACGACGAACGAGGGGACTGAAACTGATCAACTCGCCGACTGGCATCAGCGGTGGGACCTGATCTACGACATGGGCGTCCGTTACGAAAGCGAAGCGGACCAGCCAACGGACGACTTAGACACCGCGATTGCGCTGCAACTCAGCGACCAGCAGGACATCCGGCAGCAGGCCGACGAATGGCTGCAGCAATCGATCAAACGGCTCAAGGCCTTGAAAGCGAACCGCATCATGGAGGTGGGCTGCGGAGCCGGGCAGTTGCTGTTTGCGCTGGCCCCCGACGCCCGTCAGTACATTGCCACCGATTACGCGCAGACGGCCATCGACGCCCTCAAGGCCAAATTAGCGCGACAGGCCGGTGCTTGGCAGCACGTGACGGCGAAAACGGCCCTGGCCGATAATTTTTCGAGCGTAGATGCCCAATCTCTCGATCTGGTCCTGGTCCACAGCGTGGCGCAGTATTTTCCCAACATGCCGTACTTGGTGCAGGTGCTGGAGCGGGCCGTTGCAGCAACTGCCGATGGGGGCTGCGTGTTCGTTGGCGACGTGCAGGGCAAGGCAACGCTGAGCATGCACCACACTGCTGACCAGTTTGGGCGGTCGACCGATGTGCAGTCGGTGGGCGAATTCAAAAAAACGGTTGCCCGGCGGGTGGAACTGGACGATGAACTCTTAGCCGATCCAGCATTCTTCTACGAACTATCGCGGCTGATTCCCCGGATTTCGGCCGTTGACACCCAACTTCGGGAAGGAACCTACCGCAACGAAACCACCAAGCACCACTACGATGTGTGGCTGTACGTGGGCAAAGCGCCCGTGGTAGCAACTGCCGACCTGTCCATCGACTGGCGCTCGGGCGCTTCGGTGCAGGCTGTTGAGCAGAAATTAACGCAGTATCCCTACCATGTTCATCAGCTAACCAACGTCGCCAATGCCCGCACCGCGCAGGATTACGCACTGCTCGGATTGGTAAACAAAACGCCTGACACGACACCGATCGGAACGGTTAAAAAACAGCTCGACGCCATCCGGTCCGACGCCGTTGAGCCAACCGTATTCTGGACGCTGGGCGCTAACCGCGGTTTTCAAACGCACATCCGGTGGTCGGACGACGGTACAGATAATCAGTATGATGTCGTGTTTATTCCGGCCAACCGCGTCTGCACGATTCCCGCCCGCCCGGCTGTGCTGCGTCAGCTGAGCAGACCGCTGGATACGTACGTCAAAAGTCCATTCCAGCCAGCGGCATCGACACCGGTATCGGCATTGGCCGACCAGATCCGACACTGGAAACAGCAGGCAGCCCAGGTGCTGCCCGACTACATGGTGCCGTCTGATTTTGTGGTGCTGTCGGCCTTACCCCTCACGCCCAACGGCAAGATAGACCGCAAGTCACTGCCAACACCAACGTCGGCGACGCCCGCTGCCGACGCGCGTTCGGCCAAACCCGAAAACAAGGAAGAGGAGTTGCTGCTGTCGGTATGGACCGATATTCTGGGGCGGAAGTCGATCAGCGTTCACGACGACTTTTTTGAGTTGGGCGGGCACTCGCTGATTGCCGTTCAGATGATGGTGCGGCTGGAAAAAGAAACCGGCCGCAAACTGCCACTGGCGGCTTTGTTTGAGCACTCAACGATTGCGAAACTGGCCCGGCTGCTGAAAACCGATCAGGAAGCCATAAGCTGGAATTCGTTGGTGCCCATTAAGCCGCAGGGCAACAAACCACCCCTTTACATTGTGCATGGGGCGGGGTTGCACGTGATGCTGTTCAATGCGCTGGCGACAAACTTAGACCCTGAGCAGCCAGTGTATGGGCTACAGGCTAAGGGATTAGACGGAGGAGATGAGCCGTTACCCAGTATC
Organism: Spirosoma arcticum; assembly: GCF_054779955.1. Lineage (NCBI taxonomy): Bacteria > Pseudomonadati > Bacteroidota > Cytophagia > Cytophagales > Cytophagaceae > Spirosoma > Spirosoma arcticum. Next base: position 31,110 of record NZ_BAAGXG010000023.1, read on the forward strand.
GAAGCCATTGCCGCCCACTACGTCGCCGAGGTGATGACTCAGAATCCCAACGGTCCCTATTTACTGGCTGGCTACTCATTGGGCGGTCTGATTGCCTACGAAATGGCCCGGCAGTTTATAGCAGCGGGCAAGCAGGTAAAGCTGCTGGCTATGTTCGATACCTATGCGCCACAAACCTCCACTGATGATCCACTTTACAGCGGCACGTTTGGTAATCCCCGGATGCTGGTTAACAAGGTGTTGCACACGATTGAATTGCTCCGGCAGGATCCCGGCCGGACGATTGTTTATAAGACGGAGTCAATAGAGCGAAAACTGATTGAGCACTATTGGCACGTAAAAGACAGCCGGAAACTGCTGCATTTACTCACGCGGGGCTTTGTTCGGCTGTACTGGCGCGTGAAATTCCGCGATGAGCAGCGGCACGATGTGTTCACTAACCTTGCCTACAAAATTGAGATGGTTAGTCTTCAGGCCCTGCGTAACTATCAGCCGCCACCAGCAGCGGTGGCCGTTGAATTGTTCAGGGCTACGAATCAGGTTTTCTTCATGGACGATTTTGACCTTCTCGGCTGGAAACCGTTTGCCCTGCGGGGGGTGACCGTGCATGACATCCCCGGCGATCATAACTCCATATTCAGTGCTCCAAACGACCAGGAGTTTGGTCGCGTTTTGCAGCGGGTACTGGACGCCAACAATAACTGAGGGGTCTCTGAGCCGTTTCAGCGCAAGTTTAACAGACGAACGGAAAGTGCCAGCCAGTAGGGAAGCTTGCCTGAAACCACTTCGTAGCTGCCCGCTAACCGACCTAAATACGAACCGGAGTTCATCTGAAACCGCGTCAGACTTCGATCCCGGATGCTGGAGCCAACGATTCGGATCAGATTGATAGCTATCGTGCGGCCAGAGCGAATGTTGGCGTGGTAATACGCTTTCTGGTCGGGAAAGATTTCGACATTGGCAACCGCCCCCGACGACATGATGCTGTACAGCAATTTTTTCACGTAACGGATATGCGTTCGCTGCCTGGGAATCAGGTGGTGAATGGTTAGATCCGGCGAAATTCCGACGTAGTAGCCGTGCTTAACCGCCGTATAAACGATCTGAGCATCCTCACCACTGGTTAAGCGCTTACCCTTCCGGCCGGTGAGTGTGAGGATGTTCGCATCGACCATCTCTTTGTAATACTGCATAACATCCCGACGCACGACTAAGCCGGTGCCCGCCGGGTGGTGCGTTGTCCAGTGCGGCTCCAGGCCGAATGCGATTGTCTCGCTGGTCCGCTCCTGAAACAGCCACTTGTTGGCCTCTACCCAGGCCTCTACGGCTTCCATAAATTCGACCCGTATCCGCCCCGGCCCCCATACACCCACCTGCGGATACTGCCGGAGTAACCGGGGCAAATGGGCTAAGTAATCGAGGTCGGGCTGATTGTCGTCGTCCAGAAAAACAAGTAGTGGTGCCGATGTTGCGTCCGTGCCCGCCTGTCGGGCTGCTGCGAGTCCCTGCGTTGTTTCGACAATCAGCGTGGCCCACGGCGTTTTCGCCAGGAAATCCTGAATATAGTTGATTTGGTTAATAGGAGGGGAACTGTTATTGTCAACCAAGCAGCACTCAACGGAATACCCGGGTGGTATGGATAAAGCGGCTACCGATTCGAGAACCCGCCGAAAGGATTCGGGCGCAGGGTTGTAGGTGCAGATCACCAGTGCAATGTTTGGTACAGTCTCGTTCATCGCTCATCTTCTTTTGGGTGGATACCATTCGCTATTAGTTACCTTATGATTTTCGGGCACGGATGCGCGGAAAATAGATTAGGCAGCGCATCACAACAAGGCCTGCCGGTACGCTTTGATATCGGCAAGCGACAGTTTGTACGTTAGGGTCAACACTGCGTACGTTGCTCCACCAATCGCTATTTCGATCAGCATATTCGTTAGGCCGTCATAGCCCACGAGTGCTTTATAGAGGGCAACCAGTCCAACCATGATCAGACAGAACAGGAGCGGTTTCGCGATGTTACGCAGGAACGTGCCCATGAAGTTGCCAACTAAGTACTGGACAATCATGAAGTTGACGGCTAAATTGAGGAACGTTGCCAGCAGAAAGGCGAAGGCAACGCCAGTAACCTGGTAATAAGTACCCAAAAAGTACACCATCGGGAGTTTGACAATCAGGGTGCCGAGGTTCAGGTAAAACAGCAGGTTTGGTTTGCCCTTGGTGAACGCCAGTGTAAACAGGGGATGACTCAGGGAGGTGAAGGCACCCACGAACACGAAAATTCGGATCAGGTCGATGGTTTTTTCCCAGCCAGGACCGTAGAATAGCGGCACGATGCTCTCGGCTGTGATGTAAAGACCCGCCAGCAGCGGCAGGTTACAGTAGCTGATGAAGTCCAGGATTTTCAGGTACGACTGCTTCAGACTGGCCGTATTATCTTTCATTTTTGCCAGGATGGGGTAGGCCACCTGCAAAATGATTGGATTCAGTTTGCTGATAGGAAAAATAGCTAATTGGTACGCAATGGTGTAGTAGCCTAACTGTTGGACACCCAGCATACCGCCAATGAAAATATTGTCGGAATTGGACTGAATGAATCCCAGCAGGCCGTCGCCCAGGTTAAACAAACCAAACCGGAGGTGTTCTTTCACGTTGCGGAGGTTGAAAAACCAGGTTGGAACAAAAAACTTCAGGCCGAACCCAATTTGCAATACCGTCCTGATGACTTGCATGACTAAGGAGCCAATGATGAGCGAAAGCTCTTCAAACCCGCTGTAGGCCAGCGTGATCGTAACCCCCGACCCAACAAGGGTACCGACAATGTCGATGATGGCTACTGACCGGAACCGCAGTTCTTTCTCCAGCAAAAAATAGTAAAGCTGTCCGAAATAAACGATTAAGAAATAGTAGGAAGCCAGCGTGACCACCCGTTCCAGCTTGGGTTCGTGGTAGAACAAGACGATGGAAGGGGTGCTGACGTAAATGACGACAAAGATGAGGGCGCCAACCATCAGGTTGAGAAAGTAGAGCGTTGAGAGTACGTTCCGGTCGCTTTCCTGCTTATATATGATGGAATTGGAAAAGCCCAGGTTGGCGAACACCTGGAAAAAGGCAATAATCAGATTACTAACGCTGACGATGCCAAAGTCGGCCGGGCTTAACAGCCGTGCCAGGATGGCTACCTGGATAAATTGAAACAGGGTGGAGATGACGGTAGCGATGGTGATCCACTTCCCCCCGTTCATTGCCTTTGATGCGTTACTCATGCAACTGTAGTGGTCCTAATCGGTCACAATATAACCTCTTAGACTCTGAATTTGAGTCGTAAACGACAATTTATAGTTACCAATGAGAACAAATAGCAAATTAATTGAATTCTGAATGCTCCTCACCAAACCTTAAGAATCTTTTTCACCACCTGCATCTGCCCCTGCCGCACGTCCAGCAGATACAGGCCGTAGGGTAAGGTGCTCAAATCGATCCGCTCCCGAAAGTTCTGACCTGGTTTAGCGAACTGATTTTTTTGCAGTTTTCGCCCTGACGTGTCCAGAATCGTGACCTCCACGGCCTCGTGCTGGCTATTCTCCAACGTTAGCGTCACATGATCGGCGGCCGGATTTGGGTAAACCTGCAACGTATTCAGTACCGGCTCAACTTCGGTGATCAGCCCTACCGCTATCGGCGTAACGAATACCGGGGTTTCGCTAACGTTTACACTAATCGTGCCGGTAGTGCTGGTAATGATCTGGCGGCTCATGGTGTCACGGCCCGCCACTGGCGTACGTAACTGGACCGTCTCGCCCATTTTTATGGGAAGATTATAGGTAGCCGTTCGCCCTTTTTCGTCCGGCACGACCAGCACATAGGCCGATTGACCATTCAGTTCATACCGGTCCACAATTGGATCGCGGTTAATGGTTTCCCGGTAACTGTAGTCGCCGATGAGCTTATACGCCTGATAGAGGAAATCGGCGGCCGGCTTGCGCGTCTTGTCGTTATTAATTAACCCCATTGAGTAAAACTGGGTGGGGTTCTGTGGATTGTCGTCGTACAGTTGGTAGAAAAATAACCGGTCGATGCCCACCCGCGTATACAGCAGGGCCGTCCGCAGAATCCAGTCGGCCTGGGTCGCCAGTACGCTCTTGGGGCCGATAGCAATTGCTTTGAGCGGACTTTGAGGATGCGTGTCATAACCGGCCTCCGTAATCCAGACCGGCATCCCGTTGGCGTACTGGTGGGCCAGCGTTACAAAAGCGGCTGCCTGCTCACCTACGCCCGACACCTCCGGGGCAGCTCCCCGCGTGGAGCCACCACTCTGGGACGATTTGGCATCGTTAGCGTAAAGGTGCTGGTTGATAACGTCCCAGCACAGATTCACCTGACCGTCGGCCCGGTAACCCCGGAACTCGCGGCACCAGTCGATCATGGCCCGCACGTAGTCGGTGGTGGAAGCGGCCAGCCCGCCAATGACGACGGTCACCGATGGATCGGCATTTTTGACGCCTACCCCCGGCCCGAGGCTATTTTTGTGCCCGTCATAAAACGCCGACAAGTTGGCTGCGTACTCACGGGCCGACTGGTAGGCGTTGCGGCCTTTCCAGGTTTTATCGCGTTCGTTTTCGCACTCGATGTAGCGAATCAGGCCCAGCCCGACTTTGACCTCGTTGGTGCCTGACCATGTTTTTGTGGGGCTAACCTTGACCAAGCTGAGATTCAGCGTCTTATTGCGGCCGTAGCGGGCCATGTACTGGAAGCCTACGCGGGCCTGTTCGATGTACGACTTGGGAGCCAGCAGGTCGCGGCCGTAGGGAGCGGGAATGTTTTCGTTATCGCGCTGACCCGGCGGGTACGTTTCTTCCATCCATTTAGGAATCGTTTTCAGGCAGGCGAGTACCTCAACGCCCTCGGTCTGGCAGCGTTCATACATCGCATCATAATTCCAGTTACCGCTAAGCGTTGGGTTGAACGAGTATTCTCCCGGTTGTGATTCTAACTTCTCCCAGTCCATATAATGCCGTATAGCCGAGAACCCCTTCACGGCGGGCAGTCGGCTTTCGTCAACCTGCCACGGAGCCGCTGCATCTTCAAGGTTCCACTCGAACGCGTTGACGCCAACCGACTGCCGGAACGGGACCGACCGCGTCGGTGCGGGCGCTGGTGCGGTTCCGGGCTGGTGGGTACCCAGCAGTTCCATCTCGGAAGGGAACGCCCCGGACGTGTTGATGACTAAATACCGGGCGTTGGCCACTGCCGTTTTAAGCTCGAATTCAGTGGGTCGGGTGGGGTCGGGACCAACCCACTCCTGGTATTTGTCACCTACAAAGCGGGCAATGGGAATACGCTGCCAGGTATCGGTAACAATGGAGAGCGTCAGGGGCGCGTCGGTATTTGTTCCTTCGGCGTCATAGAACCGGATGCTTTCAATCCGCATGGTTTCGCCCGGCAACAGCGGATAGTACGCGTCGTAGTTGGTGATCAGTTTATTATAGCCGGTGTTAACCTGCGCATCCGTCTTCCCGTCGAATAGCGCATCGAGTCCGTAGCTGGCGTTACTGACCTGATACCAGCGCCGGGCGTCGATGGGTATTTTGGTGGCCGCAGCCGGTGCCGACGACCGTAGCCGCAACGCAATGCCCGACACTGAAGGGTAGTTGTGCGTCCGGCCAAAAATCAGCAGCGCAATACAAGTTGCCGCCAGGGTGAATACGGTTTTTTTCATGAATGGGTTATGGCAGGCATTATAAATTACCGGCCTGTTTACGCGTAAATTATCTGAGCAGCAGGATACGGCCCGTTTTAATATACTCCCGGGTTACGTTTGTAGCGTCGGCGAGTCCATAGTTGATAGCCCAGGTATAATCACCGGCCGGGCAGGGGATGTTGCCGTGGGTTCCGTCCCACTTCCGGTCCAGCGCGTCGCTGGTGAAAATGGGACTTCCCCAACGGTTATAGATGGTTATGCTAAACGAAACAGCCCGGCGCAGAAAAATGGCTAAGTCGTCGTTCACACCGTCGTTGTTTGGTGTAAATACCTCCGGAACGTACAGGGGCGTGGGCGAACAGGCCCCGCACTGCTTTAGCTGAATATCGTCCAGAACCAGGTCGTTGCCGCACCCGGCGGCCCCCTCCCGGTTAATGAGTTTGACGACCACGCCGTCGGTGACTTCGGGAGCCGTGAACACGGCGGTGTACTGGCGCCAGATGGGCGTGGCCGACTGGGGAACGATGCCAACATCGACCAACTCGATCACCTGTCCAGTTTTTGTTTCAACGCTGATAGCGAGGTCGGGCAGCAGAGGAGCCGTGCAAATACCCGGTTTGAGCAAGTTCATGGCCCATACGGAGAACTCGTAGGCCGTGCCACTGCACAAACCGGCGAGGGGGTGTTCATAAAAAGCCCCCGCTGTCTGGTCGGACCCGTTCACAATCATCATGTTCCCGCCCACATCGTCGGGGGTATGATCTTCGGGTACGCCGTGCCATAAATAGAAATAGCAACTGCCGTCGACCGCGTCCATGAGGGTGTATGAACCATCGAGGGGACACGAGTCTGTAGAATACGTATAGGTGGTTCGCCCGGCTAAGGACACAGCCGCGCCTGCTTTCCCGAATGATTGATTAACCGCCGGTTCTTTGGCCAAATCGAGACATGCCTGACCCAAACCGGGCTGACTGTATCCGTAAGCAAAACTTATGAGGCAGACAAACCGGAGCACCGGAGCGACGGCCCGGCTGAGCAAGGCCTGACTAATCCGCGTTAGCGGCTTGTAACGTTCTGATCGAGATCCTGACACGATTTACTTAACTGTATGTGGCGCTGATGCCCCAGTACTACGTGTCAGATTCAGACGAACGCAGGTCAGGGCATCAAACAAATGAAATCTACTGTGTGTGTACCAGCCGGGCTGTCGACCAGCGGCACCAACGCATCGTTTACCAATATGTGAGGGACGTAGCCCAGCGACATCAGTAGCGATAATGACCGTTCCCGGTATTCATTCTCCCAGAGTTCGACGCAGATGACCGGCTTGTGCTGGCGAATGAGATCGATACCACCCTGTAAAATGAAATACTCGTAATTCTCAACGTCTATCTTAATGCCACCCACGCGCTTACCGCTGTCGTGAATTTCGGGTAGTTCGTCTAATCGTTTCACGGGCACCGTAAACCGATAACCGGCTTCCTGATCTTCTTCATTAGCGACGTGGCTTAATCCCTGCATGGGTACACCTTGCTCCAGGGGCATTACCATATCGAGCGTACCGGTCTCCTCGCCCAATGCATACGGCAACGCGGTAATGTTGGTCAGTTTTTTTGTTGCAATCAGTTGAGTTAATACGCTGTAATTAATCGGAATTGGTTCGAACGCAATAACGGAGCAACTCTGTTTTTGCGAGAGGTGATACGTAATGAATCCCAGATTGGCGCCCACGTCCAGAATAAGGCTATCGCGTGGAATCAAATCGAGAAACTTAAACATGATCTTCTCGTTTGAATCACGACGAAGCGTATGAATTTTATAGATCGAGAAATAATACAGGTATGTTCTGAGACCAAACGTTGCCTGTAGGAATTTTTTGGTTAATTGTTTGATTGCCATTGGGGTAGACGAATAAAGAGTGCTATCGAAGTTGGTTTGTACTGGATGAATACGTAGGGTGCTGACCAGTAGGCCTGCCCTCGGTAATCGGTTTGAACCAGTCGCTAAAATCGCTTGACAGCCGTTCGTTCCACCTGCGGGTTAACTGACTATTAAGACGATAGATTAGCCTACTCGTCACCGGCAGGAGGACAAAATCTTCTGATGAGCGATACATTAACGCGATTCCGGTATAGATACGCAGCCCGTTTTATACTGATGTGCGAACTTGCTGATCTTGTTGGCTTAGTGGGTAACCAAACCGTCCGAATCTTACCCTGCAAGAAAAATAATGTAGCATGAAAAGCCAAATCAACACCCTAACTGAATGGCATTATTTAGTGTGGGTCTGTGGGTTACTCCGGTTTGCTCACCTGTCAGCCAACTTCCCGTTGGGCACAATGGCACACATCAGTCCGTTCAAGACCGCTCATTCGTATGCAAAGCACCTTAGTCACCTGCTCTGACCTTCAACATGTTACGTGGTTGCCCTGGTCGGCTTGCTCCTTCAACGATGAACTGGCCGTATTCCGGTTTGCCCTGTCGGAGGGGTCGGGGTTGGTGGCGCACCTGCGCGGGCTGCTATCGCCGGACGAAATTGAGCGGGCCGCGCGATACCGTCGGCCCAGCGATCAGCTCCGGTTTAGCTGCGCGAGAGGATTGCTACGCGTAGTGCTGTCGCGCTATACGAATCAGCCACCGGACCGCATTGAGTTTGTGGCTGGCCTTAACCGAAAACCAGGGTTGAAGGGGTCGGCTGGGTGGCATTTTAATGTGTCGCACTCGGGCGACTGGATTCTGATTGTCGTCGGTAAAGTCCACGTTGGTGTTGATCTGGAATGGGTAAGTCCCGATTTTTCCTTTCAGGATCTGTTGCCGGTCAGTTTTAGCGCTGCCGAACAGCACTACATCGACTCCTGTTCCGACGCCCGCCTGTGCTTTTACCAGTTATGGACACGCAAAGAAGCGTTGGTGAAAGCAACGGCTAAAGGTATGACTGATACCTTCGGCCAGATTCCGTCGCTGTCGGGCACTCACTCCACCAATGCACAGTTAATCGGGCAGGAGGGGACCTGGATGGTGAACAGTTTCCCGGTTGCCGATGCCTACCCGGCCGCTGTTGCTTACGATGGAGCCTCACCGGTTCTACCTCGTTTATATATCCTCGATGTAGCACTGGCTCAGGGCTTCGCGTAATTGCTTAGCAAGATTTTTGTCTATTACGTGCATAGTTTTTGTCTGTGTTGTTACTTATTCCGTGTTTTCCAGTCTGAAGAGTAATACAACGTGTTCATTGATGCAGAAACTGGTGCTTAAATTTCTTTACGTAGTAGCTGCTTTCAAGTACCCCGGTATTCGACGCGACCTGCGGTATTTTATCCGTGATAACTATTTCTCCCGGTTGAATCAACTACGATTTGTCGGCAGGGATTATACGCTCAAAAGCAAGTATAAAGTCATCGACTACCACGGCGAATTCGATCAGGAACTGCGTTATGTGCTGCCGTTTGCCTACTGGCATCATCTGAACGGCACGCTTAAACAAACCATTTCCTGCACCAACACGAAGCCCTTTTACTTCTTCAGCGACAATCACCTCGAACGCTACGAAAAACGGGTGTGGCGGGCTGGCTACGACTATTACCATGTACCGAACATGACCCACAGCCCCACCTTCGACTTCTCGAAATGGGCGCGGGTACCGTTGAAAAGCCAGTACAAAAACGAGGTATTCGTGTTCGATAAGCCTCTGCTGATAATTGCCAACAAGTATAATGTCGAGTGGGATAAGCCGCCGATTAATTTCTTAGATATACCCGCTTTAGATCGGATTGTGTCGGCCTACAAAACGACTCATCAGATCGTTTACAACCGGCCGCTGGCCACCCAAATTGTGGGCGACAATAGCGAGACTATGGACTTGAAGGAGCACGACTGGCTTCGGGAAAAACACCCGGAGGTGCTGTTAATGAATGATTTGTATGAACAGCACCGGGACCGGATCGCCAGCTTCAACCACCTTCAGTTGATGGTTTACGCGAACTGCGAGCGGTTCATCTCCATGCACGGCGGCACAGCAGCATTGGCCAGCTATTTTGGGGGCATCAACATTATTTTATCGCATCCGGGCGGTGGGCTGGAGCATCACTTCAACGAATACGCTACCATCTTCCCGGCCCTGTCGGGTGCCATCATTCTGCACGCGAAGAATACGGATGAGGTGTTTTTTCATTTAGAGAAGTTTCATGTAAGTGTATAAGTGTGTGAGTGTTTGCATATGTACGTGCATACACTCACACACTCACACACCCACACACCCCATACCCATTCCCGACTCCATTCCATGATTGTTGCCCGAATTACGAGCGGATTAGGAAACCAACTGTTTCAGTACGCACTGGGCCGGAGTCTGGCGCTACGCAACGAAACGGCGCTCTACTTCGACCTGAGTTATTATAAACAGCTTTACCAAACGGATACGCCGAGGGCGTTTAAGCTGGACCGGTTTGCCATCGACTACAAACTGCTCAATGCCTCTCCGTATCGCTATGTATCTAAAGCCACTAAGCTGCTGCCCAACCGCACGCTGAAACCCTTTGTCAATTGGGTAAAAGAAACGCAGTTCCACGCTGACCCCACCGTACTCGATGCCAACGACCAGTTTATTACGCTGGATGGATTCTGGCAGTCGGAACACTATTTTGCGGATTGCGAGGCTGTTATTCGCAGCGAACTGACGTTTAAACGGGATACTGGCGCAACGTTTGGATCGTACCGGCAGGAAATCGAGCAGTCGGAGCAGCCGATTTCAGTACACATCCGGCGGGGCGATTACGTGACTCATCCCGAATTCAGTCAGTCGTTCGGGTTTGTGGGGGTGGATTATTACCGGTTGGCTATTGCGCGGTTGATGGGGCAATTTCCCAATGCGAAACTGTTTCTGTTCAGCGATGATCCGGGGTGGGTGCAGGAGAATCTGGTACTGGACGCTCCCCACGTTTTCGTGAAAAGCACCGGTCCCGACGCTGATCTGGACGATTTGCAGTTGATGAGTTTATGCAAACACCACATCATTGCCAACAGCTCATTTAGCTGGTGGGGTGCCTGGCTCAACGGCGATGCCGACAAAGTGGTTATCGCGCCGGATCGCTGGTTCAAAAACAAGCCCGACTGGAACACTAAAGACCTAATACCCCCGTCCTGGCTCCGCCTGTGACCAGGCCGTTAGAAGGTCATACTGCTGGACCGGATGAACGCCGGATCGCTATTATGACATCTCAAATTGGATGGATAGTTCTGCCGAATCGCACCACCACGGCTGACCGTCGCAACGGCCGGTATGGGACCGTATTTTTCGTCACTACCGATCGACGGTCCTGTTAATAGGTTTGATTTAGTTTCACAAAATGAGGGTTTTATGAGACGATTATTATTAATAACAGTCAACTCCCGTTAGTAGCATATGGTAACCGAAACTTGCGGCTTACCCTGTAAAACAAGCTGTTGAGCCAGATAAAGATCAGAGTGCCAACGATGATCAACAGAGCATTCAGCTTGTATGAGAAACCGACGAATTGCTCCTTGCCGTCCAGTGAGAGTTCAAAACAAAGCCAGGAGCGCTCAACTCTCGTCGTCGCGTGGTCAAATGGCAGCGCTTCGTCGTAGATGATTTGGGTGATGAAACGGTCGGTTGTGTCTATATAGCCGTATTTGTCATTGATGCGAACCATCGAGATGCCATGATTATAATAAGAAGCAAAATCATATTTTAACGGCGTGCGCACTTTGCCGGACTTGTCGATATGCCCGAACTTACCATTGATTGCAACTGCTGACCTGTCTTCGGCTGTAAAGCCGGTGGCTTCGTCGTATAGATGCGGGATGCGCAGCTTGCCGGTTTTGTCAATACAGCCCCATTTGCCATTCTTCTTGACCCAAAATAGTCCGTTGGTAGGCTTGCGAGTATCGGAGTATTCAAAAGGAACGATCAGTTCACCAGTTACTGGACTAACGTAACCGTACTTATTCCCATACTGCACACGTTCCAGGCCCTGGCCTGAATAGGTGTAGTCAACATCAATGTCATCGAGCGCCACCGGAACTTTCAGTACTAAATCATTGTCGATGATGCCAAATTTCCCCTGGTATTTAAAGGAAGAAATGGATTTAGACTGCTGGAGCTGCTGTTCGACAAAAGGGGTGAAATTAAAATTAAGAATAAAGAATTCGCCATTTCTCCACCATAGCACATCTTCCCTGGTGTCGTTATTGCACACAAAATCGATAGTCGATTCCTTAATCAGATAGTCTTTCGGATAGTACTGAATGGGGATTTTGTAAACCTCTTTTCCTGCCCTATCAATATAGGAAAGCCCATAGTGGGTACCGGCCGGGTAAATGACCCAGGTTTTACCTTGGTGGAACTGATCGGTGGAGATGTATCTAGGCTCGATTATGATCTTCCCCTGTTTATCGATAAATCCATGCAGTCCATGCCCTTGCCGACTACGTTTCATGGGAACAAACTCCGCCAGCCCTTCTTCGAAGTCACCAATGTCGCGGTAGGCGGGGGTTAGTTTGCGTCCGTTTTTGTCCGTGAGGAAGGTTTCGTAGGAACGGCACGGAATGCTAATCTTTTTGACAACATAAACATCACCATATTCTCGGCATTCATTGTATTCTTTTAGCCAGGCCTCATTTGGAATGGGCTTGGTCTGGGCGAAAAGCCAGGCTGATGGTAAGAGTAGCAACAGGAGCGCGAGGTTTAAGGAAGTGGGTAGAAGCATCAGCGTTGATTTTTTGTTTGGCCAAGATGAAGACAGCCTCTTTTCTTAGATTACACCGGGTACTTCTAAGTAATTTTGGAGGCTACCCGTTGATCAATAAGCGACTGAGTATTCTTCTTAGATGAGGTTTCTTTATGTATTCCATAAAGCTAAGTGGGGAAATGTAGACTGGGGTTAGTTTGTGGATCAACGTAGTTGGCCGGTCGTATTTATAAGTTCTCTCAAAAGGGGTATCAATCATTTACCGCCCTTATTTTGTCCATTTTGACAAACGCCCGTTCTAAGAAGCATACTCATGAAAAGGCCTTTGTCTCACTTTGGGGAGCGTTTCGTGAGATGATAGCCTTATCTTAGGCACGATTCTGCCATGTAACCCAACTGCGCCAAGATCGCCGATTTCCCAAGGTTTCTATCTGTGGTTAGACCTGTCCCTTGGCGGAGAATCAGCAACCCGCTTGGCCGTAATCAGCAATCCTTCAACTGCCCTCTGGGCGAGTCGACTTCCAGCTTATATCCTCTCCCGTGACTATTAACAATTCGTACCGTGGGCGCGGGCTGTAGCTTTTTCCGCAGTCGGGAGACAAACACATCCAGGCTGCGCCCCACAAATACGCCTTCATCCTCCCAAACCTGTTTCATGAGTTGGGTCCGATCAATCACCGCGTTGGGAGCACTGGCGAACACTTTCAGCAATTTGGACTCTTTAGTCGATAGCTCAATTCGTTCATCGCCCAACCGCAGAATCTGCTTTTCCAGGCAAAAAGTAAGCGGGCCCAAGTGAACCAAATCAAGAACGGCTAAATTTTCGACAGGGGTTAGGAAGGGAACTTTCCGGTTGAATAAACGCCAACCGATCCCGATCAGTAGAACCGGTAAGAGAAGCCAAGCCAACAGCACAGCACTGCTGATCGAGGCCGTCTGAACCGGTGGTTGAGCGAACTGGATTTGGATGCTGTAGGCCCCCCGGGGAGGAGTTCTGGTTAAACAGGCAATCGAACCCCGATTCAGCGGTTGACGGACTTCATAACTATAAGCCACTGTGTTCAGCGCTCCCTGCTTGACTTCCACCAGGTAATCCAGGAACCAGTGATCTTCCAGCAAATGACGGTGGATGATCTCAACCAGAGATGCCGGTGTGAAGGCAAAGGGATGTTGAAACCGGATTAGGAACGTGCGGTTATCCACCTGTTCAATGGGCGATACCCAGGAAGTGGAATCGCCCGAGGCCAGCAATACCTCGTGACCGATTTCCCGCATGGTCACCAACACCTTTCCCCCATCGCTATAGCCAGGCAGGCCGATGAATAGCAGGAGTAATACAGTAAGGATCGCGTGTCTCATAGACCAAAAATAGGCCTTGACGGTTGATAAATTTCACGTTTTACATTCCGTTAACACTTTTTTACAGGCGATTAACCCTTTTAACACAGTCACCCGCTAGGTTTGAGTCGGATTGGAGATGAACGTACGCAAGAACAGGTTCATGTTCGCTCGGTATTGGGGAACGATTTATGCCCCTCAAGCCCAAGGTAGTTTATGCTAAAAGGTGCAGCGTGGTGGTGTTTAATCATTCGTGGTTGTCTAACCGGCCAGGTACTATGTGTTGTAACGGATGTAAACGAAAATCTTTGCTATTAAAAATAAAAAATTATGAAATACATACACGGATATGCTTTGTTATTGATGTTTGTTTTTTGCACTTCCTGTGGACAAAACCAAACAAACGTACCAAAAGAAAACATCAAGTCCGAAATTAAAGACATAGGGCCTAACATAATGGTTCGTATTATAAAAAAAGTTAGAAATGGCGCCATTTTGATTGCTGGCCCGAACAACTCATCATTTGGTGATGTTTTTCGATACGATGGAAAATCGTTTACTAATCTTACAAGTAAAATAGGTCAGCACAAATTCCAAGATGTTCTGGAAGATCGACGAGGAAATATTTGGTTCGCTTCTGCTGATTCAGGCGTTTATTATGACAACGGGAAATCCATTCAACATTTCACTACCACGGAGGGACTTGCCAATAATCGAGTTACGTCTGTTTATGAAGACAAAGTCGGCATTATTTGGTTTGGCACTGGAGGTGGAGTAAGTCGTTACGATGGGAAATCTTTTCGTAATTTTACATCTCCGAACGCTCCCCTTTTTTATAAAGAAGGGCATTTGAATAATGAAATTAATACAATCATTGAAGATAAAACAGGGAAATTGTGGGTTGGCACAAGGGGCGACGCCTTTGTTTATGACGGGAAAAAATTTACCACTTTAGTCCATAAAGAAGAACCCTTTCTCGGCGTTTGGGGTATGATGAAAGATAGAAAAGGCAATATTTGGCTCAGCGGTTACAATGGCTTTAAAGGAGGCCGTCGACCCGGTGGCCTCTATCGCTATGACGGCAGTACCTTTACTAAGGTATCGGAGAGAGGTGCTTATGCTATAATCGAAGATAAAAAAGGAAACATCTGGACTACTGGTCCGGTAAATCCTGCTAATTGGACGGTCCAAGCACTTTCCCGTTATGATGCAAAGTCTTTGTATAGTAATAAGCCCACTTTAACCGAAATTATGTCAGGAAAGGCTTTCTATGGGATTTCGGAAGCTAACGACGGAAGTATTTGGTTTGGCGATGCGACCGGAGTGTATCGTTATGATGGAAAGACCATCACGGACTTTTATAATAAAGAGGGCCAGAAAAAATATAGCATAGATACGAAGCAAAGTGTTGTGATATGGAAAGGTTCTATGCTACTTGGTGGATGGGAAGGTTCTAAGTTTCTTGGTGATGGTTCCAGTACAGGGGACGTCGATATATTAAAAGGAGAGTTGTTGATCGATAACCGTCATCTGGTGGGCGGTGCAGTTGAAGTCGACATGAATACAATTGAAAATTTTGTTGATCAACGTTCATACAATCAATTACCTGCATTTTTTGATGTCAAAAAATTCCCTGTTTCTACATTCGCAATTACGAAGGTTGAGACAGGGAATGATGGAAATACAAAAGTTCCAAATGATGGAAGTATAAGAGTTAATGAAGGAAAAAATATAAAAGTTACAGGGAACCTGACGCTTGAAGGTATCACGAAGGCAGTTACTTTTCCAGCCAAAATGCAATTTAAGGACGGAATGGACGGAACTGTCGAGATGAATGGCATGCTGATCATTGATCGAACAGAGTGGGGTATCGATTATGGATCAGAAAAGCACTTTTTTAAGTCTGGTGATGCAATTTTGGACGAGGTTAAACTCTTTATAAAAATCGTAGCAAAAAAATAAATAGTTATAGCTGTTTCTCAAAACGCCCGTTTTCTGAGATATACGCTCAAATCCTCGGATGACTCTGAAAAGCTGGTTAAGGGTGTCTGCTTCGGCGCAGGGCGGCCTGTGCCGTCCGATCAAATCGTCATCCGCTCCGGCGGCCCGGTCACAATCAATGTCTCATTTGTAATGCTTTATCTGAGTTTGTGAGACAATCAGACTGATCGGTTACGATTTTCAATTTTAAAGTGACGAAAAATAGTGTTTCCGCTCCGACTTACCGGCCGGTAAGTCGGAGCGATTACGCCACCTCGATTTGCCGGATGACGGCCTCAAACTCTTCGGCCCGCCGTTCCCACGAATTGGTCCGGGCCATCGCCACGCGCTCATCGAGCCGTTTGGCACTGGTGTCGTTCAACGCCCGCCGGATTGCCTGCGCAAAGTCAGCGGGTGTTTCAGCCAGTTCAATCACCCCATCGAAATCGCCAAGCAGCGAAAACGGCGTTGACACAACCGGCAGACCGGCCGCTAAATACTCGTTAATTTTCAGCGGATAAATGGTGTAGGTGTGCGGATTGCATACAAACGGAATCATGGCGGCCTTCATCTGGGCCAGCACAGCGGGTAGCTGGTCGGGCTGGCGGGATTCCATGAACGTAACGTTCGGGTAAGCCGACAGCCGCTGCGTGATTGTTGGTTCATGAACTTCACCAACGAATTGAAACTGCACGTCGGGCATGGTACGCACGCAGTACTCGACGAGATCGAGATTGATGCGGTTGTCGGCCGTGCCGAGGTAGCCTACCACGGGGGTTGCCGCTGGTTTGGGGTCAGTTAGTTGGCGGCTTTGGTTAAAGAGGTCGAAATTAACGCCGTTTTTTACGCAGTACGCATTGGGCTGCAACACCGACTTGGTCTGGCGCAGCGTTTCTGAGGTCGTTACAACCGCATCGACCCGCTGGAGGTACAGTGGCTCATACCGACCACCGTGGCGGCTCATCCAGTCCAACAGTGTAATCTCGTCGAAGCAGTAATAAATGGTGGCACATTCGTTGAGCTGGTTCAGCATGGATAAGCCAACCACCGGATTCATGGCGTTGACAACAAGCGGCCGGTTCATGTTCAACTGGCGCATTACGCCCCGCAGGCCTTTTATGAGCCGGTTAACATTCCACTGCAGGAACAGATCGTGCGGCTTGGCTGGCAGGAAGTTGATGGGCAGCATCGCCGGTGGTGTCCAGACGTAGGCTTCGCTGCCATTGTCAAACGTTTTTTTAACGAGCGGATCGGCTAAGTGCATCATGGTCCGAATGGGAACCGCCCGCCGACCAGCCACGCCCATCGCCCAGTCTTTCAGCGTGTACTGATAGTCGACGTACAAAACCCGGTGACGAACGGATAACTCGGTCATAAGCTGAACAACGGCCTTCTGAAAATCGCCTTTCCAGGGCGTCTGACCGACGCAGATGATGCTGTCAAAATTTTTCATGAATGTGCGTGGTGATGTGGGACGATGGTCGTTGGGCGATAACTGTAGTCGGGTGTCGCTTAATTCTCGCTGTTTTGCCCTCGTGTGGTGGGTGTGGATACAAATACGAGGAGAAACGGCTCAGTTCAACGGTAATTAGTTTCCGGGTTTAAAAACAGGTTGATCGTCGTTGATGAACAGGGGGCGTACTCCCGTTTTCAATTTTCCGTCAGTGGGGGTGTCCCACCGTTCGCAAGTCGTGAACAGAATACAGGTGATGTATAGAATGGTGCTGGTTGGGAACTGGCTCAGCGTCGGGTTCGAGTAACACATTAGAGCGATACCGATAAACTCAGCCAGAAAGGCAATCATAATCTTGCTCAGCCAGGGATCTTTTATTTGCCACACCTTATAAACGCCGATGCCGATGATGCTGACGATCATCAGCAGGTAGAGCGTTAGACCGACGATACCCGTTTCGATCCAGATTTCGACGTACCAGCTATCGGGTGGAACCTGAGCGGCAAAGTGGTTGGGTGAAAACCGCGCTCCGGTATCGGCCGACGAGCCGATCCCCGCTCCGAAGGGTAGATTTTTGAGGTAGCCGCGCAGTTTTTGCTGGTTTTCGAGCCGAACCATAAACGATGCATCCTCCGTTGGGTGCAGTGCCGTACGAATGCGATAGATCTGATAAACGGAGTCGCCGAGGTGGGTAAACATCAGAATGGCCAGCAGCGGGGCCGCCACAGCAGCACCCGCCAGAATACGGCTCACGTTCCGCGTCAGGAACAGGTAAGCCGGGTAACCCGCCAGCAGCACGAACAGGGCGCTCCGGGTGCCCGAGACGGCATACCCCCAGAAAAACAAAAGGGCCAGTGCCAAAAAAAACAGCCGGACGACCCACTTTTTGTCCTCCAAAAAACGAATCAGACACACCAGCGTTACCCCGGCCATCTCGGCCCCAAACTGCGAGGCATCGGAGTAGAACGAAAAGCTCCGCAGTTGCCCCCACAGTATGTGCGTCTTCTGGTTGCCGCCTTCAACGAGCCACCGAACTTCGGCCTCCGCCAGCCCGATGTACTGCTGCTTGAAAGCCCAAAAGGCTGCCAGAACAGACCAGCCCAGCCAAAGTTTAATCAGCAGCCGGATGTCGGCCTTTGTGATGGGGCAGACCAGAACAATGATGGCAACGTAGTACCAGTTTAAGGAGAACGAGCGGGCGTGGTAGAACCAGGCGGGCTTATAGGGAGCCTCCGGGTTGAAATACTCTAAGATTGTGTAGCACAGCCAGACCGTGAGCATGTAAAAAACCGGGTGACGAAGGCGCTTCCAGTTCATCCGTTTACCATTCAGAAAAACGCTCAGCAACGTTAACATCAGCACCCCGTCCATCAGCAGGCCTAAAGGCGCTTCAGTGACGAGGAAGCGGGTAAAGCCCAGCACAAAACTCAAATTGACATACACGAACAGCCCTATTTTGGGCTCCAGCAGAATACTCACCAGAAACACCACGGCAAGCGGCACGCCTACGATTATTGATGCACCAAGCAGGCCCCACGTGCCAATCAGCCAGCCCGCCACCAAGGCCAGTACCACGCCCACCACGCCGTATAACCAGCGGTTGTCGCGCAGTTGGTGCGTTGGGAAAATGATCCGGTCAATCATGTTTTTCAGCGGGTGAATGTGGTTCGCGTACTCCTCAAAACGGTCGTTAGGCAGCCCGTTGGGATTTCTCCCAAACGCCCGAAATGGTGCCGTTCCAGAAGCGGGCAAATCCCAGCAGAACGCACCAGTTCATAAAGACAAAATAGAACGGCACAAAGGTGAGTTTCCAACGGGTCTGGCGGTTTTCGAGGGTATAACCTATATACGCCATCCCGTAAAAAAAGACTTGCAGAGCAAGTGCCACCCACCAGAAACGGGCACCCGGCAACGATGGGCCAACGACGTACGACTCGGTTAGCAAGATAAGGTTCAGCGCCACGAGCAGGGGCAGGCAGAAAGGCGTAACGGCCCAGCGCAGTACCCGGTGCGACACGTACTGGAATGTAAGCCAGCCGTAGGTGAAAATATTGAGCAGGTGCACCAGTCGCTGAATGGCCTGAAAGCCCCCCGTGGCAATCCGTACTTTACGCTTCATCTCCTCGCCCACCGAATGCGAGGGACGTTCGAGGGCGTAGGCGTCCGGGGCGTATTCGACGCGGTAACCGCGGGCGGCAATGCGGAGCGAAATCATGAAATCGTCGAGGAGCGTGTCCGGCTCCACAGGTTCGTAGAGGGCCGTGCGGATGGCGAACAACTCACCGGCCGCCCCTACAATGGTGTGGAGCTGCGCGTCGAGCTTTTTCAGGAACGACTCATAGCGCCAGTAGAGACCTTCGCCACTGCCCGCTGCGGCCTCGCTGCCATGAACACTAATTCGCTTCTCGCCGGTCACGGCTCCCACGTTTGTTTCCCTAAATCGCCCGACCAGCCGACTCACGGCTTCGCGGTTGAGTTGCGCGTTGGCATCGGTGAAAATAGTAATAGGCGTGCTTACCTGCTGCATGGCCTGATTCATGGCGGCCACTTTACCCAGTCGGCGGGTGCCGGAGATGATGGTCAGGTTGGGTATGGTCAGCTTCATCTGCTCCAGGTATTCCACCGAACCATCGTCGGACCCCTCGGCCACAAACAGCAGGTGCAGTTGCCCGGCCGGGTAATCCTGATCTAAACAATTCTGGAGTTTAGCCGACAGGTAAGCCCGTTCGTTGTAGGCGGGTACCACCATCGTTACGGCTGGTAAACCAACGGATGGCGCTGTCAACGCGGTCCGGCTGCCCGCCCGGAGCCGGACCAGCAGCCAGGCTATCAATCCGTACCCTACGTAGGTGTAGAAAACGAGGAAGGCCAGCAGAAAAAACAGAATCCGGACAAGTAGGTAGAGGGTGGTCATTGGATCGGTTGACGGGCTAAACCGGCGATACGCTTGGCGAGGTGAAGTTCCAGAGAACGCCCCTGACAAAGGCACTGGCGTGCTTGAACTGACCGACAACCGCGTAAGAAAAAATGTGCTTGGGCAAGACGCAGCCGACGAAGAACAGGTAAAAAATTGCCAGTTGAAACGTCGAACAATGACGGCGCATGAACAAGATGCGGTTGCGGGTGAGGTAGTACGTTTTCAGCGGGTTATGCTGCCCAACCGACACCGACTCCTTGTGCAGAATAGCCGCCGAGGGCTGATAATAAATCAGAAAACCAGCGTCTTTGATGCGCTGCGACCAGTCGAGTTCCTCGTAGTACAGAAAGAAGCGGTCGGCAAAGCGGCCTACTTTATCGACAACGGCCCGGCTCACCATCATGGCGCAGCCGTGGGCAAAGTTGGTCAGGCCCGGCTGGTCATACAGGCTGCCATCGGGCTGGTTAAGCCCAACCGGTGTTGCCGTTCCGGTGAACATGTTCATGGGATTATAGCCCGCATATTGAACAACGTTTGGCGTGTCGAAAAACCTGATTTTGGGGCAGGTGACGCCTACCTGAGCGTTTGCCGCGAAGGGGAGGAGCAACTCGCCGATGAGCGTTGGGGAGAGTTCGGTGTCGTTGTTGACAATGAAAAAATAGTCGCCTTTCGCTTGCTCAATACCTACGTTATTGCCGCCCGTGAAGCCTAAGTTGCGTTCCGTTCTGATTAATCGAAGCCGGGGATACTGGCTTTGGTCAATGACGGTATCGAGCGCAGTTGCCGAGGCATTGTCGACCACGATGATTTCGTAGTTCGGGTAGGTCAGCCCCCGGCAAGAGTCCAGAAACTGACGGGTCGTTTCGGCCTGGTTATAATTGATTGTAATAAGCGACACCAACGGAAAATCAGGGGTTTGCCCGGCCCCGGCTACACGTTCTCTTTTTGCCATAAGCTGAAAAAAGTCTTCCAGATAATGTACATATCTGTCTTAAAGGAGAACGTGCTTGCGTATTCGATGTCGAGTAAAATCCGCTCCCGTTCCGACATTGGCCCCTGCCCTTTAGCCCGCTTTTTCGTTTGCCAGATGCCCGTTAGCCCGGCTGGTCCGGCGAATCGTTTGACGGACTCATCGGCCGTAAGCTTTTCCGCTTCGTAGAGGGGCAGTGGGCGGTTTCCAACCAGTGACATGTCGCCAATGAGCACATTGACTAACTGCGGCAGTTCGTCGATGCTGCTGTTGCGCAGAAACGTACCTAAGCGGGTAATGCGTGGATCGTTGCGAAACTTCATAAACGTGGCCAGTTCTTCATTTTCCTGCATGTACAGTTTTTCGCATATCGGCTGGTCCTGATCAAAAAGAGGATGCTGACAGGATACTCCTCGTTGTCGGCAAGCGCTACAGAGGTATTCATTCAGGTTGTCTCCCGCCGTGTCGTCGTTATCTGAATCAGCTGGTTTGGCGTACAGGTTGTCTAAAGAAAGATCGCTGAGTAGTCGATCAGCCTGAACCTTCATCGACCTGAACTTATACATGTTGAATATGTAATAATTGGCGCCGGCCCGCTTCGATTTATAGAATACGGGTCCTTTCGAGTCCAGCACAATGAGCAGGGCAACGACCAATAGCAGCGGGGAGAGCAGCAGGAGAACCGTTAAAGACACCCCAATGTCGATTGCCCGTTTCCACCAGGGCAACCTGAGCCGATAAACGCTCGGAGAAGGTCTCAGGCCATACGTGGCTGAAACAACCGTGCTGACCTTGAGGTAATACCGAATCTTGGATTCTAAACTCTGATCGTCTTCGTTAACGACCAACAAATCAGTTGCTTTAATGCGCAGGGTATTTTCTATTAAACTTGTCTCTGTGGATAGACACGTAACCAGAACGGGAATGAACTGGTAATTTAGGTTTTCTCGGGCCATCAGCACCAGCCGTTGCCCATTACACTGATCGGTAATGATCAAATCCGCTTTCTGGTCGCCATTGAGCCAGCTCATTGCCTCATCAGCCGTCTTGAAAGACACGACCGAACAGAACACACCAGCTACAGTGAGAAACCTGTTAATTATAAGTTCGTCTTTTTCAACTAATAATACTGATTGGGTTCCGCTATCGTCTATTATATCCGCATCCGCGACCCTATCCTCAGTTCTTCTTGATGCTGTAGCGCGCATTTTGATAGTCAGCTAAGTAAGTTATTTACATAATTACGAAAAAATAACTTACAGATTGACATTCCAGTTAATTTTACGTTCTTTGTGAAATCGTATATCGCCTGAAAATGGTAGATAGAATACGTAGTTTAGGTTGTTCCAGCAAAGAAGTAACTTCCGGTTGTGACCGGAGCGGAACGAAACTATGCTCGGGTTCACTAACTGAAGGAATGGCCCGCCGTAACAAAGCAAGTAGTTTGGCCTTTACTTCAAGCGGATTAAACGGTTTGGCTATGTAACTGTCCGCACCTTGCTCGAGACACTCAATTCGGGTGTCGCTGTTGGATGCGTTGGAAAGAACAATAATGGGGGTATGTCTGAGCAGTTTGTTCGTCCTGATAAACTTCGTCAGTTCGAGACCGCTGAAAAGTGGCAGATTTAGTTCGGTAAGCACACAGTCGAACCGGTTGCCCTGAATCAACAGGCGAATTGCATCCTGGCCTGTGTTGGCTACGGTGACGTTGAAACTTGCTTTAAGAGTCTGTACAAGAATGCCCGCCACGTAGGGATTACCATCTACAATTAGTAACCGGTGCTTAGTGTTCATGTTAATATTGTTATAGTGAAGTATGGGTTAGATCTGGTTTTTAGACTATCAAACGCCATTTCGGTTACTATCTTTTTTTACATGAATACAGGCTTAACTGCTTGAGAGACTTGATTTAGGTACACAAAATGACACATATCGGTCAATTTGGTACAAGTTAAACACTGAAAATAATCCTACTTTTTGTTTTCGTTGTATAAGTTAAGTAATCTTCATAAAGTATATATGTCACTGATTGTTACCATACTTCCGCCGTATAATATACATTTATAAAAACGGCATAGAAGTTGCTATGATAGTAAAGTTGATTGATGCCTTAAATTTCTAAAAAAAATTTAGTGTAACTACATTTAATACGGCCGCGACCAACGATTTCTACCGGTTACTCAGTTTTCAACTCAACCAACTTGATGCAAAAAGGGACTGCATAATCTTGTACTGGTCTCCGTTACCAGGCTTGTTGCTATCAGTACAGTACGGACATTGAAAAAGCCCCTTCATTTCCAAAGGGGCTTTTTCAATGTTAATAACTTGTCACTCCGTAGGTTCAATACGTTACCCAACGCTTCCCTCCAGGCTTATTGCCAGTAGTTTCTGGGCTTCTACGGCAAATTCCATTGGTAATTGATTGAGCACCTCCTTGGCGTAGCCGTTGATAATCAGGGCAACGGCCTGTTCGGTCGGGATACCCCGCTGATTGCAGTAGAATAGCTGATCCTCGCCAATTTTTGACGTTGTCGCTTCGTGCTCAACGGTAGCCGTAGCGTTGTCTACTTCCAGATACGGAAAGGTGTGCGCTCCGCACTTGTCGCCCAGCAGCAGCGAGTCGCACTGCGAGTAGTTACGGGCGTTCTCAGCGCGCTTATGCACCTTCACCAGACCCCGATACGAGTTCTGACTTTTACCCGCCGAAATGCCTTTCGATACAATCCGGCTCTTTGTGTTTTTACCAATGTGCACCATTTTAGTGCCCGTATCGGCCTGCTGCATATTATTGGTAACAGCCACCGAGTAGAACTCACCAATGGAATTGTCGCCCTTCAGAATTACTGAGGGGTACTTCCAGGTTATAGCCGAACCCGTTTCAACCTGAGTCCACGATATTTTGGCGTTGGGACCATCACAAATGCCCCGCTTGGTGACGAAGTTATAAATACCGCCTTTGCCTTCCTTATCACCCGGATACCAGTTCTGAACCGTTGAGTACTTAATTTCAGCATTGGCCATTGCAATCAATTCAACGCAGGCTGCATGAAGCTGGTTTTCGTCGCGCATGGGAGCGGTGCAGCCTTCCAGATAACTTACGTAGGATCCTTCGTCGGCAATGATTAGCGTCCGCTCGAACTGTCCCGTACCAGCCGCGTTGATGCGGAAATAGGTCGACAGTTCCATGGGACAGCGCACACCCTTAGGAATGTAACAGAACGACCCATCGGTGAAAACGGCGGCATTGAGTGCTGCGAAATAATTGTCCTTAGCCGGAATAACCGAACCGAGGTATTTGCGCACCAGTTCGGGGTGTTCATGAACGGCCTCCGACATGGAGCAGAAGATGATGCCGCGTTCGGCCAGGTCTTTCTTAAATGTAGTGGCTACCGAAACCGAGTCCATAACGGCATCGACGGCCACGCGAGGCCGCTCGACCGGCGAATCTACCCCGTCCAACTGGGTTGGCTCTTCAACTACGCCCAGCAGTCGCTTTTGTTCGTTCAGAGAGATGCCGAGCCGCTGAAACGTATCGAGCAGCTCGGGGTCGATCTCGTCGAGCGAACCAACGGTCTTCTTCTGTTTGGGAGCCGAGTAGTAAATAATCGACTGGTAGTCGATTTTAGGGTATTTAACGTTCGGCCAGTGCGGTTCGCTCATTTCCTGCCACATCCGAAACGCCTTCAGCCGGTCCTCGAGTAACCAGTCGGGTTCGTTCTTCTTAGCCGAGATAAACCGAATCGTATCTTCATCAAGACCCATCGGAGCCTCGTCGGCTTCGATGATTGTCTCAAATCCGTACTTATATTCAGAATTAGTAATACTTTCTAAAATTGCCTCGTCCTTAGTCATAGTCGGTTAGGCGCGTGATTCAGGATCACCATTGCCCTCTAATTTTAACAATTGGCCCGGTAGGTACGTTCCGGGCAGGTTGGGCAAATATCGGAAACTTTCTGCACCTGCGAACGACGAATTACCGGCTTGCTCACCGCCGACCCCGCGCCGGTCCGTCCAATCCACGTAGCGCTAAGTAAAACGCAATGAGGTACACAACCTGCGATCCGGCCGTGGTCCAGTCCTCTTTCAACGTCGTGCCAAACAGCAACGCACCAATGGTTAGCCCGCCGATGAAATAACCCCACTTACTGAGAGGACCACCCAGCAGAATAAGGACGCCACTGGCTAATTCAACAAACGGGAGACCGTACAGAAACGCCCGCGTCAGTAGGGCAGGCAAGATTGTGTCAGCAAAGCCGGCCGCCGTTTTATTGACAAATCCGGTCAGCTTCGGAATGCGTACGGCCCCGTGCATGAGCATATTGATGCCCAACCCGATACGCATAACGAGCTGGGCAAGTTGACTGGCGTTCATATAAGTAATGAATAATGGTCAATGGATAATGAGTGATGAGTAATGAATAATGAGCAATGCATAATGTCGGCCTACCACCTTCATTATGCATTATTCATCATTCATTCGTTATTGACCTCCACGTCCCCGTTTTCTACATCTTCCTCCGCGAGCATATCATCGTTGACCCCATTCGTCTCCCCACCGAGCGGTCCGTCGTCACGGGCGTTAACTTCTTCTTTCACCGGTTCGGGTCCCTGGTTGAAAACAGGATTCATATACTCTATCTGCGATACGCCGTTGTTGGCTTCTTCGCCCTGCGCCAGTTTGGTGATCACGCCCTGATTCTCGTCCTCGGCGGGGTTGTAGTCGTTGTTTTCATCCGTATTCATGTCGGCTGCTGGTTTGCTTTCAAAAAGGTAACGGACGGGTAGTGGAAAGGTTTACGGAGGCTTGGTCAGTAAACAAGAATGCTCCAACTATTAGGATGCCTTTGCCCTCAGCACGGGTTGTCGGTCGATATAAACCCAGCCGGTCCAGCACAACAACAGCAAAATGCTGAGCAGAAAAGCGCGTTGACCGGGATTGGTATGCGTCGGTTCGTGAACGGGACCGGGCGTGAGGATATCCACCGAGTCGTCCTGATTGACTCCGAAGATCCTAATCTGGTTATAGTCGACGTATTTGTCGCCGAAGGTGAGAGGCTCGGTCCGTCGCAGCTTTTTGCGAAAATCGCTCTGCCGAATCAGCAGTGAAAGAGGGCGGTCAACCATGATCGTTGACGTTAACGTATCTAATCGCACGTCGTAATCCCGACGGGACACGTAAAACGCGAAACCGGGAAACGCCCGTAATGAGATGGTTACTCCTTTCAGTCGGCCTTTGTACTTGTTTTCTCTGATTTGGTCAACGGTGCTGGTTAGACTAATCATTCGGGCCGGGTTAGGGTCAGCAGGGTTGTGGGCGAGGTAGCCAAAAGCGATGGTTGCCCCAATCAGCAGGACTAATCCGCTAATCACCCAGCGAAACCGGTTCCGCTCCGTCGGGGTAAATACGGTCTGGTACGGAACTGACTGACCGTAGTGAGTGAACTGGACTTTTAGATAATCGTATTCGGTAAATTCATTCGACCGGATCGCAAACCAGTTATCAGCCAGATAAACAGTTAATTCATCGAAGGAGCCACCCCGTCCCGATTCATGTCGCTCGTTATGGGTCAGGATAGCGTTGTATGGATACCGGCGTACTTGCTGACCAAACTTTTTTATAATGAAGCCGTCGTCGAGCAGTTCAATGAACATCGTCAGCCGGTATACCAACGATGCCCATATGACACAAACAAGTCCTGTTAGTACGTAAATGAAAGGCAGGTCGTCCAGATTTGGATAAGGGCTTTCTCTGAAGATCGATACGGTGAATCCGGTCGACCAGACGAGAAAAAACAGCAGGAATGCCCAACTCCAAAACAAGTATCGACGCTTGATTTTGAATACCACCCCGCGTTCCATCAACTTCCAATGATAGCCACCGTTAGCCGACTGACGCATACTAACTTCCCCGCTTCGTCGGTGATGCGAACGTCCCAAACGTGCGTAGTGCGGCCGGTGTGGATGGGCGTGCAGCGGCCGTAGACCCAGCCCTCCCGCACCGACCGCAGATGGTTGGCGTTGATTTCCAGCCCCACGGCCCGCTGCTGGGTAGGGTCGTCGAGGAGCATCCAGGAGGCTGTGCTGCCCAGCGATTCGGCCAGCACCACCGAGGCCCCACCGTGCAGAAGGCCGAACGGTTGGTGCGTCCGGCCGTCCACCGGCATCCGCGCCACGAGGTAGCCGTCGCCCACTTCGGTGAATTCAATGCCGAGGTGCCTGACAATTGAGTCGACATGGGCAAAGGATAGATTGGCGAGGTCGAAACCAGCTTTCATAATGCGTGGGTATTTGTGTAATTTTGCACCCAATTTGGCAATTAATTAACCAATCGCCAACGCACTGATTTGACGCAAAAATCTATTTATCTGATTCGCCACGGCGAAACCGACTATAACCGTCGGGGCATAGTGCAGGGCAGTGGTGTCGATTCGGACCTTAACGAGATGGGACAGGCGCAGGCGATGGCGTTTTTTCAGGCGTATCAGCACGTGCCGTTTCGCAAAATTTATATCTCCGGTCTTCGGCGCACCTATCAAACCGCCGAGCCATTTATCGACCTGGGTATTTCCTACGAAAAACTCACCGGCCTCAACGAAATTAGCTGGGGCGTCATGGAAGGCAAGGTGCCCGGCAACCTCGACAACGCGTATTACCGTACCTTAATCGAAGCCTGGTCGGCGGGTAATACGGCACTGCCCACCGACGGGGGCGAAAGCCCGGAGCAGGTCGAAGCCCGGCAGCGCGTTGCTATCGACGCAATCCTGTCGCATCCCGACGAGACGCCCGTGCTCATTACCATGCACGGCCGCGCCATGCGAATTCTGCTCTGCTGGCTCACCAACCGGCCGCTGGCGCAAATGGACTACTTTGAACACAGCAACCTGTGTCTCTACAAACTCCGGTATGATTATGACACGCGGGCGTTCGACATTGAGCTGAACAACGACACCGCCCATCTGTTGTCGCTGGCCTTGGCACAGTAAGCAGTGAGTAGCCAATCGGACCTGATGGGATTACTAATACCAGTTATCAGAAACATAGGGCCAGTAATCTACGTATTCGGCCATTGCTCACTGTTGGCGGCTCACCGCTCACTCGAAACCGTATATTCGCTTACTGTCCGGTAGAGGACATGAACAGAAATGGGCCTTGCTAAGCAAAAAATATATTGGTTTTGTCAGGTAATTGGCTGGACGCTCCTCATGGTAGTGGAGTATTCGGCTTATGTATTGCAGCTTGGTTTCGATGTTGATGCGTTGTATTTGGCCATCGCAAACATCTTTTTGGGAGTGACTCTGACTCACCTCTATCGACTCATGATCCGACGCTGGAACTGGGTGCGGCTGCCGTTTATTCAGTTGGCCCCGCGCGTGTTGTTGTCAGTGTTTGTACTGGCTTTGATTATGACGCTGGTTAACCTCCCGATTGACATGATGATTGTTCCGCAGCAGTACTTAGCTAATGAGCCGTGGCTGGTTATTGGCTATATACTCACCTGGGGCAAAACCATGCTGGCGTGGGTATTGAGCTACACCGTTTATCACTACGTGGAGCGAACGCGCGACGCGGAGATCGAGAAAATTCTGCTCAAAACCAGCATTCGCGAAACCGAAGCTAAAGTGCTGCGCTCCCAGCTAAACCCGCATTTTGTGTTCAACGCCCTCAACAGCATTCGGGCCTTGGTTTACGAAAATCCCGACAAAGCGCAGCACAGCATCACCCAGCTTTCCAACCTGCTGCGCAATTCCCTGCTGGCCGACCGGCGCAAAACGGTTGAACTGCGCGAAGAAATTAAAACGGTTGAGGATTACTTAGCGCTCGAAAAAGTCCGCTACGAAGACCGGCTGACGTCCCGCATCGAACTCGATGGCCGAACCCTGTTTTGGCAGGTCCCGCCAATGATGCTCCAGACGCTGGTCGAGAACGCTATCAAGCACGGCGTCTCGACGGCCATGGGTGGGGGATTCGTGGAGGTGCACTCAACCATTGTCATGGATAAGCTTCACATCATTATCCGCAACACGGGGGTTTTGGGCGACAAAGAAGCGTCGGGCGGTTTTGGGCTGGCCAACACGGCCCAGCGGCTCGAATTACTCTACGGACCCGAAGCAACGTTTCAAATTTTTCAGGAAGAAGACCAAAACGACCAGCCTACCCAGTTCAAAGGCCCCGTTGTTTGTGCCGATATTACCATTCCCGCCCAGTCGGAGGGCCTGTTCCGACGTAACGCTAACGAAAGAATGATGAATGATAAATGATGAATGCCTGCCGGTGTAAATCATTCATCATTTATCATTCATCATTTCCTTATGAAAACCCTCATCATTGACGACGAACGTTTAGCCCGCAACGAACTGCGTCGGCTGCTCGACAACTTCCCGAAAATTGAGATTGTGGGCGAAGCCGCCAACGCCGATGAAGCCCTGCCGATGATTGAAGAGCTGGAGCCGGACCTCTTGTTTCTGGATATTCAAATGCCCGGCAAAAACGGCTTTGAACTGCTGCAGGCCATCGAAGGTAAAACGCCGGAGGTTATTTTTACCACCGCTTTTGATGAATACGCCCTCAAAGCCTTTGAATTCAACGCACTCGACTACCTGCTCAAACCCGTTGAACTGGCGCGGCTGAGCGAAGCCATTCACCGCGTTGAGGAAGAGCGTCATACCACCGACATCAACGGAACGTCGTCTGGCGGGGATTCGCCCGGTCCGGCCACCAAAACGCTCGGCGAAAACGATCAGGTATTCGTGAAAGACGGTGAAAAATGCTGGTTCGTGAAATTGGGTAAAGTGCGGCTATTTGAGTCGATGGGCAACTACGTCCGGCTGTATTTCGACGATCAGAAACCATTGGTGCTCAAGTCGCTGAACGCCCTTGAAGACCGGCTCAACCCGGCTACTTTTTTCCGGGCCAACCGCAAGCACATCATTAACCTCCAGTGGATCGAAAAAATAGAACCCTGGTTTAGCGGGGGGCTGCTGGTGACACTGCGCGGGGGCGACAAAATTGAAATAAGTCGTCGGCAGGCGATTCGGTTTAAAGATTTATTAAGTTTGTAGTACCAGCAAGGTGCTCTCTCAGGTCATCAGCCCCGCGAAGCTTGTGCGACAAACGACCTGATCGTGCTCCCCGCTCCTTACGCATGAAGTACCTCCTCTTACCAGCTCTTTTAGGTTTCATTTCTCTTTTTCAGGCGTGCCGTCCAGTGCCGCCGGGGCCACCGGTTTTAGTACGCCAGCAGTATACGCTGACCAATGCGAACCGCTGCGACACCACCACGAACAAAGGGGTAGATGTGTCGGTCGACTATTTTCTGCTTAAGGAAGAAAGCGACGGTGCCCGGAAAATTAACGACACGCTTCAGCAACTCGCCGTGGGCAGCATTACGGACTGGCTCGACAGCGCAACCGTAGCCGCTCACCCCGACGCTCGTGCCGACCTGCCAAAGGCCGTGGCGTTATTTGCCACTGATTACCAAACCATGACCGATGACATGGGCGGCTTAGGCAGTTGCTGGGAACTCAAAACTAAGGCCGACACGACCTATGCCAGTGCCGATCTTCTGACCGTGAGACTGGAAACCTATGCCTACACGGGCGGGGCGCACCCAAACTCAAACCTAAATTTTTACGTGTTCGACCGCGAAACCGGCCGGACCCTCTCGCTCACCGACCTCGTATCGGACACGACAGCCCTGCTGAACGTGGTAGAGAAAACTTTCCGGCAGCAACAGGAACTGCTGCCACAAACCAACCTGGAAGAGCAGGGGTATTTTTTGCGGAACGGCCGTTTTTTTCTGCCCGCTAACGTCGGCATGAGCCGTACGGGTATGGTCTTTTATTACAATCCCTACGAAATAGCCGCTTATGCCCTTGGCCCAATTGAGGTGACCGTTCCATACACTCAGTTGGGCGGAATTCTGCGCGTCAACTGAACACACTTAAGTTGATGTGCATCTGTGTTTGACTGTCTGATGTGGAGTAGTGACTAAACTATTTATGCGCTACGGACGTAAACACACGTAGTTAAATGCCCGTATGACAAGAAAGTGGATTGTCCCGGTTGCAATCAGCAGCCTGCTGTTACTCCTGTTTTTCTGGTTTAAAGTCATCCGTTTTCAGGCGTTGTATTATACGTACAACGATATGTATATTTTTCTCCAGGAGTCGTGTAGCTGGGTAGACGGCCGACCGTTGCTGTATGAAAATGTGTGGGGCTACGACGACCGGATCCATAACAATTACGGCATGTTGCTCTGGGGACCGCTGATCTACGTAGCGGGCGCTTATGGGGCTTTCGCCGTGCAAATTGGTCTCTCGCTGCTGAGCTATGGCCTGCTGTTACAGCAAATCAGTCGACGATTGCCCGCGTGGGCCGCTTGGCTCGTGGGAGCGGTGCTGCTGTTGGGGCCGGTCTGGTTTTGGTTTAGCGATCACCCCGGCATTGGCTGGCACCCCGAACTAACGTATTTTCCCCTATCGCTGCTGTTTCTACTGGCCCTGTTGAGCTACCAGACGGGCTGGTTTTTGCTGACGGGGACGTTGCTGGTGCTGGTTAAGGAAGACGGTGCGCTTTTAGGCGGTGCCCTTCATCTGGCGCTTCTGAGCGTCCAGTACCTGATTGCTAACCCTAAACGAACCATTTTCGGTATCCTGACCAAATCACGGTTTTGGATCGTGCTGGGCGGCTGGGCTGGGCTGTTTGTCGCCGGAATGCTGTTTCTGTCTTATAAAAATAACGCAACCGAGCCGGAACCCCGCCTGCAGCAAGCCCTTGCCGCGATAGGCGCGGGCCTCCACGACACTGTTTTTATTAGTAAGCACCTGATGCTGCTCATGCAGACGTTTTTGCTGCTGTCGCCGTCCATCGGCCTGCTGCTTTATGGCCTGTACCGAGTAGGCTGGCGGCAGGTGGGGAGCGTCCTGTTGGTGTATGGTGTGGCGCAGTCGGCGCTTTTGCTCTCGAACTGGGTGCAGGGCGCTACGTATTACGGCACCAATCCGCTGTTTGAACTGGTATCGCTGACGTGGCCCCCGCGGTTTGTATTGGTCTACGCTTTCTCGGTGGTTTATACGCTGACGGTCTGGTTTCTGTTCGGGCCAGGACCGGAAGGGCCGACGCCCCGCTGGCAGCCGGTGGTGTTGGGTGCGCTTCTGTTTGCCGTCCAGTTCCCGATTGTGGCCTACGCCCGGCCCGACTTTCGATTGCTCACCATCCTGCGCAACACGGTAACGCACCGCTTCGACCCGCAGAAGGAATCGTTGCTGCCCGCGTCCGATATCGCCGTAGTGGAGCGGCTGGCCAAACTGATTCCGGCGCGGTCCAACGTGTACGTGTTCGACTACCTGATTCCCATTTTCCACCGGCATTACACCATCTGGCCAACCGAAAAGCACTGGGAAGATGCTGACCTGGCCATTATTCCCAACAACGATTTTCAAAGATTGGACAATCGTTTGCCCCGCGTCATGAAGCAGCCTTACCGCGCTGTTCGGTTGGACACCTATACGGTTTACGTCACCCCGGCCTACGAACCGTATCTGAAGGCTTCCCTGAACGGGAAATAAACTATTTGGTGTTTACGTACATGCGTGTTTAGGTTTGTGCGTGTTGAGATGCTGTCTCATAAACCTAAATACCTATGCACTCAAATACTTATCAGAATGACAACCGACGAATTCAATAAAACACTAACTCAACCCCAGCCCCCGGCTGGTATTCATCCGGTTTTGCAGGCTCTCTGGTACGATGCGAACGGACAGTGGGAGCAGGCTCACGAGATTGCGCAGAGCCGCGAGGGTGAGCCGCCTTATGACCGGCTGCACGCGTACCTGCACCGCAAAGAAGGCGACCGGTTCAACGCTAATTACTGGTATCGGCGGGCCGGTGAGCCGTTTTTTGCAGGGTCGCTGAACGAAGAATGGGCCGCATTGGTGCAAAAATACGGTTGATGTTAAGTTATCATGAATAAGTAGGACGGGCTGCTTTTATGGGGACTGTTTTTGCCTTATATTGTAGGCATAATTACCCCTTCCCTATGACAATAGCATTTCGGACCCTACTTGGTGGGGACGGTCCGATCAACTGCGAACTACTTCGCCAAACACACTATACAAAAGAACGCGCCGACTGGGCAAATAACGCCTTTGATCTTGCCGTCAAACAATTCCTCCGCGAGTGGATTGACCACGGCATGGGACCGGATAAACACCCGGACACGGGCGTCGACAGCGACGCCGAAGCCTTTGTTGAACACGGTGCGCTACGCAGTTTTTTCAAACACAGCGACGACGCGCTCGAACGGCTGCTTCAGAAGGATACCATCGCCCGCCACCTACTCCGGCCCCTCAGCGAAGTCTATTTCGAAAATGACGCCTATGAGCCGATGCTGGCTCAGTTCGAGAAGCGTATTTATAATTTAGCCGCCCACCGCGAACACCGGGAGGTGCCGTTTCGCTATAGTCCGCCCAGTCGGCAGTGTGAGCATGGGGACACGGTGGGTCTGGTTGACGGACAAACGGGTCTGGCTAAAGAAGACATTGGCACGTATTTCGGAACCCGGCGCTCCGACGCAACTGCTTTGACCATTTTGGCGAATCAACTTCGGAACGAAGCCAACGATAACGCCGTATTCCCGAGCCAACTGCCGGTTCATGTCGTTACGGAAGGTTATATGGAAGATTCATTGCGTATAGTCCTGACCGTTACCCAACAGATCCAGGAAGAGGGAAATGATCAACTTCAGTGCTTTGTGATTCAGCGACGCCATGCCGCCGACGACCGTCACTTAGGCGCGGCTCTGCTGCTAATGAATCCGCAACAACCCGAACTACCTCAGCGTATTATCTTCTGCGACACGCTAAATCCGTCGGGCATACCGCCGTGGTGGGAGAAATTCAAACAAAAGGTGGACGCTGTATTTCCGCAGCCGGAGGGCAATACACCCGCATCTGATCGGCTGGAAGACGGTGGCGTCAATCTACAGCGGCTTCACGATGGCGTGCCGGTGCGTCACCAGGATATTGACTGCGCTTTTTACACCGCGTCGATGGTTCGTGCCCTGATTCAACTGGCTCAGTCGGCTCCTGAGCTACTGGTAATGGGCACGATCACTGAGATTGTCAGCGAGATGACGAGCCGGATGCCTGAGTATTTCGAGCAGGCAAATCAGCCTAAAGATTCGGTTCTGGTGCGGGAAGAGAATATTGCCCGTCGGTGGAATACGGGCCGGGAAGCGTTACAAAACCTGATGGGCGCTAAAGTTATTGGCCTGTCCGTGCCAGAGCCGGACGTCTACTGTGCCGAAGTTGCCTGATTTCCTCACCGACCCGTTGGACCGTCTCGCCCTATGGAAGAGGGACGGGTCGGTGAGGGGCAAGCAACCCACCAAAAAAGGCCGCACTCCAAAAGGGTGCGGCCTGCGCGTTTATTGATGAATAGGTAATGAGTTAATACTGAGCCGGTCAGGCTACCTCTTCCTCCGTCAGCATGTCGCCAACGGGTGTGAGTTCTAATCCAAAAGCGTCGGCAACGCCTTTGTAAACGACCTTGCCCTCCACGACGTTCAATCCCAGTCTCAGGTCCATATTGTCGCGGCAGGCTTGTTGCCAGCCTTTGTTGGCGAGTTGCAGCGCATACGGCAGTGTCGCGTTGGTGAGCGCTAGCGTACTCGTGTAAGGCACCGCGCCGGGCATGTTGGCCACGCAGTAATGCACCACGCCGTCAATAATGAACGTTGGATCTTCGTGGGTAGTGGGGCGGCAGGTTTCAATGCAGCCACCCTGGTCAACGGCCACGTCGACCAGCACCGTGCCGGGACGCATGATTTTCAGCATGTCGCGGGTGATGAGGTGGGGGGCTTTTGCACCCGGAATCAGCACCGCGCCCACGATCAGGTCGCAGACCTTAATCATCTCACGAATGTTATATTCATTCGACATCATCGTCTGCACGTTCGGCGGCATAATGTCCGACAGGTAACGCAAACGCGGCAGACTTACGTCCATAATGGTAACGTGGGCACCCAGACCGGCAGCCATTTTAGCGGCCTGCGTACCAACAATGCCACCCCCCAGAATCAGGACGTTGGCGGGTTTTACGCCCGGCACGCCCCCCAGCAGAATGCCGCGGCCTTTCAGCGGTTTCTCTAAGTATTTGGCTCCTTCCTGAATGGCCATCCGGCCCGCCACTTCCGACATCGGCACCAGCAGCGGCAGGCTGCGGTCGGGCCGCTCCACGGTTTCGTAAGCTAAGCAGACGGCTCCCTTCGCCAGCATCGCCCGCGTCAGCTCTTCCGACGAAGCAAAGTGGAAATAGGTGAAGAGCAGTTGATTTTCTTTGATAAGATCGTACTCGGACGCTACCGGCTCTTTAACTTTCATAATCATCTCGGCAATGCCGTAGACATCTTCGATAGTTGGGAGCATAATGGCCCCGGCCGCAATGTATTCTTCGTCCTCAAAACCGCTTTCCAGTCCGGCATTCACCTGCACGTGTATGGTGTGACCATACTTGCGCAGTTCTGTCACGCCAGCGGGTGTTAGTGCGACCCGATTCTCGTTGTTTTTTATTTCTTTAGGAACACCAATAACCATGATGATGCTGGGGTTTAAGGTACTTTTCTGTTCGTGATACAAAGATAAATTGACGGTAGATATTTTCTATTATAGCTTTACTAATCAGGAAATAGGACGCTAATACAGTTCGTTAACAGGAAATAGATCTTTTCGTGGTCCCTTTTCGTCAGCTTCTGCGTAAAAATTTCGCGATGGACACATTGGATAAAACTGACCGCGCCATTTTAAGTCTGCTACAGGCCAACGCCCGCCTGACGATTCAGGAAATCGGACAGCAGATCAACCTCTCCAAAACGCCGGTTCACGAGCGCATTAAACGGCTCGAACGCGACGGTATCATTGACCGCTACGTGACGATTATTGACAAGAAGAAGGTAGGTAATGGACTGATGGTGTACTGCCAGGTGACGCTCGACAAACAAACCCGGGATACCTTCGCCGACTTCGACACGGCCGTGCGCGACCTGCCCGAAGTGCTGGAGTGTAACCGCGTGTCGGGCACGTTCGATTACCTGCTCAAAATTGTCAGCCGCGACATGGAAACTTACAATCGGTTTTATCAGGACCGCCTGTCGGTGATTGCCGGTACGTTGCACATCAGCAGCTTCTTTGTTATGGCCGAGATTAAAAACTCGACGGTCGTGCCGGTGGGATGAAGAGAGGGGTGTGTAAGTGTATGGGTGTTTGACCAGCAACCGTAAATGCCCATACACTTACACACCCATTTATTGGAGTAGATTATGACAATCCGATCTTATAAGGTCGTCTTAACACGTTTATAAAACCAACTCAACCGAATGAAACGAAGACAATTCGTTGCCTCTTCAATGTTGGCCGTTCCGGCCCTTGGCATGACCGAAGCCATCAACCCTGCCGCCACCAAAGAATTGTACGAGCTACGCACGTATGAGTCCCGCTTTGGGTTACCGCAGTCGAACATCGAAAACTACCTCAAAGATGCGCTGATTCCTGCGTTGAACCGGCAGGGCGTCAAAACGATTGGTGTGTTTCGGGAGATGGGAAAATCGGACCCGGCCAAGCTGTACGCGCTCATTCCGCACCCGTCGATGGAAAGCTACGCGACTGCGTCAACCCGCTTAGCCAGCGACGCGGCCTATGCTAAAGCCAGTCAGGTTTATAATGAACTTGCGCCTGACAAAGCGCCATATGCCCGTTACAGCACGTCGTTGCTGAGTGCCTTCGATGCGTTACCGCAAATGATTGCACCCGCTACCGGGAACCGGATTTTTGAACTGCGCACCTACGAAGGGTATTCCGAGGATGCTGTTCGCCGGAAGGTAAAGATGTTTAACGTGGATGAAATACCAATCTTTAATAAGGTAAAGCTCAATCCGGTATTTTTTGGTCAGGTCATTGCGGGGGAGCACATGCCCTGTCTGACCTACATGCTCACCTTCAAAGACATGGCTGAGCGCGACGCCAACTGGAAAGCCTTCAGCGCCGATGCCGACTGGAAACGTGTTTCGCAGCTACCCGAATACGCCAATACGGTGTCCAACATTATCCGGGTTTTTCTGGAACCGGTGGCCTATTCGCAGATTTAACAAGTAACATTCATTACGCCTTTGCTGTAATCGTTGGCGAAGAAAGTACGAAAGCCGGTCAGTGATGACCGGCTTTCGTACGTTTATGGAAATCATTGACTTGTCAGTTCCTGTAGGCTTACGGCTTTGCTGAAAACTGATCCATGAACAGATAGCGCTCGCGATTCTTCTCGACTTCGGCGCGAGTATTCACGTCGATACGCATAAACTGGGCGGGACCGTCAGGCTTCAGAACGGGCCAGGTTGGCAGGCCGGGACCATTGGGATTGGCAGTTTTGATGAAGTTAGCGAAGTAGTTCTGCATTACCTCCGACACTTTATAATCGTCGGGTGTCCAGGCATACGTCTTATTGCTGGCTAAATTGCCCATGGCGTACTCGATTTCGGCCGAGTGGACCGCGCCACGAGCGGCTGGTCGGGGCGCGGCCGGGGTGGTGCTTTTCACAACGCCACCCGCTAAACCTGACTCGGCATTGCCCATTTCGGGCGTCATGGCCGGGCGCGGGCGGGCGTACAGATACCGATACACGGGCTTTTTACCCCCAGTCTTGCTGTGTAAATCGGCCCATTTCCAGGTGCTGTAGCCAATAAACCGGTCACCGGCCAGGTCGGTAGCGACCTGTTCAACGGCTTCGTCAGTGGTGCCCGCGTACAGTTTCAGCACGTCGGCCGCGCGGTCGCCGTACAGTTTCTGCACAGCTTTGGTATAGTTCTCCGCGGTTGGTTTCTCTTGCCCCAAAATAGCCCGCCCACTCATCTCTTCGGAGTTCCAGCCCACTAATAGCGGCACCTGTGCCTGTTCGCCAGCCGCGAAAATGGCCATTGGCGATTTTGGGAAGAAATACCCGTCGACGGCCGATGAGAAGCGTGGTGTTTTAGGATCGGCCGTGGCTTCAAGAAGTTTCTCGGCAGGCATGGCTCGCAGATCGGCCAGCGATTTTGCGCCCACCTGCTCGGCAAACTTAACGCCTAACTGTTCGGCATCGGCCAGCGACGTCGGTGGCAGCGTCCCCAATAGTGAGCCGCTTTCGCCAATGGCTCCGGCCATCAAATTCTTCGATAGGGGAGAGGCCATCTGGGCGCTGACGGATACTGACCCTGCTGACTCACCCGCAATGGTCACTTTTTTGGGATCACCCCCGAAAGCCGCAATGTTCTGCTGTACCCAGCGCAGGGCCGCGCTCTGGTCTAAGTACCCGTAGTTACTGGATGCTTTGTGGGGCGATTCGGCCGTTAGTTCAGGGTGGGCCATGAAGCCAAACGGTCCAAGTCGATAGTTAACCGTGAGCGTTACAATGCCTTTGCGGGCCATGTTTTCCCCATCGTAGCGGGCTTCAGAACCGTCGCCCGCTATAAAGCCACCCCCATAGAAGTACACCAGCACCGGTAAGCGGTCCTTATCCGATTTAGCGGGCGTCCAGACATTTAAATAGAGGCAGTCTTCGCTCATACCATCGGAACGGAAGCCCATATCGCCGAAAACGGCCCGCTGCATAGCGCGGGGGCCGAATTTCTTAGCCTGGCGGACATCCGTCCAGTTCTTGGCGGGTTGGGGTTCTTTCCAGCGCAGGTCGCCAACGGGTGGGGTGGCAAAAGGAATACCCTTAAACGAGCGAACGCCACCCGTTTCGGCGGTGCCCTCGATAGGGCCATTGGCCGTTTTAACACGAAGCGCCGGTTGAGCAACGGCGGCAAACGTTAACGTGAGCAGCGACAGGCTAAGCAGAATTCTCATAATAGGTCAGTTGAAAAAATAAAAAGAACGGGCGGGTAATGGCCTACTTATTTGCCGGTATCAATCTGAGGTGTCCTGCACCCCGTAGATCATAGTGTTAGTAAACCTTGGCCGCCGTTTGTTGTCCAACAATCGGTTTTGTTAAAGATACTAACCTAAACGAACACACAACGCTATGAAAACGATTCACACGAGTATCAGTCTGCTAATACTGTTGACGGCCCTGTTTAGTAACTCGGTGCAGGCGCAGGAAAAACGACGCTGGAGTCCACAAGCTAAAGGCACCGCTATTGGGGTCGGGGCAGGTGGTGCCGCCGGAGCCATCATCAATAAGCGCAACCGGGCGGTTGGGGGTGTCATTGGCGGGTTAGCCGGTGGTGCCGTTGGCTATGGCATCGGTAAAGGGGTGGACAATCAGCGCAAGACGAATGCGCGAATTGCAGCCGCTGAGCGCGAAGCCGCCGAAACCCGGCGGGAAGTTGCCGAGAACAAACGCGAAGCCGCCGAGGCCCGGCGCGAAGCGCAGCTTGCCCGTCAGGAAGCAGCCGCTGCCGCCGACCGGCCCGCCGTGGTAACTCGTCCGGCCGCTGCCCGTGTAGCGGCCATCCGTAAAGCGCCCGTTCCCGCCGTGTCCGAAGTTGAAGCCGCCACTGGCTTTAGTGCCGCTCTTGCGGCCACGGCGTTCCGCGCCCCAACCGTTTCGGACCCTTATACCAGCAACGGCAACGCGCTTTTTCTGACCAACCCGTCCTACGGTGATCAGGCTACGGCTTACCCAACGTCGGAAGTCCGCCGGAAAAGCTGGTAAGCGTCACCGGGTTCATTTTTCACTAAACAACATTTACGTTATGAAATCATCCATTTGTGTTTTACTCGTTACCCTGCTGACAACCGCCTGCTCACCGGGCGACGCCGTCAATGTGCAGGACCTGAATCAGCAATTTATCCGGGCGTGGAATAATAAGGATACCGAGAAAATCATCTCGTTCTTAGCCGAGGATGTCCACTTTCTGCAAGGCAATACGCACTTCAAAGGCAAATCGGAAGTGGCTCAGAAATGGGTGCGCGAGACTCTGCCGACGCTGACCGACCTGAAAACAAACGTCGTCAGCTCGTCGGCCGATACCAAAACCGCCTACGAAGCAGGTACGTACTCCGTCGACGTGTTGCCCGATGGCCCGGATCAGCCGAACGGCATTGGCGAGGGCAACTTTATCCTGCTCTGGAAAAAAGGCAACGATGACACTTGGAAGCTTAACTACGCGCAGTTGGAGGGCCTGCCCGTGCAGGTGAAGCAGTAGCAATGAGGAGGCATCCAGCCCGTACGTCTGCATAGTCTCAACTAATCATCCTGCCCTAATGCGCCTTTTGCTGAGATGAAAGGGGGCTACTTTAGTAGTGGACAAGGCGGGTGACTCTAATCGACTTAACTCATGAAACGCTTATTAATCGTCGCTGTTCTGGTGTTCGGGATTCTAAACGTGTTGCTGGCCCAGGGTACTGTCAACCCCAATCTTATGCAGGCCGTACTGGACGGCATTGGTTCGGTTACGTTGTCGGACGCGCAGGTCGTTGCCTATTCCCGGCAGGCCGTGCAGCAAATGGACGCCACCAACCCGGTTGCTAATGCCAGCGATCCGTATTCGCAGCGCCTGAGCCGGATCGTCCGGCGTCACCGCACGGTTGGCGGACTGCCTATCAATTACAAAGTCTATAACGTTTCCGGTGTCAATGCGTTTGCCACGGCGGATGGCAGTGTGCGCGTGTTTAAAGGGCTGATGGACGTGATGACCGACAATGAATTGCTGGCTATTATGGGCCATGAGATTGGCCATGTTATCAACCGGGACACCCGCGACGCCATGAAACGCGGCCTTCAGCGGTCGGCCCTGCGCAACGCGGGAGCTTCGCAGTCAGGTATGGTAGGCAAACTGTCCCGGTCGCAGGTAGCCGGTGCGGCTGATTACATTGCTGGTGCGTCGTTCAGCCGCCAACAGGAGACCGAAGCCGATGATTATGGTTACGGATTTCTGAAACGTAACGGCTACAGTGTTATGGCGCTGGCTACGTCGTTTGAGAAGTTAGCCAAGTTGGGCGGTGGTGGTGGAAATCGGATTACCGCATTCCTCTCCAGCCATCCCGATAGCCGAGCCAGGGCTGAGCGCGTTCGTGCCCGCGCCCGTCGGGATGGACTGGCCCGATAGATAGGTGCTCGTACGCAGCCCCTTCACTTCAACTGATCGACGGTCACGACGTTGGGGGTTCGGGTTAGCAGGTGGATGATCGACCATGCGACTAAGTACGTGCAGCCGCAGATGGTGAACAGCACATTGTAGCCACCAGACAGGTTTCCGACGGCCTTGTAGCTGTCGAGCAGACTGCCGACCAGCATTGGAAAGAAGATGCCGCCCATTGCCCCAGCCATGCCCGCAATACCCGCTGCCGAACTGACCGCCTGCTTCGGAAACAGGTCGGACGCTAAGGTGAATACGTTTGTGGCCCAGGCCTGATGAACGGCTACCGCTAAACTAATCAGGCCAACGGCGACCCAAACGTCGGTGGCGAACTGAGCCAGAATAATGGACAGTTCGAGGACCGCGAACGCCAGCAGAACCGTTTTTCGCGCCCGCAGCGTGGGCCAGCCGCGTTTAATCAACCACGACGACAGATAGCCACCGCCAATGCTGCCCACCGTTGTGGCTCCATAAATCAGCAACAGTTCTACGCTTATCTTTTTAAGGTCCAGCGCAAACGTCGACGCAAAGTAGGAGGGAAGCCAGAACAGAAAAAACCAGTAAATCGGGTCGATCAGCCCTTTGCCGACGATCAGCGCCCACGTTTGTGGCAATGTAAACAGCTTAAACCACCTGATTGGCGTCTTTGCTTCCGGTTCTGCTTCCTGCCCGCTGGTGATGTAGGCGTGTTCCTGCGGGGTTAATCGCTTCTGCTTCGCCGGAACTTCGTAGAAAATCAGCCAAAAAATCAGCCAGACGAACCCCAGTGCGCCAGTAATCCAGAACACTTCCTGCCAGCCGTATCGGCTCAATATTTGCGGAACGATGAGCAGGGCCGCGACCACGCCGATGCTGGTTCCGGCATTGAACAGGCCGGTGGCCAGCGCCCGCTCTTTTTGCGGAAACCACTCAGCCACCGTTTTCACGGCCGCCGGGTAGTTGCCTGCTTCACCCAGACCCAGCCCAACCCGCGCCACGCCGAAGCCAAACGCAGACCGGGCCAGCGCGTGCAGCATTCCGGCCACGCTCCACCAGACGATGGTGACGGAGTAGCCGATTTTGGTGCCGACTTTGTCAATGAACCAGCCGAACCCCAGCAGGCCAATGGCGTATGCGGCCGTAAAGGCAATCACGATCCGGGCGAAATCGGTTTCGGTCCAGCTAAACTCAACTTCCAGAATCGGTTTTAGCAGCCCGATGATCTGGCGGTCGAGGTAGTTGATCGTCGTGGCTGAGAACAACAGGACGACAATGATCCACCGGTAATTCTGCTTTGTTGAAATAGTTGCAGGCTGCGGATTCTTGGACGGAGATACCATGTCGCTGGGGTTTACTGGATGGTCGGTTGGCTCTTGGGAACGGTGGCTAACTGGTCAGCGAACTGCCGGAAGTGCGCCCCTAAGCCCGTCCAGTTTTGCTCGCGGATGAGCGTCTTATCGAAAAGATGACTACCAATCCCCACGCCATATGCTCCCGCCTTCAGATAGTCGGTTAGGTTATTCCGCGTGATGCCCCCCGTTGGTAGCAGCTTTATTTGGCCGAGGGGAGCTTTCAAGTCGCTGACGTAGGCGGGGCCGAGCGACGTAGCCGGGAAAACCTTGACTAATGAAGCGCCCAGCGACCAGGCTTTGTAAATTTCGGATGGGGTAAACGCGCCGGGAAAAATGGGGATTCTCCGTTGGACGCAGGTTTGAATAACCTGCTCATCAATAACCGGCGTGACAATAAACTGCGCACCGGCCGTGAGGGCCTTTTCCAGATCGGCCATCGTACAGACCGTTCCGGCCCCAACATTGAGGCCGTCGGCCAGTCCGCCGTGGTCCGGCATTCCGGTGCGGTGGTGATCGAGGGCGTACCGAATGATGGCTTCGGCATTGGGGGTGTTCATCGTGATTTCAATCGTCGTCAGGCCCGCGTCCCGGTAGAGCGGCAGAATATGCACCATATCATCCATCGACAGATTGCGCACAATGCCGACGATTGGCGCGTTGGCGAATAGCGCCCAAGAAAAGGCATTCGGTCTCATTCCGTCGTCTGTTTTATTAACTGATGCTGGTATAACCGGATCTGACCAACGCTGGCCGCCCGGTCGATGAGGTCGGGCAACACGGTCGTCGTGCGTTCTGATAGCTGGAGTTCGTCAATGGCCAGCTTGTAGAAAACGGCCAGGTTACTCCCGCTACAGAGCACAATGGGCCAGTCCGGTTTATCTACCAGATGCCCGAGTTCCTGGCCAATCAACAGCCCGCTGAGGTAAAGCGCGTTTTGTCGTTTCGTCAATTTGTTGAAAAGCTCGTTCGTCCGAACCGTAAACAGACTGTTCAGAATCGGGCTGGATTTCGACTGCCGGACACCCCGTTTGAAAGCCGCCATTTCACTATCCAAAACCGGAATCAGGTTGCTGATGTCGACAGAATCGGCGAGGATGCTTTGATTGGCCAGCAGGTGGAATAACTCACCGGTCATGAACGTGTCAAAATGAACTAACTGGTCATGCTCAATAGCCATGTGTTTGGCGTGCGTACCCGGAAAGATGAAAATGGCCTTTCGGGTTTGTTCATTCGCCTGGTCAAGCAGCGTTAGCAAGCCAATCAGTTG
This sequence comes from Spirosoma arcticum, assembly GCF_054779955.1. Taxonomy (NCBI): domain Bacteria; kingdom Pseudomonadati; phylum Bacteroidota; class Cytophagia; order Cytophagales; family Cytophagaceae; genus Spirosoma; species Spirosoma arcticum. Next base: position 74,884 of record NZ_BAAGXG010000023.1, read on the forward strand.
GGTCTCTTCCCCGCGCATAACGTCCTGCTGACTGCTGACTCCGGAAACCAACTTGATTTCCCAGGGAAAATCAGGCTGGGCATCGAAGTGCCGGATGCTGGCCTGACTGCCGTCGGCGGCAAACGGCAGTGTCGCGTAGGCAACGTCGGCCATGCCAATGGACGACGACGCCATGCCCGAAATAACGACTGGAATTCCGTCCAAACTGTGCGCCACTTGCCCGGCCAACCGGTCGATATGCGCTTTCAACTGCCGACGGAAGAACTGCTCACGGGGAATGCCGTTGGGCTCACCGTCTGCTTTCCAGTCAGTAAACATACGGGCAATGCCATGTTGGGACTGTATTTCGCCCACGCACTGATAGCTGTCAAGGGTCATCAGGCGCAATCGAAACGACGAAGTCCCCCAATCGCAGCATAGTAAAGAATGCGCCATCAGGTTATCAGTGGCTAAGCAGGAGTCAATTACGCTGGTCCTCATTTAGTGCGTGATTGGTCGGGAAGGGCAAACGCGACGTAGGAACCACCCGATTTGAGGCCGTAGCGCGTACCTCCGGCGGCAATGACGACGTACTGTCGGCCATTGACCATGTAGGTGATGGGTGTGGCGAAGCCCCCGGCGGGCAATTTGTGTTCCCAGACGATTTTGCCCGTTTTGCGGTCGAACGCGCGGAGTTTTTCGTCGTAGGTAGCCGCAATGAACAGCAGCCCGCCCGCCGTCACGACCGGCCCGCCGTGGTTCTCCGTACCGGTTGGGGGTATGCCTCTCTTCACTAATTCGGGATACTCCCCCAGCGGCACCTGCCAGACGTATTCGCCCGTGTTGAGGTCGATGGCGTTGAGCGTTCCCCAGGGCGGCTTCACGGCGGGGTAGTTGTCCTGATCCCGGAATTGCGTGTTGCCGTTGTTCAAATATGGCGGTATGTACGGAAAGTCACTGCCCTCCGGCGTCTTCGTTGCGACGACCGAATTATGACTGTCGACCGGCGTGGAAGCCGTTATGGCGGACTTTGTTCCCCGGTTCATCAGAAAATTGATAATGGCTTCGCGGTCTGCTTTGGCAATGTGGCTAAACGAAGGCATTCGTCCCCGGCCACTGATCAGCAGGCTGTGAATCTGCTCCTTGTCTAATCGCTTACCAACATCAGTCAGGTCGGGGTAGGCCTGAGCCACCGGTTGATTGCCGCTTCCTTTGCCATCCATACCATGACAGACTGAGCAGTTGGTGTCGAAGAGCCAGGCTCCCCGCGTCAGGGCACCACCAGATTGCGTTCGGTTGCCGCGCATCTTCAGCCACCAAAGCATGTTGTTGGAATTTACGTAAAAAATACCATCAGGATCAGCGGCTGTACCGCCCCACTCAGCTCCGCCCCCCATGCCGAAAATCAGCGATCCTTTTTCACTGGGTGGCCCGTGTTTACCACCCTGATAACTGTTCCTGAACCGCTCCAGGACGTAGGCCCGCGTGTTGGGTGTGCGGTTGGTAATGGTGGCTTCGGTTAGTTCCTGCAAGGCGAACGGAGCGGGTTTGTCGGGTACGGGCTGCGTGGGCCACGGGTGTTCGCCGGGTAGGGCCGGTGACGTAGGCACGGGCACCTCGCGGACGGGAAACAGGGGTTTGCCGGTATCCCGATTAAATACGAACACGTAGCCGTCTTTGGTTGCCTGCGCCACCGCATCCCTTCGCCGGGGTCGGCCATCCGGGCCGTTGTGCGTTACCGTCAGCAGATTGGGCGGGCAGGGCAGATCGCGGTCCCAGAGATCGTGGTGGACGGTTTGGAAGTGCCAGATGCGTTTGCCGGTTTGAGCGTTTAGGGCAATGACGCAGTTCGCAAACAGGTTCTGGCCTTCGCGGGCACCGCCGTAAAAATCAGCCGAAGGCGACCCCGTTCCCGCGTAAACGACACCCCGTTTTTCGTCGACGACCATACCCGCCCAGCAGTTGGCACCACCTAATTTTTTGTAGGCGTCCTTTGACCAGGTTTCGTAGCCGTATTCGCCCGGCAGCGGAATGGTATGAAACACCCAGGCCAGTTTGCCCGTGCGCACGTTAAACGCCCGAATGTAGCCGGGCAGCGCATCGCCCCCTTCCGAAACGCTGGAACCGATTATCAGCAAGTCTCTGTGAATGACGCCGGGCGTCGTGGCGCGGACAGAAAAGGTAGCCACGTCATGGCCGAGCGTTTCTTTATTACCTAAACCTTCGTGCAGATCGACTTCGCCGTTTTCGCCGAAACTCCGTGTTGGCTTGCCAGTCAGGGCGTTGATGGCGTAGAGAGAGGACCCAACGGAGTACAGAATCCGTTTGTCCGTCGCTGCGGTGCGGTCGCCGTCTTCCCAATACACGACGCCCCGAAGCGGGTGAAAGCGGGGTTTCTGATCTGGGTCAGCAAACGGATCGAACGTCCATAATTGCCTGCCCGTGGCGGCATTGACCGCGAACAGTTTCATTTGGGGCGTAGTGCCGTACAAGACGCCCTTCACCACAATCGGCTGGCACTGAATATCCACACCCCGCGTGGTCGAATCATTATTTTCACCCGTATCGAAGGTCCAGGCCGGTTGCAGGTTTTTAACGTTCTGCGTATTAATCTGCGTCAGGGGTGAGAAGCGATTACCCGCCGGGTTCCCGCCATACGCAGGCCAGTCCGCGTTGACCGGCTGCTCGTGGTACGACTTCGTTTCCGGGGTCAAACGAACCCTGCTTAGCGGAACTAACACGCAAAAAATTAACAGGCTACAAACCAGTTTCATTTGATTGGTTTTTGATAAAATTCGTACCGTATTGTCCGGTTTACTGTTTGCCCGGGAGCGGCCCGTAACCGGATGTACGGCTCGGGGCAGGACGTTGTCGAGCAGGCCCAGAACACGAGTTTCTCCAGCGGCTGGTCGGCCGTTGTCCGCACACCGGCCCCCGTTCGGCGGTTTTCGATTCGGACATCATAGTCGCGGGCGGTGGGACCGAAGCCCTGCAAACCCGCGCTGAACACCTGCTCCTTCTTTTCCAATTCTCGTGAGTACACCAAACTGCTGTCTTGTGCGAGTATGACGCTTCCAAAGCCCCGTCCCTCGCCCGTCACCGCAAATGGGAACCGAACGACCATCTGCGGACCCGTGGGCTGCTTGTCGATTACCCAAAAATTATGGTTGTACACGCTCGTTTCAATGATTTTTTGGCCTGTATTGGTCAGGCTATGCTCCAGAACAAGTTCCGATTTCCCCTTGCTCAATCGAACCGTTTTCGTGTATCGGTAGCCGTAACCCGTTGCGTCGGTCAGTTCGTGCCGGAAGTTAGCCTGGTCTTTATCGGCTTTCACCGTCCATTTACCATGATCCACCACGTCATACGACCGGGCAAACGAGTACACTTTCTCGTCGGGTTTGCGCAGGACACCCACGCCGATTTTCACGAACGTGTCATCCGGCTTCGCGTCGGCAAAACCCAGCGCCGTAAACTCTTCTACGGGTCCGTTGATGGCGTCGTGCGTTTTCGGATTGTAGTCGTCAAACCATTCATCTACGTAGCGGTGCCCATTGTGCGTCAGGCTTTTGAACGCACCCGACCAGTCGAACCGGGTACCCTGATAGTAGCCCCGCTGCTCGTCGGGCAGGTACAGGGTCGCCTGCACAAGCCCGTTGGTGATTGTGGCCTGCGGAGGTTCGGCAGGGGGAGCGATACTGGCGCACAGACACAGTAATAGCCAGACAACTATGATGGTCTTTTCCAAATCAGCAATTTTTTAGACAATACCGATTCTATTTCCTCTCACGTCAGCGGCCGACCGTCCCCGGCCCCTCGCCCCATGGGAGAGGGGCCGGGGGGAAACCATTACCAATCCACCACCGAGCCATCTAAGGCGTTTTAGCTTTCCGGATTTTTATAGTTGGCTGGCGCGTAAGCAGTTCTTGCGCCAGCCAACTATAAACCTCAAACCCTCAAACCACAAACCGTTAAAATTACGGCCGGATAATCGTCCCATCCATCTTCCGCACCTGCCAGTTCGATTTGGTGCCGATGGGGTATTTGGCGGCTTCTTTTTCGTTGATGTCCACCCCCAGCCCCGGCACCTCATTGACCGACATGTAGCCCTTGTTCATGGTCGGACAGCCGGTGAACACGTCCTTCATCTTGTCGGAAAACTGCACGGCTTCCTGAATGCCAAAGTTCCAAACGGCGAGGTCAATGTGGGCGTGGGCCGCGTGACCCACCGGCGACACGTCGCCCGGTCCGTGCCAGGCGGTGCGGATGTTGAACCACTCGCCCAGCCGCGCTACTTTCATGGCCGGGGTGATGCCACCAATCTGCGAGACGTGAATGCGGATGAAGTCGAACCACTGATTGACCATCGGCTCCTTGAACTCGTTGATGTTGTTGAACAACTCTCCCATCGCAATCGGCACCGACGTGGCCTGCCGAAGATTGGCAAACCACTTCATGTTTTCGGGCGAGAACGGGTCTTCGACAAAGAACGGGCGGTACTCTTCCACCTGCTTAATCATGTTGATGGCGTCGATGGGCTGCACCCGCTCGTGGATGTCGTGGAGCAGTTCGATTTCATCGCCACACTGTTTCCTGACGATCTCGAACATCTTCGGTACGGATTTCAGGTACAGCCGCTCGTTCATGTAGTTGTCCGTGGTACCCCCAAAGCCAGCCGTTTTAAAATCGGGCTGGTCGGCTGTGCTGCCCACGGCTCCGTAACCGCCCTGCTGAATGCGGATGTATTTGAAGCCATCAGCCATGAGCTTCGTCACGCTGTCGGCAGCGGCTTCGGGCGTAGTACCGCCCGCGTGGGTGTAGCAGGGAATCGCAAACCGGGCTTTGCCACCCAGCAACTGATAGACCGGCATCCCGGCCCGTTTGCCCTTAATGTCCCACAAGGCTTCATCCAGACCACTGAGCGCGTTGTTCAGCACGGGTCCATTGCGCCAGTACGAACTGACGTAGGCCGCCTGCCACATATCCTCAATATTGTCCACGTCTTTACCCACGCAGAAGTCGTTGAGGTAGCTATTAACGGCGGTTACGACGGACATGGCCCGCTGGGTAAACGTCGCGCAGCCTAAGCCGTACAAGCCCGGCTCAGTCGTTTCAACCTTCACCACGATCAGGTTGGACCCCTGCGGAGCGGTAGCAATGGCCCGCACACTTTTGATTTTGACGGGAGCCAGCCCCCTGGCATAAGCGGGTGTACCGGCCTGTTCGCGGGCTTCGGCGGTAGAGATGCCCCCGAAGAGACCAAGTACCCCGGCGGATGAACCAAAGCCGAGCATTTTCAATGTATCGCGACGGTTGAAGTCAGGTTTATTCATCATTGGAAATGGAAAAGGTTTGAATGGATGCTGGTGATTCCCTCACGGCAGCGGCCGCTGCCGTGAGGGAATCACCAGTTATGAATTGACCCGTCCGGGGCTTTTAGAATCGGGTGCGGGAACTTCGTATTCGTCGTCACTTCCAGTACGAACTGGGCTTTTTTAGGATCGAATTTGACGCCCAGACCCGGTTCGGGATTGAGGTATAGTTTGCCGTTTTTGAAGTTGACTAAATCCTCGTTGAAGTAAGCGGGCCGTTCGGGTTCGCCCCCGCCCAACTCCATCAGGCACCGGTTGGGACTGCTTGATCCCAGCACGTGCACCAGCGTGGCCGTCGACAGCGGACCCGTGAAGTGCGGAATCATGCCGACGTAGTGCGTTTCACACATGGCGGCAATTTTTCTAAATTCTGAAATGCCGCCGGTGTTGGGCACCGTCACGCGGGCGTAGTCGATGAGGTGCTGCTCAATGAGGGCGTTAGTGTCCCAGCGGTCGCCGAACTGCTCACCCACGGCAATAGGGACGGTGGTCAGCGCACGTACTGTTTTGTACACTTCCTGATTCTCTGACCGCACAATATCTTCAATGAAGTACGGTTCCGTATTTTCCAGTGCTCTACAGATTTTCAGCCCTTCGGTCGTGTCGAAGCGGGTGTGCAGATCGACGGCCCACTTGCCACCCCCGCCGACGGCCGCGTCGATTCGCTTGCAGAAATCAATCGTTTTCTTCGCATTGTCGTAGAAGTCGAACGGATCGGGACCGTTGCCGCCCGTTGGTCCGATTCGGTACGCCCGCAAACCGGCTTCAATGCAGTCTCTGGCCCGCTCTTCTTCCGTTTTCGCTTTGGAAGCCCGGAAGCCGGTAGCGTAACATTCGACGTAGTCGCGAGTCGCCCCGCCAAGCAGTTCGTAAACCGGTACGCCGAGCGCTTTGCCCTTAATATCCCATAGCGCCATGTCTAAAGCACCCTGCGCGTGGAGTTTTTCGCGGCCCGGCGGGTAGAACATGCCCCGGTAGAGGTTCTGCCAGATGTGCTCGATGCGGAACGGATTTTCGCCGATCATCATCTGGGCCAACTGCTCAATCATGTCCTTCGAACCGCCCTCGCCAATACCGATGATGCCGCCGTCGGTTTCGATCTCGACAATACCCCGTGCCTGGTTGAAAAGCGGCTTGGTGTAGCCCGGTGCTGCGTAATACCGGATTTTAGTAATTTTTAGCCTGGGTACGGCGGCCTCCGAATGGAGCAGGGGCAACCCGGCCATAACGGCGGTCGAGCCGAGCACCGCCGATTGGAGAAAACGTCTTCGTTGCATAAATTACGTTCAGGGTTAGGAAGAGAAACAGTTCGCTTAACCGGTTAAGCGAACAGGCAAAAAATAATGTTTCATCATAAAAGCGTTCCTATCTTCCAGGTCGCCGGGGCGGAAGAACTTCGGGTAAGCAATTTGGCTTCCATCAAAATCTGTCTTGCTTTGGTCGCCGGGTTGTTCAATCTGCCCCCAAAGGTTAAGTAACCGCCCTGAATCAGGTGCGAACCCGCTTCGTAGACGGCTTTGTAATTATTCAGCGCAACGAAATTTGTTTGTATTTGGGGAAAATAGCGGTCCAGCAGAACAAACGACACGTTCCGGCTCTTCAGGTAGTGAATCTGTTCTTCCGTATTTTCCGACGGGACGATGATAAGGCCGTCGACCTGTCGGTTCAGCAGCACGTTGATCAGGTCATACGATTTGCCCGCGTCTTCGTCCGAACTGCCAACGATAACTGTGTAGCCGTTCTTCTTGGCTTCATCTTCAACAATTCGGGCAATGTTAGCGAAGAACGGGTTCGATATATCGGCAGTAATCAGCCCAATCGTCTGGGTTCGGCCACTGCGCAGGCTTTGGGCTAGGTAGTTCGGCCGGTAGTTCAGGGTACTGGCGATCTGCCTGATTTTTCCGGCCATTTCCTGCCCCACCCGAAACTCTTTCTCCTTGCCATTGAGCACGTAAGACACCAGCGCCGTTGAAACCCCCGCTTCCTGCGCAATGTCCTTGATCGACACTTTCTTGCTCATGGGTAGTCGGGAAGTAGCCGGTAAAGTGCACTAAACTGGCAACGCTGAGCAGATGCATGGGCTGTTCAGTGTACGCTTAATCGTTTCAGTAATTTTATAAGTAGTAGAATTTTATTATTTACTATAATTATCTGGACATATTTTATAGGGATAAGGGCAGATCATCCCCAACTGAGTACGTTACGCACGTTCCCAATTGTGAGTTGGTTAGCAGACTCAGCGAGTACGTTCGGCGAAATTGAGAAAGCCGCTTCAATTGAAGCGGCTTCGACGTATTCATTGCTTAACCTGCTCAAGGTTTGGTAAACATCTGTTTATTATTGATGAATGCATTATTGACTTCGCCGGGCGTAAAATCAAACAGGGCCGACCAGATAAAATCTTTATAAACCCGCCCTCTGCCTTGCAGTTGCAACGATTGCTTGCCGTTGCTTCCCCCGTGCGAAGGGCGAATTGGATCAGAAACCATGTCCTTGGCAGGTCCGTTACCAGCGGTGAACTTTCCTTCGTAACTAATCAATTGAACAACCTTACCGGCCCCGTCAACGACCGCAATGCCGTCGCGGGGGCCTCGCTGAAGCGTATTACCCGGAAATCGGAAGGCGAGCGTGCCAAACCCGTTTTGCTGATTGGGAATGATCCCGGAGATCGGTTTCATTGTGTAAAATTTAGCGGCTGCCGAATTCTCACCATCATACATCACTAAACTCCAGTTTTTCAGGTTGGTGCCCGCCGGACCAGCAATCTCGATTAATGATTCAACGCTTTGTTCGACTCTGCCTTCAACCAGAATTGTGCTGTCATAAATCAGTTCGTTGATAAAGACGGATTGCGCCTGGGCGATGGGTGCACCCAGCAGCAGCAATGCAGCGGGAATTAGTTTGTGTAGTGCCTGATTCATTCAGTAAGTAATCAAGCAGAATTAAGTTTGATATTAGTTTGAGTATTTTTCATGATGAGTTTTGTGAAATTGATGGTGTACGTTGAACCATACTCTTTA
>NZ_BAAGXG010000024.1:0-82291 GCF_054779955.1 Spirosoma arcticum
GCTTGAATTACCGAACTCCTGCTCAACAGGAATCTTGTTTTTACACCTCTCAGATGGCTGCTTGAAATAAATCTCCAGTATACTGTTGCAAGTCCATAAATAAAGGGAGGTTTTTCTGAACGATTTTTCTGCTGGTTGCCTATGTCGCAGACCATTCATTGATAGCTCATTATAAGCCCAATAAATATTACAGACTGGCTTTTAATTGGCCTAAACGGCCGAGTGGGGTAGGAGGGAAGATTGTACGGAATAAATATAGGTGTCATACAAGGAAAAAGCTACGTAACTAACACCAGAAGCCTTATTATGGGGTTTCGAGATACTTCTTGTCCACGTGAAGCTGACCAGTACTGTGCTCCGAAAATCACTTGTTTCGTTTGCGATCAGCTCATACTAAACTTGGCCTTGTATTCGACAGGGGTTAAGCCCGTTATTTTCTTAAAGATAGTTCGGAACGCTTTTGTATCGGTATAGCCAACCGAATCCATAACCTCTGTTACGTTTCTCCGGGTGGTTTCCAGGCTGCGTTTGGCGGCTTCCATTTTTACGCGCTGTATGTAGTCGATGGGTGCATTGTAAGTCGCTTTTTTGAATCGCCGGACAAAATTACGTCGGCTCATCAGAAATCGGTTGGCCAGATACTCTACCGATAGTAAGGTATCAATGTGGTTCTCAATGTAGGCTTGAACCGCCCGGATAACTTCATCGTCGTGGTTTTTCTGCCCGTTGAACATAATAAAAGGGGCCTGAGAGTCCCGATCAATGTCAATCTGTAACATCTTCGCGCAGTACAAGGCAACAGCTCGTCCCTGCCATTTTTCAATCAAATAGAGAATCAAATTCAGCGAAGACGTTGAACCCCCGGCCGTATAAATACCCCCACTGTCGGTGATGATCTTGTCGACGCGAAGCTTTACATCCGGGAAGAGATTCATAAACGAACGTTCGGCTTTCCAATGCGTAGAACACTCTTTGCCGGTCAACAAACCGGTAGCAGCCAGTAAAAAAGCACCCGTACACAAACTGGCTACTTCGGCACCGGCTTTATACTGATTCACTAACCACGTCACTGCGTCTTGATTCTCCCTCAGCCAGGTCGTATCGGTTACCTGGAACGGCGGGATAATAATCAAATCCGGCCTGGCGATGTCGGTGTAGTGATGCGTTCCAATCTGAAGCTGCGTATCGACCAGGCCCTGAGCTACGTTGGCCCCTACCAGGCTGAGCGCGAAATAAGGCTCTTTGCCAGCCTGAATAGCGTGTTCATTGGCTGTTTCAAACACCTCAATTGCCCCCAAGAGCGTGGTAGGTTTCAATTGAGCATTAGGTAGTACAAAAGCGATCTGCTTCATCACAAATAGTAGAACAAAAGCACATGTGGCACAAACACCCCTAACTATTGGCTTATTTACAACCTGAAACAGGTTATTTGTGCCATTACCTTTGTGCAAAACTAAACAATATCATGAAGCAGTCAAACTCCAAAATTCTGATCACGGGGGCCACCGGACTCAGTGGGTCCATCCTTGTCCGGGAGTTAGTTAGGCAACAAATTCCTGCTAGAGCCTTGGTACGGAACCGCGCCAAGGCAACCGAACTGGCGTCTTATCCCACTGTTGACGTGTATGAAGGCAATATGCTACAGCCCGATACGCTCCGGGCCGCCTTAGCGGGTGTGGAAAAGGCGGTGCTCATCTCATCGGCCTTTGAGGACATGGTCAACACCCAGCAAACGTTTATCGACGCGGCCATCCAGGCTGGGGTACGGCACATCATCAAGTACTCGGGAGCCGAAGCGGGTATTGGCTTCAATACACAAAATTTCCAACCCACCCGCCAGCACGAAAATATTGAAGACTACCTGATCGATTCTGGGGTGGCCTGGACGATTGTACGTCCCAGCCAATTTATGGAGGTGTACCTGCCCGGTTCACCGACCGGTGTGGACCCCCAACGCAATGTGTTGGTGCTGCCGATTGAATCGGCCCGGCTGGCCCCAGTCAGTATTGAGGATGTCGCTAAAGTGTTTGTCAAACTGTTGCTGGAAAGCGGCCACGAGGGTAAAATCTATGAGATGACCGGCCCTGATGCACTCACGATGCCCGAAGCCTGCACCATCGTCTCTGAGGCTATTGATCGTCCCATTACCTACGTAAATATTGGTCTGGAAGCGTATCGACAGGGCCTCATTGGTGCGGGGGTTCCAGAGGAGATCGCAGATCATCTGATCGACCTGTCGAAGGAACGTAAGAAATGCACCACTGCGAACATCAGGCTGGTCACCCACCAGTTGTTCGGAATCAGGCCCACCAATTTTGCTGAATTCATCTATAAACACGCGTCGGCATTTCAAGCTAATTAACGTCAGTCCATGTCCATGAAAACTACCCTCATCACTTACCGCGTCAAAGTGGATAAAGTCGGCGAGCACGAAGCACTCATCAAAGCCGTCTTTCACCAGTTACAAGCGGAACTGCCAACTGGCATTTCGTACCGCATTCTCAACACAGGAGACAATTCGTTTGCTCACTTAGTCACTTTTGAGCGTGAAGCGGCTCATCAGAATTTTACCAACATGGAGGCTTTCCAGAACTTTCAGGCGGCTATAAAAAGCCGCTTAGAAGCACCACCCTTGGTTCAGGACTCGAACGAGATTGGAATGTATCCACTTACCCGTGAACCAGCAGCTACTCGGTAATCCAGACAGCACTATTCTTGTCTTCATAAACTATCATTTAAAAAGTAAATCATCATGCTTTTAGCCAATAAAACTGCCGTTGTATACGGTGCCGGTGGCGCCATTGGGAGTGCGGTTGCTCGCGCTTTCGCTCAGCACGGAGCCACTATTTTTCTGACCGGTCGCAACGCAAAAATCATCGAAAAGATAGCTCATGAGATTATCCACGCCGGTGGGCGAGCGGAAGCGTCTGTTCTTGACGCAACCGACGAACAGGCCGTACGGTCTCATTTACAATATGTTGCGAACAAGGCAGGGAAAATTGATATTTCGTTTAATGCAATCGGCATTCCCCAAACTGGTGTTCAGGGAATACCTCTCCTCACGTTATCGACTGATGGCTTCATGCTGCCCATCGCTACGTATTCCCGTTCGCACTTCATTACCGCTCAGGCAGCCGGACGACATATGGTCACTCAGCAGTCTGGGGTTATTTTGATGTTAACGGCTACGCCCGCTAAAGCGGCTGCCCCGTTGGTTGGCGGTATGGCACCGGCCTGGTCGGCGATTGAAGCGCTTACCCGCACACTGGCGACCGAATTAGGTCCTCAAGGAATTCGGGTGGTTTGCCTGCGGTCCGATGGTCTTCCCGAAACCGATACCATTACCGAGGTGTATGGACTGCATGCCGAAGGAGCGGGTTTAGACTCACACAAAGCGTTTCAATCCCTGATGGAGGGCATGACGTTATTGAAACGGTTGCCGACGTTGCAGCAAGTAGGAGAAACGGCGGCCTTTATAGCCTCTGATGCGGCTGGTGCCATTACGGGTACGTCGATTAACCTCTCCTGTGGTTCGCTGGTTGATTAGCTTGTCCAGGCCGACAGGAAGATAATTCCTCCAGAACCGATCTCAGTATTGCAACTGCCGCCACCAATTGTTCCTTCGTAAAAGCGGCATAGCCCAGCAGCAGCGCAGGCGGTTGTTGATGGAGGACCGTATAGTCGGATAAGGGCGGAGTAATAACACCCCGTTTGGCTAATTCGGCGGAAACTACGCGGTCGTCGAGCGATGTGGGTAGCCAGAAAAGCTGGTTCATCCCCGCATCGGCAGTCAGCGCTTGGGTGGGATGCAGCGCAGGAATCTCCCGCAAAGCTTCCAGCAACCATTCCTGCCGGGTTTTATAAAGTTGCCGCATCCGGCGAAGGTGCCGCCCGAAATGGCCCTGCTGGATAAACCGGGTTAAAATCAGTTGCTCGACTAAGGGAGTCTGCCGGTCGAGCAAGACTTTCGCCCGCGTAAACAGATCGGCCATTGTACGGTCCGGTAGGATTAGGTAAGCAATCCGAAGCGCCGGGAACAGCGTCTTGCTGAAGGTACCGATGTAAACCACCCGTCCCGCCGAATCAAGCCCCTGCAAGGCGGGCAACGGCCGTCCGGTGTAGCGCAATTCGCTGTCGTAATCGTCTTCAATGATCCACCCCTGCTGTTGCATGGCCCAGTCGAGCAGCCGTTTCCGGGCGGGGTAGGGCATGGTGCCGCCCATCGGATACTGGTGCGACGGCGTTACGTAAACTACCCTGGCCGCCGGGTACTTCGTCTGTGCGTAGTCCAGATCAATGCCATCGCACTCCACCGGCACCGGGCAGGCAATACCCCCACTGGCGGATAAACCGGCCCGTGCGCCCGAGTAGCCGGGGTCTTCCATCCAGAACGAATCGCCGGGTTGCAGCAGCAGCGAACCTGCCAGATACAGCGCCTGCTGGGTTCCCTGCACGATCACGACCTGATCGGTGCTGCATCGAACGGCCCGGTTAATGTGCACATGTTCGGCAATGGCTTCGCGCAGGGGCCAGTAACCAGCCGCATCATCGTACCCTAAATGCTGGTTCGATAGTCCCCGATAAACCTGCATGGCCAACCGGCTCCAAGTATCGAAGGGGAAATCGCGCAGGGAAGGAACTGAGGTCTGAAAGGGTCGGATTTCCTCCCGTACCGTGTGGCGGGTTAGAATATGTTCGTCGGTAGCCCGTCGGAGCAGGCCCTGAGCGGTCAGTTTGGCTGGGTCTGCCGACAAACTACTCGCCGGTCGTTTCGGACGGATGGATAGTGGCGATGGCTCTCCGGGTGCGACGAACGTACCAGAACCCGTTCGGGCAATCAGATAGCCTTCCATCTGTAACTGCTCGAATGCCAGCAGGACTACATTGCGCGACACGCCCCACTCGGCCGCCAACACGCGCGTGGCGGGCAGTCGGTAGTTGGGTTTGAACCGACCAGCGATAATGGCAGATCGGATAAAGGCGTATAGCTGCTCATGCAGAGAAATGGCCTGATTGCGGTCGAGTTGCAGACCCGGCAGATCAATTTGGGGAGCGCTTTTGGACACGGTGCTGGGTCAGCTATTGACTAAAATTGGCCCTGTAGATTTAACTAATAATGGTTCTTTTGGCGTAGCCATTATGAAGCCAAATTTGCAGACAAATAAATTAAAATCAATGGAAACGCTCACCTTACCCACAATTCGTATCGGACGGGTAGCTCAATACCAACCCGGCGACGTAGCCTCGGCCCTGTCCTTTTTTTACAACAAACTCTGCTACGAGTGCGACCCTTCGGACGTGTATGCCGACCAAGTCGAGGGTATCCAGTCGTTCGTCGTAGTCGATGCCCGGTCGGTGGATAGCTACCGGCGAGAACACATTCCGGGAGCCATCAGCCTGCCCCACAAGCAGATGAATGGCGAAACGACCCAGGAATTGCCCAAAGACCAACTGCTGGTGGTTTACTGCGATGGAATCGGCTGCAATGCTTCCACCAAAGGCGCGGCCAAATTGGTGTCGCTGGGCTTTCGGGTCAAAGAACTCATGGGCGGTCTCGACTGGTGGAAACGCGATGGATATCCGACCAGCACGGGCGAAGCGGCTGGCAGTTTAATCGAGTGCGGCTGCTAACCGGTTAATATCATGCGGAACGTGGCTATTTTGCTCTTCAACGAGGTTGAGGTTCTCGACTTTGCTGGTCCCTTCGAGGTGTTTGGGGTCACGGAGATCCAGGATGAACGCGTCTTTAACGCGTTTACGGTAGCGAAGCACGGCCCGGTGCACGCCCGCAACGGGCTGGCTATCCTGCCGACTTATCGGCTCACCGACCATCCGAAGGCGGATATTATCATTGTACCGGGTGGGGGCGGTTTTCTGTCGGATGGTACGCCCCTCGGCACCCGTCGGGAGATGCACGACGAAGCCGTACTGAACTGGGTGCGCCGAACGGCGAAGACGGCGGAACTGGTGCTATCGGTCTGCACCGGGGCGCGTATTTTAGCCCAGGCCGGACTACTCGACGGGCTGCCGATAACGACGCACTACACGGCCATCGGGCATTTACAGGAACTGGTGCCAACGGCTATTCTGAAACCCGATGAACGCTGGGTCGATGCGGGTAAAATCATCACCTCAGCGGGAGTTTCGGCCGGCATTGATATGGCGCTTTATGTGGTTTCCCGGTTGCTGGGCCGCGACGTGGCTGATGCAACCGCCCGCGAGATGCAGTATGAGTATTGGTTTCGAGCGGAAACTGTATAGGGAACGGCGACTCAAACGTGGTAACGTAACTATACCCGGCAAACGCTCATGAAACATCTTGCTTTCGTTACGTACGCTGGTCAGCCTGGTATTGCTCCTGACGATGCACTGGTAGCCGCAGCCTTGCGTCAACACCAGATTGCGGTCACACCTGCCGTTTGGAATGACGTTACGGTCGACTGGACCGGGTTTGACGGGGTCGTAGTTCGTTCCTGCTGGGATTACCATCGCCATGCCGAGAGATTTCAGTCGTGGCTGTCCCGCCTGGCCGAAGAGTCGGTGCGGGTATATAATCCGGTTGCCCAACTGGTGTGGAACATGGATAAACGCTACCTGCGGGACTTTGCTTCAGTGGGCATCGCCATCCCACCGACCATTTGGCTCACGGGAACTGATGGCCCTTCGCTTCAGGAGGTGATTGAGCAAACTAATTGGTCGGCCATCGTCATGAAACCGGCCGTGTCGGGTGGGGCTTACCAGACTTATGCCTTTAACCGGGCCGAGGTAGCTCAGTTTGAGCCGATCAGCCAGACACTGCGACAACAGACGACCGTGCTGGTTCAACCGCTGCTGCCGCAGGTGCTGGCCGATGGTGAATGGTCGCTGCTGTTCTTCAACGGTTGTTATAGCCATGCCGTGCTGAAACGAGCCGCACCCGCCGAATTTCGGGTTCAGACCCAGTGGGGTGGGACGGTTCAGGCCGGTACGCCACCAGCCAACTACATTACTCAGGCGACAGCGGTACTGGCTCAAGTGACCCCCGTGCCCCTCTACGCCCGCGTCGATGGCGTCGGCATCAACGGTCAATTCGTACTGATGGAACTGGAACTGATCGAGCCGGTACTGTTTCTGAGCCACTCTGATGGAGCCGTCGAACGCTTTACGAACCAGATTATGGAGGTAGTGGCCTGATGAATAACTTCTTTGATCGTCTGGCTCAGATTAACTACCAGTATCACGAGCAGATAGCGACCTGGCCCGTAGGGATGGACTCGTCGCCAAAACTTATTCGGAATTAACAGCGTGTGCCTGGAAAAACAACTGTGAACGATTGTTCAAACGACTTGACTAATGACTTACTACACCCAGATTTTATTTGTCAAAGCAGGACAGGAGACCGTATTTCATTCCTTCGAGGATCACGTTCTGCCGCTGTTGCAACGCTACAGGGGCGAACTAATCTACCGGGTCCGGCCACCAAAACCGTCGGTGGTCGTGACGACACTGGGCTACCCCTATGAACTTCACGTGGTCACGTTTCCAACCAAAAGCGATTTTCAGGCCTACCGCGACGATCCGCAGCGTATGCAGTACCTGCCCCTAAAAGATGAGTCGATCAGTCGGGTGCTATTGATTGAGGGAGTGCTATTGTCATGATTTTCATCGTGTTAATTTACTCGAAGAGCGTTATTTATGAAACAGCACAGGTATCGGATCAAAACCAAATGGACTGGCAATAACGGCACCGGAACGGCTGATTTCAAAACGTACAGCCGCAATCACCGGCTCACCGGGGCTGGCAAAGCGATGCCCATCGAAGGATCGTCGGACCCTTCGTTCCGGGGCGATGCTACGCGGTATAACCCCGAAGAGCTATTCGTCTCCTCGCTGTCGGCCTGCCATATGCTTTGGTATTTACACCTGTGCGCCGTCAACGGTATCGTCGTTACGGACTATGCCGACCAGGCTACGGGCGTCATGGAAGAAGCCACCAACGGCAGCGGGCAGTTTCGGGAGGTTACCCTGCACCCGGTCGTAACGATCACGGACGAGCGGCTGACAGAGCGAGCCAATGCCTTACACGCGGAAGCGCATCGGATGTGTTTCATTGCCAACTCCTGCAACTTTCCGATAAAGCACCAGCCTTCGATTCGGCTTGAATAGTGCTGTTAGCGGTCATTGTAACGACACCCTACAAACTTTGAACAAAAAACTAAAAAAAACATGAAAAATAAAACATTAACAAACAGAATATTGTTAGCACTAACATTTTCAATAATTACGGGATTTTCATTTGGACAACCTAACAATGTCGCCCATATTTCATTTTGGAAACCAAAGCCCGGGCAAGCCAAGAATTTTGAAAACGGATACAAACAACATCTCAAATGGCACAAAGACAATGGCGATAAATGGGTATGGTATGGGTGGTACATAATATCGGGTACAAGAGATGATCAATTTGTTGATGCAACTTTTAACCATTTATGGAGCGACTTTGACAATTCTGTAAAACCAGCTGAAGATGGAGCTGATAATGCACTTCACACATACCCATTTGGTGATTTTGAAGGAGGATATAAAATGGTAAACCTTACTAACCTCAGCATTTCCGATAACAATAGCTTAAAAACAAAATTTCTTCGTCTTGTAATGATAGACGTAATAGATATTAAATCGGGTAAAAAAATGATTGAGAAATTAAAGACATCTTATCAAACAAATGGTGTAAAAACATTTTTGACATTCAAGATGGTTGACGGTGGGAACTTGAATCAATTTCTTCTTTTAATTGGGTTAAACTCATTTGCAGAATTTGGCAAGACAGAAAACTTACAGGAAGAACTATCAATAATAGAAACCATATTGAAAATAAAAACCATCACTTCGATTACATCTGAGACACTTGTTTACAGAGCAGATATGAGTTTATTTCCAGATTGACGAGAAAAACAACGAACCGCTAACATGGGGTTTGCTAAAATGGGGGCGGACGGAAGCTGTGTTTCAACTTTTTGTTTTTCAATTTGGCTTCATATCCAGCTTGACGTTATTAATTTAGCTATGTGCAAATCATCAACTTTGATTTATAAATTTAGCTTCTATTAGCCGGGCGGACGAATATATATGACCCCCACTTCGGCAAGCCATGCTCGTAATCTGCTAAAGAGCAAAGACTTCGCACCGGCGAAAAGATGTAAGATTCGAGCTATAAAAAGGCTAAAGTCAAGCTAAGTGCTTCGGTCTGATAAGCCAGGGCGATCAATAAAGAGCAGGATGTTAAATGACTATACAATCAGCACCGATAAAAGCCGGTTAGATACTGCGCTGATCCACCGTTTTCTGAGCCATGAATCATATTGGGCGCAGAACGTCCCACCCGATGTTGTTCATCGGTCAATTGATAACTCGCTATGTTTTGGTGTATATCAGGGCGACCGTCAGGTAGGTTTCGCGCGGGTAGTTACCGACCAGGCCACGTTTGCTTATTTAGCCGACGTATTCATATTGCCCGAACACCGGGGGCGGGGCCTGTCGAAGCAATTAATGGAGACGATCTCGAATTGGCCAACCTTACAGGGATTGCGCCGGTGGGTGCTGGCTACGCGGGATGCTCATACCCTCTACGAACAGTTCGGCTTCACGGCCTTAGACAAACCCGAGTTTTTTATGCAACGTAAGCTGATTGAACGATACTGATTCATGCTCACCAAACGCATCATTCCCTGCCTCGACCTCAACTACAGTCGCTAAGAACAAGGCAAAAGGACGTAGAAAATTTATTTAAATTCAATTGCAGGGCGGGGTGATTACATGAACAGGCTCCGTCAGTACCTGCCCACTACCAATGGAGGCTCCTCCCAAATCATACGCAAACGCGTTTCGTAATTGGCTACCAGGGCGTTTATTTCCTGTTCCGATTGGCGGGCGGGACCATACACAACATGCGGGCTAAGCACCGAAAAACCGGTAAATTCCAGGACGCCCCGGTGCAACGGACGTAAAATACCTGATAAATCCCCGTTGGTACCATCGGGTTGGTACGATTCAGCAGTGCCCCCGGTTGTTAAGGAGAGTAGGGCTTTCTTCCCGCGGAAAACGCCTGTCTCGTAGATCTTCCCGTTACCATAAGCGCGTCCCATAACAAAGACCCGGTCGACCCACCCTTTTAAAATGCCCGGTACGCTAAACCACCACAGTGGAAACTGCCAGATCATCAGATCGCACCACTCCACTTTTTGCAATTCACGTTCGATGTCAGCCGCAAAACCGCCTACCTCAGAAGCGTACATTTCTTCAGCTTGTTGCTTAAAAAACGTAGTCTCTCTGAGGCTGGTAAAGTTATGACGACCGGAAACCGGGTTAAACCCTAATTCGTTAAGATTTGACGTTTTAACCCGGTGGCCCAGGGCCTCGAAGGTGGCGACGGCCGTAGTAAACAAAGTCCCGTTCATGCTTTGCGGCTCGGGATGGGCGTAGACAATAAGGACGTTTCTGAATGACATTTGGCGTATGACGAATGATTCTGCCACAAAGTTAAGCTCGTTCGGAGCAGCCTGACCGTCAGCAACCGATTGTATGATACACACAAAAATGTATGTTATGACCAAACGAAAAGGTAGTTCAACCAATAGCGTAAATCGACGGGTGCTCAACGAAGCCTGCGGTATGCTTTACGCCATCGATATAATAGGAGGACGGTGGAAACTCATGATTTTGTACAAGCTGGAAGAACAGCCCAAACGGTTTAGTGAACTCAAGCAGTTGATTCCCAATATCACCGATCGAATGCTGACCTTGCACCTACAGGAGTTGGAACGGGATGGCCTGTTGGTGCGAACGGTATACGCCCAGGTACCCCCACGGGTTGATTATCAACTCTCGGAAAGTGGCCAACGACTAACCCCCATCTGGAAAGCACTCAAGCATTGGGGATTGGATCACAAAAACTTTCTGGATTCGGTAGCCCAACCGGTAGACTTAGCGACTGACTAAACGGGCAGTCGCTGAAGGTTTTCGGTGATGGATTACGCCACTGAGTATGAATTATTTTTGCCGCGAAAGCCTGTCTAAAGCGGCAACTGTAAAAAATGAATGATTAAGAAAAAGCAGCAAGATTCGGGTGTTACTACGTTTCGCAGCCTTCTACTTTTGTCGTCAAATTAGACGACTTATGGAAAGACTACAAAACAAAGTAGCTGTTATAACGGGCGGTACGAGCGGTATTGGGTTAGCTGCTGCTGAAGAGTTCATCCGGCAAGAAGCAACCGTGATTATCACCGGACGGTTCAACGAATCGATTGATGAAACTGTGCAGCATTTGGGGCCGAATGCGTCCGGGTTTGTTTCTGATGCCGGTAAAATCGCCGATGTTTTGCAATTGCAGGAGCAGATTAAGCGCGTCGTCCCTAAGATCGACATTCTGTTCGTCAATGCTGGCTACGGGAAATTTGCGCCAATCGAAGCGGTTACCGAAATGCAGTTCGATGAGCTTTTCAATGTGCTGGTAAAGGGTACATTTTTTACCGTACAGCAACTACTGCCCCTCATCAACGAAGGCGGAACGGTAATCTTAAACACATCGGTAGTAACGGAGTATGGCAGTGTGAATGCCTCTGTCTATTCCTCAGCCAAGGCAGCGGTTCAATCATTCGTAAAGACATTTGCCGCTGAACTAACGGCGAAGAAAATTCGGGTAAACGCGATAAGTCCCGGCTACACAATGACCAATGGTTTCAGCAAAACAGGTCTCTCCCCCGAACAGATTGATGCTGTGATCGGCTCAATTGAGCCAATGCTTCCGCTGAAACGCTTCGGTCAGCCTTCCGAAATGGCGAAGGTGGTTAGTTTTCTGGCCTCGGATGATGCCTCGTACGTCCACGCTTCAGAAA
The DNA here is from genome assembly GCF_054779955.1 of Spirosoma arcticum. Lineage (NCBI taxonomy): Bacteria > Pseudomonadati > Bacteroidota > Cytophagia > Cytophagales > Cytophagaceae > Spirosoma > Spirosoma arcticum. The sequence goes on from NZ_BAAGXG010000024.1 coordinate 11,874, forward strand.
TCACGGTCGACGGCGGGTACGTACACATCAGGTAAGTGGCGCAACAGCGGTCAAGAAGTAATCGCTGGCTGGTCAAGGAATTAACCAGCCAGCGAACCTAACCGGCTAATCCTCAGATGCCTGAAATAATAACCTTGCCCGAATGGTTGCCCGCTGCAAAGTACCGGTAAGCTTCCTTAGCCTGCTCAAAGGGAAACACCCGATCAATGACCGGGCGAAGTCGCTCAGGTGGCCGGGTTGAACGAATACAAACTGAAGCAGGGATTTAAAGAACTGTTCCAGGCCACGGCGTTTGAGTACCTGGCTCAGCACCGACTACAGGCCGCCCGGCAGGCGTTGTTGGAGTCATCAAAAACAGCGGCTGAAGTTGCTTACGAGTGGGAGTATTCTTCACCACAATATTTTAATAATATAGATTTTAGCATACTATTTCTTGTTTTTGTATAAAAAAAGAGTGTATCTTTCTGAAATTGTATAACCCACAGGCGGTTTTCATCAAGTTTTCTCGGAAGCCAAACCGATGATTATCGCCGTACAGCAAGAAAATGGGCTACGCATGTTAATACGCAGCCCATTTTCTGTAATCTGAGGTATCAAACATAATTTCATAGGTACACTGTATAGTGATAAAGGGTTAATAGTTCAGTACAGTAAATGTCTTGATTTTGTGAGTATAATTCCCGCACCGTTATACATTCAATTCAGTTATGTTCGCTTTGTAACCGGACTTTTTCGTACGATATCGGACATACAATATGCTCCGAATGTGGCATAGAACCATCTGGTGGTGGTTTTGCGATTGTGGTATGATAGTTGAACCTCTATATTTTAAGTCGACTTCACTCCTGATTCTGATGCTACGAAATTATTTCAAAATCGCCTGGCGCACCCTGCGTAAGAACCACACTTACGCCCTAATTAACGTGACGGGATTGGCTCTGGGCATGGGCTGTGCCTTGCTTATTTTTGCGCTCGTCCGCTACCACTTCGCCACCGATACCCACCACCGCAATTACGACCGGACGTACCGTATTGTGTCCAAATTCGCCACGCCTAATGGTGATTTTCACACGCCGGGTGTGCCGTATCCAATGGGCAAAGCCGTCCGCAACGACCACCCCGATGTGGAACAACTCGCCATGATTGACCAGTGGAAAGAACCAATGGTATCGATACCTGTTATGGGCGGGCCAGATAAGAAATTTAAGGAAGATGAGGAGGGTATAGGCGCGTTTGTGGAGCCGACCTACTTCCGCATATTCGATTACGACTGGATCGCGGGTGGGCCAGCGGACCTCAATCAGCCGAATACGGTGGTTATCAGTGCCGAAAACGCCCAGAAATACTTCGGTACGACCGATGGGGTAATTGGCAAAGTACTCAAAATCAACGGGCGCATCAACGCCCGGATCGTCGGCATTTTTCATAATTATCGGGACAATACTGATTTTCCTTATTCGGTGATGCCCTCCTACGCTACGCTGAAGGAGTACCGAGGTGGAACCGATGAAGATTTCGGCAACACCAACAGCAGTTCGCAATGCTTTGTGCTGCTCAACGACCGGTTTACGGCTGCCGACTGGGACCGGCAGATGCTGGGGTTCGTGAAAAAATACAATCCGAAAGAAGCCCAAGAAACTCGGTATCCAATACAGCCCCTGCACGACATTCATTTCTCGACCGATTACAACGGAGTAAGCAAAGGGTTGATCGTGTCGCTGTTCATTATTGGCATTTTCCTGATCGTTACGGCCAGTATCAACTTCGTCAACTTAGCCACGGCGCAGGCCCTGAACCGGTCAAGGGAGGTGGGTGTGCGGAAAGTAATGGGCAGCACACAAGGTCAGTTGTTCGCGCAGTTCATGGGCGAAACGGCCTTGATAACCCTGGTGGCTACAGTGATTGCGTTTGGATTATTTCAACTTGGTCAGGCACTGATTCAGCAAAATCTGTCTGGGGCCTTCAAGTTCACGTTCTACTTCGACGCGTCGGTAATTGGCTGGTTAGCCTTGCTGGTGTTGGGTGTCATTCTGCTCTCGGGGGTGTACCCGGCCTTGGTGCTGGTGGGCTTCAGACCCGTGATGGCGCTGGCGGGTAAAATTACGGCGCGGCAGGTGGGCGGCTTCTCGGTGCGCCGGGGTTTGGTGGTAGCTCAGTTCGCCATTTCGCAGATGCTCATCATTGGTATGGTGGTGGTGGCCAGTCAACTCCGGTTTGTGCAGGAGAAAGATTTAGGATTTCGAAAAAACGCCATTCTGACCATTGAACTGCCGGATGTTGCGCAACAGGATGTGCCTAAAATGAGTACGTTTCGTAACCTCGCAACCAGCATTTCCGATGTTGAAAAATTCAGCTATTCAATGAGCGGTGCCCCACAGTCGGGCTGGGTGAGCCAGACGACCGTGCAATATGATACTCGGCCTGAGAAGGAGAAATTTACGCTCCACCGCAAAGGTGTGGACGTGAACTATCTGGACCTGTACGGCATCAAGCTCGTGGCCGGGCGTAATCTGTACCCCTCCGACACCGCCCGCGAAACACTCGTCAACGAAACGTTTGTGCGGAAATTGGGCATAGGTAAGCTCACGCAGGTGCTGGGAAAAATCCTGCATAACAACGACCGGAATCTGGAAATTGTGGGCGTGGTAAAGGATTTTAACCAGGTAACGCTGCAGGATGCCATCGATCCGCTCTTTATGACGACGCAGGCTTCGGGCTATCGCTTCGCTAACCTACAACTGCGAACCGGCGATTTCCAGCGCGTCATCAGCCAGTTGGAGACCCACTACAATACGGTGTATCCCGATTCGTATTTCACGCATCAGTTTGTGGATGCCCAGATTGAGCGCAGCTACCAGCAGGAGCAAACGATGGGTAAACTTGTTAATTTCTTTGCTGGAATTGCTGTACTCATTGGCTGCTTAGGCCTGTACGGTCTGGTGCTGTTTATGGCCGCGCAAAAGACCAAAGAAATTGGCGTTCGCAAGGTGCTGGGGGCCAGCGTAGGTAGTATTCTGTGGCTGTTCGGGAAAGAATTCGCCCGGCTCATTGCGGTGGCGTTTGTGCTGGCGGCTCCGCTGGCGTGGTACGTGATGGACGGCTGGCTACAGGCTTTCGAATATAAAATCACCCTCGGCCCCGGCATTTTCCTGATCGCCATTGGAGCCACGGTTCTGGTGGCCGCGCTGACAGTGAGTGTCCAGAGTGTTAAAGCGGCCCTGATGAATCCGGTGAAATCATTGAGAAGTGAATAAATCCCTACGAGTATGTTAGCAAACTATTTTAAAATTGCGATTCGTAATCTCTTGAGGAGCAAGTCGTTTTCGGCCATAAATATCTTTGGCCTTTCTATTGGAATGACGTGCTGTATGCTGTTGCTGTTGTACATCCGCAACGAAACATCGTTCGATAAACATCATCAGCACGCCGACCAATTGTATCTGATGGCTCAGGAAACGATCATTGGACGGGCCAATAAGAACCCCGGCCGTGAAATGAACGCGACCGCATCGGCTCCCTATGCGTTTGCCCTCAAGGCCGAATTTCCGGAAATAGAACAGGCAGCCCGGTTGTGGGTCAATATTATGAATGATAAAGCCTTGCTACAGGTGCGGCAAGGAGGTAAAGCCGTCAAATCCTTCTACCAAACCAAGGGGTATCAGGTCGATTCGACATTTTTCGACTTGTTTTCCTATCAGTTTACCGAGGGCAATGCACACACTGCCTTAGTTGATCAACATTCGGTGGTGCTGTCGGAGGAAACGGCCCGTAAACTGTTTGGCGATGCCCCTGCTCTTAACAAACTAATTCGGATTGGTGGTACGTCGGGTAATGGGGAAGATTTTAAGGTGACTGGTATTTACCGTGACGAAAGTGCTCGTTCCCACATTGATGCCAAATTTTTCCTGCCCGTTTACGCGGGCTTTGTCGGTGGCTTCCTCCGAAATTCTAAACTGGATTTCTGTTGCAACAACATGTTCGTTACCTATTTAAAGCTGCGGCAGGGTGCAGATCCTGCCCAATTGGAGAAGAAATTTCCGGCGTTCATGAGTAAATACGCCAGCAGCGATTTGAAAGCGGTTGGCTTCGATAAAAGATTGTTTCTGGTGTCGGTTCCGGATTTGCACCTCTCCGACCGGTTTAAGACCGTCGTGACTCCAACTAATACCAAAACTTATCTGTATATTCTGGCATCGATAGCCATATTTACGCTGCTGATTGCCTGCATCAATTTCATGAATCTGTCTACCGCCCGATCCGCTAAACGGGCGGCTGAAGTTGGTGTTAGAAAGGTAATGGGAGCCCAACGAGGCTCGTTGATCGGGCAATTTCTGGGCGAGTCGATGGTGCTGTCGTTACTGGCCCTGGTCATCGCACTGTTGCTGGTGATGGTACTACTGCCTGTATTTAGCCAATTAACAAACAAGGCTCTACAAGTAGCTGAGCTTTTCGAACCCCGTATTGTTTTGTCTTTCATTGGTCTGGCGTTACTAACGGGCTTATTGGCCGGCAGTTATCCGGCTTTCTATTTGTCCTTATTCAATCCGGCCCAGGTACTGAAGGGCAAATTTGCCAACACGTTGTCGGCGGTAACGCTGCGTCGCAGTTTGGTGATTTTTCAGTTCGTTATCTCAGTGGGGCTGGTCTTGTCCACCTTCGTGATTCAGGAACAGATGCGTTTTCTGCGCAATACGTCGCTGGGATTCACGCAGGATCAGCAGATTGCCATTCCGCTCAGCAGCCCCGAAGCTCATGCGATGTATAACGCCTACCGCACCGAAATCCTGCGTAACAATCAGGTTGTCAGTGCCGCCGGAACGCAGTATTATCCTGGCATCAATAACGCTACGGACTTTTTGTTACACCGACCCGAACAGGGGGCCATGAGTGCCCGGCAGGTAGAAACTAACTGGGTCGATTACGACTTTCTGCAAACGATGGGTTTCAAACTGCTTACGGGTCGCCTGTTCTCCCGGCAGTTTCCAGGCGACACAAGTAACCGAATCATTGTCAATGAAGCGACCTTACGAAAATTTCAGATTCCATTGAGCAAGGCTGTCGGGCAGAAACTGAATTTTGACTGGCAAGGCGAAACCCATCCTTATGAAATTGTGGGCGTACTAAAGGATTTCCATTTCGAGAACCTCCATCAGACCATTGAGCCATACAGTTTTCTGCTGAATAATCGCCCTAATTACAATTACATCCTTGTCCACGTCAACACGGCCAGTATGAAGAACATACTGGGTTTTCTGGAACAAACCTGGAAAATCCTGCGGCCAGACGAACCGTTTTCCTACACCTTCCTGAACGAAGATTTTCAGAAAAACTATGAAGCTGAGGCCCGAACTTCCGGGATTGTAGGCTATTTCACGGCCATCTCTATTCTGATTTCGTGCTTAGGGCTGTTCGGGCTGGTAGCGTTTGCCGCTCAACAACGTACTAAAGAAATTGGGGTGCGTAAAGTGCTGGGGGCATCCGTCACCAGCATTGTGCTGCTGCTGACTAAAGACTTCCTCACGCTGGTCGTTATCGCAATCCTGATTGCTTCGCCTATTGGCTGGTGGGCCATGAATAAGTGGTTACAGAATTTTGCCTACAAAATCGATATTCCGTGGTGGATTTTCGTAGTAGCTGGCATTCTGGCACTGGCCATTGCGTTCATAACAGTAAGTTTCCAGAGCATAAAAGCGGCCCTGATGAATCCAGTAAAGTCGTTGCGAAGTGAATGAAGCTGACAGCATTCAGCAGGTACTTTATAACACGCTCTGAAAGATGATAGCAGGCAATCGCTGGCTAGTTAAGGAATTAACCAGCCAGCGAACCTAACCGGCTAATCCTCAAACCCCTGAAATAATAACCTTGCCCGAATGCTGACCCGCAGCAAAGTACCGGTACGCTTCCTTAGCCTGCTGAAAGGGAAATACCCGATCAATAACCGGCAATAACCGGGCGAAGCTGATGCGCCGTAATCGCCCGATTCATAGTCTCAAAAGACAGCCGACTACCCACGAAAATGGGCCGGACGGTAATCAGTCCCACAAAAAGCGGAGTCAAAATCGCGTTCAAATCAACGTCGGCGGGGGTTCCAAGGCTCCCCACGCTGCTCACTAAGGCAATCTCTCCGCCAAAGGCCGTTGCCCAAACCGATTGGGCGAACGTGTCGATGCCCCCCGTTTCGACCACCCGGTCAACGCCCCGGCTACCCGTTAACGCCAGAACGGTTTGGGGCCAGTCGGGATTGGTGCGGTAGTTCAGTACGTGGTCGGCTCCGAGGGCACGTAACCGGTTGAATTTTGCGTCCCTCGAGGTTAGCGCAATCAACTGATCACCAAGCAGTTTAGCGAACTAAAGGGCAAACAGGGGAACCCCGCCACTGCCGATGGTCAGCACGGTATCCCCCGCCGATAGGGGGTTAGGCCCCGTCAGGGCCGACCACGCGGTGAGGGCAGCACACGGCAGCGTAGCGGCTTCTTCCCAGGATAGATGCGCCGGAATAGGAACTACCGAATCTTCGGGTAAGATGGCCACCTCCGTGAGCATCCCGTCTAAGGTGCAGCCCAACTGGTCGGCAATATCCCAGCCAACCCGCCCATCGCGCCAGCGGGCGAAGTACGTCCCGGACACCCGGTCGCCAGCCTGAAACCGGGTTACTTTTTCGCCGATTGCCATCACCTCGCCGACACCATCGCTGATGGGTACGACGCCGGGCCGGCAGCGGTTAGGTCTGATGCAGGATGTACAAATCCCGGCGGTTGAGCGAGGTGGCCCGGACCCGGATGATGACCTCACGGGGCTGCGGCTGCCGCCAGTTGTGTTCCCGGATGATTAAGCTGTCAATGTTGCCAAACGTGTCAATGTGATAGGATTTGATGGGTCTCTCGGCTGAACCAAGGAGTATTTGGTTCAGTGAGACAAACCTACGCCCCTTCTAAGCGCACCAGTTATCCGTTCCCGCCAGTTGATTACCCGTTTGCGACAATCTGTATGATCAGGAGAAAAGCTCCTCCCGTTTATTAGTAACTATCTAAGCTGGGTTTGCTTTTGATACTGAACCGGGGCGGCTCCTGTCCACCGTTTGAAGGCCCGCGAGAAGGCACTCAGTTCATTGTAGCCCAGGATGTACGAAATCTCTTTGACCGGATGGCTGCCGGCTGCCAAGTACTGCAACGCCAGCGTTTTTCGCACCGAATCGGCCACCTCCTGATAGGTTACCCCTTCGTCCCGGAGTTTACGTTGCATACTCCGGGACGACGTATTGAAGTTAGCCGCAATTGCTTCAAGCGAGGGAATGCCTAAGTACGCGTTCGTTAGTAGATACTGCCCCACCTGCTCGCGCCAGGAATTGCTGCTCAAACAGACCCTCAACGGCTGATCGGGTCTGTTTGAGCAGCAATTCCTGTACCGCATAATTACCCGTTAGAATCGGTTCGTGCCAGATGGGATCGTCAAAAATTAACGCGTATTCATTTCCTTGCCGACTGACCGGGCCACGTAGCACCCGCGTCAGTTCCATAGTCTGGTCACCCGGCGCTGGGTAGTACACCGCGCGGGGTTCCATCCGGCGCAACACCAGTCCATCTACCTCGTGAAGCAAAAACGCCATGAAGAAATCCACCTGCTGGCGGCAAACGTCCGGTGACTCCTGCTGACGCCGAGCGTTCGGCACGAACCGGATGGTGAACGTCTGATCGACGTGTGACACGGCCATCGTGAGCAAATCGGTCAGTAGCGGCACGAACGCTCCTGCCTGGGTTAGGGCCTCGCCGATGGTTCGGCTGCTCTGCACCAGCCCCCCAACGACATCCAGCGCGGCCACCTGTAACGATTCTCCGAGATGAAGCCCAAAAAACGTGATCATGGCTCAGGTGGGTTGCATTCCGCCAAAGGTCGTCGGTTTGCCGAGTCGTCAGGTGCGCTGGTGTCGGTTGGGTTAAGTCGTTGAGGTCAACCCCCGATAGCTGGCATAATTGATTCACGGGTAGCCGTCGTTGAGCCGCGTAGGCCAGCAGGTTGAGGACGAATGCTTGTTGATAGTTCTGCATAGGGCAAATGTAGCCAGTACCAGACAGACAAGGCGGGTGGTGGCGTAAAGTGGTAAATGATTGGCGGAAACGGGTAAGCCCCATGGCTAAGACCCAAAATACCTTTGTATCGAAACAAACGGTAGTCAATCAACCAATCAGACAACATGAAAAATCGCTCAATCATCAGGTTCTGTTCCGCCATTGCCTGGCTAATCATCCTGGATAGCCAGGCAGAGGGGCAATCCGTCAGTCAATCAACTTTAAAAACAGCGAATCCATCAATGTCAAACCAACCAATTAAAAACACAATGGACAATCAGGCAGCACAAACGGTCAAAACGTTCTTAACGGCGGTACAACAGGGCGATCAGGCAACATTAGGCGCGTTGATTCACCCCAACATCAAGTGGAACCAGCCGGGTACGAACCGATTCTCTGGTACGAAGCAATCCAGTACGGAGGTGTTTCAGATGGTGGGGGGCATGTTCGAGGCCACGGCAAACACCTTGCGCCTGACCGACATCAAACAACTAACCGTCAATGGCAACCGGGTCGCGTGTTTAATTCATTGGACGGGTGCTCAACCGGGCGATGGTGTACTAAATGTAGATAACATCGACGTGTACACCGTTGAAAATGGCAAGATCGTCGAAGCCACGATCTACTCCGAGGATGTCAAACAGGAGGATGACTTCTGGGGCAAATAAGCAGAGTGCTGTAGATAAGGTCCAGATCGCCAGCCCAACGTCTATCGTATTGTTGGTGATTTGGACCTATTTTTCTGCTGGATGGGCCTGGTGTTCTGGCTGAAACAAGAAATGTGCGCCCATCTTTAACAATCGTTAAATAAACTATATCTTTGCGCCATGCCGCGTACAAAAACTGACAGAGAAACCATCCTTTTAAAGTCCCTCGATGTATTTCGGGATAAGGGATACTACAACGCCACGCTCTCTAATCTGGCCGAAGCCTGTGGCATCGAGAAGCCGCATTTCTACTATTACTTCAACGGCAAGGAGGATTTGATGCGGGAGGTACTGGAATTCGCCTACAAAGAGATAAAAACGAAAATTCTGGACAAGGCCTACAACACCAACTATACGCCCAAACAGCGACTAACCAAAATCAGCGAATATACCCGTTGGCTTTACACGCAGAACCAGAATGGGTGTCTGATGGGGAACTCCGTACTGGAAACCGCCGATAAGGAAACGAATTTTCGGCCTGTGCTGATCGCTTATTTTGGAGCCTGGCAGCAGGCACTGGCTGAACTGTACCGCTCGGTGAATGATGAAGAAACGGCTCTGCGGCTGGCCCAGGAAGATATTTATCTCCTACAGGGCGGACTGATGTTGATGAAGCTGCACCAGGACATCAGCCATCTGGATCGTGTATTGGGCATTATTAATAACCGGCTCTAATTTTTTTGCCCTCATTTTTAATTAACGTTAAATAAATAGACGATGACAAACTCAACCACTCTTGTCCAGCAACCGCCTGCCAAATCATCCAGAACCCCATTGCTCATGCGGGCAATTCGATGGGGCTTTCCCAAGCTCGAAGCACTCGTGCCAAGTCTGGCAAACCGCTGGTTTGTAAAGCTGTTTTTCACGCCGATGGGTGGGCCGTTGCCGCCCGCTGAACAGCATAAGCGGCAGGAGGCTGCTTCGTTCGAGTTAACCGTTGCGGGGAAAACGGTACGAGCCTACGCCTGGGGCAGCGGACCGGTGGTGTTGGTGGTTCATGGCTGGGCCGGTCGAAGCACCCAGTTTCTCCACTTCATTAATCCACTCGTACAGGCTGGTCACACGGTACTTGCTTTCGATGCGCCCGCTCATGGTCTGTCGACGGGCAAGATGACTAACCTGCTTGAGTTCAGGGATGCGATTTTAGCCATTGAGCGTTTGCGCGGGCCGGTTATCGCTGTTGTGGCCCATTCGCTGGGTGGTGCGGCCAGTCTACTGTCTGTTCAACACGGACTCCATCCGCAGAAAGTAGTCTTGATTTCCCTACCCGCCATTGGCGATGACATCCTGCGGGATTACGGGCACCGGTTTAATGCGTCGGCCAGGGCCACGCGTTACCTCAACCAATGGATTGAGACGAATCTGGGTAAGCCATTCGATGCCTTTTCCGCGCTGCAAACCGGGCAATACCTGTCAAAAAAAACGGAGGTACTACTAATCCACGACGAACACGACCGGGAGGTGCCTATCCGACACGCCGAACGCTTCCGGCAAACCTACCCGCAGGCAACTCTCATCCGAACGAGCGGGTTAGGGCATACTCGTATTTTGAAAAATGAGGCTGTCATCCGGCAAACCCTGGCCTTCATCTCGGCCCCCCGTCCCATTAACCAATAAACTGATCTACTCTTCTTCCCGCGCCCGGATTTCATCAACATCGTTCATTTCGGTTCCTCTCCGAAAAGATCAAGAACCGCTCGCCATGCGCGCACAGTGTGTTTTGGGTGATAGCCGACACCTGGCACGGTCGCTTGAACATGCGTGAGCCCTTCGGTCGGTGATCCGTCCGAGTTTGTTGGGCGAGCCCAAAAAGCGTGCTGGGCACCGCCATAGATGTTTACGCGCCAGTCAACCCCGGCATCCTGTAATGCGTGACCAAATGCGAGCAGTTGGTTGGGAGTGCACAGCGGGTCCTCAGAGCCAGTACAGAGAAGGATGGTGCTGTTTACATCGCGCCAGTCATGGGCATCAGGTTTCGGCAGGCCGGGATGAACGACCGCGACGGCTTTGAAGGGTACGCCTGTTTTCGCAAGCTCAAGGACGATACGGCCGCCAGCGCCATAGCCGAGAGCAAAGAGCCGGTTGGCGTCAACATCAGGCGTCGCGAGGAGAACGTCCAGCGCTACGCGACCAATGGCCCGCATCCGTCCTTCGTCGGCCAACAAGGGCATGGTTCGAGCCAGCATCGCGTCGGGCATACCAAAAAATGTCTGTCCGCCATGAAAGTCCATCGCGAGCGCAACATAGCCACGCCCGGCGAGATCATTAGCGCGGCTCCGCTGGTAGTCGTCAAGACCAACGCCGTCGTGTCCAATGAGAACTGCGGGCCAAGGACCCTCGCCATGTGGCCGTGTTAGATGAGCGACCATGTTCAGGCCGTCTGCGTCGTAAAAGACTTGGGCAGTTGTGATTTCGTGCATATCTTATGTGATGAAAGGGCAATGTCAAACGGTTGGGTGGTTACCTGGGACGTTATCCGAACAGGCGGACGTGGATGGCTTCTAACTCGGCGCGGAGCTGCCGACGACCAAACAGACGCAGCGCCTTATACGCCAGTTGCTGTCTGGCCAGCTTTTGCTGCAAGTCCTGATCCCACAGCAAGCGAACCGCTACGTCGCGGTGCAACGCTTCGGACAAGGTTCCTTCAGTATACGCTTCCAGCAGTTGCACTTCTTCTAACAGGGGACGCATGGGTTTTATCGGTTAAACTGCTCGATGGAAAGGTGGCTCACCGCTTTGCGCAGCCGCTCTAAACACTTGTATTTCTGCACCGTGGCCGAGCGGACGGTCTGGTAACCATGCTGCTCGGCAATCTGCTCCAGGTGCTGCCCTAAGTAATAGAAGCTGACTAAGATGGATTTACAGGTTTCGCCCAACTGCTCGACGAACGTCATCAGGGCCACCGGTGGCGGTTCTGCTTCTGATCCAGGTTCTTCCCAGACGGTGTCGGATCGGGTTTCGGTTAGAGCGACGTTACGAGCCTGCTTCTCCAGTTGCTGACGCCAGCGATTCTTGCAAATGCCCATCAGGTAGGTGCTGACCGACGCCGTCAACGTTAGTTGTCCATTGACCGTTTTCTCGTAGTAGATAATGAGTGCTTCCTGAAAAATATCTTTCGCATCCTCGTCGGCACCACCGTGCTCCTTAACGTAGTGCCGCACCATTGGATACGTCCTGGCATAGATATCTTCCAATGTTCGCTCCCGGTCGGTCAGCAGGGCTGCGTCCATTGACAGGCTTTGTGTTGAAATCATACGCTTTTTAGTGGTTAATCGGCCTAAAGCCCAACTATCACCCAAAGTCAGGAAAAAAGTTTAAGCGGGATCAGGTCGCTCACCAACGGGATAAGGGCCGTCCGTAAACGTTTCATCATGATAGCCTTTCGAGCCAATCAGTTGGGCCAACGGAGTTTGTAGGTCATGTCCCGCTTGTAAACGGTCAAGTACATGGCCGAAGTCGTAGCGCAGTTGCCAGCCCAGTTCGTTTCTGGCCCGGTCGTTCACGTAGACGCGGTCGATGTCAGGAAACATCTGCCAACCCCGGCGCTGATATTCCGCTTCGTAGCCCGGCACCAGCCGCTGAACCACCGCCGGAGCGTGGGTGCGCAATGCCATCCGGTCGTCGGGCGAAAATGGCGTAGTGGCACTGATGATGTAGGTGCCAAACCCAATTGATTGTACCCGCTCGGCCGCCAGCAGGTGGGCACTCACCGCATCGTCTAAGCTTACCCGCCGAAACAGATACTCGTTGGCCTTCAGATTGTCATCCGAATAGGCTTGCCGCACCGACTTGTTATCATCGGCTTCGGGGAAAAATCGGGACGTTCGGAGAATGATGCAGGCAAGACCATTGTTTCGATAAAATAACTGGCAGAGGTCTTCGGCGGCTTTCTTGGTGACGCCGTAGATGTTTTTGGGTACGGGCACAACGTCTTCGGTAATCCAGGCGGCAGGAGCGTCAGCGGGTGGCACTAAGGCATCGCCAAAAACGCTGGTTGTGCTGGTATAGATAAAGCCCGCTACGCCCGTTGCCGCAGCCTCTTCCAATAAAGTAAGCGTACCCGTGATATTTGTATCAACGAATTGCTGCGGGCTGTGTGTGACCATGTGGGGCTTGTGCAGGGTGGCCGTATGGAAGACAACGTTCACCCCTTCGAGACAGCCCTTAACAAAAGAACGGTCTGTAATTGAACCAACGTGGGTCGTAAAAGTGGAATCAAGCAGATCGAGACCGATAACCTCATGCTGTAACTCCGTCAAGGTGCGGGCCAGTGCCTCGCCCAGGTGTCCGGCACTACCGGTGATTAAAATTTTCATGATGCGCTTGGTTCTGTCAGTACGAGATTTCGATCCGTGCATTGACCGTCTTTTCGTCGGTCAACTGATTCACAATATAATCGGCTAAGTCCGCGCGGGATATTTTTGACGGGTTTTGGATCGGTTCATTGATGGCCGTTCGGTAGTTACCGGTGCGTGTAGTGTCAGTGAGCTGGGGCGGACGAATCACCGTTCAGCTAAGCGTCGTTTCGCGCAGCACGGCTTCCATTCGCAGCATATCTACGTACAGATGCCTGAACAGCCGCTGTAAAAGGTATTTGGTCACCAGTTTGATGATCCACGAACGTTCGAGGCTTTGTGCAGTTGGGGAATTGACCAACTGTCCGCCCGGAACTGAAGCTAAATTAATAGCTAAAGGGCGAAGTTAACCAACAAAAGCCCGGCAGAATTCCGTCCGCCGAAACCAAAGCCTGGATATGCACTGCCGATGATTGCGTCAACGTCATGCCCCAATTGCACAAAACCTTATGTTGGTGGCAGTTCTTTTCAATACGGGATCTAAATTTCTAATCTCATTTCTAATATATTTGGTTTAAATCCACTTTTTAAATAAGCTTTTTTGGCCATTTCATTTTCATTATACACTTCAAGGCGAACTTCTGTCATTTTTTTATGCTTACTCCAATTAATAAGTTCATGTAATATTTTCTGGTTTATACCCAAACCTCTAAATTCTTTTTTTACATACATGAAGCCTAAATGCGCATATTCAGTAAATTTTAAATATGGCTTTGCTGCTATAATTTTTGCATATCCCGATGCTACTATTTCATTATTGATAACAGCAATCAATACTTCTGCTTTTTCAGATTTGATAAGTTCAACTAAGTCATAATACTGAATTTCGCCATCTTTTAATGTTTTATCAAAAGGTCTTTCAGCAGATATTATTCCTTGTTCAAAGTCGAGCAAAATATTTATTTCAGAGTCTAATGCTTGTCTAATTTCAATTTCCATCGCTTCATTTATTTTAATACTGTTACCATGTTTTGCAAAATGCTGATTACAATTCAATTTGGTCAAGAATTGATTTTATACTTTCCAACTGTTCAATTTTGGTAGCCGTACATTCTGTTATGCTAAATCCAACAACATTCTTATTCATTTTTAAATCATAAATAAGTTGTGCTACATCATTTATTGAAAGTCCTTTGCTTTCTGTCGGATAAAGACTAAACTCAAATTCTCTTACATCTAAAGAATCTAAATCAAGATGTATATAAATGTTAGTATAGTTATTTGCTTTTTTTTGAAGGCTTGTATATTTGCAATCTGAAATTCTTGTCATGTTATGACTGGAAACATAATCACTTTCTGGTTCATCCATATCCCTTAGTCCAACGTAACAAACTTGTTCAGTTTTAATAGTTGAAAAAAGTAAGTTCATAAATTTTTCATTCCCATCGCCCAATAGTACTCGTAATGGCATTCCATGAAAATCCTTACTTGGCGAACTCTCTGGAGTATTAATATCGGCGTGGGCATCAATATAGACTATGTAAATATCGCCCTGATATAATTTATTTAGATAAGAAATGGGGATTATTTCAATCGCACAATCGCCCCCTATTGTTGTTATCTTTTTTGGCTTACTTTCTGCAACACTTTGTTTAAAATGGGTTGTTTGGTCTAAAATTGGCTCAAAGGATTTTATATTATCAATTGTTTTTAATTCCTTCGTTGAAAGCGGAATCTCCGTAATTGCATAGTCCTTAAAATAGGATTTAAGGGTTTCAGCACCTACTTTCAACTCGTCTGTTATGCCTGAACCTTGCCACTGTGGGTTAATAAATATCATAATTATATCAAATTTTCAATGATTATTCTTTTGTCTATTTGTGTCTGCTAAAATTGCCACCAACTGCGGGGTGGCACAACGACGGCGATAGAGGAGATACAGATGATCCGGGTCATGCCCACCTTTCGCATGGCCTGCGCAATGTTGTTGATGCCTTGGGAGTATACGGTCGTGAGCTCCCGTTTCTGAATCCCCAAACATGAAATCACGGCATCGGCTCCCGCCAAAGCCGGTTCAAAGCCAAGAGGTTGCAAGACATCGTCCTGGCGAATGGTCAATTGCGGATGTTGCAGCGAAAACGTGGCTGGATTTCGGGCCACAACGGTTACCTGATGACCAGCCTGTAGCGCCTGCTCAACGACTTGTCTGTCGGTGCCACCGGTAGCCCCAAATACAATTAGTTTCATAATAACCGTTTTTGTCTAATTTATTTTGTACTCAACGAATTACCTGAATCTGTGATTTATCATATAGCCTGACCCAGTCCCGTTTCAGAATGGCGTAGATGTATTCATCCTCAAATTCACCCCGGTCATTGACGCCTGATTCGCGCGAGACACTTTCAAACTGAAAACCAGCCGTTTTTTCGATGGAGCGTTTCGAGGATTCGTTCGAGATCAAACAACCCGTGGCAACCCGGTTGAGTCCCAACAACTCAAAAGCCAAGTAAAACAAGTGTGGTTTACTCCGGGGCGTGACGCCCCGGCCCCGCATGTGGGCAAACATATCGGCTCCCGTCGATCCATTCCATTCGTCGGGATAACTATCAACATTCAGCAGGGTCATACCGGCCAGTTCGTCACCCAGCAGGACGTAGAAGCCGTAGTTGGTTCGCTTCCCATTCTCGTATCGGGGCCGATAATTTCGTAGAAGCTCTTGCAGCATGTCGCGGGAATCCGGATAACCCTGAAACAGGACGCATACATCCGCCAGATTGTCTTCATCAATCAAATGGAGCGTGATCGAGTCCGAATACAAGGCTTTGAACATGGATTTCAGCCATTGATGCTTTTTGCCTGACCTAATTCATCCATTTTCTCCTGGATAGTCTGCCGATCTGCCGACGTCTTCGCTAAAGCATACGCCTGCTGAAAATGAGCCGTTGCCCGCACCGGGTTAGTTTCCCGGTGCAGCTCACCCAGCAGCATAAAGTACAGGTGATTCGTTTTCAAGTTGAGCGTTTCGGCGGCCGATAACGCAGCCGCTCGCCCCCTGACTTTATAGAGCGCGTACGTCCGGTTGAGGGCCACGCTGGGCGAATTTTTGATCCGTAGAAGCTGATCGTAAAGGGCCAGAATAGCGGCCCATTTTTCCGGCGTGTCTTCTTTCACACAATGCCAGGAAGCAATGCGGGCCTCCAGATGATACGTGCTCAATTCGCTGCCCTGTAAGGACTGATCCAGATACGCGAATCCCTGCCGAATCAACGCGGCATCCCACAACGCTTCATTCTGCTGTTCATAAAGGACCAGCGAACCGTCACTGGTCTGCCGCGAGCCTCCATCGAAGCGTCGAGCCTTCCGGGAGCCTCCATCCGAGCGTCGGTCCGACCGGGCTTCGAAGCGCGACGCGTGGAAACACATCAGGGCCAGCAGCGCATTGGTTTGGGGCTGATTGGTTGGTTCATACTCGGTGAGCATGACGCCCAAACGCATGGCTTCTAAACACACCTCTTTTTGCAAGGTTCGGTTTTGGGTTTTCGAGTAATAGCCCTCGTTGAACAGCAGGTAGATCACACGCAACACCCGGTCTAATCGGCGGATCAATTCAGTTTCCGGCGGCAGTTCCATCGGTTCGTTGGCGGCCCGCAGTTTTTCCTTCGCGCGGAACAATCGTTTATTGATCGTCTCCTTATTGGACAAAAAAGCCTCGGCAATCTCGTCAATGCCAAAGCCGCAGAGAATCCGCAGGGCTAACCCGATCTGGGCTTCGTCGGCAATGACGGGCGTACAGATCGCAAACAGCATTTGCAGTTGACTATCCCGAATGGTTTGGGTCGAAAAGCCAGGCGCATCCCATTCGTCTGCCTCGTTTACGCTCGTCATTAATTGCGGCAAAACGGTTTCTTGCAGGACCTTACGCCTTCTGAACTGATACAGCGTCTTCTGCTTGGCCACGGCGTACAGCCAGGCCGTTGGGTTGGCTGGCAGACCCCGAACGCCCCAGGTCTCAGCGGCCATCAAAAACGTCTCGCTGACGATGTCTTCGGCCAGTTCGACGTGCTGCAAGCCAAACCGCTTACTGATAACCGCTACCAGTTTGCCAAACTCCTGCTGAAACAGCGCCTTGAGCGATTCCTGCGCGTTCTCCATGCGGCCTGGATTGTTTACGTTGGTTGGTGAGTGCGTTTACAGAAGTTTCCTGGTTAAGCTGAAAACAAATGTTGATGCTCCTGTCCACGTCCAGAGTCAGAAAGCTATAACCGAGTATTATGGCGTTACACGACCACCACGTTGTTTAATGGAATAACAGTGTAAAGTCCAGCAAGCTGCCAAAGCAGAGCGAAAACAGCGCAGTCTTCACCTTCTCTGTCGTAACTCAACCCGGTTTCCATCCGGGTCCAGCACTGTCGCGCGAACACCATACGGATAGTCCTCCGCTTTCGTTTCAAACTTTATGCCCTCAGAAGCCAATGCTCGACATTCTTCTTTCAGGTCATTTGACTCAACGAAAAGGAATCCCGGGTTCAGAGCAGGAGTCGTTTCAGAGACATCTTTTGGTGAGACAACGTCTCCTTTCAACACCATCAATTCTACATCCTGACCTGTAAAGCCCAGGGTTAAAAATCGACCGTCCGGCCCGGGGAAATCGATCCTTTTTTCAAACCCAAGCCGGGTATAAAACGCAAGGGCTTTGTCCTGATCGCTCACGATCACATTAACATACATAATTTTGGTAAACATAAGCTTAGTTAGTTGGGATGTTGTGATTAATAAAAGTTGTCCCTCGTTTTCAATGCGAGGCATTTGTTTGGTTGCCGGGGAGCCAGACCTGGAATCAGACCGCCGAAGCGGCCTAAACTGTCCTTACCGAGACGGGGGCGTTGGCCCTGTCGCCCACGAACGCTGGACGTTGAAACACGTCCTGGCCAGACCACCAGTTATTCCAGCAGGGGGCGGATTTCGACGCTCCCACCAATGGCCAACACCGGACAGCCGTGCGCTAAGGCCGTTGCTTCGTCTAAACTGCCAGCGTTGACGATTAAAAAACTACCCAACCGCTCTTTGACTTCCACGAACGGGCCATCGGTAATTAGCCCGTCGGCTCTCAGCACGTTGCTCTCCGTGGACAGTCGGGTGCCGTTGCTGGCCAACTTGCCCTGAGCCGCAATACCGCCCACCCACGCCTGCCATCGCTTCGTCATCGCTTCCAACTCCGTGGGTGAAATGGCATTACGCTCTACAGTCGATTGGCGGAATAATAGAATGAATTCGCTCATCGCCGATTAAAAGGTTTGGTGGGCACCGGGCTGGTAATCGCCCGAAGGTACGTGGAACGCAATGTTCATTCGGTTGTAGCTGTTGATGGTGGCAACGGCCAGCGTCAGGTCCACTAATTCAGCATCCGAAAATTGGCCCTTCGCCTGTTCATAAACGGCATCCGGCACCTGTCCGGCTGGTAGCTTCGTCACTGCTTCGGCCCAGGCAAGGGCGGCTCGTTCGCGGTCGGAGTAGAACGGGGCTTCCCGCCAGGCATCGAGCAGGTAGAGCCGCTGTTCAGTTTCGCCCGCTGCCCGTAAGTCTTTGGAATGCATATCTAAGCAGTACGCACAGCCGTTGATCTGGGACACCCGAAAATTCACTAAGTTCAGCAGTGAATGGTCAAGGGGTGATTGGTTTAAGTACGCGCCGACGCCAAAGAGCGTCTTCATGGCCGGATAGCCGACCTGGTAGGGATTGATTCGCGGTTCCATTGTTGATTGACAAGTTAGTAATCAACCCTATGATGCTTGAAAAAGGTGAAACTGGACACCTTGTTAATTTTTTTGTTTTCTGTCGCTAAAAGGCAATCAGCCTGGGACTGGCTATTGGTACACGGCACATTTACCGGCAAAGCATAACGGTCATTCAGCCATGAATAACCCATAGGCTGGCTCGTAATCCGAATTTGAAAGACGAACGTAGCTGATGGCACGATACACGACCAATTCAGCCAGTTAAACCGCCTTAGACAAGCTACGCATAGCCTTGATTAAGTAGTCTCACCAGTACGAGTCCGATTGAAAAAAATCCTGCGGAGTTTGGCGGGTGAATGACCGAAAGTCGTTGATGAAATGCGCCTGATCGAAGTAGTTTCCCTCGTAGGCCAAATCGGTCAGGTGCTGGCCCGGCGTATGCGTACGAATCAGGTGCCGGAACCGCACAATCCGGGCAAACTGCTTGGGTGTCGTGCCGACCGACCGCCGGAACCGTTTCTCGAAGGCATCCTGGCTGATCCCAAGCGATTGGGCCAACTGGTGAATGACGGTGCTTCCCCGACCGGCCTGAATCGTTGCCACCGCGTGAACAAGGAGCGGATCGGGGCTGGGCCATTTTAGTTTCGACCGCAGAAACTGCTCTACGATGCTAATGCGTTCCCGGTTGTCATTGGTCCCAGCCAGCCGGTCTTCGATTCCGGCCAGCTCGCGGGTCGGCATCAGCGTATCGAGCGGTAGGCTAACGCCAAACAGTTCGTGGAGTGGCTCCCGAAAGAAGGCCGCAGCCCTGCCTTCCCGGAATAGCACCAGTAGCGTGGCCGTATGGTTGGCGTAGGTCAGCAGTCGGGAAGACGGCTGTAAGCCGGTCAGTGCCGAGGAGGGCAACGGATTACGTTGCCCCTGCGTGTCGGACACTAATCCTTTGTACCGGAAAGCGATCACCATCGATGTATCGGGCAACACCCGGTTTGCTATCCCATCGTCGCTTTCAATTATCAGAAAGGCCTGAACAAAAGGTTTCAGCCAATCGGTCGGTACGTAACGTTCCAGATTCATAGCGGATAAAATCTACGTGTTGTTCCTCCAACTACTAAAGAGAACGCTGCAATTAATCGATCTTTTGTAACCAGGTCGAAAGAGCGGCCCCAATCTCGTCTGGGGAGTCTTCCTGCAAGTGATGATGTCCGCGTACGGTAACGACCGTCTGGTTAGGCCAGCGACGACAGAAATCAAGGTCGATTGGCGATAATGTGCCGGGGGTAGCCTGAATAAACAATTTAGGAATGGGGCTGCGCAAGAGCCATTCGCCGTAGGTTTGTACAATCCGGGTGATGTCGGCGGGGGTACCCTCAATGGGAAGTTGCCGGGCCCAGGTGAGCATGGGCCAGCGCGAGTCGCCCGGTTCGATAAACGGTCGTCGATACTGGGTCATTTCCTCCGCCGATAACCGGCGCAGTACCGTACGGGGCAGGTTAACCTCGATAAATGAGTTTTGTTGCAGCACCATCTGTTGGCCAGTCTCGGACCGTAACGCCTGGAAAATGGGTCGGCCCGCTTCGGGCAAGTCGCTCCAGGTGCGAGACCTGACAATGGCTTCCATGTAGGCAATGCCCTTGACCGCACCGGGATGACGAACGGCCCAGTCGAAGGCCAAAGCCGCTCCCCAGTCGTGCACCACGAACGTGATGCGCTCAGTTACGCCCAGCGATTCAAGCAGTTGGTCGACGTACCGGCGATGTTCCACGAAGGTGTACGTGTTCGGTCCCGGATGGGGCAGTTTATCCGAGTCACCCATCCCAATCAGATCAGGAGCAATGCAGCGGCCCAACGGCTGCACATACGGAATAATGTTGCGCCAGAGGTAGGAAGAGGTGGGGTTGCCGTGCATAAATACGATGGGGTCACCGCTCCCCGTTTCTACGTAGGCCATGTTATAACCGAACACCATCTGTTTCTTTTTAGGGTAAGGAACAGCCGCCTGGTTCCTCTTTTCGGTTGAAACGCTGGGCTGATTCGGTTGAGTGGGTTGGGGGCTGGTCATGGTTGCTTTGCTGGTATTGCTTCGGTTATCCTGCGCGTAGGTGGGTATTTCGGCGAGTGAAAGGATACCGAGACAGGCACTGGCTATTAATTTTCGGTCCATCCGGCTTCGTGTTTACAAGCCAAAAGTAACGGGTTAGAAAAGGGCAGGATTGTAAAAAATCAGTGATCGCTTTACGGTCTGTCCTGTCTAATTCGAACGATAGTGTACCAATAACTTCATCTGAATCTGTTTTAGATCGATGTTTCGTCCTCTGAATGTAAGAAGTCGAATGGTTCTGGATAGATAACTGTTCCCTTTACCGCTTCCTGAAAGGCGGGTAAGCGATAGGCTTGCCAGACGGATTCGGGCAAAGAAAAAGGTGGTTCGATACCCAGTGCATGAGCCGACGTAAAGCCAAAACGGGGATAATAGGCGGGAACGCCCTCCAGAACAACTACCCGGAAATCGGATTTTCTTAGCCAGCTTAATGCGTGCTCAACCAGTGAGGTACCCACCTTACGTCGCTGATAAGTTGGTAGCACACCCAACGGAGACAGCAGCGCGACCGCGTGTCCCGAGGTAATCGTGGCTCGACTAAACATCAGGTGGCCGACCAGCACACCATCCACTTCGGCAACCAGATTGAGTTCGGGGATCAGGGCTTCGGACGTGCGCAGTTTGCGAACAAGTTCAGCAACGCGCACATCGGGGGCAAAGGCGGCCAGCACCAGGGCTTCGGTTAGGGCGTAATCCGTAACTGTTTCGTTACGAATTGTAATGCTTACCGGCCCTTTCAAACTATTGGTCATAAACCGATCTAATTGCCTCACTTTAGGGCTGTGTCTCAGATTGAATTAGAGGACGAAGGCAAGCAGATCGGAACCCTGCCTCATTTAACAATGAACAAGAATATTAAGCAAGCGGCCAAAAGGGTCTCTGATAAAGAAGCGTTTGACGCCCCAAGTTTCTTTCGTTGGACCATATTCAATGGGAAGATTGGCATGAACTACTCGTTTATAAACTTCCTCAAGGTCATCTACTTCTATCGTAATATCCGGTACGGCTGCCCCCGATCCACCTTCTGTAGCTATACTGATTTGTGGCGTGGTACTCGCATCAGCTTCGAAGGTTATAATCCATCCCAAATCCATTGCAATCGTCAAACCTAAAATTCGCTCGTAAAACGCCTTAGCTTTGTCCAAGTTGGATTTACCAGCCCCTATATTCGTTACGATTCTCTTCACCATAATAGGCTCTCATTTATTAGCAAGGTCTTCTGCTAATGCCACAAACCAGCTTAATAACTATAAAAGTCGGAATTTGAATTCAGACTGAGCCATTGCAACAAAGCTGGTTAGAGTACCATACATAAGCCGTTAGTTTGCAAGGCTTTCAGCAGCAATACGTCTGTTTGCTGGTCTGAGTGCCCAGGATAAAACAGTCAATACCGCAAACGTGAAGGGAGCCACCCATTGTGGAAACTGATCGCCCGAAACGATATGAGAGACGGTAGCTCCGGTTAGAATAAAAAAGAAACCGGCATACGCCCACTCTTTCAGTAACCCATAACCCGGTATGAGGATGGCAATTACGCCCAGTAGTTTCCAGGCACCAATAATACGCATCGTGTACAGCGGATAACCCAGATGAACCATACCATCCGCGTTAAATTTAGCGTAGGTGAGCTGGCCGATACCGCCTGCTACCATGCCAAAAACCAGTAAGCCAGTAGTTATCCAGTACCCAATTCGCTTTCTGCGCCGTAATTCAGGTTGGTCAGTTGCCATGTGCAGTCATCTTTTGGTTTACACGCCTACAATGACTGAGCCTGTCGAAATTGGACACCTTGACCATTCTTTTTTTACGTGTGGTTTCAAACTGTCTCCTAAACCGATTAGACACGAGTAATTTTGCCCAAAAGTACCCGAATACCCCAATGAACCCGTTCATGAACGCGCTCTGTCAATTCACGCCTTTATCTGACGAAAGCCAGCGTGCCCTGGCTGCCATCGCTAACCGATTAACGCTGGAAAAAGGGCACATCCTGGTGCAGGCCGATACCATCAGCGAATCTATTTACTTCATCGAAACAGGCCTCGCCCGGACGTACTACTACAAGGACGGTCGCGACGTAACGGATTGGCTTAGTGCTGAACAGCAGTTCATCGGTTCCATTGTCAGTTTTCTGAGTCGGCAACCCGACCGGCGCATGGTGCAGTTGCTGGAGCCGTCGGTGGTCTGGTCGGTGCCGTACCGGGCGCTGGAAGAACTGTATGCAACCCACCACGACATGGAGCGTTTAGGTCGACTACTGGTCAGCCACGGGTTGCTGCTGGTGCAACAGCGGTTCGACGAGCTGCACATGGCCACGGCCCTGGAGCGCTACCAGCGGTTGATGGCGACCAATCCGACGCTGGTGCAACGGGTTCCGCTCGGTATGATTGCGTCGTATTTAGGCGTCACGCCCGAAACATTGAGTCGAATTCGGGCGCAGGTGTAACTTTTTGACAATTGTCAAAGGACGGGAATCGGCAGCAGGCCAACTTTGGGCATCCTAAAGCAACTAATCAGCACCTGCTTATGAACGTCGCACTATGGGTAATTCAGGGATTATTGGCCCTGGCTTTTTTCTATTCGGGCCTGATGAAATCCACGCGCCGTGAACAAACACTGGTAGCAATGGGCATGACGGGGGTTGAACACCTGCCGTTGCCGTTGATCCGATTCATTGGTATTGCTGAACTGGCCGGGGCTGCCGGTCTGATTCTGCCGCTCCTGCTCGATCAACTCCCGGTATTGACGCCATTATCCGCGCTATGTCTGGGCCTGATTATGATACCAGCCGCTATCATTCATTACCGGCGGAGAGAACCCCAAACTGTCGGGCTGAACGGTGTCTTTTTTGTCCTATGTATAGTGGTAGCGTACAACCGCTGGCATGAATTGATTAGCTAACGGTTTGACATACACCTATATCACAATAAGCCACTCCCTTACGTTTCTATTCGTTGAGCTAAACGACCAACCGCTTGTTTTTCACGTTGCGCCGAACCGGCTAAAACGAACGCCACGCCACTCATCGCTAACGCAATCAACAGACTTGTCCACTCCGGCTCGACGTGTGGCTTGGCCACGGCGCGGGGACCGTGCAGGACAATAACCCACAACAGAAACATACTGCCCAGCCAGGCGGTAGATACCGACACGTACCGGTTCAGCAGTAGGCTGACGGCCGTGGCCACGAACGCCACGCCAACGAAATAGGCCCAAAATAACTGACCCGGTATCCAGGCCGGAATCAGCGTAGCGATGAACGGGGCAAATAAAAAGTGCAGCCCGCCAAACACCAGCAGTGACCCCGCAAATAGATACCGCCCCCACTGACTGAGCGCTCGATCGGGACCATCCCGAAACCCACCGTCATCACCCGGCGAGAACCACCCGGCCAGCACCAACGCGCCCCCGGCCAGGGCTACTAACTCAAAGAAGGGTGTCCACGGAGCGGGATTGGCCGGGTTTGTCAGTAATGCGGGCAAATGCGAAGAGACAGCGAACAGGATCAGCACCCCGGTCAACGCCAGGGCTACTACGCGTACCCGTGTTTTCAGGGCGATACACCCGCCAATGATTACCAATAAACTGCCCACTACATAACCCAGCACGGCCCGATCCGGGAGGGCTTCTGGTTTACGAATTAAATCAGCCGGGAGGCCGCCCACTACAAGCATTTTGACACCTAATGAAGCGATGGCGATGGCGTACAGAAGCCGTCCAATGGTCAGTATGTTTTTCACGGTAGGAAGGGGGTAATGTGGTTTAGGATAGTAGTGGCAGGAAAAGCAGTCGTTTCATTGAATTCGTACGGAGCGTACATCAACCCGGTCGTTTACCGATTGACAGCGGTGGGAACGAACAGATCGGACGGCGACTGTTTCGGCGCATTTAGATTCGTGCTCAGTTCGGATTGCGGCACAAACAATCGCTGTGGAATGCGGGGTGCTGACGTTACTTTCAGCGGGATGCCAATCAAGGCCGCATTAGTGGTTCGGCGGGCGTCGTTGTACACTTCCAGTTGACCCAGCAGCGTCAGGTACTTTTCCGTCATGATCTCTTTCAGCAGGGCGTCGGCCGTCGGAAAGTCACCGGCTACGTAGGGTTGATACCGCACCGGGCCGAAGCGCTGGTAGCTGGGGTTAGCCGCGTTAGCCGCCCGGACCGCATTCAACGCCGTCAGTGCCTGATTAGCCTGACCCAGGCGGCTGTAACACTCGGCCAGCAGCAGTTGGTTTTCGGCGTAGCTAAGAATGGGAAACCCCGTTGACGCCCCACCGAAGCCACCCTCGGTGTAGTTGAGGTCGTTAGCCGCCGGGTTGTAATAGAAGTTGAGACGGCCGGTTTCATCGGTTTTACTACCCGTCCGGTTTTTCAGTAACCCCACGGCGTAAGCACCAGCGGCATTCAGATAACCGGTTCGCTGAATCTGGGAGAAATCCCAGTAGGGATTCTTATCTACCCCGTTGGCGGTTCCCGGAAACGGCATGACCCAGTCGTCCGATGGCGAGGCAATCCCGACCAGGGCTTCTACTATCGCTTTGTCGTAGGCCTTGGTATGCAGGTAATAACGCGCTTTCAGGCTGTGCGCCACCGCCCGCCACTTGGCCAGGTCCCCCTGGTAAAAGAAATCGCTCGTTTTCAGGTTACCACCGGTCGGACTGGTGAGGTTCGTGACGGCCTCATCGAGCGTGGTTTGCAAAGTGGCATACACCATCGGTTGCGGGTCAAAGACGGGGCTGGGGTAGGTGTCGGGTTGAAAGGCCTGGGTGTAGGGCACATCCCCGAACAGATCGGTCAGCGTACCCACCGCCCAGACCTCCAGCACCTGCGCCACGCCAGCCGTCCAGGGGTCAGCCACCGCCGTAGCCTCCTGCTGGGTCAGGCGGGCGTTGGCCCCGATGCCCACGTAGATAAACTGCCAGGCCCCGTCAAAATCAGAAGCCTGCGCCACGTAATTCTCGAAGGCATCGTACTGATTGACCTGACCCGTAAACTGCCCCGTCCAGATGCCGCCCAGCCGGGGCAGCTCACCAGCCGCCGACAAGCCCACGGCAGCTTCAATGGCCATCAGCCGCTGGCCCAGGGGCGCCTGCTCGGCTAAGTTTGGGCTGACATCGTAATCCCGCACAAAGGGCTGGCAGCTACTGCTACCTACTGCGAACAGCAGGGCCAGGCTACAGGAGGCTTTCATAAGCAAACCAGTGATTGTTTAGTAATTAATTTTGAGCGTAACCATTAACGACTTCGTACTCGGGTTATTGAAGTAATCTAAGCCCCGGCCGTTCGAGACGCCCGTCAGGTTCGTTTCCGGGTCAACGCCGGTGTAGCCGGTGAAGAGAAACAGGTTGCGCCCCGTCAGCAACAGGTCAACCGATTGCAGGCCGGTCGCCCGCCGGAGACCAGCGGAAGCCCAACTGTACGACAGGGTGACCTCCCGGATGCGGGTCGTGGAAATATGTTCGATGAACTGATCTAAGGGGCCGTTGAATCCCCCGCCGATGTTGCGGTACCACGATTCGTCCAAGGCAACCGTTCCCCCGCCAAAATCACCGAGTCCGCCCCGGAAAGCGTAGGAACCATCAGCCTGCTTCGTGCCGAACTGAGCCACCGTCTGCCCGTTCCAGTTTCGGATGGTAGTGGCCTGGTCTGCCGGTACGATGGTTTCGTAGCCCACGTCCCGGTGGGTGCCGTAGGAATAGAGGGCACCCCGCGTCCCGTTCCAGATGTCGAAGGTGTGGACGTGGTCGATGAGCACGTACACCGACAGGTTTTTAAAGAAGGTAAACTGATTGCCCAGACCACCCCGCCACTGGGGGTTCGGGTTGCCGATCACCCCCGACGAGGTTGCCAACTGAATAAATCCCGGATGGGCCGGGTCCAGCACGGGCTTGCCGGTATCATCCCGTTCCGTCCGGCTACCAAACAGGCTGCCCATCGGATACCCTTCCACCGCGTTGGCATTGACTGAATTACCCGCGAAGCCATTCAGAAAAATGTTGGTGGCCCCTTGCAGACTCAGCACCTTGTTCACGTTGCGCGACCAGTTGGGCGATAGCGTCCAGGTAAAGTTCGGCGTCTTTATCACCAGGGCATCGAGTTGTAATTCGATGCCTTGGTTGCGCAATTTGGCCGCGTTGTCGTTCTGCACCAGAAAGCCCGTGGTAGCCGCCGTCGGCACTTGCAGGATCACATCGACCGTCTGATTCGTGTAGTAGGTGCCGCTGAAGCGCAGCCGGTCTCCCCACCCGCGCAGGTCGACACCCGTTTCCAGTTCGGTTTTGCGCTCGGGGCGCAGCGCCGGATTACCCTTGATGGTGGATCGGAAGTAGCCCCCGCCGTAGTTAGCCGCGTCTAAGGTCGTTCCCCACGTGTCGATTAAGGCACTGCTGCTGGCGGGTACCAAGTACGTCCGCGTCTGGTAGGGCGTGGGCTGCACCCCCACCGTGCCGTAGGCGACCCGGAGCTTGCCGAAGGTCAGCCGGTTATTACCGCGGAACAGGGGGAGTTTGGTGAACTGCCAGGCCAGCGACGAGGACGGGTAGAAAAACGTGTTTTGCGCCGGACCAAAAGTGGAAGCGGTTTCGGCCCGCCCGGTCAGGGTCAGGAAAAACATATCCAGCGCTTCTACATCCGCCTGTGCGTAGAGCGCCCCCGTGCGAATCGTCGAGGCTATATTGAAGGGCGTTCGGGCCGTGGAGGGCGAGTTGGGTAACTGATTGGGGGATAACGGGTTGAGAATGCCCGTCACGGTGGCCCCCACCTGATCGGCCCGGCGTTCATTGAGGTTGAAGCCGGCCAGCAGCGTTCCCCCAAACCGCGAGAACTGCTTCGTCGCCCGCACAATGAAGTCGTTGTTAAGCTGGGTTTCGGCGATGGTTTCTTCCGTGAGCGCACCGTTGGGGGCGTTGGCCGTTCCAACGGGAAAGTACGCCTTTCGCCGGTCCGTGTAAGTGTCTAAACCCGTGCGGTTGAGCAGGTTCAGCCAGGGAGTTACATCGTACGTAAACTCTAAACTGGCAATGAAGCGATTGACTTTTGAGTTGTTTCGGACCCGGTTAAGGGTCCAGAAAGGATTATCGAAGCCGGGTCCGCCCAGCGCGGGATCGCCCAGCGGGTTGCGGTAGGATACCTGCTGGTTTGAGGTGACGATACCGTCTGGTCCGGTGTAGTCACCTACGTACGGCTGATTGCTGAAGTCGGGGGCCGACCGCAGCCCACCCAGGAAGAGACCACTGGGGTTGGACCCCTGTTGAACCCGGTTTGCGTTAACGCGGGAGTAGGCAAACGTAGCGGCTGAGCGAAAGTTGGGGGCCAGTTTCCGGTCGGTGTTGATGCGAATCGTCGTGCGGTCGTAGTCGCTGCCCGCTACGGCAATGCCCTTAGTGTAGGTGTTGCCCAAACTGACGAAATAACTCGACTTTTCGTCCCCGCCACTGACGGTGAGCGAATTATCGCGGGTGAAACCCCTGCTGAATACTTCTTTGCCATGATCGAACACCTCGCGGGAGCGTTTGCCCCCGTGCGGATTGGCCACCGTACCGGGCGCAATGGCGTAGCGCAAACTCCCATCGGGCAGGGTGACGTATCCGGTATAGCCGGGGGTTGCAGGGTCCGTTATGTAGGCGTCTGTTCCACCTGTTCGATCCGCTATCTTATCGCCCCAACTGCGCGGGTTAACCGACCAGCGACCGTTCAGCCCCTGGCCGTAGGCGGTTTGCAGGGGCGGCACTTTGTTGATTTGATCGACCCCATAAGTCAGGCGCAGCGCCACGCTGGGCTTGTCGCCCCGTCGCCCTTTCTTGTCGAATCCACGACGGGTCGTAATCACGATGACGCCGTTGGCGGCCCGCGTTCCCCACAGGGCCGCAGCACTGGCCCCTTTCAGTACCTCCATCGAGGCAATGTCGTTGGGGTTGATGTCATTCAGGCGTGATTGCTGCACTACGCCATCGGTTTGGTTACTGACATCGCCCGTACCAGCCACCACACCGGCATCACCGATGGAGGCATTAGAGATGGGGATACCGTCCACGATAATGAGTGGTTGCAGGTTACCGGTGATCGTACTCTGACCCCGAATCTGAATGTTGGCGCTGGCTCCCGGATCGCCCGATGAGCGTTGAATGAGTACCCCCGGCGTTTTGGCCGCAATGCCGTTGATCACGCTGCTCTCCCCCGACTGAACCAATGCGTTCCCTTTCACGGTGGCGACGGCAGTCCCTAATTTATCGTTGTCCTGCTCTAAGCCCAGCGCATTGACCACTACCTCGCCCAGCACCCGAACATCGACGGCTAAGCGGACATCAACCACTGATCCCGCACCGACCGGAGTTTCCTGCGTGACAAACCCAATCGAACTAAAAACCAGTGTAGCGTTCCGGGGGATAGTTAGTTGGTAGCGGCCATTGGCACCGGTCGTTGTACCGTCGGATGTCCCTTTCACCGTGACACTCACGCCGGGTAAGATGGCGTTGTCTTCAGCGGCCGTAACCGTGCCGGTAACCGCCCGATTTTGCGCCAGGGCTACTGGAGTCGTGCTGGCGATCAGCAGTAGTACGAGGAGTAAATCGTTTCGCATAGCCGGATTGAGTAAAGTGAGGAAATGATGCGTTCGACGACATACAGGGATAGTAGCCGAATCGTCGTCCGAATATTCGGCTCCTTAAAACCAATAAACTACTCGATGAGACAGGAAACGGGCGTAGTTAGACAGACAGTAGATTTGCAGCCATGAACGCCGTTTATCGCTCCCGGCCGTGTTTTTGTCGCTCTTAGCCGGTGGTGTGTCGCGTCGGCAGTGGGGCAGCGGGAAGCTTCGAGTTCAGTTCGCCGGATTTTTGATACTTTTATCCGGTAGTGTCTCTGTTTAAATGCGCACGGTGTGTTGACCTTACGTGTTTGTAATAACCTTTTTTTAAAGGCCCACTCCTATGAATCAAACTTGTACAGCCTGGTGTCCCGTCGGAAAAGTAGTTGATGAACCCGTCAAAATTGCTTACCCGCACTCCTTGACAGGTTCAACAAATCTGTGTTTGGCAAAACCGAACTGATTGCCTTGTATTACGAGCAACAGCCCGTTTACGCTGGTCTTGAATTAACCAAACCTCAAGCACATAAATTATGAAAAAATCAGATATTAAAGAATTTCCTGAATATTTTGAATACTACATCAATTTGAACGAGGATATTGAACTCGTTGACGCCTTCGACAAAAGTTTAAAACAAATTGATGATATTGACATCGCACAACTGAAGCGTATCGGCTTGAAGGTTTACGAAGAAGGAAAATGGTCGGTCAATAAAATAATTCAACATTTGACGGATTGGGAACGCATTTGGTGCTATCGTACGCTTGTTTTTGCCCGCAATGAAGGAACTGTGCCTGAAGGGCTTGATGAGAAAAAGATAGCGAGTAATTCAAATGGTGATGAACTACCGATAGAGCAAGTAATCGCCGAACTCCGTGCGGTGCGTTGTGCGACAAAAGCAATGTTTGACACATTCAACCCCCAACTATTAGAGATAAATTGCAAATTCTATAAATACGAAATGTCCGTCCTGGCAATGGGATTCAATATCATTGGGCATCAACTACATCATTTTAATATTATCAAAAAAAAGTATTTTCCTCTTGGTGTTATATAGAACTTATATGTATGAATTACTTACGTTCATCGTTACGTCTCCGACGATCTAAACTGCGATACTGCCGTTTATCTGTATTTGCGCTACGCCAATGCCTTCCTCTCGCTCATCAGTTTTCCGGGAAATTCTGATCCACGTTGCCGCCTGGCTGGTTTACTTGTTCGTGCAGGTACTGGCGCTGGACCGATTTGAGCAGCGGTACGTACCAAATCTGCTGTCCGCCTTAGCCCAGCTACCCGCCCAGCTACTGTTTACCTACGTGTCGCTCTACTGGCTTATACCAACGTATCTGTTAACCCAGCGATACGTTCGCTTTGGGACACTCACATTGGTAGCATTGCTGATTGGCGGTGTGCTCTACTGGGAGGGGACGTATTACTTGTATTTTGTACCGTTTGCGCCCGCCCGGCTGGCCCAGGAAAGTCCGTTGGATTTGGGGTATATTTTGTTGTGCGCGTTCTACCTGCTCTGCACCAGTGCACTGCTGATTGCTTTGTACATGATTCGGTATGGCATTCGCCAGCAACGACTCAACCAGCAGTTGGTAATCGCCAATCAGGCGGTGGAGCTAAAATCACTCAAGGATCAAATCAACCCGCATTTTCTGTTCAACACGCTCAACAACCTCTACGGCCTGACCAGACAGAATCCCGAAAAAGCGGGGGAAGTGGTCATGCGGTTGTCGCAACTCATGCATTACATGCTCTACGAGGGTAATCTGGCCCGTGTGCCGCTCCGCAAGGAAATTGCCTACTTGGAAAACTATTTAGAACTGGAACGAATCCGGTATGGCGACGGGCTGCACCTGTCGTTCATCGTGACCGGGCCGACCGAGCGGGTTCAAATGGCACCCCTGCTGCTGCTGCCGTTCGTGGAGAATGCCTTCAAACACGGCCTGAGTCGCCAGTTAGGTGATGCCTGGCTCCAGATTCAGCTTACCGTGAGCGATCAGGAATTGGTGTTTAAGGTCGAAAACAGCAAGCCGGAATCACCCGTCTTGGCACCCGTCACCGGCCTTGGCTTACCCAACGTGGCCAAGCGACTGACCCTGATTTACCCCGGTCGGCACCGGCTCCGGCAACTCGACGGTGGGGACTCGTTCCTGACGACGCTGACCCTTGAACTGACGGAGTCTGATACACTCATTCTGACTAAATCGCATGAAGATCACTTGTTTGCTGGTTGACGACGAGCCGATTGCGCTCGACATTCTGGCCGCCTACGTTCAGAAAATAGGCGTATTGGAACTGGTGGGCCGGTGTCACTCGGCGGTGGAAGCCTTTACGGTGCTGCAACGTAAGCCGGTCGATCTGCTGTTTCTGGACATCCAGATGCCGCAGCTTTCGGGGCTGGACATGCTCCGAACGCTACCCAGTCCGCCCAAAACGATCATCACCTCGGCCTATCGGGACTATGCGCTGGATGGTTACGAATTAGATGTGCTTGACTACCTGATAAAACCCATCCCGTTTGAGCGGTTCATGAAAGCGGTGGGCAAAGTGCTGACCCACAAACAGACTGTTTCGGCGACGAGTCCGGTCGTGGGCGACGAACCGTTCCTCTTCGTCCGGGAAGATCGTAAACTGGTACGCATCAATCAGCGGGACATTGTTTCGCTGGAGAGCCTGCGCGACTACGTGAAGATTACCACCGTATCGCAGCAGGTCGTGACCCGGCAGACCATTGGGTATTACGAAGAACTGTTACCCAACGAGCAGTTCGTCCGCATTCACCGGTCGTTCATGGTCGCCGTGGGGAAAATCGAAGCCATTAGTGAAAGCCACATTCACCTGCCCGGTCAGCGGCTGGCCATTGGTCGCTACTACAGGCAGCAGTTGTTCGAGCGCTTGCAGGTACGACACCTCATTCGGGGAGCAGGAGTTTAGTTGGCAGGTTTTATAGACGATTATCGGGATGAAAATTAATCACATCAACCTCACCATAACGGACGTTCAGATGGCCAAACTGTTTATGGGGACCTATTTCGGTTTGACTCGTTTAGCCAGAACCACCGATGAGGCTACGCTCGTGGGATTGCGGGATGAGGGTGGGTTTGTACTGACGCTCCTGCAATCAAAAAACAACCAGGAACCCGTTTATCCCGAGACGTTTCATATCGGTTTTTAGACCGGAGAGAACAATGGACGCATGAACTCTATGAACGCTTAAATAACGACGGTTACGACGTAAATCCTCCGGGCTATTACCACGGCAAGTGCTTCTGATTCCATACGCCGTTCAGGTTCACCATTCCAGTTTTATAACTTCAGAAAGACTGGATTTACCTGCCCGGTCAACGCAAAAATAGGCGTCTATTTAAGAGTTAGCTGTAATTGTAAAGACAGACCGTCCTACATGGAAATAATCAGAACAAATACACTCACTAAATACTTCGGGACAACTCCTGCTTCGGACAACATTTCCATCCATGTTAAGGAGGGTGAGATTTACGGCTTTCTTGGACTAAATGGTGCAGGTAAAACGACTTTGATACGGATGCTTCTTGGCATGATTAAGCCCGACAGCGGCAACATTAGTTTATTTGAAAAGCAACTTACACCGCAATTTGACCAATGGAACGACATCGGCTATTTGGTGGAAACACCTTACTCTTATCCCAACCTTTCCGTGACTGAAAACTTAAAAATCTATTACAAACTGCGACAACTAACCAATCCGACTTTAATTGACGATATTATTGGGAAATTAAAGTTGACTAACTACAAGGACAAAAAAGCAAAAGTTTTATCACTTGGCAATCAACAGCGATTAGGTTTAGCAAAAGCACTAATGCACAAACCGAAACTTTTAATACTTGACGAGCCAATCAACGGCTTAGACCCAGAGGGAATTGTGGAAGTAAGGGAATTGCTCAAAGACCTTGCAATTAATGGGTCAACTGTTTTTCTTTCAAGTCATATACTTGGTGAAATTTCCAAAGTAGCTAACCGCATAGGCATAATTCACAAAGGTAAATTGGTAAAGGAACTCACCACAAAAGAACTCACCAGCCAGCTCATCAAAAAAATTGTAGTAAAAACATCCGATAATGCAAAAGCTGCTCAGGAGTTATCGGGTTCTAATTATAAAGCGGGATTGACAGAGCATGATGAAATAGAAATTACAAATATTGAAGCAATTACAAATCCTGAAAACATTTCAAAACTATTAGTTGAAAGAAATCTGCCACCAAAACAAGTGTATATGTTTACGGAAGATTTAGAAATGTATTTTCTACGAACTATAAGAAGCCAAGACCAATGAAACAGCAGATACAAGCATTAAAGGCCGAGTTTATCAAAAACAAATACTCAAATGTTCTTTGGGCGACTTTCATCGCTTTTGGATTAGCCCCAATTATGGGCGGAGTATTTATCTTGATCGTTCAAGACACAGAGGCATTAGCAAAAGCGGGTGGACTTGCGGCAAAAGCACAAGTAATGAACTTTGAAGGCAATTGGAAATCATATTTCGGTTTATTGACACAAGCAGTTGGCGTTGGTGGTGTTTTAGTTTTTGGATTTGTAGTAAGTTGGATTTTCGGACGGGAGTATTCAGACGGCACAGCTAAGGACTTGCTTTCTCTTCCGACTTCACGAACAAAAATATTGAACGCGAAATTTGCAGTTTATATAATCTGGTGTTTAGCGCTTGTAGTTTCCAACCTTATGATCGGACTTTTAATTGGAACAATTTTACAATTGCCGACACCTGATACAAATATTCTTTTCCTTCTACTCACTGACTATTTTATCACAACATTTCTGACAATTTTGATCGGTGTTCCTATTGCCTTTTTTGCAATTTGGGGCAAGGGCTATCTTGCTCCATTAGGTTTTGTCGCCTTGACTTTGGTGTTTGCTCAAATTATTGCAGCGACTGGTTGTGGTTCATATTTCCCTTGGTCAATTCCTGGACTTTACAGCGGAGCAGGTGGAGAATACAAAAAGTTGCTTGACAATTACAGTTACTCAATTTTAATTCTAACATGTATAGCAGGTTATCTTGCGACAGTAATTTATTGGAAAACCTCAGACCAGACGAAATAAAAAGAACAACTACAGCTAACAAGGGGTTTGGCGTTATTGGAGCAGGACGTTGGAACATCGGCTGTAGTTCGCTATCCGCTTCAGTTTCTGCAGGACGTTAATAACTTAGCTTTAGTTCATATCTTCAACTTTTAAAACAATATTGGGCTTCAGTTGTCTACGGACGCTTTTCAATTATCCCAACAATGCCAAGCCCTGTTCGTTAGCAGCAACCCTGGCGCGAAGTGTGACACCGGAAAATAGCACTACGCATAAAGATAACAGACAAAAACATGAAAAAAATTGGATTAGTAGGTGGGATAAGCTGGGTTTCAACAATAGACTATTATAAGTTTATAAATGAAGGAGTAAATACAAAATTAGGTGGACTCAATTTCGCTGAATGTATCATTTATTCGTTGAATTTTGGCGACATACAATCAATAGGTTGGAACAATTCATTTGACCTATTATTACATGCTTGTGAAAGTTTGAAAAAGAATGAAGTGGACAGCATTGTTTTGTGCGCCAATACTGCACATATTCATGCAGATAAACTTCAAGAGATAATCAATTTGCCAATTATTCATATTGGAGTAGAGACTGCAAAAGCTGTGAGTAAACAAGGGTTTAAAAAAGTCGGCTTGTTAGGGACTAAGTTCACGATGGAAATGGACTTTTACAGAAACAGACTTGAAGAATATAGGCTTGACGTATTGATACCAGTGAAACAAGAAATACGAGACTATATTCAGCAAACATTGAAAGAAGAATTAGGCGTTGGTTTCATTAATCCTGAAACAAAGAAAAATTACATCTCTATTGTAAACGACTTGGTTGAGCGTGGAGTGGAATGCATTATCTTAGGTTGTACAGAAATACCAATGCTGATATGCCAAGACGACTTTATAATACCTATTTTTGACACGACAAATATTCATTCTCGAGCAATTGTGGACTATATAGTCTCGTGATAATTAAGCAATAATTTTAAGTGAATCATGCAAGAATGATTCACTTAAAATGGATTAATCTCAAAATTCAAAAGATGTAACAGTCAAAAACTATGTTATATGAATGCTAAATCACCTGCCATAATTGATATTAGGAAACTGGCCCGTGCTGTCACGACCAATTATGCGAATTTTTCGTTAGCTTCCGTTAATGACCACGTCGTAAAAATCAGTGTGATGACCGCGCCATATGACTGGCATTATCATCCCAATTCCGATGAGACGTTTATAGTGATGGAGGGCGTT
This sequence comes from Spirosoma arcticum, assembly GCF_054779955.1. Classification (NCBI taxonomy): domain Bacteria; kingdom Pseudomonadati; phylum Bacteroidota; class Cytophagia; order Cytophagales; family Cytophagaceae; genus Spirosoma; species Spirosoma arcticum. Next base: position 47,707 of record NZ_BAAGXG010000024.1, read on the forward strand.
TTATTAATTGAATTAGAAACAGAAACGATAGAATTGTTACCCGGTCAGTTATTTACTGTTCCAAAAAACACAGTCCACAGAACGCTGCCTAAGGGTGATCGTTCAGTGAATATAACAGTTGAACATGACCTGATTGACACGGTGAAAGTTAGGGTTTAATGGCCCGTTTTTGGTGCATCCCGCTGACCCAGAGGCTGTTCATACCGCTCGGTACTTGGATAAATAAGCACATTATGCCAAACTATCTTTGGCATTTCACCTAAACAAAACAGGAAGCTGTCATGAAAATTGGAATTATTGGTAGCGGCAACATGGGCCGTACTTTAGGGTTGCTTTGGGCCACCAAAGGGCATCAGGTTTTCTTTGGTGCCCGTCATCTCAACAATCATCGATTGATTGAGCAACTGACCACGGTGCCAGTGGAAACCGGTACCCTGTCGGATGCAATCCGGTTTGGTGGTGTTCTCCTTTACTGCCTACGGGACATTCTGCCTGGTCAGTTGGCCCCTGCGACGGATTGGGCAGATAAAATTCTAATTGACTGTAACAATAGTGAAATTCCACCCGACTACAATTTTCCGCCTATTGAGCAGTCCTACGCAGAGCGGTTTCAGGCTGACCTTCCGGCTACACGCCTGGTCAAAGCGTTCAACACAGTAGCGCAGGAGACATACAGTCACCCAACTGACTTTCTACGTGCCCAGCGTGTGGCAGGGTTAATGTGTGGGGACGACCAGGCAGCGAAAACAACCGTTGCACAACTGGCTGCCGACGCTGGCTTAACCCCGTTGGACTGTGGGCCATTGTGTTTGGCGAAATCTCTCGAAAGCTTTGCTGATCTGGTTCGTTACCTGATGATTGATGGCGGACAGGGAGCTAATCTGACGTTTTCAGCAACGATTCTACCGGAGGCCCCTACCCAACCATTTGGCCCACGACAGTAAAGTGGGGGCATTGAGCGGGCCAAGGTGTGGCTTAATAACTTGATTAGGGTATTACACCGGATACAACCCATGTTGGTATGATGCAACGGACGGATTCGTTGATACCGATGATAACTGATTTCTTAGATTCTGACCTTAATGCAGCACCACCTACGTTTTGAAGACACTAATTAAAGGCGTTTGGTACAAAAAAGCGGTAATAGATCATGATAGAAAAATATCTTTGGGCAATAGGGTCAATCGTTATTACCGTTATGGGTTTGCTACACCTTCGGGTCACATTTTTTTCAGACAAGCTATTCCCTCGAAACAAAAAGTTGGTGGACGAGATGAGCGTTTCTCCGTTGATTCTGACCAAAAAGCTGACAATGTGGAACTCGTGGGTTGGTTTTAATGCGACCCACAGCAGCGGGGCCATCTTCATTGGCATAATAAACCTGTATTTAGCCGTAACCTATTTTGATATGTTGCGATCCGACAGGTTCATTCCTGTATTCACCATTCTTACCGTTGGATTTTATGTATGGGTAGCAAAAAGGTATTGGTTCGACGTTGTTCTGGTCGGCATTATAACAGCCTGGATTTGCTTTATTAGTTCATACAGTTTAGTCTTGATAGATAAGTAGACAATGATATTACCGAAAGAAAGAGACCCAAGATTGATAACCATAAGACGGGGTGGCACTTTAACCGATTCTAATCATCATTTGCTTGCGTTATGGGCTGCCACTTGTGCAGAACACGTACTGCACCTGTTTGAGCAAATCAATGCTGATGATAAACGACCAAGGCAAGCCATCGAATTGACAAGGGCATGGGTAAACGGAGAGATATCCATGAAACAAGCGCACAAAGCGGCTTTTACTACCAACGCAGCGGCAAAAGAAATGCCTGATGCGGCTAAGTTTGCAGCCCTGGCCGCTGGACAAGCTGTGGCAGTAGCTCACGTTGCAGCCCATGAACTGGGTGCCGCTGCCTACGCGATCAGAGCGGTGAGGGAGTCCGTCGACAAAAATGAGCAGGATGAAAGGGGACGAAATGAATGTCAGTGGCAGCGGGACCAGCTTCCAGATGCTATTCGGGAGCTTGTTCTTGATGACCAGAAATTGAGAAACCACATCTGTTGGTTTGTATTCAATTGCTGATACAGCGTTAATGGACAAATCTGAAGAATGATAAAAGCCAACAACGGCTAATTTAGTTGGCATTCAGGAAATGAACCGGAGGAATGAAGTTCAGCAAACAAAAGCGATGCAGTACCAAATTAAAGACGGCGAATTGCTGAGGAAAATCCTGTGGCTGGATGCCGTACTGGGTGGCGGCACGGCTATAATCGGATTGCTGTTTTATGCTGAACTGACCCCCGTGCTTGGGCTGCCAACCCGGTTTATTACCGTAGTTTCCGCTATAACGTTGCTGTACGCCGTCGTTGCGGTTAGGCTGGCTACCCAAAAACCCGCATCCGTTCCGCTGTTCAGGGTACTGATCGGAGCCAATTGGCTGTGGACGCTAATCAGCCTGGTTCTGTTCTTTATTCATTTCAGCCGCGCCGAACCATTGGGGATCACATTTCTCTTTCTCCAAATCATCGTTGTTGGTGGGCTGGCTTATTGGGAGGGCAATCAGCTCACACGGAAAACCTCTGAATCATAACGGCTACCCAAAAATAATTATGAAAAATTTGCGTAGTCAAATAGCTACACGTACATTTGTAGTCAAATAGCTACGCAATGAATTTAAGACGGGACGTATTTCAAGCCATATCCGACCCGACCCGACGGGCTATCCTGCTGTTGGTAGCCGCACAATCCATGACAGCCGGGGCAATTGCCGCCAATTTTGACACCGCCAGACCGACTGTGTCAAAACATCTGCAAATCCTCACCGAGTGCGAATTGCTTGAACAGGAGCAAAACGGCAGGGAGGTTTACTATCATCTTAATGCAAAAAAAATGAAGGAGGTCGCCGACTTTATTGAGCCATTCCGCCAAATGTGGGATGATCGATTTAACAAACTGGAAACCACCATGAAACAACACCAGTCAGAAATATAGACTACCATGGAACGAAAAACAAAGGTCAATGCCGAAGATGGCAAACAGGAATTGGTGATCACGCGGGAATTTGACCTGCCATTAGCATTACTTTTTAGAGCGTACGCAGATCCCGAACTTGTTGAGCAATGGATGGGAACGAAAGTGCTGAAGCTGGAGAACAAAAAGCACGGTAGCTGGGCGTTTGAAACAACCGACGCTCAGGGAAATGTAGTATTCCAGGCCAATGGCGTAATTCACGAGTTTGTTCCGAATCAGAAAATCACCCGGACATTTGAGATGGACAATGCGCCCGCTTCGGCAGTCCGATTTTCCGTTCAGCTTGAATTCTTAGAGTTTGAGAAACTCACCGATAAAACCAGCCAACTCAGTATGCATATCGTGTATAAATCGGTCACGCTCAGAGACCAAATGTTGCGGTTGCCCTTTGCTCAGGGTATGGATATGGCTCATAACCGATTACAAACTATTGTTAGCCAGTTGAACTAAAACCTCATGACAAAGCGAAACAACATAATTTATTGGGCCGTCACTGGTTTTTTGGCTTTTGGTATGTTGGCGCAGGGTCTGGCCCAACTATTTCACACGAAAGGGTATGTTGATATATTGTTTCATTTAGGATATCCGCTCTATTTCCTCACCATTATTGGTGTCTGGAAAATACTGGGCGTAATCGCTGTTTTAATTCCACGATTTAAACTGGTTAAAGAATGGGCGTATGCCGGCTTTTTCTTTATCATGTCGGGAGCCGCCGTTTCCCATATCGCATCGGGTGATTCTGTGACCCAGATAGCTCCCGCAACGGTACTCCTACTTCTGATTGTACTATCGTGGTATTTCAGACCTGCGGACAGAAAAATCAGTTCAGTTAATCAATAAATGAATAGCAGCAACAACATGAATAGCAGCAAAGAAGTGTTGTCATCCGAACAACGCGAAGAACTACTCAGCGTATTGAAAGCCCGTTTTGAAAAAAACAGGAGCCGCCACGAAGGTCTTGACTGGGCTAACGTACTAGCGAAGCTGGAAGCCGATGCCGAAAAACTGTGGTCACTCCATGAAATGGAACGAACGGGCGGGGAACCGGATGTGGTTGGCTATGATGAAAAGACGGACGAATACATCGTTTTTGACTGTTCAGCGGAAAGTTCCAAAGGTCGCCGGAGTGTTTGTTATGACCGCGAAGCGCAGGAGTCGAGAAAAGAGCATAAACCCCAGCATAATGCGGTTGATATGGCAGCCGCTATGGGTATTGAGCTGTTAACCGAAGAACAATATCGGGAATTGCAGCAACTGGGCCAGTTTGATGTAAAAACGTCGAGTTGGTTGAAAACACCTCCTGAGATCAGAAAACTCGGTGGTGCCCTCTTTGCCGATTTCCGCTACGGCAATGTCTTCGTGTATCACAACGGGGCAGAATCGTACTATGGTGCCAGGGCGTTCCGTGGTTCGCTGAGGGTGTAGTGAAGCAGGCCATAAGCCCCTTTAATCGGTCAATTCGCAGCAGTCGAAGCCAATCGACCGTACCATTGTTTCAACGGTCGTTGCCGGAGTGCCCGCTGAAACGACCCGTAACACATTATCGCAATCGGCCAAATCAACCGTCCATTGATCAATACCGGCCTGACTGTCTAAAAGTGGGGCTAAAAGCTGGCAGTCCCGCTTGGTTCGTAGCGATGTTCTGAAAACTAAGATCATATCGGCATTCATACAATGCTTTTGTGAGTTTGCCCTAACTTCTCATACGATCAGTACCGAAAGCTTGGCAAAAGGCGACAAGCGCCACTCGTCAACTTTATTAAGCCGCCCGTCGCGACTCAATCGTCGTTTGTTTTGTTCGATTGCGCCTGTCCGTTCAAATCTTGGGCGTGTATCAACTTGCGGGCAACCGGAACGAGTCCTGTCAGCAGGAGTATGGCCCCAATCAGCATCCAGTTGTCTAAGTCCATGAATACGGCAATCAGTAAGGAGCCGATCAACAGGCATCCTGATGCCCACCGCGGGATAAGATTCGTTTGCCAAAAACCGAGGGCCAACAGGGCCAGACCGAACAGACTCAGGTAAGACAATCGGGTGATGATTAGTAAAGCACCCTGCATTCGGATTAATTCGCCAAGCACGGCAATGGTTTCGTTATCAAATTCAGCCGGAACGTTGCTTACGGCGGTAAAGCTCAGCCAGGCAGCAAACACGCCGGACATAAATAGTGACCCTACCAGGCAGCTCACGCCACCAGCAACGGCCCAGCCGGGTCGCACCGGATACAGCAGATAGGCTAAACTCAGCCCGGACAGCATCAGCAGCGGCACGGCACTATAGGCAAACCAATGCGCCAGCGCGAAACGGGACGGCTCCGACCCCCTGAGCAGTCGGTAAACCGATTCGGCAGTGGCGGGTTCGTAGCGTAGCCGGAAGTCCCAGAACTGCCCGAACGACCGGAAGTGCAATGCAAAACCAATGATGAGCAGCAGCGGAAATGCGAGTAGAACAAACGCGGTGAACCAGCGCAATAGCGCAGCGAGTGAGTGATTCATGATGACGAAGCGTTTCGTGTCGGGCAAAAGTAGCAGCCCGGCTTGCCCCGCGCATTGATTGCAATCAAGATCGGTGGTTTCAGCGGAGTCGGCTGCGAACGCGGCTGAGCGTTTCGGGCGTCATACCTAAATACGACGCCAGTTGATACTGGGGGAACCGCTGAATCCAGTCTGGGTGCCCCTCCAGCATCTGGCTATATCGCTCGTCGGGGGTCATCTCATTATACGCACCCGTTCGGCCCGCTTCCTCAAACCACTCGGCCATAAATTTGCCCAGTAATCGAAACATCGGTTGCTGGTCCATCAGGCGGTGGATGTCGCGAATGGCAATAACCCGCAGTTGCGTGTCTTCTACCGCCCGAATATAGTTGATGGCCGGACACTGATTAATGAAACTGGGGTAGTCGGCGACCCAACTACCGGTAGTGAAAAAGTGCAGCGTAGTCTCCCGGCCATCCATTAGCCGGTAATAGCGTAAAGCCCCCGACTCGACAAAAGCAGTGAAGAAGCAGGTAAGCCCCGGTTGAAGCAATGTCTCTCCTTTGACCAGCCGACGCGGATGGGCTGAGGCATCGAACGCGGCCAGTTCCCCCAACGAGAAGGGATATAGGGTCTGTAGTGATTGACGTACACCCGATGGGTCCATCTCCGCGTGAATAATCATACCGAAAAGTACATAAAATACCGCTTAAAAATACGCACGCAGGTCCAGTCGGCCTACCGGTTCGTAGCAGCCGGACAACACTTCGGTGAAGCGGTCGTCACGGTTGGAAGTGGTTGAATAAGTCATCACTCAGGGCCTGCTCTTCCCGGTTCAATCGCCCCATCTGAACGGCGGCTTTCATGAAGTTTTCACCGGGCACCGGATCACCGAATGCGCGTCGCAACAGGGCGAGTTGACCGATATGGGTCAGCACATCAGCGAAAGGTCCCTGAATCAACTTTAGTCCCAGCTCGTCGTCGACGTTCGTTTCCGCAAGGTGCTCATCAACCTGATTCAGCAGGTCGTAGAATCGATCCAGTTCCGCGTCTCCGTCGAGTGGCTGAAGGTTGATGGGTGTCATGTTCGTCAATACGCCATTGGTGTAGCTGAGTACCTGCCCCATATGCCGAAGAATCTCCGCTGGTTTTCGGATGCCATTGCCCGACTCCATTTCGTAAAAGGCAGCATCAACCCCACGAACCGCTTTGGCTAATCGGTAAGCAATCGAAGCCAGTACGTGCCGGATGATAGTCATTGATTCGTCAGTCATTTACCCAGTCGGTTGTTCCTGATTTACGAACACAAAATACGCGTTGGCCAATTGCCAGCCTAACTCCGGACTGTCGTTTTGCCTGGTAAACAGCGACAACCATCAACGAATACCAACCCGTAAACTTACCCCGGCTGACCCGATGGATAAATTCTCCTGCGTGAGTGGCCCAATTGGGTATTTCAGATAAGGCTCAACGGCAAACACCGTTCGTCGGCTTAAAGGCCGCTCAATACCTACTGATATATTCAAAAGCCGCCCCCAATATATTCCCCCGAAAGGGGTGTTCGGCCGAGTTTGAACGGTCTCGATCAGCGTCGTTTGCTGAACAATCTGTGGTCGTCCGTTCAGGTCAATTACCTGCGTCACCAGTATTTGGGGTATCTGGTAGGTATCTGCGAATTGCTGACGTAAAAACGCCAGGGATGACAACCCCGCACTGACCCGAAACAGCGGCCTGGTCCGTTTACCGACATGATAAGTTAGATTCAGGGGTAGGTCGATGAGCACAAAGCGGGCATCTGTACCCTTGAGTTGCCGCCCCGTTGTGGTCATCACCTGATTGACGGGGGGAGATATCCCCATGGTCTGTTGCGCGACTGACAGACCCGTCGACACACTCAACCGGCGGCTTAGGGCAATGTCGGAGACGACGCCCCCACCCAGCGTTAATGACGAACGCCCATTTGGAATGTAAGCTGTCTGGGGGGCCAGCGCGAGACTCCAGGTAACGGCCCGACGTCGTTCCCGCTCCTTGTCGGGAGCGGCCGTTTCGGTCATAGCTAAGGCCGTGGCAACCGAGATCAGCGTCGTTTGGGTAGCCGTTGTTCCACTGACAACGGGTGCGGTTGGGGGCTGACCTGACTCGCTGACAACTGAATTTGTTAGTCCGCCCAGCGTGACGTTTACGAGTTGTCTGCTTATTGCTGAGCTATCGAAACCTGATTTCCCCGTTAGAACACCACTTTCGGTTTTGTTGGTCGGCATAAACCGGGCGACATGCGGTACTGCATCAGGTGGAGTTTTATTCACTACCGAATTGACCGACGAACCAGTACGTATCGGACGAGTTCGGGTTTGGTGATGGCTCATGGCCACAACTGGTCCGCTGGATGAGGTATCGAGAACTGCTGGCAACGGGGGCGATTTTATTTTGAGGGCGGACGCCTTTCCCGGCTGAGTTGACCGAATTGCCACTGAACTGAATGTTGTGAGCGACGGTATACGGGCATCGTCCAGCCAAAGGGGGGCCAATAGCATACCCCCCAGCACACTGGCAGCCGCCATGTAGCGATACCAGGCTCCCAATCGCCGTTCAGCCGGTTGGCGGGCGCGGTCAAATTGCTCCCAGGCCCCGAGTTGATACGGCGTCTGGTAGCGATCGAGCGTCTCTCGAACGTGATCGGCCAGTTGCTTATCGACTGAATCGTCCATCGATGCAATGAAAATGTTGTTTCACTAAGCGGCCCAACTGCTCTTTAGCCCGGGTTAGATAGACGCGGGATGAACTGACTGAAAGGCCCAGTTGTCCGGCAATTTCTTCGTGCGAATACCCTTCCAGTTCATACAGATTGAACACGATTCGGTACTGGGCCGGAAGCTGGGCCAACAAAGCCAGAATATCCTCGGCCGTGAGCTGGCTGATGATGCCCGCGTCGCTGGGGGTTAACTGACTATCGGACTCATCGAGCCGAACCGTGCTGGTTTCATATCGGGCGGATCGGCGGTAGTAGTCCAAAGCAGTGTTTACCACAATCCGGCGCAGCCAGCCCCGAAAACTGGTCTCGAACACGTAGCGGTCGATGGTGGCGAATACCTTGATAAAACTGTCGTTGACAATGCTCATCGCTTCGTCGCGGGCAGCCGTATACCGCAACGTCACCCCCATCGCAAAACCAAAGAACTGCTTATAGAGCATTTCCTGGTGTTTGACACTGCCCTGCTGGCATTTCTCGATGAGTTGTTTCTCAAACGGCGAAGTGTCCGGCGTCATGCCGAGTCGGTTAAGAATACTAAAAAATACCAATGGGTCTATGGCATTCATAGACCCAGATGGTAATCAATTCGTTTGGCTGTTGATGTAAGAGGGGGTGCCGGGACTACTTTTTGGTAAATACCATTACCTCGGTGGCCGAGTTGCCTTTCTCGCCCGAATAGATTTTAAGCTGCCCGTTATCCGTTAATTCAAACGTTTTGGCTTTGCTCAGGGCATCCAGGAACCGGCCTTCGGCTTTTATCTGTTCCTCAGACCCGCCAATCAACGTCTGAAAAATAGGATCAGTCAGCACAACTAACCCCTTCGCTTCGTCTAAGCGGAAGGTACCTCCATAATGATTGGGAAAGCCTACGCCACCCATTCGTAGCACATCCGTCGACTGCTTTTCGAGTCGGAGCCATGCTTTGTTCTGGAGGGGTTGGGGCAGGAGTGCGTTCTGGTAAGTTGTCAGCCACCAGTCGCCTTCCAGTGCCGTAAAACTGACCCGCATGGTCCGGTAGTCAGCTGCGCTGATGGTCGCATTTGAACCATTCGGCGACGGGGAATTTTGCCCGTCCTGACTACAGGCCATCAACGTAGTCAACACGGTACAAAGGGCCAACGAATACGCGAGTAAGGTTTTCGTTTGTCGGGGAAACTGCAATGTTTTCATGGAAGTAAAGAAGTTTGGTTTTCATAGCCATGACGAAGTCCATTGGTTAAACGCTACAGAGATGACCAGTTAATTTTGAGACGCAAACTGCCTACGGCTCTTTCACGAGTAGTGAGCTTATTTATAGACATTCCCTTTACCAACAGGGTAGCACACCACCGCATCTAAATGATCTAAGGATGGATTAAAGCTTGGTCAACCAAATTAAACGGGCAATTAGCTGAGATAAACGACATCATTTTTGTCGATAGACGGAGGGATAGTGGGTATGGGAGTCGTTTGCCGACATAGCGATACTCACAAGCCCATAAATCGGGTGATTTTACCAGTACACTGAACGGTTCCAAAAAGCCGCGTCCAGCTTCTTCTGGGGCGGCTTTTCATCGGACTTATTGTTTCGGTATAGTCGGTTGGAAAGGGGATAAAAAACCTGCTTCATTCCCCTTTCACATCTTGGCTAGCCCCGGTCGGAATCGGACCTTTTTCTGAACGATTTCCATCAAGGCTTGTTTTGACAAAAAGTTCTCATTTTCAATACATTACAAGCCTATAAGGCAATGTTACACCTCATTAATTGGCCCAAAACGGCCGGTTGAGTAAGAGGGTAGCATGTACGGAAATGAAATAGGTGTCACATAGGGAAATGCTACCTGACATTCGCTTTGTGAGAGTGTTTTGAGCTATTTCCTGCCTGTATAAAGCGGACCAGTACTGTCCGTCGAAAATCACTCCAAATCAGTAAGACGTGACGCTGAGAGAATAACTTGCTTACTTGTCTGTGTAACCGCTTTGTAATCAATTTAGGACGAGTACCATTATCGAACATCAACAGCATAATCACTCACCCAATTAAGACTCATACCTTGGCTGACACAATTCAGGAAGTAGTCTTAATCGAATTGAACAGGGCTGAGAAAAAATAGTATTCTACACTAAGGGTATTTCGTCATTTTCACGACATACAAGTAATGAAATGATTGACGGCCCCTTATGCTGCCCTTTCCTACTGACCCCAACGCAAGTTCGCCACTAACCGGGCGGGAAGAATCTAACAGTCGGATACTTGATACCGAATTGTTTATTCGGAACGCTTATCAGCACGATGCACGCCAGGGATTCGATCTGCTGTTTCGGCGGTACTACAAACCGCTGTGCAGTCACGCCATGCGATTTCTGTACGAAAAAGAGCAGGCGCAGGACGTCGTAGCTGATGTGTTTCTGAGTTTCTGGAAAAACCAGGTACACACCTACCTAACCAGTCCGTATCGGTCGTATTTGTTCGCGGCTGTTCGGAAACGGGCCATCAGCCAGTTGCAGGCCTACCGGCTGGATAGTCCCGATGGCTCGATGGCGACGGACACCAACGAACTGCCGTATGGGGATTTCGAGGACCCGCAGCAGATTCTGCAATACACCGAATTGTACCTGCAAATCGAAGCCAAAATCAGCCAGCTTCCGCCCCAGTGTCAGCGCGTGTTCCTGCTCAGTCGGGTCGAAGGACTCAAACACCGGGAGATTGCCGATGAGCTGCACATTTCCCTCAAAACGGTGGAGGCTCATCTGAACAAAGCCTTAGCACAACTCCATAAAGTCGTTCGGCTGCTCTTTTTGTTTATCCACTTCTGGTAGGCGTATAGCCTCTCTTGACTTGTTTCTTAGCCAGCCATTTTCTCAGGCACTATGGATACTCCGATTCATAAACAAACGGTCTTCGACCATTTTTCAGGCCGGACCTCCCCGCTGCAACAACAACTGCTGGCCGACTGGCTACGGGTTCCGGCCAACCAGCATCAGTATTATGCTTGGCTGGAAGAGTGGGAACAGGCCAGTATGCAGGTAAGCGTCGATGAACAGGATGCTCATGGGCGACTGCTTCAGCGGCTGAACGCCACAAGCCGGACCACGCGCCCATCTCCCATTTTCAACCGGTCGATCTTCCCGTTCAGCCGCTACCTGTATGGAATAGCCGCGGTCATTTCCGGACTGTTTTTCCTCTTCACGGGCCTTTATTATACCCGCAGTGCGCCTTTTTTCCTGACCATCCAAACCGTCAACGGCGAGGTTCGCTCCCTCAAACTGGCAGACGGGTCGACAGTGATGCTTAATGCCAATTCCGAACTGACCGTTCCCCGCTGGGGACACCGCGAAGCCTGGCTGCGGGGTGAAGCCGCCTTTACAGTAACGCACCTGCCCGGCCATCCCCGGTTTGTGGTGCACACGCCCAATCAATTCGACGTAGAAGTGTTGGGCACCCGGTTTGTCTTGTACGCCCGCGCCCGGAAGAGCCGGATTATGCTCCAGCAGGGTAAGGTGAAACTACAGTATCAGTCGGGCAAACAGCTTTACATCAAACCCGGTGAACTGGCCACCTTACCCACACCCACGGCGAAACTTACGCTGACTAAAACCACCCAGCCCCAGACTTACACGGCCTGGGAGCAGAAACGGTTTTTCTTCGACAACACGACCCTGCCCGACGTTTGCCAGCAAATCAACGAACAGTTTGGCGTCACCGTCGTCGGTACCGATTCTACGCTGGTAAAGCGCCGGATTTCGGGCTATTTCAAAGCCGAGCGCGTCGACCAGATGCTGCAGGATCTGGAAGTGCTGCTCAACGTTCGGGCCGTGCATCACGATCAGTCCATCGAACTCATTCCTGTCCAATAATCTGTTTTTTATGAAATCAAGTGTAGTCAGATGGCAGCTTGCGGGCTGTATAGCTGGTTGGCTCTTCACTAGTCTCCCCGGTGGGCAGGCGCAGATGCTGGCCAAAGCGCAAAAGACAACCAGTAGCCCCGGCGTTTATGCCCCCCCAGCTCGCGAACGCCAACTCAAAGATGTGCTCAACGCCCTCAGTCAGACGCATGGCGTGAGCATTCTCTTTGAAGAAGAAACCGTCCGGGGGTTGTCCGTACTGACCGAGTCGTTGGTAAGCCGACAGCGCTTGGGCCAGCAGTTAACCACCATTTTGCGGCCCCACGCGCTGGTTTTTCGTAAACTCCGCGACGGCTCGTACTTAGTTATCCCGCAGGAACGCAAGCTGGGTAAGGGGGCCGTTGGCAACCGCCCCCCGCCCCCCGCTACGGAGTCAGCTTCTGGACCGACCGCGCTGGTGTCAGATGCCGTTGCCCTTCAGCCAACCGATATTACGGTTCGGGGTACGGTGACGAGCAGCGACAATAACGAGGTGCTGCCGGGGGTGAGTGTGACGCTGAAAGGAACCACACGGGGTACTACCACCGACGCAAAAGGTACATTTCAACTGTCAGTAGCCGACAGTCGGGCCGTATTGGTATTCTCGTATGTGGGTTACCAAACCCAGGAGGTTACCGTAGGGAACCAACAGAGCGTTAATATACAGCTCCAGCCCGACAACAAAAGCTTAAACGAAGTCGTGGTGGTCGGCTACGGCACGGTACAGAAAAGTGACCTGACCGGCTCGGTGGCGCAGTTGAAAACGACTGGTGTCGGCGACCAACCCATTACGTCGGTCGATCAGTTTGTGCAGGGGCGGGTTGCGGGTGTGCAGATCACGCAGAACACGGGTGCGCCCGGATCGGGGGTCACGTTTCTGATTCGGGGAGCCAGTTCCGCTACGGGCAGCACCCGGCCGCTCATCATTCTGGATGGCTACCCCATCGAGAGCAGCGACAACAGCGCTACCGGTGGGGGCGGTTCCAACGTGTACGTCAGCCAGGTACCGGCCTCGAACCCGCTGGCCAACCTGAACCCAAGCGACATTGAAAGCATCGACATTCTGAAAGATGCGTCCGCCACGGCCATCTACGGCTCGCGGGGATCCAACGGCGTGGTGCTGATTACTACCAAACGGGGCAAGTCGGGCCGCGACCGCATCGAATACGGCTTTCGGATGGATTTTAGCCAGCTTCCCAAAAAACTGCCCGTGCTGGGTACGCAGGACTTTCTCTCGTTCGCCAACGAAGCGGCCTTCAATTCGGGCCGCGACTCGGTCTATAAAGCCACCGATATTGCTGGTTTTGCGGGTCGGAATCTGTTCTGGCAGGATTTGGTGTACCAGACCGGCGTCACGCAGAATCACCAGCTTTCGCTGTCGGGGGGCGACGACAAAACCCGCTATTCGTTGCAGGGTAACTACTTCACGCAGGGCGGCATTATTCGCAACTCGTCGTTCGAGCGCGGCTCCATCCGGCTTAACCTCGACCGGCAGGTGTCTAAACGATTCCTGCTGCGGGCCAACCTGAGTGCGTCGTTATCGACTACCCGATTAGCCTCGCAGTCGAATGCGCTGGGAGACGCGTCGGGTTCGGTGGTGTTGGGGGCACTCTCCTTCTTCCCGATTGATATTCCTTTCGATCCTGAAACGCAGGACCCCAACGCCGATCTGGTAGGCAATCCGCTGACATTGATTCAAAAGCTCGACGACCGCGCGCGCTCCCGCAGCCTGCTGTTGGGGCTAACGGCCGATTACCGGCTTACCGATCACCTTGTTTTGCGCGTCAACACGGGTATCAACCAGACCGACGCCCTTCGGCAGTCGTACCTGCCCCGTGGTACCGGGCAGGGCAACGCAAACAATGGCTTAGCGTTTCGGGGAACGAACGAGAACTTCAATTACCTGACCGAATATACCCTGAATTACAACCAGACGTTCCGGCAGAAACACCGCATAAACGCCGTGGGCGGCTACACCTGGCAGTCGTGGCAGAACCGGCTGTCGGGTACTACGGCCACCAACTTCCCCAATGACAATACGGGTTTTTATAACCTTCAACTGGCCGGTGCCTCGGTGCCCACCACCAGCCTGGATTTATGGGCCCTGCAATCGGTGCTGGGCCGGATCAACTACACCTTCGACAATCGGTATATTTTCACGGTAACGGGCCGGGCCGACGGCTCGACGCGCTTGGCCAAAGGCAATCAGTGGTCGTTTTTCCCGTCGGGGGCCGTGGGCTGGAACCTGCACAATGAGTCGTTCCTGCGTGATAACAACATCATTACCGAGCTGAAACTGCGGGGGAGCTACGGCCTGACGGGCAATCAGTCGATCCCGGTGGGGTCATCTCAGGATGTGCTGGGCACCATTCGGTCGGTCTACGGCGACGCTATCGTGGCGGGTCTGCTCCCCAGCCAGATTGGTAACCCCAACCTGCGCTGGGAAACCACCACGCAGGCCGATATTGGGCTGGAAACGAGCCTGTGGCAGGGTCGCCTGACAATGGGCATTGACTACTACAACCGCGACACCAAAGACTTGCTGGTCAACGTGGGCATTCCGGCCGCGACGGGCTTCAGCACCATCGCGGCCAACGCGGGGATCATTCGCAACCGGGGGGTCGAGGTGGAAGCAACGGGCCGGATTCTGACCGGACGGGTCCGGTGGAATGCCAACGGCAACATCACGTTTAACCGCAACAAGGTAGTCGACCTGAACGGCTCCACGCTGTTTGGCCCCGGCTACGGGGGCGATGGCCGGGTGGCCCTCAGCCAGCCCCTGCACATCACCAGCGTAGGCAATCCCATCGGGGCGTTCTATGGCTACCGAATCACCGGCATTTACCAGAATGCCGACGAAGTCAAATCGGGGCCAACCGATACGTCGCTGCCGACACCGGGCGATTTCCGCTTTGCCGACCTGAACGGAGACAAGGTGATTAACGCCGACGACCGAACCATCATCGGCAACCCGTTTCCCAGATACACCTTTGGCCTGACCAACGAGTTTAGCTGGAAAAGCCTGTCGCTGTCGGTCTTTGTCATGGGCAACATCGGCCAGGATGTCATCAACTTCAACCGGATTCTGCTCGATGCCCTCAATACCAACGGCCGCAGCAACGTCAGCGTGGACGCCTTCAACGGTCGCTGGCGGGGCGAAGGCACGAGCAACAACTACCCCAAACCAACCGCTACGGGCAACGTGTTTCGCAGCCGTTTTTCCGATTTTCTGGTCGAAGATGGATCATTCGTGCGGCTGAAGAATATTACGCTGTCGTATACTATTCCGGTCAAAGCGGTGAAGTGGCTGCAGAGTGCCCGGATTTATGCCACGGCCAGCAACCTGCTCACTTTTACCCGCTACACCGGCTACGACCCGGAAGTAAACAGCCGGCCGGGGAATGCCCTGTCGCCGGGGGTCGATTTCGGCACCATTCCGCAGGTACGCAGCTACTCGGCGGGGTTCAACATATCCTTCTGATTCATTGTCTACTGACCATCCGACATTTTCCGATGAAACAATTCCTGATTATTGCGCTGACCACCGGGCTGCTGCTTGGGTTACCGGGGTGCAGCTTAGACGAACAGATTCTGGACACCCCCAAAGCGGGCACCTCCGTTCGGTCCGACGGGGACATCCGCACGGTACTGGCCGGAGCATACGGAAACCTGCAAGGCTTCAACGGCTTCAAATTCAGCATTAGCAGCCTGATGATGCTGGCCGCCGACGACATTTCATCCATCCAGGGAAACGTGGGCGAGCTGGGCCGTAAAACCTTCACCGGGGCGAATACCAGCGTTCAGGGTGCTTGGACCGCCCTGTTCCGGACCATCAATACGGCGAATTACCTGCTTGAGCAACTCGAGCAGGCCACGAGCGCGACGCAGGGGGTTAAAACGCAGGCTGCAGCAGAGTGCCGTTACCTGCGGGCATACAGTTATTTCTACGCCGTTCGGATTTGGGGGGGCGTGCCACTCCGGACCCGTTCGACCGACGCGGGTTCGGATTTTTTGCTGCCGCGCAACAGTGTCGATGAGGTTTACGCGCAGATTTTTGCCGACCTCAAAGCCGCGTCGCCCGGTTTACCCACCCGCAGCAAACTCGCGGCCTCCGACCTGGGCCGACCTACGAAAGGAGCCGCGCAGGCCATCCTGGCGAAGGCGTACCTGACCTACGCGGCCTACCTCGACCAGAAAGGCGATGCCGGGTTACGCACCAACTACGAACAGGCCAGTCTGTACGCCGACAGCGTGATCAACTCCAACGAGTACCGGCTGTTGCCCTTCGCCGACCTCTGGAACGTCGAGAAAGAAAAAGACGCTTACCAGGAAGTGATTTATGGGATGCGGTACACCCGCGACCCGGCCGTAGCCCAGGCGCAGGCACTCGGCTCGGACTTTGCGGCTTATTTTCTGTCGGCGCAGATGCCCAATGTGGCGGGCAACGGCGCCAGCAAAACGGGTACGGGCCAATACCGGGTGCAGCCCTGGTTCTACGATTACATCACATCGGGCGATTACAAAGGCGATTACCGGACTGAAGTCAGTTTCGTAACCCGGTACGTCAACCCGGCGGGCCGAACGGTGGCGGTTTATCCGCAGATTCCGGCTACCACCGATCTGACGGACACAGCCCCGTACGTATTCAAGTACGTTGATCCCCGCGCTACCGACGGGCGCAACCACGAGAACGACCTGTTCATCATCCGGCTGGCAGAGGTGTATTTGATCAAAGCGGAAGCTGAAAATGAGTTGAACGGCCCCACGGCAGCGGCCTACGTGGCCTTCAACCGGGTTCGGGAACGCGCCCGCCGGGCCGATGGTACCGTCCGCACCGTACCCGCCGACCTGCCCCGTACGCTGACCCAGCAGGAATTTCGGCAGAAACTGCTCGACGAACGGGCCTTGGAACTGGTCGGCGAAATGCACCGCTGGTTCGACCTGGTTCGGATTAAAGCGCCAACCGGTAAAACCATGTATGAATATCAGTTTGGCACGGTGCTGCCTAAAATTACGGCGGGTCTGCCGCGCTGGAACGCCACGGCCCGGCGGTGGGATGGGGGCCGCACCGAAGCCTCGAACCTACCCGCGTTCAATGCGCGTTACCTACTGTTTCCTATCAGCAACAACGAGACGCTGGTCAACAACAAGATTATACAAAACCCCGGTTACTAACCCGCTCGCTTACCGATGATGAACTACAAAATTCTCGGCCTTGCCGCAACCATAGCGATACTGATAGGCTTGCTGACGGGCCTGCGCCCGGTCGGGCCGTCTCCGGCAAAAGTACCCCCGGCCACCCCGTACAATGTCCTGTTTCTGGCTGCCGACGATCTCAAACCCCTGTTGGGCTGTTACGGCAGTTCGCAGATGCACACACCCAACATCGACCGGCTGGCCCGCATGGGCACAGTTTTTACGAAAAATTACTGCCAGCAGGCGGTTTGTGCGCCCACCCGCGCCAGTTTGCTGACGGGGCAACGACCGGATTACACACGGGTGTGGGACCTGCAAACGCTGATTCGGGACATGAACCCGGACATCCTGACCTTACCGCAGTATTTCCGACAGCAGGGCTACGTCACCACCGGCATCGGCAAAATTTTCGACCAGCGGTCGGTCGATAAGGCGAACGACGCGCCCTCGTGGAGCCTGCCGTACGCCCACGCCGAACGGGGGGATTTTGCGGCTGGTTACGGGCGACCCAATCAGGAGTATCAGAACCCCGAAACCCGCCGGCGCATCGAGCAGATTCTGGCCGATGCGAAGGCGAACGGTGTTCCCGCCGGCCAGCAGATGGCGTACCTGCATCAGCGGTTTACCCCTTTCGATGAGGGCGAGGATATACCCGACGATGCCTACCCCGACGGGGCGGTGAGCCGGAAAGCGAGCCGGATGATGAATGAACTAGCGAAAGAGAAAAAACCGTTTTTTCTGGCCGTTGGCTTTCGTTGCCCGCACCTGCCGTTTGTAGCGCCGAAAAAATACTGGGATCTGTACGACCGCTCGAAACTGAGTCTGGCTCCCTTTCAGCAGAAAAGCCAGTCGCCGGTCAATATGGCGTATCAGGAATCGTGGGAGCTGACGGGAAATTACACGGATAACAACGGGGGGCGGCTAAAACGCAGCCTGGAGCCGTTTCCTGACTCGGTGCAGCGTCGGCTGATTCACGGCTACTACGCATCCGTGTCGTACCTCGACGCGCAGGTAGGGCTGCTGCTCGACGCGCTGAAAGCGAATGGATTGGACAAAAATACGATTGTCGTGTTTTGGGGCGACCACGGCTGGCACTTGGGCGACCACGCCATGTGGTGCAAGCACACGAACTTTGAGCAGGCAACCCGCGCCCCGCTCATCGTGGCCGCGCCGGGGTTCAAAGGCAATCAGAAAAGCAGTTCAATGACCGAATTCGTGGATGTCTTCCCGACGATCTGCGAGCTGGCGGGCCTGAAAACACCCGACGGACTGGCGGGCAAAAGCCTGCTTCCCCTGCTGAAGAACCCGGCGGCTTCGGTAAAGACATTCGCGCATAGTGAGTACCCGCGCAGCAACGACAAGGTGATGGGCTACGCCATCCGCACGGACCGCTACCGCTACGTGGCCTGGCTTAAAAACGACTTCCGGGAGAGGGTCGCCACCGACCTGAGCAATCTGGTCGAGGCAGAGCTGTACGACTACGAAAAAGACCCCGACGAACGGGTCAATTTAGCCATGCAAACTGCCTATGCGCCAATTGTCAAACAGCATACGGCGTTACTGGCCGATTTGCTGAAAAATCAGCGTCAGCCCGCCTTGTCCGCGAAGCGGTGAGCAAACCCATACGTCCGTTATAGGTCTTAAATGACCTTATTATAGGTTGGTTAGAAAGCCCTGATAAAGCCATTCAGGGTCTTTTTTCTACCAAAAGAGTTGTCCTTACTGCCTGACTGTATGAAAAAAGTAGTCATTTTCCTCTTCAGCGGTGCGCTGTTTATGTCGTTTATGAAACGGCAGCCCGTCGAGCCGTATGCCCAACCCATTCAACCGAATATCCTCTGGATTACCTGTGAGGATATGTCGCCCCACCTGGGATGTTATGGCGACAAGCAGGTAAAAACGCCTAATCTCGATCAACTGGCAGCCGAGGGCATTCGCTATACCCACGCCTACACGACAACGGGCGTGTGCGCCCCCAGCCGTTCATCCATCATCACGGGTATGTATCATACGTCCATCGGCACCCAGCATATGCGGACACTCCAGCCCGACCCGTACCCGCATAAATACTCCCCCGTAAAAACGTACTCAGCCGTCATTCCCGATTACGTGCGCTGCTTTCCGGAGTATCTGCGTAAAGCGGGTTATTACACCACCAACAGCGAAAAACAGGACTACCAGTTTCTGCCCCCCGTTACGGTGTGGGATGAAAGCAGCCGCAAAGCACACTGGCGTAACCGACCCCGCCATGGAAATGGTAACCAGGGAGGAAAAGAAAAACCTTTTTTCTCCGTATTTAACCTGACCATCACCCACGAATCGCAGGTCTGGGCGCGGGCGAAAGAATCGCTGTTGGTTCAGCCTGAGAACGTTATTGTTCCAGTCTACTATCCTGATACTAAAACCGTGCGGAACGACATCGCCCGCAACCTGACCAATGTGATGCGGATGGATTCGATGGCCGGTGCGCTTATCAGGCAACTAAAGGACGATGGACTATACGAGAATACAATTATCTTCTTTTATTCGGATCACGGGGATGGATTGCCCTTTGTGAAGCGGGAAGTCTATAAACGGGGCCTGCACGTACCACTGATCGTCCGCATTCCGGAGAAATTTCGGGTCAACGGAAACAAACCGGCTGGCTCAACGGATGACCAGCTCATCAGCTTTGTCGATTTAGCCCCAACCGTACTGTCGTTAGTCCATATCGCCTTGCCCACCTACTTGCAGGGACAGGCATTCTTGGGTGAAAAGAAGGCCGCTACCCCCCGGAAATACATTTTTGCGGGCCGCGACCGGATCGACATGCCCGTTGACCGGGTACGGACGGTTGGCGACGGGCGGTACAAGTACTACCGGAATTTTATGCCCGAAAAACCGTACTATCAGGATAGCGAATTTCGGCGCAGTATGCCGATGATGCGGGAGATCCTCAAACTCCGGGACGAAGGCCAATTAAACGCTCAGCAGATGCTGTGGTTCCGCCCGACAAAACCCGCTGAAGAACTGCACGATACGCAAACCGACCCGAATGAGTTTACGAATCTGGCCGATAATCCGGCCTACACCGCTAAATTAACCGAGTTGCGTGAGCAGATGGATGCCTGGTTGAAAAAAGTTGGCGACCGAAGTGAGGTATCCGAAGCAGAGATGCTTAAGCAGATGTGGCATGGGGCTTCGGAGCCGCCCAAAACCGCAGACCCCGAGCTGATTAGGGCGGGTAATATGGTACGGATTAGCTGTGCTACGCCCGGTGCCTCCGTCGGCTACATCGTAAAGCACGGGCCAAATCAGGCTGCTGTCTGGCAAGTGTACGATGGCAAAAAACTAACCCTTCAGCCCGGCGATTCATTGCGGGTAGTCGCCCACCGTATTGGTTACCTGCCCAGTAAAGAGCTAAAAATGAGAGAGTAAGGCCAATACGTTGCTGTCTGGGCCGGGCGATTTTTGATTTATGGACCTCAATTTTGTCAGCCCAACCGTAGCCCTGCACGAGAGCGACTGGAAGCGGCTCGTCGGCAATGAATTTTCATAAGAAATGCGATTCTGTACGTTACTTTTTATCGGAATAGCGGCTATGGGCTGGCGGGCGGGTTGTCAGTCGAAACCGAGCAGTCACGCGCTGACCCCTACGATAACGGTTTACGACCAAAAACCGGCTACTTCGACCCCGTCCGCCCGGCCTGGTTCAACGCCGGCTGGTATGGTCTATGTGCCGGGCGGCCTGACGCAGATCGGCGCGGAAGATGGACAGGAATGGGAAAAACCGCTTCTTTGGGCCGAGGTAAAGTCATTTTTTATGGATGAGCATCCGGTTACGGTAGCCGAGTTTCGGCGGTTTGTGCAGTCGACTCACTACAAGACCGAAGCTGAACGCTTTGGTGACGGGGCTGTGTTTAATGAGCAGAGCAAGGCCTGGGTGCTTGAAAAAGGCGCAAACTGGGCATACCCTCAAGGCAAAAGCGGGGTCGGACGCCCCCCCGGCCCGGCACCGGATGATCATCCCGTTACACAGGTTTCGTGGAATGATGCACAAGCCTACGCCAAATGGGCAGGCAAACGATTGCCTTATGAATTTGAGTGGGAACATGCGGCTCGCAACGCTACCAATAGCCGTACCCGCTACCCCTTTGGTAACGAACTGCAAACGGCCAGCGGTACGTATTTAGCCAATACCTGGAACGGTACTTTTCCCGAAAACGATGCCGTGCTGGATGGGTTTCACTTCACTTCACCGGTGGGTCACTATGGCAAAACAACTCTCGGCCTGACCGACATGACGGGCAACGTATGGCAGTGGTGTGAGGACTGGCGGCAGTCCTACACCGACGTGCTACTGGGCAAACCGACCCAACACCCAACCGAGAAAGTACAGCGGGGCGGCTCGTTTTTATGTGAGCCAGGCTGGTGTCATGGCTACCGCGTGTCAGGCCGCTCATTTACCTCACCTGAAACAGCACTGATGCATACAGGATTTCGCTGCGTAAAAGATTTGCAGGAAATCTGGTGATTTTAGCTATGCAGTAGTCGACACGAAAAAGCCGCGTTCAGGTTCGACTGGCTCGACTTTTTAGCAAAGCGTTTCTTCAGGTACAGTCGGTTGGAAAGGGAATAAAAATCTGCTTCATTCCCCATTTACACCCTGGCTCGCCCCGGCCGGAATCGGAGGTTTTCGTGAACGATTTCCAGCGGTAGATGATCTTAATACAAACCAATCATTAACAGCAAAATAGCGAGTTCATTAAATAACATTCGTTACTCGTTTATTATCCGAAAATGGCTGGTTGAGTAGGCGATGAGCCTGTACGGCTAAAAACAGGTAATTTGCATAAAGAAAACGCGACGCAACCTGTATCAGAAACCTGACAGGGGTTTATCAAGCTATTTTTGCCTAAAGGAAATTGAGATGTACTGTCGTACACGTCGGCGGTGTCGATGAAATAGCCGTCCGCATCGACGCAGTTATTGAAGATGGGTTGGGCGGCATCGTCAGCGGCTCCCCAGCGGTTGGAGCGAAGGTCATCGCGCCCAGCGCAAGAGGGCTGACAATCAGGCCGGAGCGGCCCAGGGTACGCTAATCGGTGAGTTTCATAACAGAATTGGTTACGCCTTTTTTGGGTAGCTATCGGTTACCGGACAATGACCATCGAATGCACGCCCCGCGTGACGGCTACCGAGTAGCTTGTTTTGACTAATTCGGTGCGTTTGGGGTCGAACGAATCGCCGGTGATGCGCCAAAAGTCGATGGAGCCGCCGGGTCGTTTTTCGTCGAAATGGTCGAAGGTGGCAACGGCCAGAAACCGGCTGCTGTTGTCGAACCCCACCGATTCAGGCAGGATACCGTCGAAGGCGTAGATGCCCACCCGCTCCAGCAAACCCGATTGCGGGTCGAACCGAATAAGCGTCACCGATGCGAAAAATCCCTGCTGCGGGCTGTTGAGCGGGTAGCTGCTCTGCTCCAGATTCGCCGTAGCCAGCCACCGCCCGTCGGGGCTGATGGCCAGCCCTTCCGACAGCACGCCCGACACCACCCGGTCGACAATCTGATGCACAGGACGGGTCGCCGTATCAGCCGCCAGCCGCACCGACAGCACTGAGGAAGGCACCGACGACGTACCCGAAATGTCCGAGCCGTAGTACATGGCGTTGGTGATGGCGTACCGGCCATCGGGCGAGAACACTACTTTGAATGGCTGCCGGTCGACCTGTACCGGATTGCCCCAGCCCGACAGGCTCAACTTGCCGCCCGTATCGGTTACGTTGACGAACGAGAGCGTGGCCTTCGTAGAATTCAGCACCGCCAGCATGTTTTGTTGCGGGTGAAAAACCGCCCCGTTTAGCCGGTCACCAGCGACCCAGCCGGGCAGGTCGGGCGTGGTTGGATCGCCTAACCGTCCGTTCGCGAATCGGTAAAGCGTTAACGGAGCCCCCGCTGCGTTAGGCAGTTGCGCGACCACGGCCACTAACGAACCATCGGCACTAAAAGCGACGGATTGAGCGCGTTCCGGCCCGTCGATGCGCTGCACTAATTTCGGCCGGTCGGGGTCGGAGAGGTCAACGACCGTAATGGCTTTGCCAGCGGGCAAGTCCGATAGCTTTGGGTTGGCTTTGCCCGCCGGGCGCTGCCCCCGCGTCTCGACCACCACCGCGTACCGGCCATCGGGCGACACGTCGACCACCGAGGGCGGGCCGGTCACGGCATTGCTGACGCCAATCTCAACGGCTTTCAGGTCACGCACGGGTTTGTCCAATCGAATCACCGACAGCGCGTCCTGCCCGTCTGCCGGACCCAGGTTGCCGTCGATGTAGGCCGAGGGAATCATGTCGGCATCGGATACCGAAACGATATAGCGACCCTTAAACTCGAAATTCGCACCGGACGGACGGGACTGAGCGACGGCCCTATCGGTGTCGGATATACCTGGCAAAAGGGTAATGAGCAGCAGGGACCGGTAAAGCTGGGTTGCGCGCGTTGATAGTTTCATGAATCGGGTTTGGTTTCGGGCGTCGTTCACAAGGCGAGTGGCAAGGGGGGCTGTTTTGTCGTCCGTTCGTCAGGCTGACTCAGCAGGGGCATGGCCGATACAATCGTCGTCACAACCGGACTGCGAAACTCAATGTGAATGGTTTGGGCGTAACGGGCTACCGACGTCTGCAGTTCAATGGTGTAGGTGCCCGCTGCCCACGCCGTCAGGTCGAACTCACCGGCGTATAGCGATTGCCGTTTGAATTCATCGTAGATGGCGTTTCCCCGCTGGTCACGAATCTGGATGCGGACTGGCCCCGCCTGTTTATTCTCGTACCGAACCCGCAGCATCGGCGAATTGCCCACTGGGTAAACGGCGGCTCGCAGGCTGGCGGGTGCTGGCGTCAGCCTGGTTTCGCCCCGGAACGTTTGGGCGTGAACCGAACGGGTGTTGAGCGTGATTCCAATGAGGAGCAAGGCGATGAAGCGGATGCCTGAGTTGAGCGGGCGCGGGGAAGTTCTCATGACCGTATTTGGTTGTGTTTTAGTTGATTCAACCGACTCTATGCCGGTTGCCTGAATCAAAAGTAATGGTCCACTACGGGCGGAATGGGCTTTTTCGTCCGGCTCGAACGGGCCGATGCCTGATTGGGTGATTTGACGCCTGAATTCGATTGAGCGACGACCAACCCGATTGAGCGACGAAAACACGCTTTCTGTCGATAGTATTGATACCGAATGGATTATACTGACGATAATCGCTTATTTTTCCTCAACGATTTATACTTTAGGACGCGAACGGCTATGATGAACTGGGTTAAGCAATTGGGGGAAACGGACCGATCCATCGGGGACTGGCTGCTGCGCCACAGCCTGTACTGGCTCGTCTTTACGCTGGCCGTGGCGGTATCCTGGGTGTACTGGAAGGGCGCGTTTGGGGTGGCCCTCGGCGGAGCCTTACTCCACACGCTTACCCAGTACTTGCCCATCACGTACGGGTTGCTTTATTTGGTTTTGCCCCAACTCATGCAGGGCCAATACCGGCTATTTGCCATTCGGTTGACTATCTGGCTGGGGGCGTCCTTCGCGCTCCGGTACGCACTGCTGCACGGTATACCTACGAATCTGTCCCACTCGCTTTTTGCCGATAGTCCCCTGCGTACCTTGTTCAATGCCGACTTTATGGTGACCAACAGTTACGTCATCGTGGCCGCTTCGCTTAAACTGTTTCGCTATCAATATCAAACCGAACGGGCTAACCAGGAGTTGGCGCAGGAGACGCTGTTAATCGAACGGCAACTACTGAACGGGCAGGTACACCCCCATTTTCTCTTCAACACCTTAAACAACATCTACTCGTTAACGCTCCGGCAGTCGGACCAAGCGGGTGATGCCGTGCAAAAACTGTCGGCTTTGCTCGGGTTTATGTTCCGGGAAGGAGACAAACCCGACGTTTCCCTAAGCGAGGAAATTGACTTACTGCGGAATTATGTAGCACTCGAACAGGTCCGCTACGGACACCGGTTAACGGTTACCCTGACGGTTGAGGGGGCGTTGACCAACCACCCCATTGCGCCACTGCTCCTGATTCCGTTCGTGGAGAACGCCTTTAAACACGGGGCTTCGGAGCAAACCGATCAGGCCGTGATTGCCATAAACATACGGACAACGGGTAACATTTTGACGTTCCGAATTACCAACAGCCGCAACCTGGCCGTTGACGGCGAATGGACGAAGCCCGGTGGGTTGGGTTTGCCCAACGTCAGGAAACGGCTGAACTTACTCTACCCCGACCGGCATACACTACTGGTTCGCCCGGAAGCAGAGCGGTACTCCGTGGAACTCACCATCCAACTGAACCCGGTTGCTGCCTTAGATTCTGAGCAAGTCAGCCAACAACCAATCGTCGCCGAAGCCGTTCACTAACGTCCAACACGCCCTGCCATGTTCTCTTTTTTACCCACGAATCGATTGTATCGGCATGGGCTGTTTTGGGTAGGTGTCGCGCTGTACTTCTGGTTGCCGCAACTGATTTACCCCGACTACCTCAACACCGTCAGTCATTATTTCTTCGGGTTTGACTACGCCCGTTCACCCTACTTTTTGCCGATCCTGTTCGGGTATGCGCTGGGCGTCGGCATAATCTACACGTACGCGTTTTTGCGGTGGGTGATGCCGCCCCTGCTGACGGGCCGCTACGGGAGGGGCATCAGCCGGTATGCCTTGCTAACGGTGAGTATTTGCTACGGCTTCCGGTTGCTGAAAGCCCTGCACATGGCCGCACTCGACCCCTGGTTACGCCATCAGTCGGTGCAGCCGGTCGACGGGCGTCATTTTGGCGATCTCTTTATCAACCAGGTATACATCCACGAGTACACGACCATCATTTTAATCGTGGCCATGGCCAAATTCTTTGTCAACTGGCAGCACAAACAGCAGGAAGCGGCCCGGTTGACGCAGGCGAAGCTACGGACAGAAATCCAATTGGTGAAGGCCCGGATCAACCCCCGTTTTATGGTGAGTAGTCTGGATACGGTCCATGTCCTGATCGAGCGGCACGCCCAACAGGCCCCGACAGTGGTGTTAGCGCTATCACATTTTCTGAGCTACGTACTCTACGAAAGTGAGGCCGATGTGGTGCCGCTCGAACGGGACCTTGACGCCATGCAACGCTACATGGCGTTGGAAAAAGAGCGGCTCGGTGACCGGATCGACATCTCGGTCAACCTCACCGGCGACATCCCCCGCCAGGTCATTGCCCCGCTGCTGTTCCTGCCTTTCCTGGAAAATGCCTTCCAGCACGGTCTGACCACGACCGACCAGGCTTGGTTGAGCCTGAACGTATCCGTAACGGAGCACCTGTTAACATTCAGTCTGGCAAACAGCGTCGAGCCAGCCCAGGAAGGTATTTTTAGCCAGAAAACCGGTCTCAACGCCATTCGGAAGCGGCTCGATACGCTCTACGCTGACCGCTACGAACTGAAACTCGAACCCGATTTCGGCGTTTTCGTGGTGGTGTTGACGCTTCAGTTAGGTCTCACCCGTGTACCCCAAAATGCCGCCCCGCCGAACGACGTAACATCTGCTCAATTAGCTCTTCCTACCGCATGAAACTCCAATGCCTGATTGTTGACGACGAGCCACCCGCTCTCGATATTCTAGAAGCCTACATCAATTCGGTCGACACGCTTGAGGTAATCGCCCGTTGCGAAAATGCAATGCAGGCCTTTGGCATCCTCCAGCAGAAACAGGCGGTCGGCGTTCCAGTGGACCTGCTGTTTTTAGACATCAAGTTGCCCCAACTGCTGGGGACTGATTTCGTCCGGTCGCTGCGGAACCCACCGCCCGTTATTTTCACGACCGCTTACCGCGACTATGCCTTGGATGGCTATGAGCTGGACGTGGTGGATTACCTGCTCAAACCGATTCCCTTCGACCGCTTTCTGCGGGCCATCGGTAAACTCACCAACCGAACCGGAGCCCCTGTTCCCCAACCCATTGCGCAGCCTGCGCCGTACCAGCCCAACCAAGACGCCTTCGTTTACTTTCGCACCGACCGCAAAGCCGTAAAAGTCCTGTTGAGCGAACTGCTTTACGCCGAGAGTTTAAAGGATTACGTCAAGATTGTGACGACTACGGGTGCGCCCCTCATCGTCAAGCAATCCATCAGCAGCTTAGCCGACATGCTGCCAGGCGATCAATTCGTTCGGATACACCGGTCCTACGTGGTGGCCATCGGCCACGTCAAATCCTACACGCCCCAACAGGTAGACATTGCTGGCCAGCTACTGCCAGTAGGTGGGTTGTATCAAAAAGATGTACAACGAGCCTTGCAGCTTACCGACTGGTAGGAAAAAAGTCTGCTGTTCTGCTTTATTTGAAGAAAATGATCAGCAAACCGAGAGAGTTAAACCATGAGTAA
Organism: Spirosoma arcticum; assembly: GCF_054779955.1. NCBI lineage: Bacteria > Pseudomonadati > Bacteroidota > Cytophagia > Cytophagales > Cytophagaceae > Spirosoma > Spirosoma arcticum. The sequence goes on from NZ_BAAGXG010000024.1 coordinate 75,421, forward strand.
ACTGTTTATGAATTGGTTATCAAAGTTTGATGGAACATTTCGTACGAATGTTGACGGTCCGCCGATGCGGCTACCCCCAAAGCCGGAATTTGGCGGGCGTGAGACCGGTTTTGTTCTTGAACAGTGATTGAAATACGGCGGATACTCAAGCCCAACGGGTACGCCGTTTCGTTGATGGATAGCGACGTAAATATAACAGCCGGTTGGCCCGATCAATCAGGGTCTAGTGAACGTGCTGCTGGGTGTTCTGGCCCGTCAGCGACCGCAGCATGTCGCTCAGGTATGCAGGCGATACGTTCAGTTCGTCGGCAAAAAACTGCACCGTCGACAACGGCAACTCAGTCGGACCGCACCGGCGGTGATGCTTGATTCCCCGCCGGGTCAGAAGCTGCCGGTGGTAGAAGGGGTTAGCGCCTACCTAATGACTGTTTACATTTGCTCTTTTTTTAAGATTCCTCTTTCAACACTATCGTTTATCAACTGCTCTGCGTATTCCCAGATACGGGAAGAACCCTGATTGATAACCTGTTTTTTGTGATAAACTTTATCGAAGCCTATTCCAAATTCACTCCAGGTACCGCCATTATTTGACACATTTTGGAGCAGTGGTTCTAATCGGTCCATTGCTCTTGCAAACTTGGCTTCATTGGTTTCTTGGCATTCAAATTCTTCCCAAATCGCTATTAATTCATTCGCCTGATCGTTGGGAAGTAAACCAAAAATTCGTTCTGCAGCCGGTCTTTCTTCCTTGGTATTATCGTGACTTTTCTGGGTATCATAAATGAATGTGTCTCCCGCGTCAATCTCGACTATATCATGAATGAGAAGCATTTTCACAACCTTTAAAACGTCAATAGGAGCGTTAGAATGCTCGGACAATATGATAGCCATCATTGCCAGATGCCAACTATGTTCAGCATCATTTTCATGTCTGTCGCTATTAAGTAGTTTGGTCTTACGTACAATGTACTTGAGTTTATCAACTTCCTTAATAAACTCTATCTGTTTGAGTAATTGGTCAGGCTGCATAGCATATAGTTTAGACTAAGGTAAGCTTTTCGTACGGTTGGGACGGTCAGCCGCTGCTGTGGGATATGTCTAAAAAAACCAATCGATATTTCTTTCTTGACCGTAGGCAGAATCGCTAAGAAAGCCTTGATCTGGCTTCAAGCTGCTACGCCCGGTACAGCCGCTGGTCCCGGCACGGTCCCGCTCCGGCCGGTGCGCCGGTGCGATACCGGCCGTTGCGGGGGAACCGCGCTTAGCGGTGCGGGACCGTTATCAAGATCGGGGCAACGCACGGTTGTACGTGGATTAGCTTCTCCTTGGCCGACAGTCGGCCCGCACCGGCGGTGATGCGGCATTCCGACCGGCTGCCGTTAGTCCTCACCAGAGCCGGTTTGCTCAGTAAACATACACAACTAAAAGTGTAGTCCTCCCTGCCCTTTCAGTTTTTGCTTTCCTTTCTCATTTGCTTTTTGATCGGCTCGTCAGCAGACTCTGTACAGTCAGTTTTTCGGTCGCGTCAGCCACCCTAAAACCGCTTTTCAAGACCACTTTTTTAGCAACAAGTACTTATGTATTTTCAACTATGGGGGGTAGCCTCATCGGCACCATCCCCGGCCGCACAGGGCCGGGGCCGCCCGTGCGGGCCTGTGCCAGACCGTCAACATGGCACTTACTGGAAAACCGTTTTAATATTTACGTAGCGGTCTGACCCATTACCTCGATGGATGAGCAGGCTGGTCAACTTTCGCCCGGTACATTCGGTCAATTAAACGACTGCCGGAAGGCTACCGGCGTCAGGTTGGTCTTGCTCTTGAACAATTTACTGAACGACTGAGAATGCTCGAAGCCCAATGCATAGGCAATCTCGCTCACTGACAACTCGGTAGTGGACAGCTTTTCTTTCGCCCGCTCGATCAGCTTGTTGTGGATGTGCTGCTGGGTGTTCTGGCCCGTCAGCGACCGCAGCATATCACTCAGGTAACTGGGTGAGACGTTCAGGTTTTCGGCCAGAAAATGAACGGTCGGAATCCCTTGAAGTACTGTCCTTTGATCGCTGAAATAATCGGCTAACAAATCTTCCAACTGTTGCAACAGGTCACTGTTTACGGCTTTGCGGGTAATAAACTGTCGCTTGTAGAAACGATTGCTGTAATTCAGCAGGAGTTCAACTTGTGAGATAATCACGTCCTGGCTGAAATCATCGATTCGGCTCTGTAGCTCATCGTCAATGATGGTGAAAATTGACAGGATAGTCATCTTTTCTTTGTCGGACAGATGCAGTGCTTCATTGGCAGCATACGAAAAGAAACCGTACTGTTTGATTTTTTTTGCCAGCGGGTAGGTCAGCAAAAAATCGGGGTGAATCAGCAGAATGGTGCCGGACCGGACCGTATCGTCGGGTGTTTCAAAGAGTTGATTGGGGGCGGTAAATACCAGACCGCCCTCGCCAAAATCATACTGGTTCTGCCCATATTTCGCCCGGCCACAGGTCGTTATCTTATACGAGATTTTATAAAATTCCAGAATAAACGAATCGGATAATTCGTCGCCCTGAATCCTGATGTCGTTGATGTCGATCAAACTAATCATCGGGTGCAAGGGCTTGGGTAGCCCGAACATCCGGTGAAAGTCGGATAGAGAATCGAATTTGCGTGGTGCGTTCTCTCCTTTTTTCATAGTTGAAAATTAAATTTTACCAGGGAATTTCGCCCGTTTCGGGGTTGTGTTCAAAGCTGATAAACGTCCCGGTCGGGCCATCGGCATCAATCAGGACGTACCTGGCGATACGTGCACCTCCTTCCTGAACGGTACCGGTGCCCCGGTGATTGTTGAAATCGGTGGCGACAAAGCCGGGGTCAACCGCGTTGACTTTAAACGGCGTGTCGCGCAGGTCATAAGCCAAATCAATGGTGTACATATTCAAAGCCGCTTTTGAGGGCTGGTACATGGCTGCTTTGTGGTGGTAATACTGCCAGGTCGGGTCGCTGCTCAGGGTGAGCGAACACCCGCCCGACGATACGTTCACGACGCGCGGCTGATGGGCTTTTTGCAGCAGATCGATGAACGCCTGTGTAACCCGTACCACGCCGTACACGTTGACGTTGAACACCTCGTTCAGGGTATCGACGTTCAGCGTAAGTGCGCCCTGCGGCATGCCACCCAGGATGCCTGCGTTGTTGATGAGCGCGTCGAGCACGTCGGTTTTTTGGCCTATCTCGGCGCGGGCCGCCATCACCGACTCCCCATCGCTTACGTCAATCTGGATGGCTTCCGCTTCGGTCAGGCCTTCGGTCTTTAGTTTTGCTACGGCTTCCTCGCCTTTCGTCAGGTCGCGGCTGCCCAGATAGACGTAATAGCCCTGTTGCAACAGTTGCCGGGCGGTTTCGAGGCCGATGCTTTTGTTGGCTCCGGTGATGAGTGCTTTTTTCATGGTCGATTTGCGTTTACGTTATTGGTTGTAAGCCTGGGCAAATTCGTTAGCGAAATCCGTCAGTTTCACCTTGCCTAAGGTGGGCCGGTGGCGGTAGTAGTGGTCGTACAACATACCGGTATCCTGGCTCGCCTGCATAGCGATGAAGCCGTTGGCGATCCACTCGTTCATGCCTGCCGACAGCATCCCGTTCAGCAGTTGCTCACCCGGCACCACCGACCATATCAGACCGGGTTTCCCGATGGCCTCGCCCAGGATTTGGGCCACCTCGTTGGGCGACACTTCATCGCTGGCGATGTACTGAATGGTGCGGCCGTCAAAGGGCGTTTCCATTGCTTCGACGATGGTAGCGGCAATGTCCAAGGGCGACACCCAGGGTTCTTTCCGATCACCGCCGTAGCTCTGCACGATGGCCCCCTGCGTTTGTATGGTTGGCACGTACCGGAACAGGTTGGTGTAGAACCCCACCGGGCGCATAAACTTGATGGCAACATCGCCGGGCAATTGCCTGAGGATATTCTCGACGATATGATGCACCAGCAGGCTACCCCCAATTTTGTCCGTATGAGCACCGATGCTGCTCAGATGCACGACGCGCTTCACGCCCGACTGCTCCACCGCCTGCCGGTAATTATGGCCGATCTTCGTAAATGCAGCCACAAAATCGATGTCTTTGTCGAAGATGCTGCCGATGCCTTCCCAAGCTTCCATCAGATAGACCACATCCGCCCCCTCGAACGTGGCCGCTAAAAAATCGGCATTCTGAATGGTGCCGATGGCGGCCTCGGCCCCCAGGGCTTCGATGTTGCTCCAGCGTTCGGCTTTGCTGCTGATTACCGTGACCGAATGCCCTTTGTGCACCAATTCCTGCGTGAGAGGTTTGCTGATGTTTCCCAGCGAACCCGTTACTACGATTTTCATGGTTGTTGTCTGTTAAAGTTGAGCAACAAAGGTCATCCGGTGTGTTCGGCGGGGTGTTGCCGAACTGAGGAATTTTGTAGCCGAAATGGGCCACCTGTTTATTGCCGCCCGTTTGGGGAACGGGTTAACTGTCAAATCGAAAAAAAGACCCGGCCCACTCGTAGTCGAATCTTTTTTGCTGCACCCCTCTTGTCAGGGGCAATCGTAGCCGCCAATCAGCCCACCGGCAGACCCATCCGCTTGCTGTAGGTCAAGGGGTTGGCGTACCCGGCAATGGGCGCGATTGGACCATTCTGCACTGTGAACTTGAAAACCATGCCCAGAAATAGCCCGTATTCGTCAGCTCACACTAGTGAACCTAACCGGCAGATCAACAGAGCGGCCCTGAGCAAAGAAGTAGTTAAAACGCAACCCGTAGTGGACGGCAGTAGTCACCACCGTTGGGCAGGGGTGTGGCAAACGTGGCAACCGGGCACGGCTCGGCTACCAAGACCATGACCAACAACTACCGAAATTAAATGGTCAGCAACTCACCATTTTTGCTCGAAAACAATTAATTTTGAATCGTTTGTTTCAAATAAGCGTATCGTTGCCATCAGATTTACCCCGCATGCCACGAACGGTTGAGTTTAACGAAGAAGAAGCCATCCAAAGAGCCATGGACGTTTTTTGGGAGAAAGGCTATGCTGCGGCTTCGCTTCGTGACCTGACGGAGGCCATGAAAATTAACAGCAGCAGTCTATATAACACCATTGGTGATAAACAGGAGCTATTTGTCCGGTGCGTCAAGCACTATACGGACATCAGGAAGCAGGATCTGCAAAAGCGGCTACTGAGTCCTGATTCGCCCCTTACCACACTGGTCAATTACATCCATGATGCGGTGAACGTGATCATTAGTGGGAATAACAGCTGCATGGCGGTTAAAACTGCTTTCGAGGTGGCCACCAACGATCAACGCGTTAAGGATATCCTCAGGGCCGACAACGACTACGCGTATCAGTTTTTATACGCCCTGATCAAAAAGGCAATGGATCAGGGTGAGATAGCGACCCAGGAAGACCCCGAGTTACTGGCCGACTATTTCATCAGCATCTGGACGGGCTGGTACGAGTCCTACATTTTGCATAACGATCCGGTCAAGATCAGGAAAATGGCTCAGTACTTTATTAAGCAACTTTCCAAGTAAATTTTTTGGCTCTTTCTGAAACAATCAATTCAAAATTATAAACAAACAAACGACATGGAAAACAAACCGGGTCACGCAGACCTTCAGGGTAAAAGGGTGCTGGTAACGGGCGGTACCAAAGGCATCGGAAAAGCCATTGCCGACGAGTTAGCCCAAGCCGGTGCTCAGGTGCTTGTCACGGCCCGGAATCATCCAGGTGAAGGCCACTCAGCGCATCAGTTCATTGCCGCCGACCTGACCCTTCCTGAACACGTAGCCAACCTGGAACGGCAGATTAACGAAGCGGTTGGCGGGATTGATATTCTGATTAATAATGCGGGCGGGCTGACCACGCCGGGGGGCGGCTTCAGTACGTTGACCGACGCGCATTGGGAGAACGAACTGCAACTAAACCTACTGGCCGCCATCCGGCTGGACCGGGTGCTGTTACCCCACATGATTGACCAGAAGAGCGGGGTCATCATTCACATCTCTTCGGTTGCTGGTCGGCAGCCCCTGTGGAATCTCAATATGGCCTATGCGGTTTCCAAAGCGGCTTTGAACAGCTATAGCAAAGCCTTGTCCACGGAAGTGGCCCCCCAAGGAGTACGGGTGCTGACGGTATCGCCCGGCGCGACGAAAACGCCACCGATGGAGAAGTTTATCCAGGATTATGCGACCTCCACCGGCATTGCCGTTGAGGACGCGCTTGGACAATTACTGAGCCAGGTTGGCGGTATACCGATGGGGCGAATGGCTGAACCCGAAGAGGTGGCCTCGCTGGTTCACTTTCTGGTTTCACCCGCAGCGGCTTACCTGACCGGAACCAACTATGCGATTGACGGGGGTTCGTTGCCGGTCGTATAATTGACACCTTACCGGGTTGTTTCGTCAGTACACTAAACTGAATTAAAAAGTCGCGTCCAGCTTCGGCTGACGCGGCTTTTTTGCAATATGATTATTTCAGTACAGTCGGTTGGAAAGGGGATAAAAAATCTGTTTCATTCCTCTTTCACATCCTATACAGCTCTGGTTGCAATCGGACGTGACTGTTGCACAACTCTTTTGGGATGAAAGTACTCTTGAAGTAACCCCTCCCATAAGGGCAAAAAAGAGTCCTCTGGGTGCAAAGCCAACACCTGAGTAACTACCTTAGGCCAGCGCTTGGCCAATAGCCACTTCTTGAGATTGTAGGCCGTTGCTGCCATCACCATCCGCTTGTGAGCACCCGTTTTCCCTTTGCCAGGAGTCCGGCCGGTCCGCCGGTGCGGCATCCCAAAGTAGTTTAGTAAGCTTCCAAAAACGGGCTCAACCACCGCACTCCGTCGCCTTTTCAGCCGCTT
>NZ_BAAGXG010000025.1:0-80862 GCF_054779955.1 Spirosoma arcticum
CTTTTGTAGTTTCTTGGCGGAAACGATTCGCTCAAGAGTAATACAAAAGGGAAAGAAAGGAGATATGCGCTGGAAATGAGAATTCAAGAAAGCTATTCTAAAAATTGAATCAAGCTACAAACGGGGACTTACAATGTTCTCGTCTGTAGTCTGATACTTTTTCAAGATGTGCTCCATAACGAATGTTATGTTAAGGCATAAAACTAAGATAACTTATTGGGCTCTATAGAGAATTTGCCACGGAATGATATCAATAATTGTCAGAAATAATAGCTTAGATTCAATAGGTAAACTCGGTTGTACCAATTTTCTATTACATATAAAGTTGATCCTCCTGTTTGTGGATTAACCACTGCGAAGTCAGTCAGTATAGGTTTCATGCCATAGTAGTACCGAGCGTCTACTACAAAATGCTTACCTAATCGGTAGCCGACACCACCTGTTAACCCTGCATCTACTGGTTGAGTATGTTGGATTGGTACGACCTGATTGGGAGTTGATTTAAAATAGAATTTGTCATCGAGTAAATATCCTAATTGACCTCCTACCTCTAAGAAAACTCGTTCACCTTTTGGCCGGATTCTGAGCATGATTGGCAGAGCCAGATAATCAAGCACTAAGATTTGCTTGTCTTTGATATAAGTAGCCGCATTCTGATAATAATTAAAACTAACCGTTTCCCCTGACGGGAATAAATCAGTTCATAGACTAATGCGATAGTAGGTGAAAACCGCTGTTCTAAAGTGATTCCCGCGTTGTATCTCCATCGGATACCATTAAGTCCACCTTGCTCTTTTTTTATCTGATTAGCGTTTGGTCCCCCTGTAATGCCAAGCCGATAGTCAATTCTATGTTGGCCATGAACTGCTATGAGGCTGATCAAATATAGTCCCAGTAAGATAGGTAGCTTCCCGCTCATGCTGCTAAGTCGTATACAAGTGGCGTTGCGTCAATCAACTACACTCATTACCTTAAGCTCGTTTGATGTAGTACCTTAAGCTCGCACAGATAACTTGATTACGACGAACGGTTGAGGGTTGCACAGTGTAATTGCCAGTTAAGGGGTCTATACCTTTAAAAGCTTTCAACAAGGGTATGATACTCTGGTTATAGCTAATTTCAGCAAAAAAATGCCTGTTAAAATTGTGGCCTATTCCAATCAACCAACTAAAATCTGTCTTTCTAAGGAAAGGAGGATTATTATTATTAGTGTATCCTTTTTGGGGTAATAATTTTACCTCATTATGCGCCAAGTACCCTATTTGCAGACCTGCACCAAATGATACATGTGCTCGTCTACTCTTGAGTCTGAGCGCGATAGGCGTCGTAAAATAGTCGTAATTAGTCACTATCTTTTGATAAAGATGTGATGGGTTTGATAATTGCTCTGTATTACCTTGTCTGGAGTATTTCAAATCACCAATAATAGACAAACGCTTGCTAAGTTGTTGTTCAAGAGTCAGTCCAGCAGTATACAATACAATAAGTTTGTTATTGCTGTTATTACTTTCTATAAAGCAAGTGAAGTTGACACCTCCAATCAAACCCACACGAAATGTATTCTCAGATTGAGCCTTGCAAAGCAATGGTCCAGTCAACCAAACCAGAGTGTACAGAATAAATTGGTTTACGTTCATGATGTTTACTCCAATGTAACTTAGGCCGGTTTAATCTTGTCCATTTTACGAGAACCGTAAGTTGTATAATCTACGCTATATTAGTGAGTGCAACTTAAAACTGATGGGTATTGGTATAAATTATTTAGCCAATACCGAAATATAGTTTTAGTATTACTGCTGAATATTGACCATACAGGCGATGGATAACGGTATTACTGAAACGAATAACGACTCAATCGAGTGCATGTTGAGCACCATTGGCCTACGTTAAAAAGATTTACCTTTTTTATCACACCGTGGCCGTGCGTTGCTCTACCCAATTTATGATTGTTTCTGCCTCCTGAAGACCCGCAGTAGCTACGCTGGCCAGCGGATTACCATCATAACTCATAGATAAATGGAGTGTATCGTAAACGCCCACGAATGAATTAAGAAGCCGTTTATCTAAGTTGGCCAGTTGCTGCTTATACCAATCAACGTCTTTCCGCCCTTTCCCTTTCTTACCTAACAGCCCATCTAATGCCACTAATACGCCAGAGTAGGCTGCATGACCGGCCAGCTTGACGTATTTAGTATCCTGGTAAATGCCATCTTCTTTATGCGCTTTGTCACGCAGAATCTCACGGGCGTTAGCCAAGTAGCGTTTGGCTTCTTCTACAGCAGTGTTCATTACTTTTTTCTTATGGTGGTTACCACACCAAATATCCTGCAAATAACTGGCATATCAACGCATCAGTTCATCCCCGTAGCGTGTTAGTTATTGCGGCTGATTTACTCAGACAATGAGCAGCCCGTTTTCCCGGAGTTGCGTCCAGACGGGCGACTGCGTGAATGACTCGAAACGGCCCAGTCCGGTGGCTTCGTAGTCAGTTTGCAGTTGGGTTAATGAACAAGGCTCTTGGGAGACAATAACGAGTTTGGGCAGTGTATCCATCAGCCACTGACCCACCGGAACCGTGGTTTCGAGTAGCCATTGTCCCTGCTTGCTGTAGAACTCTAATTCGGCCATCTCGACCACTTTCCGGCCCTGCTGCAACTCAACTACGTCTATGCTGGGCAGGTTGCCTGGCCAAACGACAACCGCATTGGGTCGTGGATTTTTGTCGGGTGGCTGGCTGATTGCCCTTTCGATGTACCGGGGCGGAATGGACGTGATGGGTATCTTGAACGCGAACCACTCCTGAAGCGGTAGGTCGAAACCCACGTCGTGCATGTAGTTGAACAGCGACTTCCGCAGTCCCTCGGCAAACAAATCATGATCGGCACCCGTCGGGTCGGCGTGGTCGAGGTCGTTGTTGGCAAAACCGCCGGAGCGGGCCGAATCCACGGCGGGGTCAATTCGCATCACGTCGAAAGCGGCCGGGTCAACGCCGACGGGGCTGTGAACGGTCATGGCGAACCGGTGCCAAAAGCCCGACTGTACCACGCCGTTTATGAACAACTGCCGGACCATTTCCAGCGAATCAACCGTTTCCTGCATGGTCTGCGTCGGGAACCCGTACATCAGGTAGGCATGAACCATGATACCCGCCTGGGTGAAAGCATCGGCGACGCGGGCCACCTGCGCCACGGTAACGCCCTTTTTCATGCGCTCCAGCAGCCGGTCCGACGCTACTTCCAGTCCACCCGACACGGCAATGCAGCCCGATGCTTTCAGCAGCGTACACAGGTCCGGCGTGAAACTGGTTTCGAACCGGATGTTTGTCCACCAGGTCACGGTCAGCTTCCGGCGGATAATTTCCAGGGCCAGGTCGCGCATGAGGGCCGGGGGGGCGGCTTCGTCCACGAAGTGAAACCCCGTTTGCCCGGTCTGCTCAATGATTTCTTCGATGCGGTCGGCGAGGAGCGAGGCCGTTACGGGTTCGTAGCGTTTGATGTAGTCCAGCGTCACGTCGCAGAACGAGCACTTGCCCCAGTAGCAGCCGTGGGCCAGGGTAAGTTTATTCCAGCGGCCATCGCTCCACAACCGGTGCATTGGGTTGACGACTTCAATGACCGACAGGTAATCGTGCAGGGGAAGGTTGCGGTAGTTGGGCGTGCCGGTTTCTCGCTGGGGTATATCCTTTTCGCGGGCACCGTTGTAGTACGTCACTACGCCGTTGGTTCGGGCAAACGTGCGCTTTAGCTGGCCCAGTTCGCGCTGACCCGCGAGGTGTTCCAGTACCGTGAGTAAGGGCGCTTCGCCATCATCGAGGCAGATAAAGTCCACGTAATCGAACACGCGGGGCTCCGTCAGCGAGCGTAGTTCGGTGTTGGCGTAGCCCCCGCCCATCACGATTTTGATAGCGGGATGGTGTCGTTTCAGGTACTTGCCGCACGTCAATGCGCCGTACAGATTACCAGGAAAAGGAACCGTCAGACAGACCACGTCGGGTTGCCACTGCTGAATTTTCTGTTCCAGCAGTCCGACCAATAAAGACGATACAGGGGTGTCCGGTGCTTGCAACGCTTCGTGCAACGCGTCGAAATGCGTGGCCGAGCGCCCCAGCCGTTCGGCGTAGCGGCTGAATCCAAAGTGTGGATCGACGGCCTCCTGAATGAGATCGCTCAGGTCTTCGAGGTACAGCGTGGCCAAGTGCCGCGCCTTGTCGTGAATGCCCATCGTCCCGAACGCCCAATCCAGTTCCTCCAACTGCGCGAACCGCGAGGCTTCGGGCAAATACGTTCGGTCGCAGATGCTGTGGGCGAGGGTTGGGTTTTTATTTTGTAAAAACCGAATCACCGGGTCGATGGTGCTGACGTAATCGTTTTGCAGACGGCAGATGCGGTAACTATTGTCGGATAGTTCGGCATCGGCGGCTTCGAGCCGGGCGAACATTGCCGAGAGTCCCTCCGCCGAAAACAGCGCCAGAATGACCTCAATACCCAAATCAGCCTGATAGGCGGTCTTCCCCTTTGTTTGGAGAAACCCTTTGAGGTACGCCGTTGCCGGATACGGGGTGTTCAGTTGGGTGAATGGCGGGGTAATAAGTAAGAGCGTCTGAGCCACTGCGGTATAAATTCACGGATAAGATTCTGGCTCATCCTGACGGTAAATAACCTCCCGGTTTCGGCAATGGTTCGCTGGTATGGGCGACGAAGCAAGTTGGACTTAATGCATTCTTGAACCAACAAACGCACAAGCCGTTGTTCACTGTTGGCGGGTGGTTGGCGTATCCTGGACGGCGACGTCCGGGCGATGATAAGACCTGTTTCGCCCGGACGTGGCCGTCCAGGATACGTTACAACCACCCGCCCCAAGCCGAACTGCATAATCAAAGCGAAATCTTAAATGGCCTTTACTTTCCTCACTGCCGAATGGCGGAACCTGATCTTCGCTAATTACGCCATCGACCGTCGGGTGCTGGAGCCGCTCGTCCCCTACGGCACGGAATTAGACGAATTCAACGGTGTACACTATGGCAGTTTGGTCGGATTTTACTTCCAGCGGGTCAAAATGTTCGGGGCAGTGGCGGTGCCGTTTCACCAGGAATTTGAGGAGTTCAACCTGCGTTTCTACGTCCGGCGTAAAACACAAACCGGCTGGAAACGGGGCGTGGTGTTCGTGAAGGAAATCGTACCCAAGTTTGCCATTACACTGGTGGCTAATACGCTCTACGGCGAACCCTACGCCACGCATTCCATGCGGCATAACTGGCAGCAGGAAGGCGACATGCAGACTATTCAGTACGATTGGAAAGTCGGCACTGACTGGAATCATATCCTCGTCCAGGCCGACCGGGCGGGGCATCCCTTGGTACCCGACAGCGAAGAAGCGTTCATCACCGAGCATTACTGGGGCTACACAAAGCGCTCGTCCCTGCGACCCGGCGAGGGCCGAACGTCGGAGTACGAAGTCGTTCACCCGCAGTGGTCTATTTACCCAGTCCGTGACTACGACGTTCGCTGCGACGTGCCAAAATTGTACGGACCTGACTTTGCGCCGTTTTTTGAGCAACCACCCCGGTCGGTCTTTCTGGCCGATGGTTCAGCGGTGGCGATCAAATCAGGCGCGATGATGCGGGGGTGAGTTCAACCCTTCAGTGTACCCGCAGTTTCTGACCCGGCCGGATGCGGCCCCGCGAGGAGAGGTGATTTTTGCGCAACAGCGCCGAAGCCGACATGCCATAGCGGCTGGCAATGCTTGATACCGTCTCGCCCGACCGCACCCGGTGCAACACCGTCCGTTTGATCTTAGGTTTATAACTGGAACTGACCTCCGACGAACGACCCCCGCGCAGGTAATCCCAGACGTTGCCCGTGAGCAGGAAATGGTCGGAGTTGATGGTGTTGGCCGGGAACGAATAAATATTGAGCGGGCTGAACGGGTTGCCTTCGTAGCGCGTCTCGAAATGCAAATGCGCTCCGTAGCTCCGGCCGGTGTTACCGCCCAAACCCAATTGATCGCCCGCTTTAACGAGCTGACCCGTCTCAACTGTTTGTTTGGACATGTGCCCGTAGAGCGTTTCAAGGCCGTTATAGTGACGGAGCAGGACGTAGCGACCGTAGCCGTTACCATCCCAGCCAACCACCCGCGCAATGCCGTCGAAGGTGGCATAAACCGGGTCGCCGGTTTCCAGGTCCAGGTCGGTGCCGGTGTGCCAGCGGCCCCAGCGATACCCGAAATTTGAGGTCATTTTGCCTTCTTCCAGCGGAGCCGACCAGTAGCGATTGGCCGCTGCATCGTACAGCTTAATGTCGATGGCCTCGTTGAATTCCAGCGGGTTGATGTTGTAAGGGTCAATAGTGCGCGAATCCCAGACGGCGTAGTAATCGGCGATTTTGACCCATTCGTTACCGACCAGCACCGAGTCGATCACTTCGACAACGCTGGTCTCGCCCTGGTCAATTTGGCTGGTATCTTCACTAACGACCGGGTTCAACGCTTTTTTCGGTTCAAACTGGTTATTGAAGCGCAGGTTAGCCGTTTCCTGTTGAAACGGGTCGTCGGCTTTTTGGGGCTTTTCAACGGCTGGTGTTTTGGAAGCGGGGAAGTTCCTTGGGGTGATTCGCAGGTTGTTTTTGAAACGCCCCCGTTCCTGCGCCTGTGCCATTCCGCTGATGCACAGGCATCCAATGACCAGCAACCGGTGAATTGTTCTTTTTCTCATCATGGGTTAGAGAGGAGTCATAGGGGTCATAAGTCGTAGCAGTCGTAAGTAGCTGACGCGTACCTGTAGCTTACTTACGACTGCTACGACTTATGACTCCTACGACTATTTTTAATGCACTAACTGCTGCTCCTGCATTTCCAGCGTGACCAAATAACGTTCGGCATCGAGGGCCGCCATGCAACCGGTTCCGGCTGCGGTGATGGCCTGGCGATACACGTTGTCCTGAGCATCTCCGCAGGCAAAAACGCCGGGTATGTTGGTCTTGGTTGAGCCTTTCTCGGTCAGGATGTAGCCGCTCTCGTCCCGCTCGATATATTCGCCAAATATGCCTGTGTTGGGGGTGTGACCAATGGCCACGAAAAAGCCGGTCACGTCTAAAACGGTTTCTTCGCCCGTTACGGTATTCTTCACCAATGCGCCCGATACGCCATCGTCACCTAAGATTTCCTGTGTTTCGGTATTGTATAGGATTTCGATGTTATGTGCTGTTTTTACGCGTTGCTGCATGAACCGCGACGCCCGCATTTCGTCCCGGCGCACAATCATGTACACCTTCCGGCAGAGGTTGGCTAAGTAGCTGGCTTCTTCGGCCGCCGTATCGCCCGCACCGACGATGGCCACGTCCTGCCCCCGGAAGAAAAACCCGTCGCAAACGGCGCAGGCCGATACGCCCCGGCCGTTGAGCCGCATTTCGGAGGGTAAGCCGAGCCACTTGGCCGATGCCCCGGTGGAAATAATGACCGAATCGGCCGTGATTTCGTGCTGATCGTCGACAATGGCTTTATGCGGATGCCCCGAAAAGTCAACGCTCGTCACCATGCCGTAGCGAACGTCGGTGCCAAATCGACTGGCCTGCTTTTCCAGGTCCTGCATCATCTGCGGCCCATCAACCCCGTCGGGATAACCCGGAAAGTTGTCGACCTCCGTGGTGATGGTCAACTGGCCACCGGGCTGCGGACCCTGGTACATAACCGGGTGCATATTGGCGCGGGCAGCGTAGATGGCAGCGGTATATCCGGCCGGGCCGGAGCCGATAATCAGGCACTTAACGTGTTCAGTCGTCATTGCAAAGGGCAAAAAAGTTGTCTGTTAACTAACTCAACCACGCGCGTCAGACGCGGTGGCATAAAGACAACATACGCAAAATTGAAAAAATTTCGCTTTGGGAGCAAGAAAGCAGGTCTTTGCTTATTCAACAATCACGTCGCGTTCCAGCGGTTCACCAATGGCGGTGCTGCCGTTTTCCTTCTTGTACTGTAGCCGAAATAGATAGCGCCCTGCCGGGATTTTGTCCGGTAGAATAAATGAAGGCCTGCGGAATGAATCCGGATATACCCCGTACGAATCAGGCATGGCCACGTCGACGGTGTAGGTTAGTGCAGGGGTTGGCGTTGGCTTGGTCAGCTAATAACCGGGATAAACCTAGTGGGGCAGGTTATGTAACTGATTAAACAAAGCTACTTTGTTTAGGGAAATTTGCCCATCGGTACATGCAGCGTCTGATCCACTTTATGAGCCGGGAAGATCGTTCGCCGTGAAGTTAAGCCATTGATGAAGCGGGCGTATTAAAAATCACTATTTTTCGGCTACTTACGCTGTTGATAGCTCCTTTATGTCGTTGAGTACCATCCGTTTTTTCATTACACTTGCCATTAGCTGGCTTGCCGTATCACTAACTACTGCCCAATTCCTGCCCATTCTCGACCAGACGCCCGGCAACCTGCGCTGGTATCGCCTGACAACGCCCCACTTCCGGGTACTCTATCCTGACGGGTTCGACTCCACAGCCCAACGAACTGCTCAGCGGTTAGAGAGTCTGTACGAACCCGTCAGTGCCTCGCTGAACCGACGGCCCCGGCCCATTTCAGTACTGCTTCAGAACCAGACTACTAATAGCAACGGCTTTGTGACGCTGTTCCCGCGCCGGTCGGAATTCTTCGCAGTGACTCCGCAAGACCCCGGTCTGTTAGGTACGCTGGACTGGCTCGATCTGCTGGCGGTGCACGAATACCGGCACGTGGTTCAGAATGAAAAAGCGTTGCAGGGATACGGCCGGGTGCTCTATGCGCTGCTGGGTAACACCGGGCTGCAACTTCCGCTCTTAACCGTGCCGGACTGGTTTGCCGAGGGTGACGCCGTCAGCACCGAAACCCTGCTGAGCACCAGCGGGCGCGGCCGAATTCCGAATTTTGATCTGGCAATGCGCGCTAATCTGTTGGCCAGCCGGTCCGCCGGTGCGGTGGATTCGCCTAACCGGCTGTTCAATTACCAAAAGGCAGTTTGTGGTTCCTACCGCGAAAACGTGCCGGATCATTACACGCTGGGTTATCTGCTGACGACGTACGCGAAACAAACCTACGGCCCGGACGTTTGGAGCCGGGTGCTGGATCGGAACTATAACCGATTCCCGTGGCCGTTTGCGTTCTCGGCCAGCATTAAAAACGAGACGCGGCTGCGGGTTGAAGGGCTGTACCGGAAAACAATGGACGACCTGACCGAAACGTGGCAAAAGCAGCGTGAAAGTCTGATCCTTACACCGGCTAACACATTCCCAGTCCGGGCGGAACAGGCGCGGACCCGCCGTCCGGTTTTTACCAATTACCAGTACCCGCAATTTCTGACCGATTCAACGGTGTTGTGCGTCAAAAGCGGTTTGGGCGACACACCCCGGCTGGTGCTGCTGGGCAAAAACAGACAGGAGAAACGAGTGTACGTGCAGGGCTTTCCGAATGATCCGGATATGCTGTCGGCCACGGCTACCAAAGCAGTCTGGATCGAGTTTGGCTATGACCCGCGCTGGCGGCAGCGGGTTTACTCGAACATCCGGCTGCTTGATCTGGCAACGGGCAAACTCACCCGTCTGACGCACCGCACCCGCTACACGGTTGCTGCGCTCTCGCCCAACAACACCAAAATTGTGGTCGTGGAGAATACTGATCGCTACAAAACCCGATTAGTGGTGCTCGACGCGCAGACCGGTAAGATTCTCAAAACACTCTCGAATCCTGACAACGAATTTTACCTGCACCCGCGCTGGCAGGCCGATAATCGAACTATTGTGGCGGTTGCGTTGAAAAACGGCCAGAAAACGATTCAGCGCATCGACAGCCAGGACGATTTGCGAACGGATCTGTTGCCCCGCGCTAACGAAAACCTGAGTCATCCGCAGCCCTGGGGCGATTACGTGCTCTATAATTCGCCCCGGTCGGGCATTGACAATATCTACGCCGTTGACGCCCGAACCAACGCCGTTTTCCAGGTTACGTCGCGGCCATTAGCGGGGTATCACGCGGCCGTTTCGCCTTCGGGTAAGCGGCTGGGGTTCGATGATTTCGCGGCTACGGGCTATCGCATCGCTGATATGCCACTCGACCCGGCTACGTGGAAATCTGTTTCGCCCAGCCCGTCCAATGGCTCAACGGAGCTTGTGCGGCATTTCGGTTCCCGACCGGATCAGTCTGCCGTTGCAGGGGCGCTCGTTAACGAGTCGCTTGTGAACAAAGAGCCGGGGGCGGTTGAGGGTCGGCTGGTACTGGCTGATTCGCTGCCGACGGTCGGGTCATACGCGCCTACGCGCTTCCGACGGCTGGCTAATGCTATCAACGTGTACAGTTGGGGTCCCGTTGTTGGGTCGACCGGGCAGGACTTGACCGTCGGGTTAAATTCGCAGGATCTGCTGAGCACCACGCAGCTTGGCCTTGGCTACACGTATAATCAGGCCGAACGCGTTGGTGCGTATTTCGCCAATCTGAGTTATCAGGGCCTATACCCCATTATTGATTTGAGTTTCCAGCGGGGCGACCGCAATACGTCGCTTTACGTGGACCGGAGAACCCCGTTGGATAGTCTGCGTTCGGACCGCTGGCAGTATAATCAACTGACAGCCGGATTTCGCCTGCCGCTTCGGCTGACTCAGTCAAAGTATGGGCAAAGCCTGAGCCTATCGGCTTACTACAACTACCTGCAGGTGAGTGGCTACGATCTGCCGTTTCGGTCCATAACGGAGGTTGGCCCGGCGGGGTCACTGAACGCACTGGTATACGGATTTAGCTACTCACGGCTACTACGCCAAAGCAAACGCGACGTAGCATCACGCTGGGGACAGACCATTTCGGTTTCGTACCGAACAACGCCCTTTAGCGGGCGGCTCAACGGCGAGCAGTTGGGCGTTCAGGCCAACGTCTTTTTGCCGGGGCTGGGTAAGCACCACACACTGTGGTTCCGGGGGGGGTATCAGCAGCAGGCACGGGGCACGTACCGCTTCAGCCCGGCGGTGTTCTACCCGCGTGGGCAGGCCTACGTCAGCGACGACCGCATCGTGGCGGGCAGCGCCGAATACCGCCTGCCCCTCGCCGACATGCACTGGTCAATTGGGCGGCTGCTGTACCTACAGCGGATTAAAGCGGCCGGATTTTTAGACGGAGCGCTGGGCCGGAGTACGGTGGAGTTACGCGACGCGGCCGGGCAACCACGCGGTGTGACAACCCGCACCCGAAACTATGCGACTACCGGCTTCGACGTGTCGTTCGTCTTCAATGTACTCCGCCTGCGTACGCCCCTGGAGGTTGGCGCCCGAACGACGTACAATTTTAACACGGGGACGTGGGATGCAGATTTGTTAGTGATTGATATTGGGTTTTAAGCGGTTTACCCCACGGCAGCTGCCGTGGGGTAGTCTTCTTACGCCTTATAGAAAATCCACTTCGACAACTCTCGGTAGGTTGGCTTTTTGCCGTACATCAGGATGCCCACGCGGTAGATGCGGGCGGCTAACCAGGTTGTGCCAATGAAGCCCAGCACCAGTAGGCTCATGGACAGCACCAACTGCCAGCCCGGTACACCCAGCGGCAACCGGACCATCATGATAATGGGGGAGGTGAAAGGAATAATCGACGTCCAGAACGCTAAGCTGCTGTCGGGGTCTCGGAGGACGAACTGCGCAATAATAAACGAGAAAATGATGGGCAGCGTAACGGGCAGCATGAACTGCTGGGTGTCGGTTTCGTTGTCGACGGCGGCCCCAATGGCCCCGTAGAGCGCACTGTAGAGCAGGTAGCCCCCGATGAAGTAGAATAAAAAACACCCGATAATGAGTGGCAGATTCAGGTTATTGATCGAGCTGATAAACGACAGGACGGGGTTGCTGGCCGCCTTGGCAACACTGGGCGGCATGTCGGCCTGCTGACCCGTCTGGGCCTGCACCGATGCCTGAACGGTTGGTCGCTCGGCGAACTTGCTCCCGAATACGGCCGTACCCGCCGAAGTGATCGCGAGCGTCAGCAGAATCCAGAGGGCAAACTGGGTCAGTCCCACCAGCCCTACGCCCAGAATTTTGCCCATCATCAACTGAAACGGCTTCACCGACGAAATAATGACTTCAATGATGCGGTTCGTTTTTTCTTCTACCACGCCCCGCATCACTTGCATCCCGTAGACCATCACGGTAATGTAAATTAGGATGGCACATAGCAAACCAATTACCGAAGCCGCGCCCGTGCTGCTTTGCTTTTCGCCCTCATCGCTCAGGCTAATCGTTTCGGCGTCCACGTCGACTTTCGCGTCTTCAATTACTTTTCGGGTGATGCCCGACTGCGTTAGCTTCAGGTTTTCGATCTCCCGCTCGATGGTTCGCTCAATGCCCGATTTTATGTCGAAGCTGACGCCTTTTTCGGCAAATAACTGAACCCCTTTTGAGTCGGTCAGCACGTCTTTCGGAATGAGAACCAGCACATCGTTTCCGCTTTTGAGAAACGCTTTTTTCGCCGTAGCAATCGGTGTTTTAGCGAACGAATAGGTCAGCGAAGGCGAATTTTTGAACTTGCCCGCAAACTGCCCGCTTTCGTCGATAACCTGTACTTTTTTCTGGTCGATGGAACCGATGGCGGCCCAGCCAACCAGCCCGTAGAAAGCCGCAATCAGCAGCGGCCCCAAAATAGTCATGACCAAAAATGACTTTTTACGCACCCGCACTAAGTACTCGCGCTTGATAATGAGGAAGATGATATGCATAGTTTTAATTAGTGAATGTTCGAATCATGAATGAGTTAATGTTTGGATGCCGGTCCGCTGGTGCGGTCAGCTATTCGCTCCCCTTCGGCGTACCGATTCACTCATTCACGATTCGCTCATTATTTTCGCCAACGGCCTGGATGAAGATGTCGTTCATGCTGGGAATGTTCTCGCCGAAAGACCGGACGGCCACGCGGTCGAGCAGGTGACGGATGAGGTCGTTGACGGCTGCGTCGGGCGGAATCTGGATGTTGGCCCGCAGGAAATCGTCTTCCGTTGGGTGGGTGTTCAGCACGGCAAAAGCAGGTGGGAGGTCATCGAGCGTTCCCTGGTATTCGACGTGGTAGGTGTGCGTTTTGAACTGATCCTTGATGCTGCGCTTCGTGCCGTCCAACACTTTCTTCGACTTGTGAATCAGTGCAATGTGATCGCAGAGTTCTTCGACGGATTCCATGCGGTGCGTCGAGAAAATGATTGTCTTGCCTTTGTCGCGCAGTTCCAGAATTTCGTCTTTAATGAGGTTGGCGTTGATGGGGTCGAAACCTGAGAAGGGTTCATCCAAAATAATCAGGTCTGGTTCGTGCATGACCGTGGCCACAAACTGTACCTTCTGCTGCATCCCTTTGGACAGGTCTTCGACGTTTTTGGTCCACCACGTTTTAATGTCGAACTTAATGAACCACGTCTTGAGCTTGTCCATCGCCTGTTTTTCGCTCAGCCCCTTGAGCTGCGCTAAGTACAGCAACTGTTCGCCGACCTTCATTTTCTTATAGAGGCCGCGCTCTTCGGGCAGGTAACCGATGCGCTTGATGTGGTCGGGTTTGAGCCGCTCTCCATCCAGAATTACCTCGCCCGCATCGGGTCCTGTAATCTGGTTGATAATGCGAATGAGCGACGTTTTGCCCGCCCCATTGGGACCGAGCAGCCCGAAAATACTGCCCTTCGGTACGGCTAAACTCACATCGTCCAGTGCCCGGTGTTCGGCATATTGCTTAACAATGTGATGGGTTTCGAGAATGTTCATGCAGTTTAGGTCAGCGTTGGTTTCGTGTTGAGGACAATCAAACTTCGGCGTTCGGCCGCGCCGGGCCAACCAATTTACGGATGAACAGCCAAACGGCCGTACAGACGGTCATAAAAAAGGCCACAATCAGATAAATTGTGGCCCTATAGCCAAGATTCGTAGAATTGATGGGGTCAATTATAGTAGTCCCGAACCTGAAATAGCAACATCAGAAACAGCAGACCCAGCAGGATACCGATTAGGCTGAAGGAGAGAATGCTGGTTACAATACTGAGCAGTTGAGCATAGTAACTAAGCACCCAACCCGACCGTTTGCGGTTGAACAGGCCCGGCAGCGCCAGTAGGCTAAGCACAAGGCCAATCACCGTCAGAACCATACTAATCGTGTAGCCAATACCGCTGCCAATACCGCCCACAAACGAGACGGGCAGGAGTGCCGTGCCGATACCCAAAAAGAGAAGAATAGACGGTAGGGTCAGCAGTAGCAGTACGAGTGACACAAATGGCCAGTATTTCACGAATCCTTCCCGAAAATTAACCGGGAATTGAAACGGGGCTTTAATGGTGAAGTATGGAGCCAGTTCGGTCTCCAGCAGAGCAGATTGATTCATGGTACAGGCGGTTAAGGAACCGCTAACCTACGGATTTATCCGTCATGAACGCCTGCCTGACAAGCTGTGTTATCGGTTGTTTACTAAGCGGTAACTTCATCAGTTTCAATGGGCTGCGTTCGGAATTCGCCTTCCCATTTGGAAATAATGCAGGTAGCCACGGCATTGCCTGCTACGCTCGTGGCCGAGCGCCCCATGTCGAGCACCTGGTCGATACCCAGCAGCAGGGCCAGTCCCTCGGCGGGCAGGTTAAAGAGCGACATGGTACCCGCAATGATGACCAGCGACGCCCTGGGAACGCCGGCAATGCCTTTGGACGTAATCATCAGCGTCAGCATCATCGTAATCTGCTGCTCAATGCTCAGTGATATGTGGTACGCCTGGGCAATGAAGGCCGTAGCGAAAGTCATGTAGAGCATTGACCCGTCGAGGTTAAACGAGTAGCCCAGCGGCAGCACAAACGAGATAATCCGTTCCGAACAGCCGAACCGGCGCAGGGCCTCGATGGTCTGCGGAAATGAAGCCTCCGAACTGGCCGTGCTGAACGACAGAATGATGGCGTCTTTGATCTCGCGCAGCAGGGCTATGTACGGAATCCGCACCACTAAGCAGATCGTCCCCAGCACCACGAACATGAAAAACAGCAACCCCCCAAAAAAGCATAGAATCAGGTACGCATAGCCCCCCAGGATGCCCAGCCCCTGCTGCGCCACAATGTTGGCAATGGCCCCCAGCACCCCAAACGGGGCAAAACCCATCACGTAACTGGTGATTTTGAACATGATGTGCGACAGCGAATCCAGCGCTTTAATCATGATCTTGCCCTGTGCCCCCACCGATCCTACGGCAATACCGAAGAAGATGCTGAACACCACAATCTGAAGGATTTCGTTGGTGGCGAGTGCCTCGACGAAACTCGTCGGGAAGATGTGGGTGATAAACGTGTCAAACGTAAACTTCTGCGCTTCAATGCCCGTGTCGGTGCCTTTGGCGGGCAGCGGCAGACTCATTACCTCGCCCGGCTTCATAATATTGACCACCAGCAACCCCACTACCAGCGACAGGATGGTAGCGAAATAGAAATAAGCCAGCGTTTTAAGGCCAATTCGCCCAACGGCCCCAAAATCACCGAGTTTGGCGATGCCCACCACCAGCGTGGCAAAGACCAGCGGCCCGATAATCATTTTGATGAGCCGCAGGAAGATTTTAGACAGGATGTTCAGGTCGGTTCCTGAAAAACCAGAATCCGTAGCCGGAAAGAAGTAGCCAATGGCAATACCAAGCACCATGCCCAGAAAAATGCGTGTTGTCAGGTTAGGGAGTTTCATTCAATCGGAGAGAGTAGCGGTATCGACAAAAGTAACGGAATCTGGGGAGTTCGGAAAGCCCGTGTGTGCAGATAAATCAACGCCGGATAAGCAACGTTCTACCGTAGAACTTACCTGCGTATATACGTAATCGTGCGTGCTTATGGGTTGCCAAACACGCGTTTGTAAATGGGTTTACGGTAAGCGAACTGGAGCCACATCAACGGATATAGCAGGTAGTCGGTCAGGCGAAACGGCGTTCGGAACGTAATATCGTCGACCACGACCGTGCCGCCCGCCGGATCGTGCAGCAACCGGTGCCGGTGATGCCAGTAGCGAAGAAAAAATGGTAACTGAGTGCCCTGGTCAATAAAATAAATCTCGTCGGAACGGGTTTGCTGGTCAATGATCTGGCTAATCCAGTCCTGTTTGAAGAGCAGGAAGTTTAGCCGCAGGTGAACCACATCGCCCCGGCGGCACCCGTCGAACCGGACGACCTTAACGGGTGGGAACGGGGGACTAAGCCGGTCGAACAGCGACCGGTCGAATCCCGCCCACACCGTGGGCAGGGGCTGTTGAACACGGGTTTTAAGGAGAAGATGCATCTCGAAAGAAGGGAAGAATAGACGGATAAATAGTCCTTTCGATAATAAAAGATACCGTAAAATTGATAAATACGAGAGTATCAACCAATTTGGCCCTCTGTTTCCGGCCCAACACGAACTGAACCGGGCAGATTTCAGCCTGTCCTATGCGTTGTTTCAGACGGTGGTCACTTGGTTTGATCGTTATGGGATTGCTCGGCTGGGCAACGCCAGGGCTGGCGGCTGTTCCCGAACCCGAATACCTCACCGTGCGCAACGGCCTGCCGCAGGGATTTGTCAAGTCGATTATTCAGGACCGGCGTGGTTTCATCTGGCTGGCAACCCGCGATGGTCTGTGCCGCTACGATGGGGTGCGCTTCCGTATTTATAACCACGACCCGCAACGGGTCAGCTCACTCTCGTTCAGCAGCATTTATGAAATTCGGGAGGATGCAAAAGGACGGCTCTGGCTCCGTACCGAGAACAATAACGTGGACTGTTTTGACCCGGTTACCGAGCAAACCCGCCGGGTGTCGGCGTCGTCCCAGTTCAGCCAGGCGGTCGGCCGCGATCCGCTCGTGGGCATTTACCCGGACCAACTCGGCAACGTTTGGGTCGCCACGCAAACGAACGGCTTTTTCCGGCTGAATCCGGCCGGAGCCGTCTCTCATCATCACTGGCCCGCTAAGGGCGATACCGTTCAGCGGTTTATTCACGCCCTGCTGCTCGACCGGCGCGGTCGTCCGTGGGTAGCGGCCCGCGACGGTTTATTTCGCTACAATCCGGTATCGGGCGCGTTTGCGGGGTTCCGGGTTGGGCAGGGGTTGCCGCAGACTGATGTTTGGGCAATGCACGAGCGCACCAACGGCGAACTGATGCTGGGCTTTCCGGGGCGTTTCGCTCTTTTCAATCCCGTGGCCGGTCAGGTGCGTACGGTGATTGCCCTGCCCGGTACGCCAACCCAAATCCCCCTGTTTGCCCGCGACTACCGGGGTATTGACTACGTCAACCAGAATCAATATACCGACAAAAACGGACTGGTGCGGGTACCGGCTTTCCCCGGTCCCGATGTCAAACCATCCGATGCGGCCGACCTGCCCAAGCTGGCCCGTTTTCCGGCACTATCGCTGCTGGTCGACCGCTCAAACGTACTCTGGATTGGTACAAATGGCGATGGCGTTATCAAGTACGACCTGAACAAACGGTTGTTTACGGCCTGGCCCTACAAAACGAATTTTCATACCGACTGGCTGACGCAGCAACTTGGGGTGCCGCTCAGTGCCGTTCCGGCGGGTATCCGAAGTCAGTGGCCCTACGCCGTTCGCAGCCAGTTCGACCGGCAGAACGTGCTGTGGATGAGTAGCACCGAAACCCCGCCTTTTCGCTACAATAAGGCCAGTCAGGTGTTTGAGCCGGTTCGTCCGACCGGTATTGAGTCGCGGTGGCTGCCCAACGGCGCGTTTCGGATGACGGCCCTCGCCGTTGGCCAACAGCGGGAACTGTGGGGGTTGCTCGGGCCGGAGAACCGGGCGGTGGTGCGCCACAATTTTGAGCAGCAAACGTTCACGGCTTTCCCGCTGCCGCTGCCCAGGAACCACCCCTACGAGATCATGGCTATGACCGTGGACGGGGGACGCATCTATTTTGCCACCAAAAATCACGGCCTGCTCCGGGCCGACCTGTCGGCTCAGCGGCTCATTCGATGGCGGCCCAACCCGACCGACCCCGGCTCGCTGCCAAACTACGCCCTGTTGAGCTTGGCCCAGGACCCGGCCCAATATAATCACCTCTGGATCGGTACGTTTGGCAGTGGCCTGTGCCGATTCGATAAGATAACCGGCCGGATTCGGCGGTTTACCACGGCCAACGGCCTGCCCAATAACGTTATCTATGCCATCCGGCCCGATGGCGAGGGGCATCTCTGGCTGAGTACCAACCGGGGGCTGTGCCGGTTCGACAGCCGGACGTTTGAGGTTCGCAACTATACCACCGACGATGGTTTGCCGGGCGAGGAATTCGACCGCCACTACGAGGCTACGTTGCCTGACGGTCGGCTGGTGTTTGGAGGAATTGGTGGCTACACGGTGTTCGATCCGCGCCGAATTGGGGAGGACCCGTTCAAACCGGTTGTGGCCCTCACGGCCCTGCGTATCAATAATCAGCCGGTAAACGCAACCAGTCCGGAGTCACCCATCCGGCAGGATATTAACGAAACGGCTCAGGTCACGCTTACCTACCTTCAGAACTTCGTGTCGTTCGATTTTGCCGCGCTGCAGTTCAACCAGAGCAGCAAAAACCAGTACCGCTATAAACTGACGGGTTTGGATAACGACTGGGTCTACAGCGGCAATCAGGCCACGGCTACCTATACCAACCTGTCGCCCGCCACCTACACGTTCGTTGTCAATGCATCGAACACGTCGGGCGTCTGGAGTCCGCACACCCGGCAGATTCGGATCATTATTGCCCCCCCCTTCTGGCAGACCTGGTGGGCCTACGTGGGCTACGTACTGCTGCTGCTGGGAGCTATCGGTCTATTTCTGCACACGCGCATCAACCGGGTGCGGTTGGTGAGCCAGATCGAGATGCGCGAAAAGGAATCGATTCAGGTTAAGGAACTCAACGAAACCAAGTCACGCTTCTTCGCTAACATCACGCACGAGCTTCGTACGCCACTAACTCTTATCCTGGGTCCTGTTGAGCAATTATTGGGGGAAATTTTTGAGCCTCAGCACCAGGACCGGTTAACGACGGTACACCGCAATGCCAACCGATTGCTGCGGCTCATCAACGAACTGCTCGATCTGGCTAAACTCGAAGCGGGCAATATGACTGTGACGACTACGCTGGGGAACCTGACCGAATTTGTGGATCGAACGACGCGGGAATTTGATGAAGAAGCCCACCGTAAACACGTTCGTTTGCAGGTGCATTCGCTGCTGATTGACCCCTATTATTGGTTCGATACGGATAAAATCGAGAAGATTCTGACTAATCTGCTCGCCAACGCGCTCCGGTTCACGGGCGAAAACGATTTTATTACCGTGTCGGTTGCGGTCCTGACTTGGTCGACCGGCGCGTTGGTGGCGAATCCTGAAGCGGCACCCACCGACCGTATTCGGCTGACGGTTAGTGATACGGGGGCGGGTATCGACGGGGCCAAACTGCCGCACATATTCAATCGCTTCTACCAGGCCGACGCCACCACCGACCGGGCCGTTGGCGGATCGGGCATTGGACTGGCCTTAGTGAAAGAATTGGTCGAAGTAATGCAGGGCACCATCAACGTTGAAAGTCGCCCCGGCATAGGCACCACGTTTAGCGTCGAACTGCCCTGCCGCCCGGCCCCGGCCGTTTCCGGTTTAGCGGCTACCATTACCCGCCCGCAACCGGACTCAATGACCGACGAGTCCGTTGGCGTTGCTGCCAGCGACGACGGAGAGCGCTTGCTGCTGGTGGAGGACAACGACGAGATCGCCGACTATATCCAGAGGGTATTGAGTCCGTTTTGGCAGGTGCGCCGGGTGAGTGACGGGCAGGTGGGTATCGACACCGCACTTGCCGATGGGCCGGACCTGATTATCAGCGATGTGCTGATGCCTGGCGCGGATGGTTATGAATTGTGTCGGCAGCTAAAAAGCAACCCGCTTACGAGTCACATTCCCATTCTGCTCCTGACGGCAAAAGCTGCTTTTGAAAGCCGGATTGATGGGTTGGACGCGGGGGCTGATGATTACATAACGAAGCCCTTTCAGGTGAAGGAGTTACTGGGCCGCGTCAGGAACCGGCTGGAGCAGCAACGGCGCAGTCGGCACCACTACCGGACTCAGTTGCTGCGCGAAGGGCATCTGCCGGTTGCCAGTGCTGCGGTTAATGAAACGGATAAGTTTATGAACCGGGTGTATGGCGTACTGGAAGACCGCCTGGACGATTCGTCGTTCGGGGTCGAACCAATGGCAACCGCCGTTGGCCTGAGCCGGATGCAACTGAACCGCAAAATTAAGGCCATGACGGGCCTGACGCCCATTGAACTGATCCGGGCCGTTCGGCTAAACCGCGCCACTGAGTTGCTGCTGACGGGTGCTTCGGTATCCGAAACGGCCGACCGGGTTGGGTTCGATACACCCGCCTACTTCTCCAAAGTATTTAAGGAGCAGTATCACCTGACACCGTCTGAGTTCGTTGACCAGAATCGACAGGAAATTGCCAGGTAATGACTGGTTTGTGCAGGTGTGGAACTCTAATTCGTTGGCAAATGATGGTTCTGAATACTACTGATCACCCGGCTCGCGTCGTTTCCAGGGGCATTTGGGGGGCATGTTACAAAATTTATAGACTTTGTTACAAACGAGCAAGCGGCTGGCAGACAATGCAGGTAGTATTGCGTGAGTTTAAAACATCACGCCGACCAAAACCTCTACCGCCAAACGCTAATGAGCTATTTTCCTTCTGTTTCCGTTGCGGCCCGCACCGCGCCGACCGAGTGGCCTCCTCTAAAATTGTACCTGCGCGAAACGGGGCGCCAGTCATTCTCCGTTGCCGATCTTATCTACCTCCAGGCGGTTGCCAATTACAGTTGGCTGAACTGGGCCGACGGCCGCCGGATGCTGATGCCCCGCACGCTGAAGTACTACGCGCCTAAACTACCCAACGAATGGTTTGTTAGACTGCACCGGAACTGCGTTGTCAACCGTCGGTATGTGGAGCGGTTGGAGCGTACGGAAACGGGCGGACTGGTTCACCTCTCGACCGGCGATGTGCTGCCCGTTTCGCGTCGGCGGTGGAGTACTGTTCGGCGTCAATTAGCCAACAACATGCCCCATTTGAATTAACTGTCGCTTTCCGTTTCTACGTCTACCCATCAACCCCAAACACAAACGGCTCCGGCTTCGGCTGGGGCCGTTTGTGTTTGGGCCATTGCGTTTTGCGGCAGTTGGGTTGCGGATAGCAACCCCGAACAGGCAGTGAAATTGGTTTGCTTTGCATCAAGTGACCAAACGGCGTATTATAACAATTTGGTAATCGTGTATATATACTTACGTTGTAGCTTTGCGTCTTTCAATCACTTCTGAGTTTCTTTCAATCAATCCAAAATTTCATGAATCAACAACTACAAAAAGCCATCCGAACCTGGGTCTGGCTACTGATGCTATTGATAGCACCGGGCGCGTGGGCGCAGATCGCCACCTACACGTTTGAGAATGTAATCACGCCGACCTCAACGTCATTGAACTCTACAGCGAGCGATGCAGTCTTTGGCTCTGGAGTTGGTGCTCCAGGCTATGTTGGTGGTAGTCCTGGACAAGCTCGAACAGGTAATAACTGGGGTGCAAGCTTCGACGCATCTGATTATTTAGAATTTACCATAACGCCAAACTCGGGATTTCAGGCAACTGTAACGTCGGTTGCTGTAGATTTACAACGTTCGGGTACAGGACCGCCGACTGTTGAACTGCGTTCAAGTGTAGACGGGTTCGCGACGGCAATTAGTCCAACGAATGTTGCTCCAACTTCTTTTGCAGTAAGTACATTTACGTTGAACAGCGCTGTCGCAACCACGTCTGCGGTTACCTACAGGATCTACGGTTATGGTTCTACTGGAACGACTGGCACACTTCGGTTTGATGATTTAAGGATTAATGGAACTATCACTACGGCAGCCCCCACCAACCCCACCGTTAATCTCTCAGTCAGCACCAACACGGCTTCCGAAGCCGACGCCACCGTGGTTACCGTTACGGCGACTGCTTCGGCCGCAGTAACCGGTAATCAGACCGTCAGTTTGGGGGTAACGGGCACGGGCATCACGGCGGGCGATTACACCCTTAGTGGCACAACCATCACTATTCCGAACGGAGCCACGTCAGGTTCGGTCAGCTTTACAGTAACGAACGACACTGACGTAGAAGGAAGCGAAACGGCTACCCTAACCATCAGCAATCCATCGGCGGGCATTGCCCTGGGCGGTACAACGACGCAGAATGTTACCATTGCCGACGATGACGCACCGCCCGTACCAACGGTTTCTATCGCAGCAACGGATGCCACCGGTGCCGAGGCCGGTGCCGGTTCGGACCCAATCACGTTTACGGTTAGTCGTACTGGCGCTGCGACTGATCCACTAACCGTGACATATACAGTGGGTGGTACGGCCACCAACGGCACGGACTACACCCCGGCGCTGACAGGGACCCTAACGCTCACGGCCAATCAAGCCTCGGCGGACATCACCCTGGCCCCGACGGACGACCTCATCTTCGATCCCGGTGAGACCATCATTCTCTCGTTGACGGATGGCCCAGCGTACGATTTGGGTACGGCGTCGGCCACCGTAACCATCACCGATAACGACGTGGCACCAGCTACGCGTATATCGGCGATTCAGGGTAGTGGAACCACGGCCGCCCTGACGGGTACACAGACAATAGAAGGCATTGTTACCCGGAACTTCTCAGGTACTGCGGCACTCAACGGATTTTTTGTGCAGGAAGAAGACGCCGACTCGGACAATAATCCGGCTACGTCGGAAGGTATTTCAGTTCTTGATCCAACGGGCGTGTTTACGGGAAGTATCGGCGATAAGGTACGGGTAACAGGAGCGGTGGGTGAATTTACCAGCAGTTTCGGCGGTGTAAACAGCAGCCTGACACAGTTGACACTCACCACCGGGGCAAACCTGACCAACTTAGGTGCCAGTACGCTGCCAACTGTAACGACCGTTACGTTTCCGGTGGCCAACCGGTCGGAGCTGGAACGTTACGAAGGAATGCTGGTGACGGTTCAGGCGGCCACGGGCAACCTGACCGTGACCGATAACTTCACGCTTGGGCGGTTTGGTCAGGTAACCTTAGCGGCTACGGACCCGGCTACCAACCAGCCCGGCACCGACCCCCGCATTGAGCAATATACCCAGTTCAATCTGCCCAGTGTAGCCGGTAATGCGGCTTATCTGGCCGCTGTGGCCCGGCGTCTGATCATTCTCGACGACGCGGGCAGCGTTCAGAATCCGCCCGTCATCATTCACGCCCGTGGCGGAAGCCCACTGAGTGCCGCCAATACGCTGCGGGCTGGTGACGATGTCGCCAGCATCAGCGGTATTCTGGACGAGCGTTTTGAGGGCTACCGGGTCCAGACGAGTACGCCGGTGAACTTTAACGCGACGAATGCCCGCACGGCATCGCCCCCGGCCGTTGGGGGGACGCTGAAAGTAGCCGGGTTCAACGTCCTGAACTACTTCACTGATTTAGATAATAATCAACAGGTTACCATTCCTGACGGGGTAAGCTTTGAGCCACGCGGAGCCGAAACAGCGGAAGAGTTTACCCGGCAGCGGGATAAGATTATTGCCGCAATAGCAAGTATCAATGCGGACGTGGTGGGTCTGATCGAGATTGAAAACAATGGGTCGGTGGCCATTGGCAACTTAGTCGACGGGCTTAATGCCGTGTCGGGTGCGGGAAGCTACACCTTCGTTAATGACGCTGCACTGATCGACGACCCGAATCCTCAGGCAAATGCGGTGGGCACCGACGCCATTAAGGTGGCGTTTATCTACAAGCCCGGTTTCGTTACGCCGGTTGGACTGCCCCGCAGCTCCAATAACACCGTGTTCAGTCGTCCGCCCGTTGCCCAAACGTTCCAGCAGAACAGCAATGGAGCTAAGTTTACCGCTATTGTCAACCATTTCAAATCTAAAGGAGGTAGTGGGTCCGGTGCCGATAATGATTTAGGCGATGGTCAGGGTGAGTTCAACAACACCCGGCTTCAGCAGGCGAATGCATTGATTAGTTTCATTCCGTCGGTAACGGCAGCCGCCGGTGATCCTGACGTGTTGCTGTTGGGCGATTACAATGCGTATGCGCTGGAAGATCCAATCCGAACCCTAACAGACGCCGGATTCGCCAGTCTGCGTCCGAATTCGGATTACTCGTATGCCTTCAATGGTCAGTTTGGTTTCCTTGATTATGCCCTTGCCAACGCCAGTCTAACCGCTCAGGTATCCGGTTCGGCCGACTGGCATATCAACTCAGATGAGCCGATTATTCTGGATTACAACACTAATTTTAAACAGAATCAGCCTGCCAATCTGTACGCACCTGACCCGTTCAAGGCTTCTGATCACGACCCGGTTGTGGTTGGTCTTTCGCTCACTGCTGCCACGACCCCGCTGGCGCTGACGTTCACCGCTAATCCGACGACGATTCTGACAACGGGCACCACGACGCTGTCGGCGA
Source organism: Spirosoma arcticum (assembly GCF_054779955.1). NCBI lineage: Bacteria > Pseudomonadati > Bacteroidota > Cytophagia > Cytophagales > Cytophagaceae > Spirosoma > Spirosoma arcticum. The sequence goes on from NZ_BAAGXG010000025.1 coordinate 24,482, forward strand.
CGGTATCAGGCGGCACCACAGCGTATAGCTACGTCTTCAGCGGTCCGGGTACGATCACCCAAACGCCAACCAGCAACACCGCTTCGGTATCGGGTTTAACCGCCGGGGTGCAGACCTTCACTGTTTTGGTGACGGACGCTACAACCCCCACCAGTCAGACGATTACCGGCACAGTGAGTGTGACAGTGAGCGAAGCCAACACTCCACCCGCGGCCACGGCCAACACTAACCAGACGGCTACGGTGGACGTACCCTTCAGCTATACAGTCAACGCCTTCAACGACTCCGAAACGCCTAACAGCCTGACTTACTCGGCCAGCATCGACCCGGCCAACGGCTTGGTCTTCGATCCGGCTACGCGCATCATCTCTGGTGTACCAAGTATGTCAGGGGTGAGCAGCGTGACGGTAGTGGGAACGGATCCGGGCAGTTTATCGGCCAGTACGAGCTTCACCATTACGGTCAATCCGGCTCCGGTAGTAGTAACTCCGCTTTCACTCACTTTTACAGCTAATCCAACAATGCTGCTGACGAGTGGCGCCACGACGCTGTCGGCGACGGTATCGGGCGGCACTACAGCGTATAGCTACGTCTTCAGCGGTCCGGGTACGATCACCCCCAGCGGCAACACAGCCAGCGTGTCGGGCCTGAGTGCGGGGGTGCAGACCTTCACCGTTCTGGTAACGGACGCTACAACCCCCACCAGCCAGACCATCAGTGGTACGGTGAGTGTGACGGTGAGTGCGGCCAATACCCCGCCGGTGGCCACGGCCAACGCCAACCAGACGGCCACCGTGGGCGTACCCTTCAGCTACACGGTGGCCGCTTTCACCGATTCAGAGACGCCCAACGGCCTGACCTACTCGGCCAGCATTGTACTTGCCAACGGTTTCGGATTTGATCCGGCTACGCGTATCATCTCGGGTGTGCCGAGTATGAGTGGAGTGAGCAGCGTGACGGTGACGGCCACCGATCCGGGCAGTCTGTCTGCCAGCACGAGCTTCACTATTACGGTGAGTCCGGCTCCGGTGACACCAACGGCTCCCTTCGCTATCACGGGGGTAACGACGCTGGACTGTACGCCAGTGGCTAACCGCATCAACGTCAACTTCAACCCTCGCTACGCGGGTCTCAACGGGCAACCGATTAGTTTCTCGGTTGTCAACGAGTTGTCGCCCACCACCGCACCGGGACCCTACACCCTGCAACTCTACCCCGACAACCCGACTATTATTCTGAAGGCGGTCCAGAGCGGCACGGCAGGGGAGGCCAGCTTCAGCTATAACTGGTTAGCGGCCTGCAACAGCCTGAGCATGGTGACGCCTAACAACACGGCCCCCACCACCACGGGCATCGCCAACCAGAGCGGGACGGTCAACCAGGGTTTCAGTCTGAACGTGGCTTCCTCGTTCAGCGACGCCGAGACACCCAACGGGCTAAGCTACTCGGCCACGGGCTTACCGGCCGGGCTGAGCTTGTCGGGCAGCACCATCAGCGGTACGCCGAGTATGTCGGGCGTATCAACGGTAACGGTGACGGCGACGGATCCGGGCAGTTTGTCGGTGGCTACCAGCTTCAGCTTGACGGTGAGTCCGGCGGCTTCGATGACCAGTACGGGTACCTTCAGCATCACGGGGGTCACCACCATCGACTGTACGCCGGTGGCCAATCGGATCGCCATCAACTTTAACCCCCGGTACGCGGGCCTGAACGGGCAGCCCATTAGTTTCTCGGTGATCAACGAGTTGTCGCCCACTACCGCACCGGGTCCTTACTCGCTGACGCTGTACCCCGACAACCCGGTCATCACCCTCAAGGCGGTCCAGAGCGGCACGACGGGGGAGGCCAGCTTTAGCTACAACTGGTTAGCGGCCTGCAACAGCCTGAGCATGGTGAGTCCTAACAATACGGCTCCCACCACGACGGGTATCGCTAACCAGAGCGGGACGGTCAATCAGGGCTTCAGTCTGAACGTGGCTTCCTCGTTTTCTGATGCCGAGACGCCCAACGGGCTAAGTTTCTCGGCCACGGGCTTACCGGCCGGGCTGAGCCTGTCGGGCAGCACCATCAGCGGCACGCCCAGCATGTCGGGGGTGAGCAATGTCACGGTGGTGGCGACGGATCCGGGGAGTCTATCGGTGGCTACCAGCTTCACCTTTACGGTGAGTCCGTCCTCTACTACGGTTAGCCCACCACCCACCTCGCCCTTCAGCATCACGGGCGTGACGACGGTGAGTTGCACCGTGATTAGCCCAGGTCAGCGCGAGGTGAGCTTCACGCCCCAGTACGCAGGCACCAACGGTCAGCCGATCAGTTTTTCGGTGGTGAACGAATTGTCACCGACGACCGCCCCGGGACCCTACACGTTGCGCTTGTACACCGATAACCCGACCATCACCCTGAAGGCCACCCAGAGCGGCACGGCAGGGGAGGCAACTTTCTCTTACAACTGGTTCGCGGCCTGCACCAATGGCAGTGGGGCGCGGGTTGGGGTTGAGCCAGTGGCTGAGCTGAGTGTGCGGGTGCTGGGCAACCCAGTCCAGAACGGGCAGGTACGGGTGGAGGTACGGGGCGCGGCTGGTCAGTCGTTGCGCCTGCTGTTGACCGACCTGCGCGGACAAGCGATTGGTACGCACAGCGTGAAGCAGGCGGGTATGCTGGAGCAGCACGTGTTTGAGATTGGCCGTCAGGCGGGGGGCGTGTTGTTGTTGCGGGCCAGTACGCCAGCACATTCACAGACGGTGAAAGTGCTCCAGATAGACTAACCGTTAACTTGTATTATGTTGAAACGCCCCGACCAGAAATGGCCGGGGCGTTCTTTTGTAAATTTGTTTGGGACTGTCCTTGTTTATCTGTCGGTACGCCAAATCAGGCAAACATGAACAAAACAATTACATATTCTCCAGTAACCGCTCCATCGAAACTTCCTGCCCGATGCGGGCTTTCAGTTCGCTGATGGGGACGCGGATTTGCTCAGTTGTGTCGCGGTAGCGGATCGTGACGGTATCGTCGTCGAGGGTTTGGTAATCGACCACGATGCAGAACGGCGTACCGATTAAATCCTGCCTTGTATACCGTTTACCGATGGCGTCGCGCTCTTCGGTAATTACCCGAAACTCGGAACGGAGTGACTTCATAATCTGCTCGGCTTTTTCGGGCAATCCGTCTTTGCGAACGAGTGGAAACACAGCCGCTTTAATGGGTGCTAAGGCGGGGTGGAGTTTCAGATACGTGCGCTCTTTCTGCTCGTCGCCCTCGCCCGGAACGCCGGACCGCACCACTTCCTTTGTGAACGCGTTGCAGAACACGGCCAGAAACAGACGGTCGGCCCCAACGGACGTTTCAACCACGTAGGGGACGTAGTTGCCGTAAGGTTTGCCGGTTGCCGGGTCCACGTCGTTATCGAAATACTGCTGTTTCTTTTTGCTCAACTCCTGGTGCGCTTTCAGGTCGAAGTCGGTGCGGGAGTGGATGCCCTCCATCTCGCGGAAACCGAACGGAAATTTGTACTCGATGTCCACGGCCGCGTTGGCGTAATGCGCCAGTTTCTCGTGGATGTGAAATTTAAGCTTTTCGGCGGGTAGACCCACAGCCTGATGGAACTTCATCCGGGCATCGCGCCAACGTTCGTACCACTCCATTTCGGTGCCGGGCCGCACGAAAAACTGCATCTCCATCTGCTCGAATTCACGCATTCGGAACGTAAACTGCCGGGCCACGATCTCATTCCGAAATGCCTTGCCGATCTGCGCAATACCAAACGGCACTTTCATCCGGCCGGTTTTCTGGACGTTCAGGAAGTTGACGAAAATGCCCTGCGCTGTTTCGGGGCGGAGGTAAATCAGGCTGGCGTCTTCGGCCAATGAACCCACCTGCGTCGAAAACATCAGGTTGAACTGCCGCACTTCGGTCCAGTTGTCGGTGCCTGATACGGGGTCCTTGATGCCCTCGGCAATGATCAGGTTTCGGACGCCGTCGAGGTCATTGTTGCCCAGCAACCGGCCCATTTCCTGCAACAGGGCAGTGCTCCGTGCTTCGTCGCCCGCGTTGGCGTATTCCTCGGCTTTCAGTTCGAGGAGTTGATCGGCGCGGTAGCGTTTTTTGGAGTCGCGGTTGTCGATCATTGGGTCGTTGAACGAATCGACGTGGCCCGACGCTTTCCACGTCAGCGGGTGCATGAAGATCGACGCGTCGATGCCGACCACGTTATCGTGGAGTTGGGTCATGGCCTTCCACCACAGCGTTTTAAGGTTATTTTTGAGTTCAACGCCATTCTGTCCGTAGTCATAGACAGCCTGGAGACCATCGTAGATTTCGGAGGAGGGGAACACGAATCCGTATTCTTTGGCGTGGGCGATAATGTCGGGGAGGGTAGCGGCTGGCGCAATTTTCTGCTCTGTCATAATCAATTACTGAGACCGCAAAGATAGGGTTTACGCCGAAAATCCCCGAAAATGGCTAACTTTCGACGTTAGCTTTGTCGACAAAAACTATGCTTATCAACTCGCTCTCGCTCAAAAATTTCAAGTGCTTTGAAGAACTCGACGTGAAGTTTGCGCCCATTACTTTATTAACTGGCGCGAATAGCAGCGGCAAGAGTTCACTGATCAATGCGATTCTGGCGGTGTTACAAACGGAGGGGTTTCCTCTTTATTTGTCGCCTAATGGAAAGTATGTCGATATGGGCAGTATGAAGGAAATGGTGTATTGTGGAGAAACTGATAGATGTATAGAGCTAAATATTGAGTTTGATCTTACAGTCGTCGGTAAAAATAATAGAATTTCATCTATATCTTTCTTTCGTAAAAATCACTTTAAAACTTCGTGGGTACTTAATGAGCAGAACGATTTGCCAAAAATCAAAAGTTTTCACTCGCATAGAAATAGTATAAATGTGTATGTACGTGAAGATCAGGGGAGTATCCTGCTTGATATAAGTGATGATGATTTTGGTCAAGACGAGAATAGTGAAGAAAGATACTCTGCTATTATGAATAGTATGAATAACATGATCCAAGATCGTGCAGGAGAAAATTTATCCGAGTATAATAAATTTATAAAAGTGGTTAATGTTAGATATGCCTCAATAGATTCGTTAGAAAGTGAGTTAAATATATTAGAAATGTACTATTTTCTTGATGAGGAAATAAGTACCGCAGTGTTTAAATACAAGAATTTTGTAGACAGCAATTTTAACTATGTGGGTTCGTTTAGAAAACCTCCGTTTAGAACTTACAATCAAAGGGCGAAATCTGCTCGCAAAACAGACATTGACGGAGAAGGATATATAGATCAGCTTACCGAGTGGCAGGAAAGAGACGAAGATAAGTTCAGGCAAATATCAATGGATGCGTCTTCTTTGGGTCTTTTTGATGAAATCAAACCGAACAGGATACAAGGAGGACGATATGAATTAACCATTAAGACAGGCAATAGCAGGCGTTGGACTTCATTGGCTGATATTGGGTTTGGTGTCAGTCAGTTTCTGCCTATTATTGTTGCTGATCATCAATTGAATGGAACATCTTGTCTGGCTATTTCTCAGCCCGAAATTCACCTTCATCCAAAAATTCAAGCACAGTTTGGTAACTACTTAGCCAATGAGATTAAACGCACCCAGAAACAATACATCGTCGAAACACACAGCGAATATCTGCTCAACAGAATCAGGCTGTTGCTGGTTACCGGTGAATTGAAACCGGAGGATGTCCGAGTTCTATATTTTGAAAATGACGGTGTTAAAAGTACGGTATACGATGTGGAATTTACAACAAAAGGAGCAGTCAAAGGAGCACCACGGGGCTTTTTTGACACGTATGAAATGGACGTGATGGACATTGCAATGCACGCTATCGGATGATAAAAGATCTATTCGTTGATAACAACATCGCAAAGAATTTCAAGAATCCTGCCAATTCAGAATACGAAAAATTGATAAAGTGGTTGTTTGAAGAGGGGCATTTGGTTCTGACTCAGAAGCTGTTAAAGGAATACCATGACAGTAACCGGGGTAATTACGGACAAAGTATTCTAAGTATTATTGCCCGCTTAACCAAAGACGAACGTATCGTTATGGTTTCCAATGACCAGTTGAAGGCGCTAACTTTCTCAAAGACGATTAATAAGAAATGCTTAAAACTTAACAAAGACTACTGGCACCTGAAAGCCATTTTGCTGTCCAACCGAAAAATGGCAATTATCATAGACAAAGCATTTCGAGATGCGGTTAACAGCCACCCAAAATATGAAGGCGTGAAGCCGCAGGCCGTCGCTCGACCCGAAGAGATTGATTATGAAAATCTTATTGTTTAGCTTATGGTGAATTGCATTTGTTCTGAACAATTATATCTATGCAACAATTTACTCGCATTACGCTGGACCCCGAAGTAATGGGCGGTAAACCCTGTATTCGCGGGATGCGAGTTACAGTCAATACCCTCGTCGGTTTGGTTTCTGCGGGGTACTCAGCCGAGCGTATTCTGGAAGTGTATCCGTACCTGGAAGCCGACGACATTACAGAAGCACTAACTTTTGCCGCTCTGTAAGAATTGAGCAAAGAAACCGTCTCGTCGCTCGTCCCGAAGAAATTGATTACGACCATTTTACGGTTTAGCTTGCAACCTATTTAAGCTAAACCGTAACTACCCACCGTCATGTTTACCCGTTTTCAGTCGCTGGTGCGCGACTATTTTGGCTTTTCCCACAAGGAGAGCCGGGGATTCGTCGTCCTGATCTTTCTGACGGTGCTGTGCCTGCTGATTCCCTTTCTCTACCGGTTTGTAGCTGATAGCAAACCCGCCGATACGTCAGTGGCTGACCAGCGTAAACTCGACAGTTTGGTGGCGCTGATGCGCGTTGAAGAAGCCAAACAACCGCAGTTTGCCGACCGCTTTGATAAAGAAAAAACCACTGCTGAGCGGTTCAGCGAACCCAAATTATTCAACTTTGATCCGAATACGGTCAGTGTGGCGGGGTGGCAGCAGTTGGGCCTGCCGCGCTGGATGGCTGAACGCATCGACAAGTACCGTAGCAAAGGCGGGCAGTTTCGCAAGAAAGAGGATTTGCTCAAAATCTACGACTTCCCACCCGACCTCTACGATCAACTTGAACCCTATATTGCGCTGAAGGAAACGTCCAGAACTGACCGGTTCGGAGCGAACAAACCGTACGCGGCCCGGCCGTATTCTAACCAGCCCTATCAATCCAATGACCGAACGGCCGGGCCGCGTACGGCTTACTCGGAGCGGCCCGCCTATCCCGAACGTCCCGCCCGGCCAGTCATTCAGCCGTTCGATATTAACACCGCCGATACGTCGCAGTTGATTGCGCTGAAGGGCATTGGAGCCACGCTGGCCGGGCGCATTGTGAAGTACCGCGATGGGCTGGGCGGCTTCATCGCACCGGAGCAGTTTCGGGACGTTTACGGTTTGGATTCAGTAGCGTTAGTCGAGTTGGAGAAGTTCGGTCAGATTCGGTCGGCGGTTCGCAAAATTCCGGTCAACACGGCCAGCGCTGAAGACTTAGACCGGCACCCGTTTCTGTCCCGCCGACAAGCGCAAATCATCGTTACCTACCGCGAACAGCACGGAGCGTACACCTCCGCCGAGTCGCTGAAGCCAATTCGAATCTTGGACGCCAAGACAATCGAAAAAATCGCGCCGTATCTGGAGTTTTAAGGAAGTCGGTGAGTCAGTTGGTGAGTGGCTGACGCGAGGGTGTTGCTTTCGCGTCAGCCACTCACCAACTGACTCACCGACTTCCTAACTCACCGACTCTTTAACAAAACCACATTCTCCACATGGTGCGTGTGGGGAAACATGTCGACCGGCTGCACGTCGGCGACGGAATAGCCTTCGTCCAGAATGCCCAAGTCACGGGCCTGCGTGGCTGTGTTGCAACTCACATAAACGATGCAGTCGGGGGCGGCTTTAAGCAATTGGCGCGTCACGGCTTCATCCATACCGGCGCGGGGTGGGTCGGTGATGACCACGTCCGGGCGACCGTGCTGCGCAAAAAAGTCGTCGGTCAGAATGTCGCGCATGTCACCCGCCACGAACGTTGTGTTGGTGATGCCGTTGATGGTTGCATTGACGCGGGCGTCGGCCACGGATGCTTCGACGTATTCAACCCCGACGACGTGCTGCGCCTGCCGGGCCACGAACAACGCGATGGTGCCCGTGCCAGTGTAGAGGTCATACACCCGTTCGCGACCGGTTAGCCCGGCCCAGTCGCGGGCAATTTTGTAGAGGTTGTGCGCCTGCTCCGCGTTGGTCTGGTAGAACGATTTCGGGCCGACGCGGAACGTCAGCGTATGCCCATCCCCGGCGTCCATCCGCTCTTCGATGTACGGCTTACCAGACCAGTTAATGACCTCCTGATCCTGGTAGCTGTCGTTTTTCTTGGTATTGATGATGTAATTGAGCGAGGTGATTTCAGGGAATGACGTTTCCAGATGGCTCATTAGTCCGCTCAACTGGTTGGGGTCATCCTGCGCCACCTGCACTGTCACCATCACCTGATCGGGCGCGGCTGTGCGGATGATGAGCGTTCGGAGATAACCCGTGTGAACTTTCAGGTTGTACATACTCATTCCAGTGCGAAAGGCGTAGTCGGCGACGGACAGACGGATGGCGTTGGATGGGTCGGGCTGGAGGTAGCAGTGCCGGATGGGCAGCACCTTGTCGAAGCGGCCTGGCACGTGAAAACCCACCGCCCGTGGGTCGATCTCCTGGTGGGTATTTACCTCGGCCGACGTCATCCAGCGGCCTTCAGCGCAAGTAAATTCGAGTTTGTTGCGGTAATACTGTGTCGGTTCGGCGGCCAGAATGGGCTGGATAGCGGGCAATTCAACTTTGCCGATACGCGTGAGGTGATCGATCACCTGCTGGTGCTTGAACCGAAGTTGCTCGTCGTAACGAATGTGCTGCCATTTGCAGCCTCCGCAGGTGCCGAAGTGTTCGCAGAACGGCTCCGTCCGCACCGCCGACCGCTCATGAACACGTTCAGCAACGGCTTCCCGGTATTGTTTTTTCTTGTTCGTGATACGCAGGTCAACCACATCGCCCGGTGCAACGCCCGGCCCGCCGGTGGGATTTTCCACAAAAATGACGCCTTCCTCCGTCCGCACGATACACTTACCCTCGGCTGCAACAGCATCGACTAAAACTGCGTACAACTGTTCGGGTGGTTTATGACTCTTCCTACGCATAAGTGTTCTAAAAAACCGCTAATTTAGGCAGCCGTTTTCGGACGGCCTTATAACCGAACGTAATCTCGCTATGATGAACCTATACCGTACTGGGTGGTGGATGCTGGTGCTGACCATTATGTTGCTGACGGTCAGCGGTGTCGCACGCGCTACGCACATTGTTGGGGGCGAGTTTGAGCTGCAAAAGCTGCCCGCCAACAGTGCATTTACCCACCGGGTCAACATGAATCTGTACTTCGACGACATCTACGGGAATCCGGGAGCCGAAGACCGAACCGTGCTTGTTTATGTGTTCCGCAAACGCGATAATGCCCTGGTTGGCAGTGTCGATTTGCCCCAGGTCAGTACGCAGTTCGTTAATTATACTACGCCAACCTGCACCCGCTCCGACCTGCGGACCCGGCTCATCCGGTACGGTATTGAGGTTACGTTTCCGCAGACGTACAACGACGCCGGTGGCTATTACCTGAGTTGGGAGCGCTGCTGCCGCAATGCTGCTATCAATAACATCATTGATCCGGGCGGAGCCGGATCGACCTTTTATCTGGAGTTTCCCGCACCGTTCAGTGGGACGACGCCGTTCAGCAACTCGTCGCCAGTGTTCACCATTGCCAAAGGCGATTACATCTGCATCAATCGCCCGTTTACCTTCGATTTCAGCGCGAAAGATCCCGATGGCGATAGCCTGACCTACACGATGGTGACGCCCTACAACGGGTTCAGCAGCCGGTCGGTGCCTAATCCGGTCGTTGCCAATCCGGGGCCGTACCCTGATATTTCATGGATAACGGGAATCTCGCAGCGCAACGAAATTCCCGGTTCGCAACCGCTGCAGGTAGACGCCCGAACGGGAATCCTGAGTGTGACGGCCAATCGGCTGGGACTATTCGTTTTCTCGGTCGAGGTAGGAGAGTACCGCAATCGGAGACTTATTGGGCGGGTTCGGCGCGATTTTCAGTTAAAAGTGGTCGATTGTCTGCAAAACGACGCGCCCCAGTTGCTGCTTAAACCCGATGGTCAGCGGGCGTTTTACAGCGAAGGGACCGTGCTGACCATCGCCGAAAAGGATACCAACTGCCTGACATTGTACGTTACCGACGTCAACCCTAACCAGCGCATTACTCTCACCAACATGAGCGGATCGCTGCCTGGCCTGAGCATTGCTCCCGGCGAACTGCTGACCCGCACCGGTACTGATACGCTGCAGGCTAAATTCTGCTTTGGCGAATGCGTGGGGGGCGACGGCAGGCCGTTTACGCTGCTCATCCGGGCCAGTGACGAAGGCTGTCCACAGGGGCTGAGCGATACCCTCAGCATCCGGGTCAACATCATCCCATCGCCGAATAATAAACCAGACGCTACCACCAACCTGACCAATAATCTGGCCCGCATCACGGTTGGGTCGTCGCTGTCGTTCACTGCGTTTGGAGCCGACCTGGACAATGATAACATCACGATTCAGGCAGTGGGGCGGGGTTTCACGCTGGCGCAGGCGGGCATGACGTTTGGTTCCGTATCCGGCGTGGGGAAGGTGTCGAGTCCGTTTGTATGGAAGCCGACCTGCACCCAGGCAACCCGCCCCGAATACCTTGTCGATTTTATTGTGACCGATACGCGCTGCAACCGCAACCTGCGCGATACCGTTACGGTCAACATGGCGGCTATCGGTTTGCCCAGCCAGCCACCAACAATCCGGACAACGCTGGGGCAGCCCGTGGTCGACCTGACCGTCAGCGCGAGTGACTCGGTGGGGCGGGTGGCGTTCGACGTACTCGGCAACGACCCCGACCGTGACACGCTACGGCTGACGGGCACCGGCCGGGGCTTCGATGCCAGAGCGGCCGGTATGAATTTCACCGATAGAACGGGGGCACCAACGCTTCAGTCGGCTTTCGGCTGGAAACCCACCTGCGAACTAATGGCGGGTCGGTCGGAGGCAGAGTTCGTTGTGGACTTTGTAGTAGACGACCGCTCCTGCCAGCCTCAGCACACCGACACCACCACGGTGATTTTTCGGGTCAAAGATCCGTCGGTAAGTGGAGAAATTACGGTTCCAAACGTATTTACGCCCAACGGCGATGGCTACAATGATTATTTTGCGGTGAAGAACCTGCCGGAAAATGGGTGCGTAGAGCAGTTTAAATCGGTAGAGATTGCTAATCGCTGGGGGCAGAAAGTCTTTACGTCGGTTGATCCCAGATTCCGCTGGTTCGGCACCAACGCACCCACCGGAACCTATTATTACCTGATTAAGACCTCCAAACGAAGTTTCAAAGGGCCACTTACACTGATTCGGTGAACAATAAAGTAGTACTCATCACGGGTGCCTCGTCGGGTATTGGCCGGGCTATGGCGTTTGCCTTTGGCCGTGAAGGCGCGAAAATTGTCATCTGCGCCCGTAGCGCCGACGCCCTCGATCAGGTTGCTCATGAACTGCGTCAGGCCACTATCGACGTACTGGCCCTGACCGCCGATGTCAGTATCGAAACCGACGTGAAACGGCTCATTGAGCAGACTATCGCCCATTACGGCCGGCTGGACGTGCTCATTAACAACGCGGGCATTACCATGCGTTCCCTGCTGATTGACACCGACCCGGCCGTAATCCAGAAAGTGATGGACATCAATTTTATGGGTACGGTTTACGCCACTCGCTACGCGCTGCCGCACATTCAGCAGGCCAAAGGCTCCATTGTGGGCATTTCGTCCATTGCGGGTTACCGGGGCCTGCCGGTGCGGAGTGGGTACTCGGCGTCTAAGTTTGCCATGAACGGCTTTCTGGAAGCACTGCGGACCGAATTGCTGCATTCGGGCGTCCACGTACTGACGGCTTGCCCCGGTTTCACTGCGTCGAATATTCGATTTACGGCCCTCAATGCCCACGGGCAGGTGGCAGGCGAAACCGTGCGCGACGAAAGTAGTATGATGAGCGCCGACGAGTGCGCCGATCATATTCTGCGGGCCGTTAAATCCCGAAAGCGCGAGCTTATTCTAACCACCCAGGGCAAACTTACCGTCTTCCTGAACAAGTGGCTCCCCGCCCTGATGGACAAACTGGTATTCAACACGCTGGCGAAGGAGAAGAATTCACCGCTGAAGAAAGTCAATTAGTAGGTTAGTTAGTGAGTTGGTCAGTGGCTGACGCCAGTCCGTTGACGCGTCAGCCACTGACCAACTCACTAACTAACCTACTAATTGACTAATTATATCACCCACACATTATCCCGGCGGATGTAATATAGTTCATTGCGCCACAGCACACGCAGGTAGATGTCGGTGCTGCCCAAAATATTGACTTTGTGGCCGCGCCCAATTACTTCGCTTACGGGTGCAGCCGCCGACGGATCAGTGCGTAATAATACCCGGTCGCGGCTGATTATGCCCGACTGAACACCTTCGGGCAGGTTAACGAACAGCAGTAGAAGTAGCAGATAAAAGAGTACAACCCACTTCTGCCGCTGGTCAATAGCCTGTTTCCGAACTAATTTAAGCATTAGTACGCTGAACACATACCCACCCGGAATCAGCAGAAACAAGAGCACATACGTGCCATATTTGCGGTAGAACAGGTAAAAATAATTCAGATCGTCGGTCTCGTAGCCGTTCAGGTTATTGGCGCGGGCAATCTCGTTCATCTTCCGCAACACGGCGTCGTCGGGGTGGCGGTCGAAATAAACCTGAAGGTAATAAAGCAGGTGTGGCACGTCGTTTTGCTGTTCGTAGGCACTGGCTAATTTGAGCAGCATGGGGTCGGTGGCGGTGTGGCCATTAGCAATGGCTGTTTCGTAGAGCTGGGCGGCATTAGCTTGATTACCAGTCGCGAACAGCGAATCGGCTTGCCGAAGCGCATCCCACGAGTCCGCCCGAGTGGTCGAAGCAACGACTATCAGGCCAAAAAATAAGCTTATTCTACCAATTGCGGCTTTCATGGACGAACGGGTGACGATGACGATGTACTTCGATCCCAAAACGATAGTTTGTAACAGCCGATAGAGCACACAGAATAAGACGTAAGAAGTAAAATGGGATAGGGTGTAAGTATCGCTGACAAGCACTTACACCCTATCCCATTTTACCCTTTATTGCCTTATTTAAAAAGGCAGATCGTTGCTTTCGTCGTCAAACGTCGTGTTGAACGGCATACCAGCGGGCTGACTCTGCTGCGCCGGGCGCGACTGAGGCTGTTGTGCCGGGCGGGACGGTGCCGAATAACCGGCACCCGACTCCTGCCCACCATCGGCCGATTCGATGCGGAAAGCCCGAAGCTCCGTGTACCAGCGTTCGTTGTACTCCCGCGACTCAGCACTGAAGGTGGCCTTAATTGTGTCGCCATCGGCAAACTGCTTCAGGTCAGCAACTTTATCACCCCAGGCGGTTAAACACACCTTTTTAGGGTAAGACGCGTCGAGTGTTTCGAGGACAAACTCCTGCTTACTCCACGGTCCTTTCTGGCTTTGACCCGACACTTCGGGCAGTACTTTTATGAGTTTTCCGACTATTTCCAGTGCCATACCTATCCGACTATTTATGATGATTTGGAAGGATAAAAGTACGAAATCTTGCCCATTTTTTGGTCATGCACCCTTAAAAAAGCCTAAACAAAGTGAGCAGTATTTGGCATAAGAAGCCTGAAACCGTATCTTTGCACCCGCAATCAGGAATTGGCCACGTGGTGAAACTGGTAGACACGCCATCTTGAGGGGGTGGTGCTGCAAGGCTTGGGAGTTCGAGTCTCCCCGTGGTCACATAACGTTTTGGTAATGAGCCGCTTATTTGTAAAAATAAGCGGTTTTTTAATGAATAGTTGCCACACATAAATTACCCGCCTTCTTAACTACCAGTTTATGCTACAGTTGGCCCGGATGATGTCTTATATCCGCTAATTAGCTTGCTGACCATCCTGATCGGATCGTATTCGGTATATCGATCAAACGCTATACCCAGGCTTTACAGCGGCTCGTAAGTGTTTTTCAACCGTTCGCCCTCAATTAATTGCAAGGAGATTATTCCGGTCAATACCTTTGACTTAACATTTGTCAACTAATCCACACCTTACCAGATCATGGCTCTTTTCATTAAACCGACCGTCAGCAACATTATCAATTTATGGTTTGGTGCGGATACGCCCATTCGTCAGAACAAAATCAAGTATAATCCAGAATTGTGGGCAGCTTGCCAGCGAGTGAATCAGGGCTTCCGCCCCGCTTCCAAAAAGCGGCTTATCGAGCAGTATCGGAAACCAGATCAGGTGGCTTTTGCCAGAGCCGTACAGCAGGAGTTGGATCGCAGCAAAGTGCGCTCTTCGCTTAGTCAAAAAAACCACTCTCTGGCCTGAAAGTGAACGGGTTAAGCAACTCATTGCACCATAATCAAATAGAGACCGTGAGCAAATCAGTTGGGCACTAATATTCTCTATTACTCCTGCATCGTAAAGCCAACCACCTATCACCAATGGATGAAGTGTGTCTACTCTTTCCGGCTCTATTGGCGGGAACTGGTCACACTAAATACACCCTCAGCCGAAGGCGCTACTGAAAGATCAAATTGACTGTATATTTTTTCAGATAGGATTGAGTAGCACCTGAAAGACAGATACTTCGTATGGGCAACGGAAAAATCAGGTAGAAACGGTGACTTCGATCTGATAGTTTTTGTAGATTCCATTCCCCTCTTCCTGAACCGCGAAATCCTCAACGTTTAACCCATTACGTCTGAACGTTTTCAGCAGGTCAACCGCGTCAAAATCTGAATTGGATGTCAATAGAAAAGTACGCTTTCCGCTATCAGTGGTCGTCTCATAAGACGATATTGTGTACCCTTTTTCCGTTAAATCAGTAAGAACTAAATCGTCAGGGCTCATTATGGATTAGTTAAAAATCGCGCTTAAGTTCAGGTTGTTAACCTACACATACCCGCGCCTGATAGTAAATTAGCTTATCTGTAGAGGACTATCGAACGAACAGCAAAGGTAGCAAACAACGCGATTTTAAAATCTATTCCTTTGTGAGTTGACTAAGCGGTTGTATGTGAATTAGGAAAAATGAATAAATAATATTTACCAAAAGAGAAAATACTTGTACTGAATGGCTTATAATGTATTTAATATATTTACATAAACACGTTATTGAATCAACTAAATGGGCTATATAATTATAAATTAAATTATGGAGTGAATTATTTTATTAATGCTGTAGTAAGTTAAAGTAGAATTGTGACGGTTTTAACAGCTATACATGTAACTGACGGTTTTTAACTATTCATTCATCGTCCTACGGAGCCGTAGTATCTACTAAATATGGAAATGATTGCTCGTGTTATCCAGCTAAGTGGTTTTTTCCTGTTTACGTTGTTGCTATCTTGTCATAGAGAGGCTGTTATACTACCAGTTGCCAGCCTCGACGTAATGTTAGTTAAACAAACAACGGTACACTATTACACGTCATCATACACGTCAAACAGGATAAGTCGTTTCGCTCCGGCTACCCCCGACTCTGTCACTTTCTTGAAAACTACGCTTTATCCGGGTAATACATACCAGGAAACGTACGATTATGATGCTCAGAAACGAATTGTGAAACATCAAATAACCGATTTAGAGCGTCCCACTGACACGTATCTGGGTAACAACAGTACAGTTGTGTATAAGTACGTGGATAGTCGAACGCTGTCCGGTTACTCAAGCAGGGGTGGTTCATTTAATCCCATTACGCTGAACCCGGATGGTTTCATTGCTGGTGGGGGAAGCGTGGGTTTTGCATATAGCTATACGTATGACCAGAATGGCTACCGGATTAAGGAGGAGTATCAACGCGGGAGTAAACTCGAACGTATTGTTTCCGGTGGTAATATTATTCAACAAAATCGCAGTGAACAGGGTATTATTACGGACAAAACACGGCACCAGTACGATCTGAAGAAACCAGCTCTGCCTGACCCGTTTCAAAATTTGAATGGTCAGCCAAGTCATAATCTTCTGGTTGGTATGACCAATCTGCGTCCTTCATCAACTCAAACAGGGTTGGTGGCTGAATACAAAATTGCAACGACATACACCTACGAATATGACGGGCGGGGCTTACCCAAACGGCGGACGGCTTACTCCGAAGAGGGCTATACCACTGCATGGATTACAAAGGGGACGGAGAAGCGGGTAGCTATAACTGATTTCGAGTTCGCCCCGTAGAATTCAATACAACTGTAGTCACCAATCGCCCGAATGGTAATGGCAAGTGCTTTTTATTGGCTTACTGCTCGGTACTCAATAGCATAACTTGCACAGAATGACCTACGAAAACACCCTCGCTTTTGCGCAGGCCCTTGACCGCGATGATCCGCTCCGCCACTTCCGCGACCGCTTTCACATTCCGCAGCGCGACGGTCAGCCCCTAACGTATCTATGTGGTAACTCGCTGGGATTACAGCCCAAATCGGCACGGGCGGCTCTGGAACGGGAGTTGACGACTTGGCAGAATTTAGGCGTGGAGGGTTGGTTTGATCTACCGGAAGGAGCCGATCAAACGTGGTTAGGCTATCACAATACATGCAAAGGCGCACTGGTGCAAATTGTTGGCGCGGAAGAATCGGAAGTTTGCCCAATGAACGCGCTGACCGTAAATTTACACCTGTTGCTGGGATCATTCTACCGGCCCGATGGCAAAAAACGCAAGATTCTGACCATCAAAGGTGATTTCCCCTCCGACCAGTATGCGCTGGAAACGCACATTAAACATCATAATCTGGATCCCGCTGATGCGTTGATCGAGATTGCTGCGCAACCGGATGGACTGATTCACACAACTGACATTCAACACGCCATTGCCGAACACGCTGACGAACTGGCCGTGGTCTGGATGAGTGGCCTGAACTACTATACCGGGCAGGTGTACAATATGGCGGCTATCGCCGAAACCGCCCAGCGCTGCGGTCGGTCCGCCGGTGCGGTTCCGGTTGGTTTCGACCTGGCCCACGCCATTGGGAACGTACCTTTACAACTTCACGATTGGGGTGTCGATTTTGCTACCTGGTGTTCGTATAAATACCTGAACGGTGGGCCAGGGGCGGTTTCCGGCGTGTTCGTGCATCAGAAACACCACGACCGCGCTCTACCCAGACTGGCGGGCTGGTGGGGGTACCGGGAAGATAAGCGCTTTGAGATGACGCCCGGTTTCGCGCCCGCGCCGGGGGCCGATGGCTGGCAACTCAGCACGCCCAACATTCCGGCGCTGGCACTGCACCGGGCCGCGCTGGATATTACGGCCGAAGCGGGGATGGTATCTCTTCGGCAGAAAAGTGAACAGCTAACGGGCTATCTGGAATACGTGCTGGCTTTTCTTCGGGATGTGCAGATACTGACCCCCGGCGATCCAAATCAGCGGGGCTGTCAGTTGTCGCTGCTTGTTCGCAAAAGAGGCAAAGACGTTTTTACGTACTTAACGGAGCAGGGAATCATTGGCGACTGGCGCGAACCCGATTGTATCCGGCTGGCCCCAACGCCCTTGTACAACACCTTTGAAGAGGTTTGGCGGGTAGGAGACGCGCTACGCCGGTTTTACTAACCCCTCCTCTTGAAATAAGTAAGGGGAGGGGCTAAAGGACCCGGATGGCTTAGCCCCTCCCCTTACTTATTTCAAGAGGAGGGGTTGGGGTGGGGTCGGCTGAATAAATGCAACATTCCGTTTGAGGCCTTCTAACTTGGTGCGTTTTACGGCTGACCGGCGGAAAACTTCCCGGAAAACATCGTCCGTAATCTCTTCCCAATCGTTTTTAGTGAACGCGGCCAGTTCGGGGTGGGGGTTGAACGCAGGGGTCTGGTGGGGTCGGGCAAACCGGTTCCATGGGCACACATCCTGGCAGATGTCACAGCCGAACACCCAGTTGTCAAACCGGCCCCGGACATCATCGGGAATGGCTTCTTTGAGTTCAATGGTGAAATAAGAAATGCACTTGCTGCCATCTACCACGTAAGGGCCAATGATGGCGTCGGTCGGGCAGGCGTCGATGCAGCGGGTGCAGGTACCACAATAGTCGGTAATGGGGCCGTCGGGTTCGAGTTCGAGGTCCAGAATCAACTCGCCGATAAAGAAGAACGAGCCAATCTCCCGGTTGATTAAGTTCGTGTGTTTGCCCACCCAGCCCAGGCCCGCCCGTTTGGCCCACGCTTTGTCCATCACCGGGGCCGAATCCACAAACGCCCGTCCGCCAACCTCACCAATCTCCTCATGGATGTAGGCCATTAGTTCTGCCAGCTTATCCTTGATGACGAAGTGATAATCCTGCCCATACGCGTATTTCGAGAACTTGTAATCCGTATCGCTTTCGGGTAAGCGCTGTTCGGGGTAGTAGTTAAGCAACATCGTCACCACCGACTTCGCACCGTCGACCAGCAAACGTGGGTCGAGCCGCTTATCGAAGTGGTTGGCCATGTAATTCATCTGGCCGTGCATTCCATTCTTGAGCCACGTTTCCAGTAGCGGAGCTTCCTCTTCCAGAAAATCAGCCCTGGCCACGCCACAAAAATCAAATCCCAGCTCAACGGCTTTCGCTTTGACGAGTTGGGCATAATGACTGGCCGGGTTGTGCATTATAAATGAATTATGAAGAATGAGTAATGGATAATTAATGGGTGGCTGTGGTAGAACGAATGGAGCAGGGTATTAAATCCTGAAAGTCATGTCAACTACGGAAATTCTGTCGGGCCGACGTTTCGGTTTAGATATTGTGTCAACTTGGCAGTCAGCGCGTTTCTGGCCGGTATTTTGCCGACCTTTGCATATGAATTTCTGGAAAAGAAATAGTAGTTCATCCATGGAAAATAAAGATACGCTGGACGAAAAGCTGTCCACCGATACACGACAACCTGACAACCTGACCGCCGAAGCCGCAACCGCCGAGAGCGACGAACTCACCACCGAGGAAGCCATAATCGTTAATGGCGGAGAGCCAGACGAGATCGCTGATGAGTCAGTTGCTCAGGAGGCCGTTGTTGACACGGCCAGCCGCGAGCTTGCCGAACTTAAAGATAAGTACCTGCGCCTGTACGCTGATTTTGAAAACTTTCGTCGGCGCACGGCTAAGGAAAAGCTCGACCTCATTGGTAACGCCAACGAAACACTCTTACAGGCGCTGATTCCCGTTGTCGACGATTTTGAGCGGGCTGTGCAGTCCATAGAAAATACTGATGACGTAACGGCCCTGAAAGAAGGCATCTCGCTGATTTATACCAAGTTATTTAAGACGCTGGAAGGGAAAGGATTGAAGCCGATGACCGCCAAGGGCGAGCCATTCGACGCCGATTTGCACGAGTCGGTTACGCAGTTTCCCGCCCCCAGCGACGACTTGAAAGGAAAGGTCATCGATGAAATTGAGAAAGGATATTACCTGAATGATAAAGTCATCAGGTTCGCAAAAGTGATTGTAGGAGCTTAAATAATAGATAATGGTTAATGAATGATGTATAATGGAGCACAGTCCGCAAACGATTGTACATCATTCATTAACCATTATCCATTCCATAAAGAATGGCAACGAAGCGCGATTATTACGAAATATTAGGCGTCGATAAGAACGTATCGCCGGAAGATTTGAAGAAGGCATATCGCAAGATGGCCATCAAATATCACCCGGATAAAAACCCCGACGATCCGACCGCCGAAGAGAAATTTAAGGAGGCCGCCGAGGCCTACGATGTACTGAACGACCCCAACAAAAAAGCCCGCTACGACCAGTTTGGTCACGCCGGGATGGGCGGGGCAGCCGGTGGCGGTGGCTATGGTCCCGGTGGTCCGTCGATGGAGGACATTTTCAGCCAGTTTGGCGATGTTTTCGGTGACGATTCGCCGTTTGGCAGCTTCTTCCGGGGTGCCCAGGGCGGTGGTGGGCAGCGGCAGCGCGTTCGGCGTGGTTCCGATCTGCGCATCAAACTGAAACTCAACCTACAGGAAATTGCCAACGGCGTCGAGAAGAAAATCAAGGTCAAGCGGCACGTATCCTGCACCACCTGCGGGGGCAACGGCTCCAAAAACGGTACCGCTGTGCAAACCTGCTCGACTTGTAATGGTACCGGGCAGACGCGTAAAGTGGTCAACACGATGCTCGGTCAGATGGTATCGACCAGCACCTGTGCAACCTGTAATGGCGAGGGCAAGCTCGTAACCGACCGCTGTGAGGTTTGTTTTGGTGAGGGACGTGTATTGCAGGAGGATGTTATCCCGATCAAGATTCCAGCGGGCGTGTCAGAAGGTATTCAACTGTCAGTGGGCAACAAAGGCAACGTGCCCCCGCGCGGTGGCGTTGCCGGTGACCTGCTCATTGTAGTCGAAGAAGAGGAAGACGCCGACCTCAAGCGCGACGGCAGCAACGTGGTGTTTGACCTGTATGTCAATTTTGTAGATGCAGCCGTCGGCACGAGCGTTGAAGTACCCACGATTGATGGCAAAGCCCGGATCACGCTGGAACCCGGCACCCAAAGTGGTAAGATGTTGCGCCTAAAAGGCAAGGGCATCAAAGAACTGAACGGCTACGGCCGGGGCGACCAGATTGTTCATGTTAACGTGTGGACACCCAAAGCCCTGTCGGCCGATGAGCGCTCGATGCTGGAGAAGTTGCGCAACTCGCCGAACTTCCAGCCTAAGCCGAATAAGAACGAGAAGGGTTTCTTTGATAAAATGAAAGATTTCTTTCATGGATGATGCGTGAAAGGCAATAGGAATGAAAACCCGGTGATATGTAAGTTTCGCCGGTTTTTTTATGGCCTTTCGTTTCAGAACTATAGCTGCTCCGTTGAGCCGGTGATCGCTGCGCTGGTGAAGACCAATAGGCGAATGGTAATACTGCCGTAACACGCTTCTGATGTCATTGTCGCACCTTTAGTAAGGTAAACAGACAACGGCTGTGGGCGAAAAGGAAGTTGATTTTATTAGCATTGGGCTACAGTTAGCGGGTGGACTGGCCCTGTTTCTGTATGCCGTTGGGGTTATGGGCGACACGCTGAAGGAACTCGCCGGGGATAGGATGAAGGCGTTTTTGACCCGGTTTACCAAGAATTCACTCAGTGGCATCGCCACCGGTACCGTCGCTACCACGCTCCTCGATTCGTCGTCGGTGGTCATTATTATGGTGCTGACAATGGTCAACGCCGGGCTGATGACCAGCATAGAATCGTTCGGTGTAATTATGGGCGCTAATATTGGTACTACCATTTCCAGCCAGATCATCGCCCTTGACATTGCCGGTTTCTCGCCAATTCTATTAGTAACCGGGCTATTACTGAGCGTGATTGGCAAGGACGAAAACCGGCATCAGATTGGCCGGGTCATTTTCTGCGCCGGACTGATTTTCTTCGGTTTGTGGACGATGGATAAAGCCGTGGAGCCTTTGCGCGAATATCCACCGTTTTTCGAGTGGATGAAGAAGTTGGAAAGTCCCATTCAGGGCGCGTTGCTGGGAGGGCTGGTCACCCTCGTTATTCAGTCGTCGTCGGCCACGGTCGGCATTGCCATCGTGCTGGCCTCGCAGGGGCTGATTTCTACGCAGGCTGGCATTGCGATCATGCTCGGAGCTGAAATCGGAACCTGCTCCGACACGCTGCTGGCCGTGATTGGCCGCTCGAAAGAAGCCATTCGGGCGGGTATTTTTCACCTGTTGTTCAACGTAGTGTGCGTCATAGTCGGCCTGATTTTGATCCAGCCATTAGCTAGCACCGTCGAGTGGATCAGCGGCAACGCGCCACCGGGCCGCAAATTAGCCAATGCTCACATGCTATTCAACATCGCGGGCGTGGTGATTTTCGCGTGGTTTATTCCGTACTTCCACCGAACGCTGAACGCGCTCATTCGCTGATTACAAACTGGTAAAGTCTTGATTTTGATGGTTTATAAGGCTTATTAGCACCTCCGGCTCCACGCGGTGCCCACCATCGAATGCCGTGATTTTCAGGTTCGGTATGTCGGTCAGGAGCCGGGCTTTGTAGGCATCTACGTCGCCGATCAATTCAAAATACTCGTCCTGTGTGCCGTACACGTAATGCGTCTCCACGCTCGCTAATCGGGCCGGGTCGATCACGTCGCTGATGCCGTTGCTAAAGAAACCGGCCCACAAAATCAGCCGGTCGGCCCGGATATGGCCCAGCGTGGATTCGCCCGGCCGGTCCGCCGGTGCGGTGGACTCGCCTAGCGTGGACTCGCCCGCATTCAGCCACCGGCACGCCGTAGCCGCCCCCTGCGAAAACCCCAACAGCGTTATGTGGAGATCAGCCGCATTCCGGCCGTTCAGCACCAGATCATACAATGAATTAAGGTAGATCAGAAAGTCGTTGATTTCGTGCTGTTTGTCTTCCCGCGTCATCCACGACGCGCCGATTCGTTTGTATTCGCCGTTGAGGTACAACCGCGAGAGGCCTTCGGGCACCACAATGAGCGTTTTGCCGTCATCCAGTCCCGTAAATTTCTTGCTGAAAAAGGACGCCAACTGCCCGAAACCGTGTAGACAAAACCAGATGTGAGTAGTTTGGTCGGTTAGTTTGCCGATGGTGTAGTAGCGGGCCGTGCGTTGCACGGTCAGGTGATGCTCGGTCATAAGGTTTATCGTTGAAAGCGTGACTGCTGCTTGCCGGAATGCCGCACCACACCCTTCCGTTGTTGGTAATGGCTTTTATCGGCGATGTAGCACAGCCGTTCAATCTCGGCATGAATAGTCCCGGTCGCGTCAGCCCACTGTAAGGTAAACATCCGTTCGGTCTGCCCGTTGGCGGCTACGTCGCGCCGGATGTCGTTAATCAGTTCGTCGGTCAGTTCATAGCGCATGTAGAGCGTAGCACGGCCCGGCTTGCGAAACCGGATGCTGGCCGATTTGTCCCAAACGACGTACTGATTGCCAAAAATACGCAGCAACATAAGCATGTAGAACGGATCAGAAGCCACAAACATGCTTCCGCCGAAGATCGTGCCGACGTAGTTGTAGGTCCAGATGTTCCGGCGCAGCCGCAGATGCACCTCCCGCGAGTCGCCCGACCAGAACAGGATTTTACCACCCGTGCCGAAATACATCGGATACCAGTTCATGAGCGTCCGAAATCGCCAAGTCTTGGCCGATTCAGTGCGGGTAGTTTGGAAGAGAGCCGGTTTCATAATTACTGTTAAATACTTGTGTGTAAGTGCTTGATTAACAAGCCATCTTATACTACAAAAACACCGAAACACGTGTACACACCAATTCAAATAAAAATTATGTTAACTCGCCACTGCGAAAACCTGTCCTCTCTTTACTGCCTGCGCGATTTGCCCGGCGTGGTAGGAGTTGTGGTGCATCAAGAATGCCAGTACGCCCATGCGGGGCGTATCGCCAAACGGCGTCGGAATGACCTCGGCCCATTGTTCATCGGTGGTTTGCCGGATGTGGTCAGCAATCATGGCATACGCATCGTCCACCGCCTGCTGCACGGACGGTAGGTCGAGCACACGCCCATCGTCCGAAACGCCCTTTATCGTCTGTCTTTCGATGGTCACGTCCCGGTTGAAGAGAATCTGGGCGAATCCGTGCATAGACTCGGCCGCGTGCAGAGCGATAAATCCCGCCGAGGCCGTGTCAGGTGTCAGGCGGTTGCGGTAGGTGTCGGGCGTCAATTTTTGGATTGGTCCCGCTGCTGAGAGCTGGTTAATGCGCCAGAGATTAGCTAAAAGTTCGGTTGTCATTTATTTACGGTTTAGGTAGGAGTTGGTCAGAAAAAATCGTGAGTCCATCCACCGCGTCCGGACCCAATTCGTCGCGGATTTGCGTGTTGAGTACCTTCCATATTTTGTGGCAGCGTTTGGCCAGTGCCATTCCTTCGTCGGTCAAAAACAGACCGTTGCGGAGGTTGTCGGTCAGCCAACCGTTTTTTTGCAACAACTGCACGTCGCGGCTCATCGCCGACTTCTCGATCTGCAACTGGGCCGACAACGCGGTTTGGCGGATGCCGGGCTGGGCAAAGATGCGCATGAGCAACCCCGCCTGCGCAAACGTGACGCCTTCGACCGCAAAGGCTTCGTTGTATCGCCCCGTGATAATCCGCGACAGCATCCGCAACCGGCCCGCAATGCAGTAGTTATCGCTGTTCATGGATCAAAGATGGATGGCTTAAGTTGTATATGCAACTTTAGGATAAAAAATTTAGTTGATGAAGTCGTTTACTTACTACACAGACTCTATATTTGAACTGTATCCACCGCCATTATATGACCGAAGATCAATTACATAGAATGATTACCATACACACATCGTTGACGAACCGGGCCAAACGGATGCTCGATGAGCGATACTACGAGTTAGAAGAAAAGGGTGAAGAAAGACGCTGGATCGACGATTTTCTTAAACACAAGAAAGCTATAGAATGGCTTCAGACCCAAGAACCAGACAATAAATAGCGGACATTTAACTAATCGAATAACTGATGGAACTGACCAAAATTAACCTTGATGCCGAAACGGCCGAATTTAGACGGCAAAGTGAAGAAAGCCTGAAAATTCTTATGGAACACGGTTTCGTGCTCGATACGACGGAGTGGTTGACGATTGCCCGTTACGCCAAAAAATACGGTGTCAGCCAGCAGGTCGTTGTCAACTGGATCAACCGGGACGTTGTACCAGCCGATTGTGTGCAGGAGATCGCAGAATTAAACAACATCCGACTCATCAAAGACCAGCCTTACCGCTGAACGGATTTGTTTGGGGCTTATTCCGCGTTCTGCGATGAAACGGGATGAATTTTGTCGGCCAGCACCTGCTTGGGTGGGCGCTGACTCCAGAACGTGGCCAGCAACGAGCCGGTTGTATTCATAATGGGGCCGAAAAGGGCAGGGGCGAGGCCCACCGTAGCGATTTTGCCCATCTGCACGGCAATGCCCGACGCGAGTCCGCCGTTTTGCAGACCTACTTCAATGGCCACCGTCCGGCAACTTTGTTCATCCATCCCGAACAGCCGCGCACTCCAGTAGCCCAGCGTGAAGCCCGTCAGGTTATGAATCAGCACACACAGGGCCAGTGTCCAGCCGACAGTCAGCAGGCTGTCGCGCCCGGCGGCCGTGATGATGGCGACAATCAGCACAATACCCGCCATCGAGACCAGCGGCATCACCCGGTTAATTATCACGGCCGACTGGCGAAAAATGCGGTTTAGAATCAACCCGACAACTACCGGCAGAATAACAATCTGAGTGATTTCGACAGTCATTTTCCAGTACGATATGTCAATAAACTGCCCCGCCAGCAGCTTCATTAGGGCGGGCATCAGCAGGGGAGCCAGCAACGTAGCCAGCGTGGTGATGGTGATCGAAAGGGGCACGTTCGCTTTGGCAATGTAACACATCACGTTCGAGGCCAGCCCACTCGGCGAGCAACCGATGAGCACTACGCCAGCCGCAATTTCGGGCGGGAAGTTGAACGCGTTGGCCAGCGTATAGCCCAGCACTGGCATAATGACGAAGTGACACGTCACGCCAATGAACACCGCCCTCGGTTGCCGCGCCACACCCTCAAAATCCTGAAGCGACATCGTCGTGCCCATGCCGAGCATAATAATCTGGAGCAACGGCACAATTAATCGCTTAAGCTGAAAGCCGTTGAACTCCTGAAACGGCTGGGGAAACGCCAGCGCAACGCCCACGGCCGCAATAATCAGGGCGGTGTAGATCAGGTTGCGATACGGCGACTGAGCGTTGGTTTCGGCTTTCATTGTCTTGGTTAATGGACTGTGCGGGTGGCCCCGAATGTACAATGTGGAATGGATAATGCCTGACGGGGGTAAAAGTGCTGACACGTTAAATCTTACCTACAGCGAATAATGAGGTTTTAGGCCTCCTTAGGCTTACATTATTCATTAGCCATTATTCATTGCGAGCGAAGCGAGTATCCCTTCTTTCAGCGCATACGTCGACGTTCTAATTTGCCTAATATCATATGTTTTCAGGACGTAGTCGATCAGGCAAACGGCCACTACAATCATATCGACGCGCAGTTCTATCATGCCTGGTAGCTGCATTCGTTCGGGATGGGCGCGGGTTATGAGTAGCTCATAAGCCCGGTAAAACTCGGCAACGGGTAAGTCGAACGCCGTTTGGTCGGGCGGGGGCAGGTGGCCGCGCTCGTGCATGAACCACATATCGACCAGCGTATCGAACGACCCCGACGATCCGACCAACACAGTGGGCGTATATTGATGAATTGCGTTTGCCAATGGCAGCAGTTGCTCCTGAAAATAGTCGTGTAACCGCCGGATGTTGCCGGGGCTGATGGGATCGGTTGACATGAACCGCTCGCGGAGTCGCTGCCCGCCAATCTCGAAGCTTTGTTTCCAGAAAGTGCGCGATTCGTTACCCAGGATAAATTCGACGCTGCCCCCGCCAATATCCATAACGAGTGCCGTTTGGTCGTTCAACGCCCCGGCTGCCCGAACACCTTGGTAGATATAATCGGCTTCCTGATCGCCCGAAATCACCCGGATTGGGATGCCGGTCGCCTGCCGGATCCGTTCGATGAAGT
Organism: Spirosoma arcticum; assembly: GCF_054779955.1. Classification (NCBI taxonomy): domain Bacteria; kingdom Pseudomonadati; phylum Bacteroidota; class Cytophagia; order Cytophagales; family Cytophagaceae; genus Spirosoma; species Spirosoma arcticum. Next base: position 51,200 of record NZ_BAAGXG010000025.1, read on the forward strand.
CAGCCTGATTGCGGGCTACGCGAATGGCGCTCGTGCCGGTGGCTACGATCTGCTCCGGCACCACGCCGAACTCGTCTAATTTCTGGCGGAAATAGCCCAAAACGGTTAATGCCCGCTCAATGCCATCTTCGGTAATGAATCCCTGGTTGATACCCGCCTGTCCTATTTTGGCGGGACGGCTTTCGCGGAAAAGCGTCGTGTAGGATTGGTTGGGTTGTTTTTCGGCGATGAGCAGGTGGAACGTGTTAGTTCCTAAGTCGATGATGGCTTGCTTCATGTGGGCAAAGCTACTATCTTTGCTACCCGTTTTAGCTAAACACAATATTTACAACATGCTTATCATTAACGTAAAAGACAACGAGTCGATTGACAAAGCCCTCAAGCGTTTCAAGAAGAAATTTGAGAAAACGGGCGTGTTGCGGCAGTTGCGGTCGCGGACGGCCTTCAAAAAACCGTCGGTAAAGCGTCGCATGGAAGTTATTAAGGCCACATACAAAGAGCGTATGTACGGCAATCACACCGAGCAATAGGAGGCCGGTCAGGTCACGGTTGACGGTGGAGCGCGGTTGGTTAGAGAGTCGTTGATTGCGCAGTCAGCGAATTTGATACATCCGCAAAGGCACGAAGCAGCAAGCAGGCATGTTTGCTGCTTTTTTTATGGCCTGAACCGCAGCGCAGCCGCGGACGGTCGCAACGGCGAACCGTAGGCAGCCCCGCCCGATTTTGTCAGGATTTGGACGATTTTCACGAGTAGCTTTGCAAGAATGATTCTGTCAATTATCGGAATCATATAAATCCTGGTTCAGACCGCATGAACACCCCCTCCGAAGACTTTCTCCAACACATCCGGTACGAAAAACGGCTCAGTCACCATACGTTGACGGCCTACGGTAACGATCTGGCACAGTTCAGCGCGTTTCTAACCACCGAGTGCAACATCGCCCAGCCCGAACGTGCCGACTTCCGGCATATCCGCTCATGGGTGGTGAGTCTGGTGGAGGCTGAACTGGATAAATCATCGGTGAACCGAAAAATAGCCACGTTGCGGGCGTACTTCGGTTTTTTGCTGCGCCGGAAGGTAATTGACCTGGACCCGACAACGAAGATTCAAGCGCTGAAAGTAAGTAAGAAACTGCCGGTTTACGTGGAGGAGAAGCCAATGGAGATGTTGCTCACGGACGTTGATTTCCCCGATACGTTTGCCGGAGTTCGGGATAAATTAGTGCTTGAACTGCTCTACGGCACTGGTATCCGGTTGAGTGAATTGATCGGCCTGAAAACGGTGGATGTCAATTTGTACGATAAAACGATACAGGTGCTCGGCAAGCGCAACAAGCATCGCATTATCCCGCTGACCCAACCGCTGTTTGCCTTAGTTCAGCAGTATGTTCAGCTAAAAGAGCAGGAATTTAGTGGGCAAGCGGATCAGAACGTATTGATTGTGAGTGATAAAGGCGTTGCCGCTTACCCGGTTCTGATTCAACGTATTGTAACGCGCTACCTCACGCTGGTGACGACGCTGGAAAAGAAAAGCCCGCACGTCCTGCGCCATTCGTTTGCTACGCACCTGCTCAACCGGGGTGCCGACCTCAACGCCATCAAAGATCTGCTGGGCCACAGTAGTTTGGCGGCTACGCAGATTTATACGCATACCAGCTTAGAACAGTTGAAAAAAACGTACGATCAGGCCCATCCGAAAGCGAAGAAATAAACACCTTTGCCAAAGTCCTTAACTTTGGCAAAGTTTGCGATATGAATATTGCCAACATGAGCCAAACGCTGTTTTATCTGATTGAACAGCAACCGGACGCTCAAAAAGCTGTCGATTACCTACGTCAGCAGATTGATTTATACCACCAGAATCCGCAGACGAGTTCGTTCTACCGGGTCTTCACCGCCATGCCCCGATTCGTGGGAAAACGGTCCGTCGACGTGCCCGCCGACATCCTGTTTGCGTTCCAGCGTATTCGCCCCGGTTTCAGCGTCGAAGGCTGGACAATGGACCGGCTGGCGCGGGTGTGGTGGCTGCTCCAACTGCCCGCCGATGACCAAACGACCTACATCAATACCATCACGCAGCTATTCAGGGCTGGCGAACTCAACGAATTGGTAGCGCTCTACTCGGCCCTGCCGGTCCTGTCGTTTCCCGAAGCCTGGCGATTTCAGGCGACGGAAGGCATTCGGAATAACATTGCCGACGTACAGTCCGCGATCATGCTCCACAACCCATATCCGGCTGATTACTTTGACGAAGCAGCCTGGAATCAGATGATTCTGAAAGCGTTTTTCACCGACAAGGACGTGACGCAGATCATTGGTCTGGACGAACGCAAAAACGCCCGGCTGGCCCAGACGCTGGCGGATTATGCCGCCGAACGCCGGGCCGCCGGGCGCAGTTTACCGCCTGGTATTGAGCGGTTGATGGGGTCGTAGCATGGTGGTGCGGCATACCGACGTCCATGCTACGACCCCATCAATACCACCGGTACACAAGCCCGGCCGAGAGCATCAGCGATGGACTGCTGTTGCGCAGGAGATCATAATGGAAAAACACGTTCTGGTACTGCGCCTGAATTTCGGCCCCAAACTTCTTGTCGCGCTGGCCGTAAAACTTTAAGCCAATCGCCGGGGCGATAGCTCCTTTGAAATCGGTTTTCTGGTCGGCCAGTGTGCCGTAGAAATTGGTGTAATCCACAAAAGCCCCGCCCCCGGCTACCTGCACGTAGGGCCGAATTGCGGCTGAGTTTTCAGCAAAATAATACGACGCCGACACCATCGCCGGAATCACCGTCAGGGTCCGGGTTTGCACCGCCGATACCGACTCATCGCCAAGCTCATAGACCTCCCGAGCTTTCCGCTGTTGGTTATATTGGTAACCCGTTTTTATGCCCAGCGAGAATCGCTGCGGAAATAACCATTCGCCCTCCAGAGCCAGATTAGCGGGCGAGATTCGGTCGATGTACCCTTTCTGACCACCCAGTGGCATGGTCACGCCGTAACGGGCTGATAGATTAAACGTAACGTATCGGTCGAAAGTCGAGGCAAGAATGTCGCCGGACTCGTTTCGATACTGAGCCTGCGCGGCTGTAGTCAGCGCCAGCAGGAAAATTGATGCAACGATGCGTTTCATACTGAATTACCGGCTAACCCGTAAATAAGGTGATTGACTGAATAAGGTCGTAACTGCCTGCTGAGCCGCAGTGCCGTCCGCAACGTCTGACCCACGAACGGTGGCGCTGTAAATGACCCGGAGCTGCTCCTGATCGGGATTGGTCACGTTGGTCGTTCGGTTTTTTAAATCCACAATCCGAATTTCCCAGTAGCGGTCGCTGACCTGATACGTGTAGTAACTCGGGAACAGGAATGGGTCGTTGAACCCCCCAAAACCGCCGAAGCCACCGCCCCAGTAATTAGAGTAGAACGAACCGTACGGATTTACCCCAACGCCCGTGTACCGGTTGTTCACCCGAATCACAGCCACACCCATATCGGCAGTCTGACCCTGACTAACCCGCTGAAACCCACGCCCCGTTAGCTCATTAGCCACGCTGGTAACGAACTGACTTTCGGTCGTCGTCAGCGACGGGCTGTAGCGGTCGTTTGATTCGACGATTACCGAATCGGGCAGGCCAAAAGTGCGGTACTGCGTGAAATCGACGCTACGGTCCCGGTTCGTAATGTACACAGCCTGGTCTGCTGGTGTCAGGCCGTCAATTGCGTTTTCCCGGCAACCGACCAGCCCTATGCCAACCGTTAGCAGTAGGACTGCGCTGGTTAGACAGTTAATGATTTGTTGTTTACGCGTTTTCATAGTTGAGTGTTGTTGTGCTGTCTATAAAACGAATAGACTATTCATAAGGTTGCACAAATAAGGAGGAGCAATAGTGAGAATATGATCCGAAAGTGCTTGGAACAATCATGCCGGTCAGCGCCGTATTTTTACGGAACTTTGTACATTGGCCAGAAGTCGCCAATTCTCTTTACTGCAACACCAGTTATGAATTTTATGGAGTCCATTCAGGGCATGTCATTTTTCGATATGCATGTCCACATGATTTCCCGCACCACCGACGACTATCAGGCAATGGCCGATGCGGGTGTAATAGCCGTTATCGAACCGGCCTTCTGGATGGGGCAACCCCGCACCGGGGTCGACTCGTTCCGGGATTATTTCGCCCAACTGGTGGGGTGGGAGCGGTTTCGGGCCTCGCAGTTCGGCATCCGGCACTATTGCACGATTGGACTGAACTCTAAAGAAGCCAATCAGGAAGCACTGGCCGAACAGGTTATGGAAATCCTGCCGCTGTTCATCTACAAAGAGGGCGTGGTGGGTATCGGCGAAATTGGCTTTGACGATCAGACACCCGCCGAGGAAAAATACTACCGTGCCCAACTGGAATTAGCGAAGGAAGCGGGTTTGCCCGTGCAGATTCACACGCCCCACCGCGACAAAAAGCAGGGCACCAGCCGCAGCATGGACCTCGCCATTGAGCACGGGCTGGACCCCAGCATGGTCATCGTGGATCATAATAATGAGGAAACGGTGCGTGAAGTACTGGACCGGGGTTTCTGGGCCGGGTTTACCATTTACCCATTTACGAAGATGGGTAACGAGCGCATGGTGGAGATCGTGAAGCAGTATGGTCCCGAGCGGATCATGATTAACTCAGCCGCCGACTGGGGCGTCAGCGATCCGCTGGCCGTACCGAAAACGGCCGCCCTGATGAAACAGCACGGTATTTCGGACGAGGCCATCAAACTCGTTACCTTCAGTAACGCGGTCACAGCCTTCGCTCAAAGCGGTCAGTTGAGTCTCGATGATCTCACGCAGCCGATGGACATCGACCAGAGTCAGCGGTTCAACGGCAGTTCGGTATTACGAGGTGGGCAGGCTCCGAGGATTGATAAAGAAGCGACAATCATTAAATAGCGAATGAGCGAATGAGTCAAAGAGCGAAAATTGCTTATGCTAGTTTTCGCTCTTTGACTCATTCGCCCATTCGCTCATTACGTTATGCTTAAAGCACTCCTTTCCCTTACCCGCCCCGCTAACCTCGTTACGGCCATTGCCGATGTGCTGGCGGGGATGGCCATTGCGGGCTACTTCCAGGACCCGGCACCCGTTCCCGCGCCGGTAGGCTGGCTTTGTCTGGCAACGGTTGGTTTGTATGGTGGTGGCGTCGTGTTTAATGATGTGTTCGATGCAGAATTAGACGCTATAGAGCGGCCGGAAAGGCCGATTCCAAGTGGTATAGTCAGCAAAGGCGCGGCTGCTGGCTTAGGTATTGTGTTGCTGGTGATTGGAATTGCCGCGTCGTTTATGGTTAACCAAACGGCGGGACTGCTGGCTATCGGTATTGCCGTTGCATCGCTGGTGTACGACCGGTTTGGCAAGCACAACAAACTGCTGGGACCGCTGAACATGGGCCTGTGCCGGGGACTGAATCTGTTGCTGGGCGTAAGCATCCTGCCCGATCAGGTCATGCCGTTGGCGTGGGTAGGGATGGTGCCAATCGCGTACATCGCAGCTATTACCATGATCAGCCGGGGCGAGGTGCATGGTGGAAGTCCAGCTACGCTACGGGTTGCCGGATTGCTGTATGCGCTCGTGATCGGGTGCGTGGCGGCAATGGCGCAGCGGAAAGGGCAATTGGGTACGGCTTTTCCGTTTGTATTTCTGTTTGGCTACTACATTTTTCCGCCCCTGTGGCGGGCCGTACGCGAACCCATCGGCCCAAACATTGGCTCAGCCGTGCGGGCGGGGGTTCTCTCGCTCATCGTTATGAATGCGGCCTGGGTAGCGGCATTCGCCAATTTTCCGCTGGCATTGCTGGTATTTTGCCTGCTACCATTATCGCGGTTGCTGGCCAAGGTGTTTGCCGTGACGTAATGGAATGCCGAACCTCCCGGTTCGGCTGTGGAATAGCTTGGTTTGTTAAACTGGCCATTCCACAGCCGAACCGGGAGGTTCGGCATTCCATTACGCATTCGCTGGTGCGCAGAACTCTTCCAGCGCCATTTCGAGGTGCTGAGCAATCATCTGGGCCGACCGACCTTCGATGTGGTGCCGCTCAATGAAATGAACCAGGTCGCCGTCTTTAAAAATCCCGATGGCAGGCGACGACGGAGGATACGGAAGCAGGTACTCACGCATTTTCTCCGTCGCGTCCAGATCGGCACCGGCAAAGACCGTCACCATCTGGTCGGGCTTAACCGGGCTAAGGGCCAAAGCCGCTTTCACACCCGGCCGGGCTGCCCCAGCCGCGCAACCGCAAACCGAGTTGACGACAACGAGCGTAGTGCCCTGCGCGTTTTCCATCGTGTTCACCACGTCTTCGGCGGTGGTCAATTCCTGAAACCCAACGCTGGTCAGGTCTTCCCGCATCGGGGCAACTAAATGAGGAGGATACATAATCAGTTAGATAGTTATACAGTTGGTGAGTTGGTCAGTTGAACAGTCAGCCAGGTAAACCAGTAACACGAACCGACTGGCAGACTGTTCAACTGACCGACTATTTTTACATAAAACCCAATTCTAATTTGGCTACTTCCGACATCAGCTCGGTGGAGTAGGGCGGATCAAACGTCAGCTCGACGCTCACATCGTTCACACCCGGTACGGCCCGCACTTTCTCTTCAATTTCACTCGGAATTTCTCCCGCCGACGGGCACGAGGGCGAAGTAAGCGTCATCAGGATATACACGTTGTTGACGGGAAATATCTTGATGTCGTAAATAAGACCCAGTTCATACACGTCCACCGGGATTTCGGGGTCATATACGCCCTTAAGCGCCATAACAATCTGTTCTTTCAATTCGGCTTCGTCGTTCATGATTGGGTGGCGGTTTGGTTGGCATAGGCACGCCCGAAGGCTTTCATCCGGTCAATCATCGACGCCAGCCCACCGGCCCGCAGCGACGTAATCAGATTACCCATGCCGACGCGGGGAATAAAATACAAATCGGCGTTGGCGATGGCTTCGGGTTTCTCACCCGACAGCACCCGAATCAGCAGGCTAATCAAGCCCTTCGATATTTGAGCGGTCTGCTCCGAATCGCCGTAAAAATAAAGTCCATCGCCTTTCAATTCAGCATCAACCCACACCTTCGACTGGCAACCCATGATTCGATTTTCGTCCGTCTTGACCGATTCGGGCATGGGCGGCAGTTTTTTGCCGAGGTCAATAATGTATTGCGTCTTGTCGAGTTGATCATCGAAGAGATCAAATTCTTCAATGATCTCGTCCTGTTTCTCGTTAATAGTCATGTTAAATCTTGCCAAGCGGTTGCTGCATCGAGCACACACTAACAACCGTAATGATATTATTCTGAGATGTGTAGACAACTCGATACTGTCCAGCGAACACTTCCCGAATGGACGAGACATTAAACTCCGGCACAATTCGCCCCATTTCAGGAAACGTAAGCAGATTATCCAACTTACGCTCTATTTCGTCGGCCCAACTTGCCGCATACGTTGCGTTACCGTCATATAGATAGCCGTATATATCGCGAGTCTGCTCCTTTGCTTTATCAGCCCAGACCAACGTTATTTCTTCCATGAACGAATTTCGCGCATGGCATCTTTATGCGATGTAGTTTGCCCGGAGTCAGCCTGCTGAATTCCATCTTCAACGCTTTGCATGAACAAAATGTGCTCAATCAACGCATCGGCAGAGATACGGTCAGGTAGCTGTCTGAAGCTATCCAGAACCTGATCTTTATTCAACAAAACTTTGGTCGCTACCGGTGTCATAATCGTCAACAGTTAACTATATCACAACATCATTTTCTGTACCCGTCGAATACCCGTCACGAGTCGGTCAACTTCGTCTTTGGTGTTGTAAACGGCAAACGACGCCCGCGTAGTTCCGGCAATGCCGAAGCGCTGCATTAGTGGCTGGCAGCAGTGGTGCCCCGTGCGAACAGCAATGCCCTGTTGATCCAGAATAACGCCCGTATCCTGGTGGTGAATCCCGTCCATGACCCACGACACGACGCCAATCTTTTCTTTTGCCTGACCAATGATTCGCAGTCCATCCAGTTCGCTCAGTTGCTCAGTGGCATACCGCAGCAAGTCCTGTTCATGGGCCGCAATGTTCTCTTTGCCTAACTCAGCCATGTATTCCAAAGCGGTTTTCACGGCCACCACGTCGGCAATGTTGGGCGTTCCGGCTTCAAACTTATAGGGCAGGTCGTTGTACGTCGTTTTCTCGAAGGTAACTTCCTTAATCATCTCGCCCCCGCCCCGGTACGGTGGCATACTGTTCAGCAGGTCTTTTTTGCCATACAGAACACCCATACCCGTTGGGCCATAGAGCTTGTGAGCCGAGAAAACGTAGAAATCAGCGTCGAGCGCCTGCACGTCGAGGTCGAGGTGGGAGGAGGCCTGCGCCCCGTCAATGAGCACGACCGCCCCAATGCCGTGCGCCATGTCAATGATGGTTTTAACGGGGTTGATGGTGCCAAGCGAGTTCGATACGTGAACGACCGAAACCAGCTTGGTGCGCTCCGACAGTAGTTTTTCGTATTCCTCAATAATTAACTCACCATTGTCATCGACCGGAATCACCCGCAGCACGCAGCCGCGCTCTTCGCAGAGCATTTGCCAGGGAACGATGTTGGAGTGGTGCTCCATCGTCGAAATGATGATCTCGTCACCTTCGCCCAGAAACTTCCGGCCGTAACTCTGCGCTACTAAGTTGATGCCGTCGGTGGTGCCGTAGGTGAAGATGATTTCTTCCCAATGCTTCGCGTTCAGGAATGACTGAATAGCCCGGCGCGACGCTTCAAACGCGGCCGTTGCCTGCTCGGCGAGGTAGTGAATGCCCCGGTGAATGTTCGCGTTGTATCCTTCGTAGTAACGGGTCAGCGCGTTGATAACCGGCAGCGGTTTCTGGTTGGTAGCCGCGTTGTCAAAATACACTAATTGCCGACCGTTGATCTGCTGGTCGAGTACCGGAAAGTCTTTACGGATTTGCTCAATGTCGAGGGTGTTATCTATGGCCGATTGCATGGGAAGTAGCGAAAATGTGCTATAGAAACAACAAAACGGGTGAGGGAAAGGTGCTGTATGGAAATGAATAATGGCCAATGATGAATGTATAATGCGTAGGTGATAAGGCGACATTATACATTCATCATTAACCATTACTCATTAGCTACTCGCCCAATTTCTGCGCCACAACGCCCTCCAGGTACTCGCGGATGGGCTGAATTTTGATCTGGCTCACCACGTCCTGCACGAAGGCGTAGAGCAGCAGTGTCCGGGCCGCGTCTTTCGGAATGCCGCGCGACTGCATGTAAAACAGGGCCTCGTCGTTCAGTTGACCGGTCGTTGTGCCGTGCGAACATTTTACGTCGTCAGCGTAGATTTCCAACTGCGGCTTAGTATTCATTGACGCGCCCGACGACAGCACTACGTTCTTGCACGACTGGTAGGCGTTGGTTTTCTGGGCGTCGGGCCGGACGTAGATTTTACCGTTGAATACCCCCGTACCCCGGTCGTCCAGAATGCCTTTGTACAGTTCACTACTGTATGAATTGGGCATGGCGTGGTCCACAAGCGTGTGGTTGTCAACGTGCTGACGGCCATTGGGCATGTACAGGCCGTACATGAAAGCTTCGGCATGTTGTCCGTTCAGCACGATGTTCAGGTTATTACGAACGAAGTTGCCATTGAGCGTAACCGTTGCCGAATAGAAGTGGGTATTATCGGACTGGCTCACCTGCGTCGTGCCAACGTGGTAGGCCTGATCCGTTTCATCCTGCACTTTGTAATACTGCATCCGGGCGTCGCGGTCGAGCACAATTTCGGTAACAACGTTGACGAAACTGGTGCGCCCGCCCAGCGTCCGGTACGATTCGGCCATCATCACCTCCGCATTCTTGCCAACGATAACGAGGTTACGGGGCTGCGAGGCAATGTTCCGCTCGCGGGCATCATTGATGAAACGCAGGATAATGGGTTGCTCAACGGTGGTGTTGGCGGGCACCTGAATTACCACGCCATCATTGGCCATTGCCGTGTTGAGGGCCGTAAATGCGTTGTCCTGGTAGTCGGCGTAGCGGGCAAAATGTGACCCGATAAAGTCGGGATTGGCTTTGGCAGCTTCGGCAAAACTACTGATCTGCACCTGATCGGCCGGGCTGACAATGCGCGACAGATCGGATCGGTACAGGCCGTTGACGAACGTGAGAATGTTGCCGTCAAGGTTTGGTATTTGCAGCGGGGTCAGGTCGTCGGCGGTGAGCGTGGAGGTGTTGTCGAGATCAAACGCTTCTTTGAGCAGGTTGGCCACGTTGGAATATTTCCATTCTTCGTGCCGAATGGTGGGGAAGCCCAGCAGATCGAACTGATGCAAAGCTGCCCGCCGAACCTGATGCAGCGGAGTTTTGCTTTCTCCATTCATGCGATCCTCATTCGACTGGAAAGCCGCCAGCAACTGGTTCTTAAACTCGTTATATGATGCGTAAGAGGGAGTCATATTTGTTTGTTAGTTTTCAAGTGTTTCAGTGCGTGAGTTTTTGGGAGCCGTTCAACTCAAAAACTCACATACTTAAAAACTTATGCACTGGCACTGGCTTCAACTTCGGCTTTGATCCAATCGTATCCTTTCTCTTCCAGTTCAAGGGCCAGTTCTTTCGGACCCGACTTCACAATGCGCCCCTGGTAGAGGACGTGAACAAAATCAGGAATGATGTAGTCGAGCAGACGCTGGTAGTGGGTGACGACGATGGTAGCCCGCTCCGGCGACCGCAGGGTGTTTACGCCTTCGGCAACAATGCGCAGCGCATCAATATCCAGGCCCGAGTCGGTTTCGTCCAAGATGGCTAATTTCGGTTCGAGCATAGCCATCTGAAAAATTTCGTTCCGCTTTTTCTCCCCCCCTGAAAATCCTTCGTTCAGCGACCGGCTCAGCAGCGACTGGTCGATATTGACAAGTTTCATTTTCTCTTTCATCAACCTCAGAAACTGCACGGCATCGAGCGGGTCCTGCCCCCGGTGCTTACGAATTTCGTTCATCGCCGTTTTGAGGAAGTTGGTCGTGCTCACGCCCGGAATCTCGACCGGGTACTGAAAGGCCAGAAAAATACCTTCGGCCGCCCGCTCTTCGGGAGCCATATCGAGCAGGTCCTGTCCGTTGAACAGGACTGTGCCGCCCGTCACTTCATAATCAGCGCGGCCGGCTAATACCGAAGCCAGCGTACTTTTGCCAGCACCGTTGGGACCCATAATGGCATGAACCTCACCGGCTCTAACGTCTAAATTTAACCCGTTCAGGATTTGTCTATCGCCGATTGAGGCTTGTAAATTATTGATTGATAACATAATAGGTTGTATCGGATCGGCACAGAGTAAGCTACAAAGGTAACAGACGAATTGGGATCTGTTTTGGTAGGATAACAAAATCAGGCGCCTAAAAGTTGACCTCGCTTTCGCTTAATCGTTCGTCATCAGTCAGTTCTCCATTTAGCACAAAAGGCCCACCGAACGTTCGGCAGGCCTTTTGTAGTAAAATGGTAGAGTGCAGACGATCAACCCCCAACGCGTGGTCCGCGTTTGGTTTGAGTAATCACGAATGGGGTACACACATCAGCCGGGCACTGGCAGTTGGCGGGTGGAATACTGATGACTACATCCCGGAAGCAACCCAGTGCATTGTAAACTCGCACTGTGTAGGTGCCCGCTGCCAGCGAATTGCTCAGTAATCCGGTAGGCAGCAGGGCCTGTTGCGTCGGCGTTATCAGAATGCCTCCTTCAAAAGTAGCACCCTGCACCAACTGATAGGTGTAGGCTGTTGCCGTGGTGCTGACTAAGCCGCTTAGCGTGATTTGCCCGTTGGTGAGCGAAGTCGGTCCCTGGCAGGTGGGGGCCAGCGCAACTAATGAGAAAGAAGCCACTGAGTCGGCTTCAACGATGAACGGACAGCACGAGAAATCAGCGCATAAGCCCGTGGCATTGTCAACGACTAAGCTATACTCACCAACGGCCGTTACATTGAGTACGTTGGTAATTTGGCCCACCAGTACGGTCGTCGTTCCGTTGACGGTGCGCGACCACTGGTAGCTGCTGCGGCCGGGCGGGGCCGTCAGTTGAAAGGTAAACTCCTCGCCCACGCAGATTTTAACGGGAATGCTGGTGCAAACACTGGCGGTATCACCCGGAATGCTGGCTGTGCTATAGAGGATGCCGGTGCTGGTGACGACGACCTGAAACGTAAGCGTCAGACTCTGACCAGCGCCGATGCTGGGTACGGTCCATGAGCTGGTTGGGCTGCCCGGAGTAAAGATTGTGCCCGCGGGCACGGTGGCTGATCCGGCTACGTAGGTCGAGCCGCTGCTGAGCGAACTACTCACAATGGTGGCTGCCGTTGTGGAGCCGGGGTTGGTTAGCACTAATGAGTACGTCAGTACATCCCCAACTACAGCTCTGGACTGGCTGACGAACTGTTCGAGCTGGAGCGTTGGTGCAATGGCCGTGATGGAAGCGGGGGCTGCGTAGACGACGCTGGTGGTCAAGCCCGCGTAGGTAGCCGTAACGGTGTGACTGCCCGTGCCGCTGCTCAAACCGCTCAGCGCATAAGGCACCGACGTAGCCCCGGCGGTAACCGCGACCGTGGTGGAAGTCGCGCCGTCAGTGATGGTAGCTGTTCCTGCTACTGCGTTGGTCAGCGAAAGGGTGCCCGTGATGTCATACTGATTAGTGGCGCTCTGGTTGCTGCCCGGCGTCACGCTCAGGGCAATGGCAACAGCATCGACCGTAATAGCTGCCGGAGCGGTGTAGGTGACGCTGGTGGTCAGGCCTGCGTAGGTAGCCGTAACGGTGTGGCTGCCCGTGCCGCTGCTCAAACCGCTTAGTGCATACGGCACCGACGTGGCTCCGGCGCTGACAGCCACCGTGGTGGAAGTCATTCCGTCGGTGATGGTGGCCGTTCCGGCCACCGCATTGGTCAGCGAGAGAGTGCCCGTGATGTCATACTGATTAGTGGCGCTCTGGTTGCTGCCCGGCGTCACACTCAACGCAATAGCGACGCTGGGAGTCGCCGTGATAGCTGCCGGAGCGGTGTAGGTGACGCTGGTGGTCAGGCCCGCATAAGTGGCCGTGACGGTATGACTACCCGTGCCACTGCTTAATCCACTCAGCGCATAAGGCACCGACGTGGCCCCGGCGGTAACCGCGACCGTGGTAGAGGTGGCCCCGTCGGTAATAGTAGCTGTTCCGGCTACCGCGTTGGTCAGCGAAAGCGTACCTGTGATGTTATACTGATTGGTGGCGGTCTGGTTGCTGCCCGGCGTCACGCTCAGGGCGATGCCGATTGTGCAACTGGCAGGAGCGGTGTAGGTTGCAGACACGGCTCCGCAGGTGGTTGCCGATGAGGTCAGCGTGACTGTACGCAAACCCGTACCCGAGTTGAGACCCGCCAGCGTGTAGGTAGCCGATGGCTGGCCTGCCGTGACGGAGAACGTAGTCGAAACGGTGCCATCCGTAATCGTCAGACTGCTGGCGAGGGTGCTGGTGAAACTAACCGTACCCGTCACCGTATACAGATTAGTAGCAGCCTGGCATGCACTGGGTGCTGCTGTGAGGCTTAAGCAACAGAGGGGTGTTAACGTAACGCTATTATTGTCCAGATTAATTGCCCCTGCAATTGAAAGGCCTCTACCCTCAAGCGATGCTCTCGTTAATAAGCTGATAGCGCCGTTGGCCAATATAGTGCCCCTGAAAGAAGCGTCAATGCCTACATCGACCGCTCCATTGACCTGGAAAAATACGTTGCTGGCTGTGGCCCCGTTTGTCAGCACGATGCTTGAGTTCGTGGCCGTCGTTAACGCGCTGTTCAACTTGATGATAAATACGCCTGATCCGCTCAGTGTTAATGTTCCATTCAACGAAGTGGCCATGGCAGAAGGCTGGCAGTAAACACCCGGAGCAAGAGTCAGACCAGCCAGTTCGGGGAGAATTGTAGTACCGCAGGCCACCGAATTCAACGAGTTGTACGCAGCCACCACATCTGCCGCTGGTTGCGCTGATGGTGGACTAAGCTCTGGGAAAATTTGTCCAATTACCCTCCCTGGTCCCGGTGCTGCCGGTGCTTGAGTAAGTCCAGTAATTGCACCCACTTTGGTCCCAACGTCACCCGTTATCACCGTTGCTCCGGTATTATCAATTGCGCCAGCCGCAGTGAACAGGGCAAAACCGGAAGCTGTACCTAAGTCCGGGCCTGAGTTGAGCCGTGCCTTATTACCCTTGGGGTTCCCCAATACGTTCCCCAGGGCTGCTGTATGTAACGATGTTAATGAAAACAGAATCATCAATATACCAATCGCTCCACCTTTGTACCGGATAAGAGCGCTCGCGCGTGTGAACCATATAGGTAAAGTAGTAACCATAGGTAGTTTATTTAGCCAAAACGGGGTCAAAACGTTCGTTCGAGTAAAGCTCCCTGAGAACTGAGATGCATCAACTTCCTGGTCGAAATCCATGCCATCAATTAGTTAGCAGATGATTTACGCTGTGAATGAGTCGTTATTCGAGGGTTTCAGTAGTAGACAGGAGAATGTTTTGCTGAAAACCAACGAAATAACTGAGCGTACTGGCTTGTCAAATTGTGTGCCAATGACCATTTAATTCAACTGATTTCTCCTGGTAAATACTGAATACCAGATTGCTGTTGCTGGTAGTATTACTCAAGCTGCCAGAGCCACCAACTTACGTCAACGCAAAAAAAGGCCGTGTCAACACACGGCCTTTTCCTTCAACATCAAACGGGGTGATACCTACCTACACATAAACGCCCGGTAAATCTGCTCCAGCGTAACCGGCTGCCCGGCTATTAAAAACGACTCATCAGCGGCTTGCAGGCGGGTTTCGGTCCAGCGGTTGGGGGCCTGCCGTTCCATCACGAGAATGTCAGGTTTATCCTGCTCCACGTATAAAATCGTTTGCAGAGACGGTATTTGCTTATAGGCAGGTAGCTTGGTGCCGAAATCGTATGCCCGTGTACTCGGTGACAATACTTCGATTAGTAAAACGGGCGTTGTCTCGGCACCAAGGCCGGGACGATACTCATGTGGATTTCGCGGCATTAATACAACCATACCATCCGCGTTAAAGCCCGCACCGGCGGACCGCCCCGTGCCCGCACCAGAGTAAGTTTCTACGTAGAGAGGTCTGTTGCTATTGTACATCAGAAATCCGGGTTTGTTTCGATAGATCAACCCTAACAGAATGCTGAATTCCGTGGCA
Source organism: Spirosoma arcticum (assembly GCF_054779955.1). Classification (NCBI taxonomy): domain Bacteria; kingdom Pseudomonadati; phylum Bacteroidota; class Cytophagia; order Cytophagales; family Cytophagaceae; genus Spirosoma; species Spirosoma arcticum. The sequence continues at coordinate 66,450 of NZ_BAAGXG010000025.1, forward strand.
ATTCGACTGTGAATGTCACTCTCGTAACTCATGGTGGCGATGACGTGGTAATCGTAATAATCGGCGCGGTACTGAGCTTCACTCAGCAAATTCCAATAGTCGTCGATTGAGGCCGGGAAACGGTAGAATCCATCAACATTGATCAGGGCCAGCAGTTCGTCGTTGGTGAGCGGGGGTTTAACGTCGGCAACCATCATCAGGCACGTTTTTTCAGTGATTCTGTAAAGTACAATTTGTTTTCGGTAGTCGCCACGGCGCATCGCCAACGGGTATTGCCTTCCTTTTCCCCGGTCAAAACCGTACCTTGCACCCCCAAACCGGCCCTAAATGCAGGTTTATTTGTCAGTATGAATACCGAAAAACTCACCGTCGAAACCAGCCTGCCGACTGCCGCGTCGCCCGGCGAAAAACCCACTATACCACCCGCCTGCATCAACGTGTCTTCCGAAATCGGGACGCTCCGGCGTATGCTTATCCACAGCCCCGACCGGGGACTCGGCAAGGTGGTGCCCTCAAAAGCGCAGGACTGGCTCTTTGAAGACATTGTTCACCTCGACATGATGCGCCGGGACGAATACGATTATTACGTCAAAATTCTGCTGTATTTTCTGGACCCCGATAAAGTACGCGGTAACGTAGCCAACCTCGGACCCGACTCTGATCGTAACTTCTACAAGCCCGACCATGCCGACTACTTCCGGTCCGACAAAGTCGTTGACGTGCAGAATCTGCTCTCCGATATTCTGGCCGATGAAGTAATCCGTACCCGCCTGATTGCGGCCATCTGCGGCATCGAACGGACGGCCTTCCGCACCCAGCATCAGCTCAACCAGTTCGATCCCATTGAACTGGCCAAAATCATGATCTCCGGCTCGCTGCCCGACCAGACGATGCTGTTTTCGCCCCTGCCCAACTTCATCTTCACGCGCGACATTGGCATCGTCATCAACGATCATATCCTGCTCAACAAGCCCGCCAAACTGGCCCGCACCCGCGAAGCGCTGCTGATGCAGTACATCTTCTTTAACCACCCGCTCTTTGCCGATTACCAAAATAAGATCATTGAAATACCCGACAACGAACACGCTTTTTTGCTGCCCGACGCCGAGGTTCACCGCGACGTAACCCGCTCAACGCTCGAAGGGGGCGACGTGATGATGATTGCCAAACGGCACCTGATTGTGGGTGTCAGCGAACGGACCACGCTCTACGCGGCTCAGCAGGTAATGCGGCTGGTGTTTGCCAAAAACTTAGTCGATACCGTCACCATCATCAAGATTCCCAAAAAGCGCGATTACATGCACATCGACACGGTGTTCACCCAGGCGAAGCGCAACGTGTGGGTGCTGCTTGGTTCGCTGGCCCGCACCGGCGACGAAGCCAGGAAGCGCGACGTGATTCATTTTTTCGCACCCAAAGACGTGTCCGAAGACCTGAAGATCATGCAGTTTATTAAGGGTCTGGAGCACAAACCCATCGAGATCGAAAACCTCGAAGACCTGCTCACCGACATCAGCAAGAACGACCTCGGCGCTACTGAGCCGGTGCAGTTTATCTATTCGGGCAACAACGAGTTTCCGTTCGGGGCGCGGGAGCAGTGGACCGACTCCTGCAACCTGCTGGCCCTCAAAGACGGCGTGGTGGTGGGCTACGACCGCAACCAGAAAACGACCGATGCCTTCCGCGAAGCCGGGTTCGACATTGTCCGGGCCGCCGATCTGCTGGACCGGTTCGAGCGGGGTGAATCGTCGCCGGAGACCATCGAAAACACGTTTATCATGCTGCCGTCGGCCGAGCTAAGCCGGGCGCGGGGTGGCAGCCACTGCATGAGTTTGCCGTTGCTGCGCGATGAGGTTTGATGGTCGCATCCCCGAATCTGACGCCGGAGATGGGTTTTTTTTGTAATTTCAGCCCTGCTATTACTTACTGACCTGAAAACTATGCAGTCACAAGCTACCTCCCGTATTTTAATGATTCGTCCAGTTCGTTTCGGTTTCAATAGCGAAACGGCCGGGTCGAATGCGTTTCAGGACGTTAAATTAGCCGCCCAAACGAAGGATGTAGCGCAGGAAGATGCACTTCGTGAGTTCGACGAGATGGTGCGCCAACTGCAGGCCATCGGGGTAGACGTGACGGTGTATGACGATACGGCTGATCCCTACACGCCTGACTCCATATTCCCCAACAACTGGGTATCTTTCCATGCCAGCGGCACGGTTGTGCTCTACCCAATGCAGGCCGAAAACCGGCGGCTCGAACGGCGCCCTAACATCATCAACGACCTCGCCGAACGGTTTCACGTCGCCAAAGTCGTTGACCTGACCCACTTTGAACAGGAGGGTAAATTTCTGGAAGGTACCGGCAGTCTGGTCCTCGACCGGATGCACCGCGTGGCCTTTGCCTGCCTGTCGCCCCGGACGCACCCCGACGTACTGGCCGAGTTCGGTCGGCAGACCGGCTACCGAATCGTCCAGTTCCACGCGGCCGACGCGGGCGGCACAGCCGTGTATCATACCAACGTGCTCATGTGCATTGCTGACACGTTTGCGGTCGTATGTCTGTCGGCCGTCACTGACCCTGACGAACGGCTAATGGTTCGGCAGGAACTGGAAGGGCTGAATAAACGAATTATCGATATTTCACTCGAACAAATGACGGCCTTCGCTGGAAATATGCTCCAGATACTGACCCAAAAGGGACAGAAACTGCTGGTTATGTCGACCCGTGCTTATGAGTCATTAACGCCTAAGCAGCTTGACCTTTTAGATGATTATGCCACGCTTTTTCATTTCGATCTGTCAATGATTGAAGGAAACGGGGGCGGTTCAGCCCGCTGCATGATGGCCGAGGTGCATTTACCGTTGAAGTAGAGTCGCAACACTTTGCAGCTCTTACGCGTCAGCAACGGGGACACTTTACGCGGCTACTGAATAAATAAAATCTGTTTACAGAACATAAATTGCTGACGCATAAGAGCCGTAAAATGTTGCGGCTCTACGACGAATAAATAATGCTTGTACATGCAACTATTATCTCCAGTAGGCGTTATATAAGTATGAACGCAACCAGCGAATCAGCTACCTGCAAACAGAATACCCGCCTTAGCGGCTGTTTGCTTTTTTCGGCGAACGCCTTGGCACGGGCTATCACGGCTATTGGTGACGAAGAGTTTGGTCGGTTTGGGTTGTCTTATTCACACGCATACGTGCTCTGCGAAGTGGTTGACCAGCCGGGCGTGACGCCTTCGGAACTGAGCCAGACAATGTATCTGACGCCGTCGACGATTACCCGGTTGGTGGAGAAATTAGAGCAGAAGCGGTTGGTAAGGCGCGAAACGGAAGGCAAAAAAACCCTGATTTATGCAACCGTTGAGGGAGAAGTCCTCCGGCCCGCCATTGCCGAAGCGCAGCAACGGGCGGGTGTCCGCTATGCACAGGCCGTTGGTGAGGAGAATATTCAAAGTTTAACCCAACACGTGTTCAGGGCTGCTCAGGCACTGGGTCAGGAACAATGAAAAAATTTAACGAAATAATTGCTTGCACATACAATAAAATTTACAGCCATGAACAAACAGGACGAATCAGTTTGCTTCCTGATTAGGAAAAACGATTACGCAACGAACAGCATCTGTCAGGCATTGGCCAGTGAAGGCGCCACCGCCATTGTGAAACAGGAGGGAAGCGAACCCGAAACGGTTGGTTCGCACTGGTCTGGTCAGCCCGGTAAAGATCTGTTTTTCAATAGCTGGAAGCTGCTGTTTTAATGACTAATTTAGAACGTATAATGAACAATGGCCCAGCGGTCAAACTGCTCATTATGCGTTAACATCCAGCGTTACCCGTACGATTCATTTTACATTTCTCATTATCCATTTTACATTCATTTATATGCATTACGTCATTACTGGCTCAATTGGGCATACCGGAAAACCCATTACTGAAGGCCTCGTTCGGGCGGGCCACACTGTCACCGTTGTTACCAGCAAACCTGATAAGGTAGCCGCCATTGAAGCACTCGGTGCCAAAGCAGCCGTGGGCACTGTTGAAGATGCCGACTTTGTGAAACAGGCCTTTGCCGGGGCCGATGCCGTTTACTTGATTATCCCTCCCAAATGGGGCGTTGCGGGCTGGCGAGCCTATCAGAACGAGGTCACCGACAACTACATAGCAGCCATTCAGGCGAACGACATCCGGTTTGCGGTGCTGCTCAGCAGCGTTGGTGCGCACGTGGGCGAAGGCGTGGGTCCTGTTGACGGGTTGTATGATGCCGAGCACAAACTCGCTGGAGTTGAGGGGCTGAACAGCAAATTTCTGCGGCCGTCCTACTTCATGTATAACCTGTTCGGCATGGTTGGGATGGTAAAAGGAATGGGTATGATGGGCAGCAATTTCGGCGATGACCCCATTGCCCTCACCCACACCGACGACATTGCCGTCGTTGCCCTTGAGGAACTACTGAATTTAGGGTTCACGGGTCACCAGGTTCGTTATATCGCCAGCGACGAACGGACGGGTGCCGAGATTGCGACCGTGCTGGGCGGAGCCGTTGGCAAACCCGAAACGCCGTGGGTCGTTTTCTCCGACGAACAAAATACGCAGGGAATGCTCCAAGCGGGCCTGAATAGCGAAATGGCGACCGAATACACCAAACTCGGCCAGGCAATGCGCAACGGTCAGATGCAGGAAGATTATTTAGCCAACAAACCGGCTCTCGGCAAAATCAAATTGGAAGATTTCGCCCAAAACGAATTCGCCCCCGCGTTTAACGCGTAGAGAAAATCAATAATGCAGAATGGATAATGAACAATGAATGCCCGTGACGGATTCATTGTTCATTATCCATTCTGCATTATTGATTAAACAAAATGGGAACAAAAACTGCCCTCATCACCGGTGCTAACTCAGGCCTGGGATTAGCCACGGCTAAAGCGCTGGCGCAACGTTCATTCGATTTGATACTGTTGTGCCGCAGCGAACAAAAAGGCGGCGAGGCTCAGGCCGAGATTCAGAAAGCCAACCCTGCCGTCACGGTTGATTTTTTCACGGCCGACCTCGCCGACCTCGACTCCGTGCGTCGGGCGGGCGGGCAGATAAGCGCTAAATATCCCAGACTCGACGTACTCATCAACAATGCGGGCTACACCCCCGCCCGGATCGAATTCATTGATGGTATTGAGAAATCGTTTTATGCCAGCCACATTGGGCATTTCGTACTCACGAACCACCTGCTCGATTCGCTGGAAAGGGCCGGAGCCGGTGACAACGGACCGGCGCGGGTTATCAGCCTGTCGTCGGCGGCTTACTTAGGCGGGCGGGCGTCCCGGTTCTTCCGGAAAATCGACGATTTGTCAACCACGTTTGCGTACTGCGACGATAAATTAGCCAATCTGCTCTTTGCCCGCGAACTGGCCCGCCGAACAGCCGGACAGGGTATCGTGTCCTATTCGGTGCATCCGGGAGCCGTGCGCACCAATTTTGGAGCTGATACAGCGGGGTTTCTGGGGAAGGTGTTTGCACTGGCCGGGCCGTTAATGCGCACGCCCGACAAAGGGGCACAAACGTCGGTGTTCCTGGCTTCGGCTCCGCTCAAGTCCATCGGTGAGCGCAACAACGGGGGGTATTTTGCCGATAGCGCCCCCAAAGGCACCTACAACCGCGATATCAACGACGAGAAAGCGGCTTGGCTCTGGGAGAAAACGCTGCCGTTTGTGTAAGCCTGTCGGCCCGTTACTTCACTACAGCAACTGAGTGGCGGTACGTCATTGGCGTGCCGTCCGGGAACTGGCAGTGGAGCATGTATGGATAAATTCCCGCCGGTGCCGGGTCCCCGTTGCCAACCTGCCCATTCCAGATTGGTTCGCCGTTGGTAAGCGCAAAATTCACCCGGCTGAATACCACGCTTCCCCAGCGGTCATACACCACAAACCGCGCGACCGTCAATGATGGAAAGCTAAAGTGCGTGGTGAGGGCGTCGTTCAGGTTGTCGTTATTGGGCGAAAACGCCGTGGGCAGGTGAATGGCGTTGGCGCAGTCGACAGCTAAACTGAGCGGACGCGTAGTGACACAGGCGTTCTGGTCTCGCACGACCACCGCATAATTTCCTCCGCTTAGCGCCGTGAAGGCATTACCCGACTGAAACGTCTGTCCATCAATCGAATAGGTGTACTGGCTGGTTGGGCCAGCGGTCGTTATGATGATGGACGCGTTTTTCTGCCCACAGGCTTCGGGCGTCGTGGCCAACTCCGTAATAACGGGTAGTGCGCTGGCGGCTATGGTTACCGACCGGCCTGCTGCGCAGCCCGCGCTGTCCTGCGCAAACAGGGTGTAGGTGCCCGCGCTCAGGCTGTCGAACGTGTTGCCCGCCTGCGCCCGTCGGCCATCGGTGCTGAACCGGATTGGCCCGGCACCCCCCGACACCGTCATCGACGCCCGGCCGTTGGATAGTCCGCAGGTCGTTGGCACGGCGTTGATTCCGACGACAAGCAACGGGTTTGACAGAGGCAGGCTACTGGTTTTGCTTACCTCGCAGCCACTGGCATCCCGCACCCGGACCGTGTAGCTCCCGCCCGGCAAATTGCTGAATACGGCGCTTGACTGATAGCGGGTTCCGTCGAGGGTGTAGGTTAGCGTACCAATTCCACCCGTGGCCGACACGCTGAGCGCACCATTGGCCGTTCCGCAGCGGGGTGGGGTTGCTTTCAGGTCGTCGATGGTTAAACTGCTGCCCGCAACGCTCACCGACTGCGTAGCCGTGCAGCCCGCCCCGTCGCGCACCAGAAGCGTGTAGGCCCCTCCCTTCAGGTTGGCGAGTGTGCTGCCCGGTTGATATGTCTGTCCATCAAGGCTGTACTGCATGGCCCCGCTGCCGCCCGTCGTTGTCACGGTCAGGCTGCCATTCGTCTGTCCGCAGGTGGCCGACGTCGTGCTGACGCTGGCAATGCCCACCGAAAACGACGTGGGTAGCGACACGGGCCTGGTAGCTTCGCAGCCCTTTGTGTCCCGCACACGAGCGGTGTAGTCGCCCCCCGCCAGATTGCGGAAGAGTGGCTGGGGTTGAAAGGCAGTGCCGTTGATGGAATACGTCAGTGCGCCAGTTCCGCCGGTGGCCGTCAGGCTTACCTCGCCGGTGGCCAAACCGCAGCGGGGCGAAACCATCTTCAACTCGCTGATGGTGGGGGCTGCGCTGGCTACGACCGCAACCGACTGTTCGGCCCGGCAGCCGGCCTCGTCTCTGACAGCTACCGTGTAAGTGCCGGGGCCGAGGTTTGCAAACGACGGACTCGCCTGAAACGCCCCGCTGTTAAGGCTATACTGCCAGTTGGCCGGATTTGGAATGGCAACAGCAATGGTAGCATTCGACTGGCCGCAGTCGGCGTTGGTAGCCGTAGCCCTGAATGCGGGGTCGATTACTTCGATGGTGATGGGTACGGCCGGGCTTTCGTTCCGGTACAGCGTTTGCGTGATGTAGAACGTAGTGGTCTGGTTTAAACTGGGGCTGAAGGTATTGCCGGTGGCCAGCAGATTCGTTTTGGCGGCTGATGAGTACCAGCGGATATCTTTGCCGGTAACGCGTAAATCCATGGGGCTGCCTTTGCAGAATTTAGCGCCCGACTTGAGCACAATCCGGTACAGTTCTACTTTTCCATTACCCGCTTCGGTGCAGGTTGTGGTGTTCACGATGTTTTCGTAGGTACCAATCAGGCTCTCGTCGGTTGGGTTATAAACCAGATTTACCTTCCAGTAGCAAAGGTCCTGAACCGTCGATGTGCTGCCCGTCTGATCGGCTTCGCTGAACGTAACGGCGGTTCCCGTCACGCGCCCCGTGAGGTAAGCCGTGCCCCCAAACGGTACGTTGGGGTTCGCTGTCTGAGCAGTGCCGCCGAGCGTAGTGCCGGTTTGGGTAAGGGTCGTCGTGTAATTGAAAACCTTCTGATTGGGGTTGCTGGGATACGTAACACCGAGCCAGAACCCGGCCACGCTCTGCGCCAACCCCCCGGAGAAGATAAAGCAAAGCAACAGCGTAATTCCCGTAGTTATACGTATCATCATACCCGCTAAAAAAGACTGTGTACTGAACCCTGCAAAACTACTCGTATACTAACTGCCTGACAATATGTGCGTAAGGCCATTCAATCAAAATGTGATTGGTGTAGAATACGTGTAAATTATTAACAAAAATGGCGACGGCCAAGCAGCCACCGCCATTTTGAAAACCCACTCTATGAGAAATGTTAACGGTTGCCGCCCAATGGGAACACGTAGCCTACCGTAGCCTGTGCATTGAGTACGTTGTATGTTGAATTGAAGACGATGTCATTAGCCACATTGCCTAACCCATACAGTCCCCGTAGTTCAAGAACCACCTGCCCCTGCCCGGCTTTCAGGGCTGCCCCAATCCCGGCAACCGCCCCAAAACTGAATCGCCCGCCTGAGCCGTCGAGCGACTGCTTCTGGCCGTTCAAACTGGCACTGGATAGGTACGCCCCATAAGGACCTACATTTATGAAAAACTGATTGCCGTTGACTGATCCTGATGCGATTTTAAGTAACAATGGCACTTCGAACCGGTCGGTGGCCTGTGTCAACGATGACCCTCCTCCTGCCGTGTTCTTCAGCGCGTAACGGCTGTAGTTCAGTTCGGGCTGGAAAGAAAGGACCCCCCGGCCAAAATTGAAAACGAATCCCCCGACGAAACTTAACGTTGGGTCAGCATTGATGGGTGGTAATCGGTCTAAATAAATCAGGCGGGTGAGGCCTCCCCGAACGCCAATCCGTACATTCGACCGACTGACATCCACCGAAATGGGCTGTTGCCGTTCGACACTGGCAACCGGCTCCGGCGGGGCAGACTGTGGCGCGGGCCGACTGGCTGGGCGTTCTACCGGTGCCGATGTAGCGGAAACGGGCGTCAGCGGCCCTGGTTTTTTTACGTAGCCGTGATATTGATCGTACAGCTCTTGCCGACGATTAGGCGAGGCTGTCTCGGGTGAGACCGACGTAGCGGGTGGCCGAACCAACGGTTGGCTGGCAGTTGCCGTTGTGCTGGCTGGATTTGTAGTTGATTGAGTTTGGGACTGTGCGGTGCCCGTAGCGAACATACCGACGGCCAGAACAAGAACAACTGATTTCATGGGCTAAATAAAAGATAATTGGTAACGCAAGATTAGTCGATAATCTACTAAATACCGTAACACATATTGCAGGAAGTGGGCTGATCTGTTGAGTATACGGTAAACATTTGACGGAGCCGGTGGGTTGCTAAGAGTCGTGGAATACAACCCCTGTCCCCAATCGGAATGAAAACAGACCATCAGCGTACCGCCTTCATCACGGGGGCCAACAAGGGTATTGGCAAAGAAACAGCCCGGCAGTTGGCCCAGCGCGGGTTTGCCGTGTTTATTGGTGCCCGCGACATGGCCAAAGGCCGGGCTGCGTCGGAGGAACTGTGCAGCGAAGGCTATGAAGTGACGTTTATCCACATCGACGTGACCGACCCCGTCAGCATCAAAAATGCCAGCGGCACGTTTTCTCAGAAAGCCGACCACTTAGATGTTTTAATCAACAACGCAGCGATCCTGAATGATCACGGCGAGGATATCGTTAAGCTGAACGCCGAAATGCTCGACCGGACGCTGAAAGCCAATGTAAACGGCCCCATTTTAGTAACCCAGTACTTTTTGCCGTATCTGGAAAAATCACCCAACGGCGGGCGTATCATCAACGTGTCGAGCGGGGCGGGGTCGCTGAGTCGCATGGACACCTACGCCCCCGCCTACAGCATCTCTAAAACGGCGCTGAACGCTGTGACAAAGCAATTTGCGGGGGCATTACAACAGCGAAACATTGCCGTCAACTGCGTAGATCCCGGTTGGGTACGAACCGATATGGGCGGAGCCAGCGCCAACCGTCCGGTTGAGCAGGGGGCCGAAACAATCGTTTGGCTGGCAACCGACGCCCCTCAGTCCGAAACCGGCAAATTCTGGCACGACAAGCGGGAGATGGAGTGGTAAATCAGTCGGTTAGTCAGTCAGTTAGTAGCTGACGCAGGCAACCGCTGACCGACTCACCAACTGACTGACTAACCGACTATCTTCGTCCCATGAATCAACAACGCCTTATTCTGGCCAGTCCGCTGCTGGAGATCGTGGTGAGTCGCCTGACGCAGGAACTGATCGAAAAGCACCAGGATTTTGCTGATACGGTCCTGCTGGGTATGCAGCCGCGTGGTATCTATTTTGCCGAGCGTATCGGGCGGGAACTGAACCGGACGCTGGCCGGGCGTGACCCTGCCCACACGGTACCCCTGGGTTATCTGGACGCCACCTTCTACCGCGATGATTTCCGCCGACGCGATTCGCCCCTACGCCCCAACGCTACCCACGTGCCCTTTGTGATCGAGGATAAACGCGTGATCCTGATCGACGATGTGCTGGCAACGGGTCGCATGGTCCGGGCCGCCCTCGACGCGATGACCGCTTTTGGCCGACCCCGCAAGGTGGAACTGCTGGTGCTGATTGACCGGCGCTACAACCGCGACCTGCCCATCAAACCCGATTATACGGGTAAGCGCGTTAATACGCTCGAATCGCAGCGGGTGCTGGTAGAATGGACTGAGCAGGGGGCCGAAGCCGACCGAATCTGGCTCGTTGGTTAATTTTTATCCGATGCATATATCCCTCATTGCTCCCGTTACCATCCAGAAAATCGACGGCGGAGTCGCAACGGAAGCTCCCGATCTGCTGGCCGTTGAAGAACCACTCGAAATTCGGCTCGGCTTCGGCCCCACCACCGACCGGCAGCAGCGGCCCATCTCGGTCACGATGCGAACGCCGGGCAACGACGAGGAACTGGCCATGGGCTTTCTGTTCACAGAGGGCATCATCCACCGCCCCGCCGACATTGTTTCGTGTCGCCACTGCGTGCAGGACTCTGCCAAAGAAGGCAACGTACTGCGGGTCGAACTTCACCCCGACGTACAGGTGGACTGGGCGCGGCTAAGTCGTAACACGTTCACGTCATCGAGCTGCGGGTTGTGTGGCAAAGCCACCATCGAATCGGTCATGGCCATTGTCTCCGGTTTCCTCACGTCTACTCTACGGGTCGATCCCCGTGTACTTCACGCCCTGCCCAATCGCGTTCGTGAGGTGCAGCGGGCGTTTGCCTACACGGGCGGCATTCACGCGGCTGCCCTGTTCGATGCCGACGGTACGCTGCGGTTAGTGCGGGAAGACATCGGCCGTCACAACGCCCTGGACAAGCTTATTGGCGCGGCTTTCTGGCAGGGTTGGTTGCCCCTCAGCCAGTCGGGCATATTTCTGAGCGGACGGATCGGCGTTGAACTGGTTCAGAAGAGCTGGCTGGCGGGCGTACCATTACTGGCAGCGGTAGGGGCACCGTCGAGTCTGGCGGTTCAGATGGCGCAGGAAGCCAATATGACCCTGGCTGGTTTCGTCCGCGATGGGCGATTTAATCTGTACAGTGGGGCGGAGCGGGTAGCTTCTCGCCCATAGAGCAAGGGGCAATCACCCTCCGGGCATGAGCATCAGAACGGCTCCCGGCTGAATGCGAGCACTGAGTTTATTGATGCGGCCCCGGTACTCGCCGTCGATCTGAAAATAAGCCCGCCGTTGGGTTTCAATGGTGACGGACGTAGCCTGGAAAATCTCGACGTTCTTTGGGTTGAACGGCTCGTACTGCCAGAACGACTTCAGGATTTCCCAGCCCGTTAATCGTCGGAAAATGACAACCTCAAACTTCCCATCGGACAAATCACCGTCGGGATTGATAACAGCGCCAGTGCCATACATGCGGGCATTGGCCAGCACAATCATGAGCGCAACTCGCTGAATGCAGTCGTCACCGGCGTTGATTTCGACCCGTAGCAGCCGCCGTCTTTGCAGGGACTTCACCACGCTGCGTACATAGCCGAACATGCCCCGCCAGTTGTTTTGCTGGTAGTGTTTCACCACCTGCGCATTCAGACCAATGTCGCTCAGGTGCAGACAGATATCGGTATCATTGATCAGAATAATGTCGATTGGCTTCGGCGTACCGCTGGTTATTATGTCTAAGCTGCCCTGAATGTCGGTCGGGATACCCAGTTCGCGGGCCATGCCGTTGGCCGATCCGGCGGGTAAAATGCCGAGCGCTATACTGGTGCCAAGCAGGTGCTGGGCCACGATCTTAACCGTGCCGTCTCCCCCCACGGCGACGACCCGGTCGGGTTTGAACTGGGCAATTGCCTGGCGCAGGGCTTCGCCGTCGGTCTCGCCGTTGAGGGTGAGCAGTTCGACCGTGTGGGGCAAGTCGGCAAAATAGTCGTTGATGCCGACTGTCCAGGCGGTTTTATCTTTACCACCCGAAACGGGATTGATCGCAAATAAAAAGACCAACCGCATCGGCGGTTCGACTTCTGAGTGGTTATGCGTTATCAATGTCGAGCATTAACGGAACGGTACAATGGATATTCAACCAAAACCAGTTAATAAACAACGTCTACCCGTTAGAAGTAGGCTTAGACACTATTTCTTAACACGGCTTCGGCTTACCGACCAGCCCGTTGTCAAACTCTACCGGGGATTTGGCAACGCCAGCCAACTGACTATTCACGGAAGTGTGCTGCGCCGGAGCGCCCTGCCCCGCACCAAGTACCGCGATGGTATTTTGGTGAATCTGCTGGCCGTCATTCGGCTGTTTATGGTGCAGCCCTACCCAGAGGCCACCGTCCGGGTTCGGTTTGGTGAGCAAACGGCCGAAACACAAACCGACCCCGATGGCTACTTCCGGTTTGACCTTCCCCTCACGCAGCCGGTACAGCCGGGCTGGCATCTGGTCCGGGCCGAGTTGCTGTCCCAAACACTCACGCCCGAAGCTGTGCTGGCCCAGGGGGAGGGGAAGGTGCTGGTGCCGCACCCAACGCACATCGCCTGCATCTCCGACATCGACGACACGTTTCTGATTTCGCACTCGGCCACGATTCTCAAGCGGATGCGGGTGCTGCTCACCGAAAACGCCCACAGCCGCCGACCGTTTGAGGGGGTAGTCACGCATTACCAATTGCTGGCCGAGGCCCACAGTGGCCCCGACCGGACCAATGCGTTCTTCTACGTATCGAGTAGTGAATGGAATTTGTACGACTACATTCTGGACTTTTCGGCAAAAAACGGGTTGCCTGATGGTGTGTACCTGCTGAGTCAGTTGAAGCGATTCAAAGACTTGCTGAAAACGGGTCAGAACAAACACAAAACCAAGTTTACGCGCATTGTCCGCATTCTGGAAACCTTCCCGACGCAACAGTTCATCCTGCTCGGCGACGATACGCAGGAAGACCCCAGCATTTACGCGTCGGTGGTTGAGCACTTCCCCCGTCAGATTCGTTGCGTCTACATCCGGCAGGTCCACCACAAGAACCAGCCCGGAACCCGCATCACACTGAGCCGAATCGAAGCCGCTGGCGTACCCTGTTGCTACTTTGCCCACAGCGCCGACGCTCGTCGGCATTCGGTGGAGGCTGGATTAGTAGCAAGTTGACTTTCGTGCGCTGGACGTATAGAAGTGGTTTGCTTACAATGTGTTAGGGTTCATCCGGGTAGACTGGCCTGACAATTGATTGGCTAACGGATAAATACAATTAACCGTAATACAATTATTCGTCGGAGTTTTACACTATTTTCTGATGCGTTCGATAACTAACTTTATGTAAAGTGATTATAGATAGAAGTGCAATCTTAATAGCTTTAGAGGTAATCTTAGAAAAAGTAAAATTGACTATTTGTGCTTATGAAAGGATCAGTATTTTTTGCCCTTGCCATAGGATCGGTGCTGGCTTGCCAACAGGAAAAGACTGCTTCTGTTGATACTGCAACCAACCCAACTACTTCCCAAGAGTCAAAGCAGGAAAGAAACAAGCGAATCGTGTTAGCTCGGATGCACGGATTTGAAACAGGAAATGTGGATTCAGTCATTAGAGCAGAAAATACGGCCGTTGATTTTATCGACCGTCGGGAAGGAAGTATTCCTAAAAAAGGTATTCAGAACGCCCGAGCCGGTTTACTACAATTGATGAAAGCCTTTCCTGACTATAAGGGAGATAATTTTATGGCAGTAGCTGAAGGCGATGATGTACTGGTTTATGGAGAGTGGAGCGGCACCTGGAAGAATGACTTTTTGGGGATGAAAGCCACAGGTAAGTCTTTCAAGACCAATGATGTAGCTATTTTAAAGTTAAACTCAGAAGGGAAAGTAGTGGAGCATCATGGCATTCAACCCTTCGCCACAATAGCTAAGCAAGTTGGAATGCGTTTGCCTGAACATCCTTCGTATGCTACTGGAATAGGTTTACAAAGGGGAACAAAACTGATTATCAGCTTGGTATTGCACATTTCCGTACCGAACTTTTTTATACGGATACCATT